>NZ_JAPDIQ010000007.1:127620-352724 GCF_029872515.1 Pseudomonas flavocrustae | reverse complement strand
GGGTGGCGGGGGCGTTAGGGGATGAGGCTAGGTGTGTTGGGCTTCGCTGCGCTCAGCCCAACCTACGAGGGTGCAGGGGCAGGCCGGATAGCCCCCTCTCCCTTGGGGAGAGGGTTGGGGTGAGGGTCGCTTTCCAGCCAACCTAAGAAGCCTCCACCGGCGGCACGACCAGGGGCGGGAAATGGATGGCCACGCGCAGGCCGTGGCCGCCGGTGGCGGTCGCCAGTTCGATGCCGGCATCATGGGCGGTGGCGATGTCGCGGACGATGGCCAGGCCCAGGCCGGTGCCATGGATGCCGCTGTCGAGGCGATAGAAACGCTCGAAGATCCGCTCGCGTTCCGCCTCGGGAATGCCCGGGCCGTCGTCTTCCACTTCCAGCACCGTGGCCCCGGCCTGGCCGCGCAGCCGCACCGTGACCTGACCGCCACGCGGGCTGTATCTGAGGGCGTTGTCGACCAGGTTGTCGAGCAGGTCGCGCAGCTGGAAGGCATTGCCCTGCACGGTCTGCGGCTCCAGTTCGTAGCCCAGGTCGATGCCGTGGCCATCGGCCTGGGACAGCTGGCTGGGCATGGCTGCGCCGATCAGTTCATCCAGCCGCAGGGGCTCGCGCGGCGGGCTTTCCAGCCGCGCGGTGGCGGCACGGGCCAGGGTCAGCAACTGGTTGGTCTGGCGGGTCATGCGCTCGGTGGCGGCCTGGAGTTGCGCCAGGGCGGCGGCGCTTTCGGCATCGCCGGCATGGCGCTGGCGCAGCCACTGGGTCAGGGTGCTGATGCCGGCCAGCGGGGTGCGCAGCTGGTGGGCCATGTCGTCGAGAAAGGCGCGCTGGTTGCGCGCCCCCTCGCGGATGCGCAGCAGCAGACCGTTGAGCGCGGTGACGAAGGTGCCCAGTTCGCGCGGCGCGCCCTCTTCGCGCAGCGGCGCCAGGTCATCGTAGTGGCGGCTGTCGAGCTGACGCTCCAGCCGTTCCAGGGGCTTGAGGCCCCGGCGTACCGCCCAGAGCAGCTGGGCGGCGATCAGCAGGGCGACCAGGATCTGCACCGCCACCAGAGTCAGCACCATGCGCTGCAGGGCGGCGGTGTGGCGACTCAGGGTCTGGGCCACGCTGGCCACCACCGGTTGCCCGGCCACCACGCCCAGGCGGCCGACCATGAACACCGAGCGATCGTTGATGCGGGTGCGCAGGGCGGTGGTATGGCCGTCGCGCATCTCGTCGGTGATCTCCTGGACCGGCATGGCGGCATCGCCGAACAGCAGCTGGCCGTCGAGGCTGCGCACCGCCAGCCAGACGTGGTCGTGGCTGTTGTGGCGCAGCAGGTAGTCGGCTTCCGTCGGCAGCCACAGGCGGCCGTTGCCATCCACTTCCAGCTGTTCGAGCAGCAGGATCGCCGCATCGGTGAGATCGCCGTCCAGGGCGCTGAAGGCCGGTTTGCGGGCGAACTGGTAGCTGACCACGGCGCCGCCGAGATTGACCAGCAGCACCGGCAGCACCAGCCATTTCAGCAGCCGCCGACGCAGGCTGGGCGCGGTGGCGGTCATGGCGCGGCTTCTTCCAGGCGATAGCCGAAGCCGCGCACGGTGCGGATGCCGACCCCGGAGTCGGCCAGTTTCAACCGTAGCCGCGAGACATAGACCTCCACGGCGTTGTGGGTCAGGTCCTCGCTGCCCCAGGGGGCCAGGGCGTCGATGATCTGCTGCTTGGAGACCACCTTGCCGGCCTGGCGCAGCAGGTGTTCGAGCACCGCCCACTCGCGGGCCGAGAGATCCAGCGGGGTGTCGCCGAGGCGCGCCTGGTGGGCGGCGGTGTCCAGGCGCAGGGCGCCGAGGGCGAGGTCGGCGCTGTTCTGGCCACCGGCGCGGCGGACCAGCGCCTTGATCCGCGCCACCAGCTCGGGCACGGCGAAGGGCTTGACCAGGTAGTCGTCGGCGCCCACCTCGAAGCCGTGCACCCGGTCGTCGATGGCGTCGCGGGCGGTGAGCAGCAGCACCGGCTGGTCGCTGCCACGCTGGCGCAGGCGGCGGACCACCTCGAAGCCGTCCAGGCCACCGGGCAGGCCGATGTCCAGCACCACCACGGCGAAGCGGGTGGTACGCAGCCAGGCGTCGGCCTCGGCGCCGTTGCGCAGGAGGTCGACCTGCATGCCATGGCCTTCCAGGACGCGGCGGATGCCGTCGGCCAGGGTGGCGTCATCTTCGACGAGCAGGATGTGCATGGGGAGTCCTTGGATTCAACGCGGTTCGGTCGCCGTGCCGCCGATTATGCACAGGCTCTCAGCGGGGCAGGGTGCAGAAATCGCCCAGCGCCCGCACCAGGGCCAGGCGGTGGAGATCATCGGGGTGTGCGGCGGCGAGATGGGCGGCGAGGGCGCGATCCAGCTGCGCCGGGCAGTCCGCGGCGGCGCGCACTTCGCCGGTGGCGGCGAGACCACCGAGCAGCCTGGCCTGGAGTTCGCTCAGCTGGGTTCTGAGTGCCGTTAGGTCCGTCGTGCTGGCGGGCAGCGGCTGTTCGTTGCGCCGCCAGGCCTGCAGCAGGCCGTATTGCACCAGCTTGTTGGCTTCCATCTGGGCGGCGAAAAATATCTGGGCGGTGGCCGGGGAGACGCTGGCGGCGGGCGCGGCCTGGGCGACGTCCTGCAGCACCTGGCGTTCGCGGACTTCGTCCAGCACCGGCTTTCCGCTGTCGTGCTTGCTGCGGGCGACCTGATCGGCCAGCGTCAGGCGCTGGGCCATGGCGTCCAGCAGGGCCGGCAGCGGCGCCGGTGCGGCCTGGGCGCCGAGGGCGATACTCAAGAGCGGCAGGGCGAGCCAGCGAACACCCGACATGACGGACCTCCAGGGCAGGGAAAGGGCCCCGAAGCTCGCACGGGGTCGCGGAGTGGTCAAGATGAGCGGGGCAGGGCAGCTGCGCGGGAATGAGGGAGTGGAGGTGGCCCTCACCCCAACCCTCTCCCCGAGGGAGAGGGGGCGTCCGGCGTAGGGTGGAAAACCGCGGAGCGTTTTCCACGCGGGTGCCGTGCTCCCGTGGATGAGGCCGAGCCGTCATCCACGCTACGGAGTCGCGCGCAGGCGGAGCCTGTGGCTTTGGTAGGTTGGGTTGAGACGGCGCCATCGTCGAAGCCCAACGCGGCGGAGTCGAGCCTATGCTGGAGCGGCGCCCTCACCCCAGCCCTCTCCCAGGGGGAGAGGGGGCAGAGCGGCGCGGGTGCCGTGCTTCCGTGGATGAGGCTAGGCCTCCTGCGTCGCCCGTACCTCGGCGGTCAGGGCCTGGAGGCGGGTGTCGAGGGCGGTCAGGGCGCCGGCGTCGGCGGCGGTGTCCAGGCTCAGGCGCAGGGCGGCCAGCACCAGCAGCTCGATGGCATCACCGCGGCGGCGATCGCCCTGGATGGCGACCAGTTCGTCGCGCAGGCGGGCGGCGGCCTGTTGCAGGGCGGCGCGGTCGCCTTCGGCCACCTTGAAACGGTAGCGGCGACCAAGCACCTCCACCTCGTCGTCCGCGTTGGCGGTCGTCACTCGACGCTGGCCGCGTGGCGCTGCTCGGCGTCGGCGGCTACCGCCTGCTCGACGGACTGGGCGGAGAGCAGGGCCAGCAGGCCTTCCACGCGCTGGCGGGTGCTGGCGCCGTGTTCTTCCTGCTCCAGCAGACTCAGTTGCAGGGTGTCGTTTTCCTCGCGCGCGGCCAGCAGGGCCTGCTCCAGCTCCTGGGTGCGGGCGGTCAGGCGCTGGTTGTGCTGCAGCAGGCCGCGGATGGCGGTTTCCAGTTCGCTCAGGGTGTTGTCCAGCATGGGCGCGGTCGTCTCTCGTGTCAGGTTCGGGACTGCCAAGGCGGCAGGGGTCAGCATTCTAGGCCTCCCACCGACCACCGGCACCCCCTTCGTCACGGGCTAAGCCCTTGTTTTGCCAAGAGGTTCACGGGGGTGGCCAGCGAGCTGACCGGCTGTCAGGCAGTTGTCAGGTTGCGCTAAGGGGGCCGTAAGGCAAGACGCCTTAGCCTGGGCTCATCGCGTCGGCTGTCCTGTCCCGGCGCCCCTCGCTTCGGATGAGCCGCCATGACCGATCTGTCCCAGAGCACCGCCCCGCGTCAGCTGGACGAGCCTTTCCTGCCGTTCTCGCGGCCCAGCATCGGCGCCGAGGAAGTGGCCGCGGTGAGCAAGGTGCTGACCTCGGGCTGGATCACCACCGGGCCCCAGGCCAACCTGCTGGAAGAGCGCTTCGCCGATTCGGTGGGCGCCGCCCACGCCGTGGCCCTGTGCTCGGCCACCGCGGCCATGCACGTGACCCTGCTGGCGCTGGACATTGGCCCGGGCGACGAGGTGATCACCCCCTCGCTGACCTGGGTCTCCACCGCCAACATGATCACCCTGATCGGCGCCACCCCGGTGTTCGTCGACGTCGACCGCGACACCCTGATGGTCTCCGCCGAGCAGGTGGCCGCCGCCATCACCCCGCGCACCAAGGCCATCGTGCCGGTGCACTACGCCGGCGCCAGCTGTGACCTGACCCCGCTGCGCGCCCTGGCCCGCGAGCATGGCGTGGCCTTGATCGAGGACGCCGCCCACGCCGCCGGCACCCGCTACCAAGGCGAGTCCATCGGCCAGCGCGGCACCGCCATCTTCAGCTTTCACGCCATCAAGAACCTGACCTGCGCCGAAGGCGGCATGCTGGTGACCGACGACGCCACCCTGGCCGAGCGGGTGCGCCGCTTGAAATTCCACGGCCTGGCGGTGGATGCCTTTGACCGTCACGCCCTGGGCCGCAAGCCCCAGGCCCAGGTGCAGGAGCCCGGCTTCAAGTACAACCTCTCGGACATCCACGCCGCCCTGGCACTGGTACAGCTGGATCGCCTGGGCGACATCAACAGCCGCCGCCGGCTGCTGGCCCAGGCCTACACCCAGCGCCTGGCGCACCTGCCGGTCGCCCCACTTTCGCTGCCCGACTACGCCCAGACCCACGCCTGGCACCTCTACATCCTGCGCATCTGCCCCGAGCGGTGCGGAATGGAGCGCGAAGCCTTCATGGCCGGCCTCAAGGCGCGCGGCATCGGCACCGGCATCCATTTCACCGCCACCCACCTGCACCCCTGGTACCGCGAGCGCTGGCCGGAGCTGGCGCTGCCCAACAGCGAATGGAATTCGGCCCGGCTGTGCTCCATCCCGCTGTTTCCCGACATGACCCTCGCCGACGTCGACCGCGTGGTCGGTGCCATCGAAGACCTGCTGGAGAAAGGTGCATGAAGCCCTATGCCATCGACCGGGTATCCGTGGTGATCCCCGTCTACAACGAAGAAGCCAGCCTGCCGGAACTGCTGCGCCGCACCTGCGCCGCCTGCCGCCTGCTGGATTGCCAGGTGGAAATCATCCTGGTCGACGACGGCAGCCGCGACCGCAGCGCCGAACTGCTGCAGCAGGCCGCCAGCGAGCCGGACAGCCCGGTCGTGGCGGTGCTGCTCAATCGCAACTACGGCCAGCACTCGGCGATCCTCGCCGGCTTCGAACAGGCCCGTGGCGATCTGATCATCACCCTGGACGCCGACCTGCAGAATCCGCCGGAAGAGATCCCGCGCCTGGTGCACACCGCCGCCCAGGGCTACGACGTGGTCGGCACCGTGCGCCAGCAGCGCCAGGATTCCTATCTGCGCACCCTGCCGTCGCGGCTGATCAATCGCGCCGTGCAGCGCTCCACCGGCGTCGCCATGCGCGACTACGGCTGCATGCTGCGCGCCTATCGCCGCCAGGTGGTGCAGTCGATGCTGGCCTGCCACGAGCGCAGCACCTTCATCCCGATCCTGGCCAACAGCTTCGCCCGCCACACCACCGAGATCGAGGTGGCCCACGCCGAGCGCGAACACGGGGATTCCAAGTACGGCTTCCTCAAGCTGATCAACCTGATGTTCGACCTGCTGACCTGCATGACCACCACCCCGCTGCGCATGCTCAGCCTGTTCGGCGGTGGCCTGGCCATCTTCGGTTTCCTCTTCGCCGCGCTGCTGCTGGTGCTGCGCGTCACCCACGGCGCCGAGTGGGCGGCCGATGGCGTGTTCTCGCTGTTCGCCGTGCTGTTCATCTTTACCGGCGCCCAGTTCGTCGGCCTCGGTCTGCTCGGCGAGTACCTCGGCCGGGTGTACCACGACGTCCGTGCCCGGCCCCGGTTCCACGTGGAACAAGTGATCCGCGCCGCCACCCTTTCTCCTTCGCCGGCGCCGCTGCGCCAGGTCCAGTAACAGGAAAGCCCCTGATGAAAACCGCCATCGTCTTCGCCTACCACGACATCGGCTGCGCCGGCCTCGCCGCGCTGATCCAGGCCGGCTATCCCATCGCCGCCGTCTTCACCCACCCGGATGACCCGAGCGAGAACCGCTTCTTTGGTTCGGTGGCCCAGCTCTGTGCCCGCCACGGTATCCCGGTGCATGCCCCGGAAGACGTCAACCACCCGATCTGGGTCGAGCGCATCCGCGCCCTGGAGCCGGATTTCATCTTCTCCTTCTACTACCGCAACCTGCTGTCCAACGACGTCCTGGCCTGCGCCAAGCGCGGCGCCTACAACCTGCACGGCTCGCTGCTGCCGCGCTATCGCGGTCGCGCCCCGGCCAACTGGGTGCTGGTCAACGGCGAGACCGAGACCGGCGTGACCCTGCACCGCATGGTCCAGCGCGCCGACGCCGGCGCCATCGTCGCCCAGCAGCGCGTCACCATCGCCGCCGACGACACCGCCCTGACCCTGCACGCCAAGCTGCGCGAAGCCAGCCAGACGCTCCTGCGCGACAGCCTGCCGGCCCTGGCCGAAGGCCGCCTGACCGAGCGCGAGCAGGACGAGAGCCAGGCCACCACCTTTGGCCGCCGCAGCGCCGCCGATGGCGAGCTGGAGTGGAGCCGTCCGGCGGTGGAGCTGGGCAACCTGGTGCGCGCCGTGACCCAACCCTATCCGGGCGCCTTCGGCTGGATCGGTGATCGCAAGCTGATCGTCTGGAGCGCCCAGGCGCGCCAGGAAGCCCATGACCAGGCCCCCGGCAGCGTGCTGAGCCTGGAGCCGCTGCGCATCGCCTGTGGCGAAGGCGTCCTGGAAATCCAGGCCGGCCAGCTGGGTGACAACGGCCTCTATCTGTCCGGTCCGCAACTGGCCCGCGAAGCCGGCCTGGTGGCCGGTGCCCGCCTGCACCGCCAGGATCGCCGCGCCAAGCGCCGCACCCGGGTGCTGATCCTCGGCGTCAACGGTTTCATCGGCAACCACCTTTCCGAACGCCTGCTGGCCGACGGCGAGTACGAGGTCTATGGCCTGGACATCGGCTCCGACGCCATCGAGCGGCTCAAGGCCGATCCGAATTTCCACTATGTGGAAGGCGACATCTCCATCCACACCGAGTGGCTGGAGTACCACATCAAGAAGTGCGACGTGGTGCTGCCGCTGGTGGCCATCGCCACCCCCATCGAATACACCCGCAATCCGCTGCGCGTGTTCGAACTGGACTTCGAGGAAAACCTCAAGATCGTTCGCCACTGCGTGAAGTACGGAAAGCGCGTGATCTTCCCGTCCACCTCCGAGGTGTACGGCATGTGCCAGGACGAGCGCTTCGACGAAGACCGCTCCAACCTGGTGGTCGGCCCGATCAACAAGCAGCGCTGGATCTACTCGGTCTCCAAGCAGCTGCTCGACCGGGTCATCTGGGCCTACGGCGCCAAGGGCCTGAAATTCACCCTGTTCCGCCCGTTCAACTGGATGGGTCCGCGTCTGGATCGTCTGGACTCGGCGCGCATCGGCAGCTCCCGCGCCATCACCCAGCTGATCCTCAACCTGGTGGAAGGCACCCCGATCAAGCTGGTCGACGGCGGCGCCCAGAAGCGCTGCTTCACCGACGTCGACGACGGCATCGAGGCGCTGTTCCGCATCATCGAGAACCAGGGCGGTCGTTGCGACGGCCAGATCATCAACATCGGCAATCCGGACAACGAAGCGAGCATCCGCGAGCTGGCCGAAGAGCTGCTGGCCCAGTTCGAGGCCCATCCGCTGCGCCATGAATTCCCGCCCTTCGCCGGCTTCCGCGAGGTGGAGAGCAAGAGCTTCTATGGCGACGGCTACCAGGACGTGGCCCACCGCAAGCCCAGCGTGGAGAACGCCCGCCGCCTGATCGACTGGCAGCCGAGCACCGCCATGGCCGCCACCGTCGGCAAGACGCTGGACTTCTTCCTGCGCGAAGCCATGGCGCAGCGGGAGGCCTGATGAACACCCTGATCCCGGCCAGCCTGCGCATCGACGTGGACACCTATCGCGGCACCCGCGAAGGGGTACCGCGGCTGCTCGACCTGCTGGACGAAGCCGGGGTCAAGGCCACCTTCTTCTTCAGCGTCGGGCCGGACAACATGGGGCGCCACCTCTGGCGCCTGGTGAAGCCCACCTTCCTGTGGAAGATGCTCAGATCCAAGGCCGCCAGCCTCTACGGCTGGGACATCCTGCTGGCCGGCACCGCCTGGCCGGGTCGCCCCATCGGCCGCGACCTCGGTCACCTGATGCGCGAGACCCGCGCCCGCGGCCACGAGGTCGGGCTGCACGCGTGGGACCACCACGCCTGGCAGGCCCATACCGGCAGCTGGAGCCTGGAGCGCCTGGGCGCCGAATTCGGCCGTGGCCTGCAGGCCCTGGAAGACATCCTCGGTGGCAAGGTGGACTGCTCCGCCGCCGCCGGCTGGCGCGCCGATCCGCGCGTGGTGCTGGCCAAGGAAGCCTTCGGCCTCAGGTACAACAGCGATTGCCGCGGCAGTGCGCTGTTCCGCCCGCGGCTGGGCAACGGCAGCCACGGCACCCCCCAGGTGCCGGTGGACATGCCCACCTTCGACGAGGTGGTCGGCCCGGAGCTGGCCGCCGGTGACTGGAACAACTATCTGCTCAAGCGCTTCCGTCCGGGGGCACTCAACGTCTACACCCTGCACGCCGAGGTGGAAGGCATCGCCTTCGCCGAGGACTTCCGCGCGCTGCTCAAGGCGGCGCGGGAGGAGGGCGTCCTGTTCCTGACCCTGGGCGACCGCCTGCCGGCCGATCCGCGCCAGTTGCCCGCCGGCAATCTGGTGCGCGGCAGCCTGGCCGGACGCCAGGGCTGGCTGGGCGTGCAGGCATGAGTCGGCGGCGCCTGTGGATGCTGCTGCCGCTGGCGCTGCTGGCCTATGCCTTGCCGCTGGCCTGGCGCGGCCTGTGGATTCCGGACGAGTCGCGCTATGCGCAGATCGCCCAGGAACTCTGGCGGCGTGGCGACTGGGTGGTGCCGCACTTCCTCGGCCTGCCGTATTTCGAGAAACCCATCGGCGGCTACTGGACCCAGGCCATCGCCCAGGCCTGGCTCGGTGATTCGCTGCTGAGCGTGCGCCTGGTGCCACTGCTGGCCAGTCTCGCCACCGCCGCCCTGGTGGCGCGCCTGACCCGGCTGATCTGGCAGGACCGCCCGCTGGCGCTGCTCGCCGGGGTGGTCTATCTCTCCTGCGTGGCCGTGGCGGGGCTGGCCACCTACGTCACCCTCGACGCCCAGTTCGCCTTCTGGATGGCGCTGGCGCTGCTCGCCCTCTGGCAGGCCCAGGCCGCCGAAACCCGTAGCGCGGCCCTGGGCCAGTGGGCGCTGCTGGGACTGGCCTGTGGCTGCGGCCTGCTGACCAAGGGCTTTCTCGCCCTGGTGCTGCCGGTACTGGTGGCCGTGCCCTTCTTTTTCCTCCAGCGGCGCCTGGGCGAGTTGCTCCGCCGCGGCCCCCTGGCGGTGCTGGTGGCGATCCTGGTGGTGGCGCCCTGGGCACTGCTGGTGGCCCGGCGCGATGCGGATTTCTGGAATTTCTTCTTCTGGCACGAGCACATCCAGCGATTCGCCGGCCAGGATGCCCAGCACGAGCGGCCGTTCTGGTTCTATGGCCCGGTGCTGCTGCTGGCCATCCTGCCCTGGGCCGGCCTCTTGCCGCGTACCCTGGGCCGGACCTGGCAGGAGCGCCGCCATGCCGGTACCGCCTTCCTCGGCATCGCCGTGGTCGGCCAGTTGCTGTTCTTCAGCTTCAGCCGCGGCAAGCTGCCCACCTACCTGCTGCCGACCCTGGCCGCCCTGGTGCCGCTGCTGGCGCGCACCCTGCTGGAGGCGGGCCGGCGCGACGCCACCGGCGCCCTGCGCCTGAACGGCCTGTGCAATCTGCTGCTGGGCCTGGCCGGTGTTGCCGCCCTGCTGATCTATGGCGGTCGCCTCTACGAGAGCGGCGAAGGCCTGACCCGCGCCCTGGCCCTGCTGGCGCCCCTGGCACTGCTGCTGGCCGGCCTGGCCACCCTGGTCTGGCCGCGGCGCACCCTGCTGGCGCCGGCCCTGGCGCTCTGGGTGCTGCTGCCGCTGCTGTCCATCGCCCTGCCCAACAGCCTGGTCGACAACAAGCTGCCAAGCACCTTCATCCAGGCCCAGCTCGGTCATTTCAAGAATGCCGGCCTGCTGGTCAGCAACGACCTCGGCGTGGCCGCCAGCCTGGCCTGGGCCACCCACCGCGACGACGTGGTGCTGGTGGGCGGTCCGGGCGAGCTCAAGTACGGCTTCGCCCGCGAGCCGGCCAGCGGTCGCCTGATCGAAGAGCGCGACCTGGCCGCCTGGCTCGCCGCCCATCGCGACCAGGGTCCGGTGGCCATCCTCTTGCGGGTCGACGGCCCCAGTGATCGCCAGCTGCTCGACAGCCTGCCCGAGCCCGGCGAGAGCATCGCCAGCGAGCGCCTGGTGCTGCTGGTCTATCCGAGGCCGGCGCCATGACCGCCCTCGACGGCCTGCTGATCGCCGTGGTGATCGGCCTCACCTGCGCCGGCCAACTGGGCCAGAAGCGCGCGGTGACCGCCGGCAATGCCCTGGCCGCGCGACTGCGCTCGCCCTGGCTGTGGGGCGCCCTAGTCTGCCTGGGCCTGGCCCTGCTGGTCTGGTGCGCGGTGCTGCAGCGGGTGCCGGTGGGCGTCGCCTATCCCTTGCTCTCGCTCAACACCCTGGCGGTGACCCTGCTGGCGCGCCTGGTGTTCGGTGAGGCGGTGGATGCCCGCGCCTGGTGTGGCTGCCTGTGCATCGTCGCCGGCGCCGCCCTGCTGGGAGGCCAGCTATGAACGGCCTGTTGCCGCTCGGCCTGAGCATCCTGCTCACCACCCTCGCGCAACTGTCTCTGCGCGCCGCCCTGGTGCGGCTGCCGGCGATGGCCACCTGGCTGAGCACGCCGTCGGCGCTGTTCGACGCGGCCGGGCTGCTGCTGGCCCTGGGCATCCTCTGCTACGGCCTGTCGCTGCTGGCCTGGCTGGCGGCCCTGGCGCGCCTGCCGCTGGGCCGCGCCTATGCGGCGCTCGGCCTCTCCTACGTCTTCGTTCACCTCGGCGCGGCCTGGCTGCCAGGCGCCGCCGAATCCTTCACCCCCTGGAAAACCCTGGGCGTCGCGCTGGTCGTGGCCGGCGTCGCCCTCGTCGGCGGGCCCCGCGCCAGCGCCGCTCCCACCCTGAGGAATACCCTATGAACATCAGCGTTTTCGGCATCGGCTACGTGGGTCTGGTGCAGGCCGCCGTGCTGGCGGAAGTCGGCCACCAGGTGGTGTGCATGGACATCGATCGCGCCAAGATCGACAAGCTCAAGCGCGGCGAGGTGACCCTCTATGAGCCGGGTCTGGAAGAGCTGGTGCGCAGCAACCTGGCCGCCGGGCGCTTGGTTTTCACCCACGAGGCCGCCGAGGCCGTGGCCCATGGCGCCGTGCAGTTCATCGCCGTCGGCACCCCGCCGGCGGCCGACGGCTCGGCCGATCTGTCCGCCGTCTTCGCCGTGGCCGGAACCATCGCCCGCCTGCGGCGCGAGCCGCTGATCGGCCAGCCGGTGTCCCGCGATCCGCTGCTGGTGGTGAACAAGTCCACCGTGCCGGTGGGCACCGGCGACCGCGTCCGCGCGCTGATCCACGAGGTGCTCGCCGAAGAGGGTCGCACCCTGCACGTGGAGGTGGTCTCCAATCCGGAATTCCTCAAGGAAGGCGCCGCCATCGCCGACTGCAAGAAGCCCGATCGCATCGTGGTGGGCACCGATTCGCCGGTGGCCCGCGACGTGATGCGCGAACTCTATGCGCCCTTCAACCGCAACCATGACCGCATCCAGTGCATGGACCTGCGCAGCGCCGAGCTGGCCAAGTACGCCGCCAACAGCCTCTTGGCGGTCAAGATCAGCTTCATCAACCAGATCGCCGAACTGGCCGAGCACGTCGGCGCCGACATCGAGGCGGTGCGCCAGGCCATCGGCGCCGATCCGCGCATCGGCCACCACTTCATCTACCCGGGCTGCGGCTACGGCGGCTCCTGCTTCCCCAAGGACCTGCAGGCGCTGATCCGCACCGGCGAGGAAAACGCCGTGGAGCTGGATCTGCTGCGCGCCGTGGAAGCCATCAACGTGCGCCAGAAGACCAAGCTGTTCGAGCGCATCAACACCTACTTCGACGGTGACCTGCGCGGCCGTACCTTCGCCCTCTGGGGGCTGGCCTTCAAACCCAACACCGACGACATGCGCGATGCGCCCAGCCGGGTGCTGATGGAGGCCCTCTGGGAGGCCGGCGCCAAGGTGCGCGCCTTCGATCCGGTGGCCATGGCCGAGGCCCAGCGCCTCTATGGCCACGACGAGCGCCTGGCGCTGATGGGCACCCCCGAGGCCGCCCTGGCCGGGGCCGATGCCCTGGTCATCTGCACCGAATGGCAGCAGTTCAAGGCACCGGACTTCGATCTGATCGCCCGCCAGCTCAACCAGCCGGTGATCTTCGACGGTCGCAACCTGTTCGATCCCGAGCGCATGGAGCGCCGCGGCATCGAATACTTCGCCATCGGGCGTGGCGCCGCCCTGGGCGGTCCCCAGGTCGCCCGCCGCGTGGATGCCGCCTGATGGTCTCGCCCATGCCCCTGACCCCACGCAGCGCGCCCCTCTACGCGCTGCCGGCGGCCAGTCGCCTGCGCCGCGAAAGCCTGCTGCTCGGGGTGGTCGCCACCCTGATGTTCACCCTCGGCATCTGGAACCAGGCGCCCCAGGGCTTCGACGGTCGCTGGGCGGTCTTCCTCGGCGAGATGTTTCGCCATGGCCCGTCCTTTTTCGCCACCACCTACGGCCAGCCCTATCCGGACTATCCCGGCACCGCCACCTGGCTGAGCTGGCTGGCCGCGCGGGTGATCGGCGCGCCCAATCACCTGGCCAACGTCCTGCCTACCGCCCTGGCCTCGGCCGCGGTGCTGGCGCTGACCTATCGCCTGCTGGCCGACACCCGCCGCGCCTGGGCGCTGCTCACGGTGCTGCTGGTGGCCCTGACCCCGCAATGGCTGGAAAAGGCCCGCGCGGTCTGCCTGGACCAACTGGTCGCCCTGGTGGTGCTGCTCTGCTTCTACCTGCTCCATAGCGCCGATCGCGACGGCCGCCCGCTGCGCCGTCTGCTGGTACTGCCGCTGTTCGCCCTGGGCTTCGCCATCCGCGGCCCGCTGGGGCTGATCGAGCCCTGTGGCGTGGTCTGCCTCTACTGGCTGGTGGTCGCCTGGGGCGAGCCGGCGCGGCGCACCCTCGCCGTGCAGCGCCTGCTGGGCTACGGCCTGGCCGGCCTGGCCTTGCTCGCCCTCGGCTGGTGGACGCTGATCCAGCTGGCCCATCACGAGGGCGGGGCGGACTTCGCCGCCGAGGTCTGGCACATGCAGGTCACTGGCCGACTGGACGAAAGCGGCAAGCCCTTCTGGTTCTATTTGCAGCTGGGGCTGTATCGCTATCTGCCGGTACTGCCGCTGGCGCTGCTGGTGCTGCTGGCCGAGCGCCGTCGTCTGCTGGCCTGGCCGCACACCGCCCAGCGCCGCCTGCTGCTGGGCCTCGCCGGGAGCGGTCTGCTGATCCTGGTCGGGTTGTCCATCCCGCACTTCAAGCGCGCCTACTATGTGGTGCCCATGGTGCCCTTCCTGGCCGCCATCGCCGCCCATGGCCTCCTGCGCGCCGAGGGCTCGTTCCGCCGGGTCGCGCCGCTCTACACAGCGCTGGTGCTGGCGCTGCCCGGGCTGGCGCTGGTGGCCATGCTGGTCTGTCGTCACCTCTGGCAGCGCCATGGCTACTGGCCGGATGTCTCCCTGGCATTGCTGGTACCGGTCTTCGTCGCCCTGCAGCTCGCCGCCCTGGTCAGCTGGCGCCGGCTGCACGGCAACCGCCGCCTGCTCACGCTGAGCGCCCTGGCGCTGGCCGCCCAGTGGCTGATGCTGGTCACGGTGGTGGAGCCGGCCCAGGACCTGCAGTACGACACCCGCGGCTTCGTCCAGCAGGTGGAGGGTCTGCGCCAGCAGCAGCCGGGCCCCCTGGTGTTCTTCGGCCTCGGTCAGGACAGCTGGGCGATCCGCTACATGATGAATCTGGACCACGACGAGCAGCCGATCTTCATCGCCCGGCCGCAGGTCGCGGACCTGGCGCACCTGCCGTCCGGCGCCTGGATCATCCTCGCCCGTGATGACCGTGAATTGCTGGCCAGCACCCCGCTGGCCGATCTCACCCCAGTGCTGGGTCGCCGCCTCAACGGCAATCCCTGTCTGGTGTATCGCCTGCCCTGAGGTACCCGGAGCCGCTCGCCCTAGCGGTCGGCTCCGGCTTCTCGCGACAACTCCAGGATGCGGTTGCGCCCCTGCTCGGCGACCAGGTAATGACCGTCGCCGCGGCGGATCAGGGTCTGCGCCGAGCGCAGGTGTGAGAGCACCGTGACCAGCTGGCCGTCGGGCTGCACCAGCAGCACCCGGGCGCCGTGGGTGGCGTCTTCGGTGATCCACAGGCCGTCGGCCGAGCACTGCACGAAGCCCGGCGCGTCGAGACCCGCGGCGACCAGGGTATCGGTACCCCCGGGCTGCCACTGCTTGACCCAGCCCTTGGCCTTTTCGGTATAGAACAGCCGGCCATCCGGGCAGCGCGCCACCCCTTCGCCTTCTTCCAGGCCGTCGCGCAGCACCGCCAGGCGGCGTTGCAGCGGGTCGTAGCTGAGCAGACGCCCGCGCGGCAGGTCCTCGATGGCATAGAGGGTCTGGCCATCGGTGGCGACGCCCTCGACGTCGTTGCCGTCGAACAGGGCCTGGCGCTGGCCATCGCGCAGGAGAAACACCGGCAGCGGCCCGCCTTCCTGGCTGACCACCAGGCCGCCCTGGAACATGACCAGGCCATCGGGCTTGGACAGTTCGCCCAGCACCGGCTGGCGTTCGCCGCTGGACAGCAGCCGCAGCAGGCTGCCGCGGCGACTGGAGAATTCCTGGGTGACGAACAGGCTGCCATCGGCATCCAGGGCCAGGGCGCTGACCATGGGGATGTCGGCGGCGAATTCCCGATAGCGCCAGCCCTCGGCCGCACTGACCGGATGGAAATGTCGCCAGGCCGGATAGGCAAACCCCGCCGCCAGCACGGCGACGCCCAGCGCCAGACCCTGGCGCCAGCCCAGGCGCGGAACACGTCGCATGGCGACCTCTCGAGGTTGGATAATGATCCTGCAGTCTAGCGGCCCGCACGTGAAGATTCCGTCGCCGGCACCCCGGGTGAGGGTGCCGACGAGGCGGCGCCTCAGACGGTGAGGAAGGCCTCGGTCAGCTTGACCCAGTAACGCGCGCCGACCGGCAGCAGGGCGTCGTTGAAATCGTAGGCCGCGTTGTGCAGGTTGGCGCTCGGGCCATTGCCGACGAACAGGTAGCAACCGGGCACCTGCTGCAGCATGTAGGCGAAGTCCTCGCTGGCCGGGATGGGCGCGAAGGGATGCAGGGCCTCGGCGCCGAAGTGCTCGACCGCCACCTGGCGGGCGAAGGCGGTGGGGCCGTCGTGGTTGACCAGCACCGGATAGCCGCGCTGGTAGTCCAGTTCGGCCGTGGCGCCGAAGCTTTCCGCCTGGGCGCGGACCAGGGCGCCGATACGCTGCTCCAGCAGGTCGCGGGTGCTGTCCTGGAAGGCGCGGATGGTGAGCTTCATCTCCACCGCATCGGGGATGACGTTGGAGGCCTCGCCGCCGTGGATGCTGCCCACGGTGATCACCGCGGTGTCCAGCGGCGCCACGTTGCGCGAGACCACGGTCTGCAGCGCCATCACCGTGGCCGCACTGGCGACGATGGGGTCGACGGCCTTGTCCGGCACCGCGCCGTGGCCGCCCTGGCCGCGGATGCGCAGGAGGGCGGTGTCGGACGAGGCCATGGCGGCGCCGTCGACGAAGCAGAACTTGCCGGTGGGCACACCGGGCATGTTGTGCAGGCCGAACACCTGGTCGCAGGGGAACAGCTCGAAGAGGCCGTCCTGCATCATCTTCAGGGCGCCGCCCAGGCCTTCCTCGGCCGGCTGGAAGATCAGGTGCAGGGTGCCGTCGAAGGCGCGGGTCTCGGCCAGGCAGCGGGCGGCGGTGAGCAGGGTGGTGGTGTGGCCGTCGTGACCGCAGGCATGCATGCGGCCCGGGTGCTGGCTGGCGTAGTCGAGCCCGGTGGTTTCCAGGATCGGCAGGGCGTCCATGTCGGCGCGGATGCCCAGCACCTTGCTGCCGCTGCCGGCGCGCAGGGTGCCAACCACCCCGGTGCCGCCCAGGCCGCGATGGACTTCGTAGCCCCAGCCCGCGAGGGCGGCGGCCACCAGGTCGCTGGTGCGCTGCTCCTGGTAACCCAGTTCGGGATGGCGGTGGATGTCGCGGCGCAGGGCGACCATTTCCGGCAGGTAGCCGGCGATATGACGGGCGGTGGCGTCTTGATCCGCAGCAGTGGCAAGGCTCATGGCGATCTCTCTCAATCCAGGTGGCGTTCGGGATAGCTCAGCAGTGCCAGCCATCCTATCAGCAGCATGACGATCAGGTACCAGGCCGGGGCGAGCGGGCTGCCGGTGGCCTCGATCAGCCAGGTGGCGATGAACTGGGCGGTGCCGCCGAACAGGGTCACCGCCAGGGCGTAGGTCATGGCCAGCCCCGTGGCGCGCACCGGCCGCGGCAGGCCGGCGAGGATCAGCAGCAGCCCGGCGGTCATGTTGACGCTCATGGCGGTGATCACCACGAAGCGGGCGGCGAAGGCCAGGCCCTGGGTGGTGGGGTCATTCAGCCAGACGAAAGCCGGGTAGATGCCCAGCAGGGCCACCGCCAGGCTGACCAGGGCCACCGGCTTGTAGCGCCCGAAGCGATCCAGCAGCAGCCCGGCGGCCAGGGCGGCGGCCATCTGCACGGCGCTGGAGGCCACCCCGGCCAGGTAGGCGCTGGTGGCCGGCAGGCCGACGATGCGGGTCATGTAGGTGGGCATGTAGAACTGCATCAGGTAGGTCAGCAGGGTCGCCGACATCACGATCAGCAGGCCCAGGCCGAAGCGCCGCGGATGCTCGCGCAGAAAGGCGCGCACCGGACCGCCCTCGACCGTGCCGGCGCCGCTCCAGGTCTCGTCCACCTGGCGGCGGATATAGAGGCCGACCGGAATGATCAGCAAGCCGACCAGGAAGGGGATGCGCCAGCCCCAGGCGTGCAGCTCGGTCTCGGACAGGCTGCGGGTGAGCAGGGCGCCCAGGGCGGCGCCGAGCAGGGCACTGCCGCCCTGGCTGATCACCTGCCAGCTGACATGGAAGCCGCGCCGGCCGGGACTGGCCGACTCCAGCAGCAGAGTAGTGGCGGCGCCGATCTCGCCGCCGGCGGAAAAGCCCTGCAGCAGGCGCCCCACGAGCAGGATCAGCGGCGCGGCAAGGCCGATCTGGGCATGGGTCGGGGTAAAGGCGATCAGGGCGCTGCCCAGGCCCATCAGGGTGATGGTCAGCAGCATCGCCTGCTTGCGCCCGTGGCGATCGGCATAGGCGCCCAGCACCATGCTGCCCAGCGGGCGCATGACGAAGCCGACGCCAAACACCCCGACCGCCATCAGCAGCGAGCCATAGGGAGTGTCCGAGGGAAAGTAGAGCTGGCCGATGATGGCGGCGAAAAAGCTGAAGACGGTGAAGTCGAACATCTCCAGGCCGTTGCCGAGACTGGCCGCGGCGATCAGCTTGGCGCGCGAGGGCGTGGCGCCCGCGCTGGCGGGAGTGGCGTCGGCGGGGGAGGAGGACGTCGGAAGAGCCTGGGCCATGGTGCGTTCCTCTGCACTGAGATGAATGCTTAGCTATGCAAATGGTGGTCCGGCCCGCGAAGGCCGCGTGCCTGGGCGGTCGTGGCGGAGCCAGCGGCCAGGTCTGCGCCAGGGTGGTGCAGCGCAGGCTCCCTTGCAGCCTAGTCGAACCTGCCGGGGCGGCTGGCGCTGGCTCATAAATCCGTCACAATGCGCGCCTAGGCTCTGTACGAAAAATGCCTGCGCTCGGTGATGCTGCGTTAAAAATCAGCTCGGAATGCTCATTTACCCCTCGTAAACTCGTTCGCGAGCCCGGTCCGCTTCCTCACTGATTTTCGCCTTGCCTGACCTTCGCTCGGCGATCTTTCGTACAGAGCTTCGAGTGCCGGCTTGCGCCTGAGCGTCGCCGGCCCAGGCCCGTCTCCCATCCTCGCGAGGAATCCGGCATGGACATCAAAGGTCCGCTGACCGCTGTGGCGCTCGCCCTGGCGCTAGGTGGCACAACCGCTCGGGCCGAGGGCGTCGACCCGGCCATCCCCGCCTACCAGAAGGTCAGCGGAATCTCCGGCAATCTGTCGAGCGTGGGCTCCGACACCCTGGCCAACCTGGTCACGCTCTGGGCCGAGAGCTACAAGCGCCAGTATCCCAATCTCAATATCCAGATCCAGGCGGCCGGCTCGTCCACCGCGCCGCCGGCGCTCACCGAGGGCACCGCCGGCATCGGCCCCATGAGTCGCACGATGAAGGACGCCGAACTCCAGGCCTTCGAGCAGCGCTTCGGCTACCAGCCCACCGCGGTGCCGGTGGCCATCGATGCCCTGGCGATCTTCGTCAACAAGGACAATCCGCTGCGCCAGCTGACCCTGGAACAGGTCGACGCGATCTTTTCCAGCACCCGGCTCTGCGGTGGTCCGCACGAACTCAAGACCTGGGGCGACCTGGGCCTGACCGGCGACTGGGCCAAGCGCCCGATCCAGCGCTTCGGCCGCAATTCGGTGTCGGGCACCTACGGCTACTTCAAGGAAGCGGCGCTGTGCCGTGGCGACTTCCGCGCCAACGTCAACGAACAGCCGGGCTCGGCCTCGGTGGTCCAGGCCATCAGCCAGTCCCTGGGGGGCATCGGCTACTCCGGCATCGGCTACCAGACCGCCAGCGTCCATACCCTAGCGCTGGCCCGCCAGGGCACCACCGACTTCGTCGCGGACAACCAGGAGAACACCCTGTCCGGGCGCTATCCCCTGGCGCGCTATCTCTACGTCTATGTGAACAAGGCGCCCAATCGCCCGCTCAACCCCCTGGAAGGAGAATTCCTGCGGCTGATCCTCTCGCGCAGCGGCCAGGAGGCCGTGGTCAGGGATGGCTATATCCCCTTGCCGGCAGCGGTGGTGCAACAGGCCCTGAAGACCCTGGGCTACTGAGTGCCCAGAGACCCTGCGCCCGCGCTGGGCGTAGCGTCTCTGGCCGCCCATTCGCTGTAACCTTTCTGTCACACGACGTGATTAGGCTCTGCGCCATGATATCCCCGGTACCCCCGTCCCCGCCCGATCCTCGCGGCCCTGCTCGGCTGGACTTCAACACGCCTGCACTACGCCGGCGGCGGCGCTGGCGGGCCCTGCAGGATCGCCTGATACGGGGCTCGGTGCTGGCCGGTGGGCTGGCCGTGCTGGCCACCATCACCCTGATCTTCTTCTATCTGGCCTATGTGGTGCTGCCGCTGCTACGTGGCGCCAGTCTGGAAGCCCAGCCGCTGCCCCAGCCCGACTGGCTGGCGGCCGCCGGGGCGCCGCTGCTGCTGGGCATCGACGAGCAGAATCGCCTCGGCCTGCATCTTTCCCAGGCCGGCGAGGCCACCTTCTTCACCCTGGCCGACGGCCAGCCGGTCATGCGCGAGCGTCTGCCGCTGCCGCCCGGTGTCACCATCAGCAGCCAGGCCCAGGACGCCCCCCGCGGACTGATCGCCCTGGGCCTGTCCGATGGCCGCGTGCTGGTGGCGCACAAGCGCTATGTCTCCCGCTATCCCCAGGGCACCCGGGTCATCACCCCGGAACTGGACTTTCCCTACGGGCGCGAGCCGCTGGACCTGGGCGCCGCTCGTACGGCCCTGGAGCGGGTCGCCATCGCCGGTGACGAGGACCTGCTGGTGCTGGCCGGCGCCCAGGGCAATCGGGTGACGGCCCTGCGCCTGGCCGGGCTGGCCGCGCCGGTGACCGGTGGCGCGGCCGTTCCCGTGCGTACCTCGCTCACCCTCGGGCCGCTCAACGCCGCGGCCAAGGCGCTCTACCTCGATCCCCGCGGTCGCTGGCTCTATGCCCTCAATGGCCGCGCCCAGGCGGATGTCTTCGACCTGCGCGACGGCAGTCTCAATGGCCACTACAAGCTGCTCGACGCAGCCGACGACGAGGTCACCGCCAGCGCCCAGCTGCTGGGCGGCGTGTCGCTGCTGGTGGGTACCGCCAAGGGTGGCATCGGCCAGTGGTTCATGGTCCGAGGCCAGGACGGCGAACCGGTGCTGAGGCCTATCCGCAGCTTCCAGCTGGGCAGCGCGCCCATCGTCCAGCTGGTGCCGGAGCAGCGGCGCAAGGGCTTCGTGGCGCTGGATGCCACGGGCGAACTGGGGGTCTTCCACAGCACCGCCGGGCGCACCCTGCTGCGCGAGCAGATCGCTCCCGCCGCCGGGGTGCTGGCGCTGTCGCCGCGCGCCGATCGGCTGTTGCTGGAGGAAAATGGCCGGCTGCTCGGCTTCCGCCTGGACAATCCGCACCCGGAAGTCTCCTGGTCGGCGCTGTGGGGCAAGGTCTGGTACGAGAATTACGAAGCGCCGGCGCGGGTCTGGCAGTCCAGCGCCGCCACCGCGGACTTCGAACCCAAGCTGAGCCTGGCGCCGCTGACCTTCGGTACCCTCAAGGCGGCCTTCTACGCCATGCTGTTCGCCGCCCCCCTGGCCATCGCCGCGGCGGTCTATACCGCCTATTTCATGGCGCCGCGCATGAGGCGTACGGTCAAGCCGGTCATCGAGCTGATGGAGGCGCTGCCCACGGTGATCCTCGGCTTCTTCGCCGGGCTGTTCCTCGCGCCCTTCGTGGAAAATCACCTGCCGGGGCTGTTCAGCCTGCTGCTGCTCCTGCCGCTGGCCATCCTCGCCGCGGGTTTCGGCTGGTCGCGCCTGCCGCTGAGTCTGCGCGAGCGGATCCCGGAAGGCTGGGAAAGCCTGCTGCTGTTGCCGGTGGTGCTGCTGACCACCGCCCTGGCGCTGTGGCTCAGTCCCTGGCTGGAAACCCTGCTGTTCGCCGGCGACCTGCGCCTCTGGCTGAGCCAGACCCTGGGCATCGCCTACGATCAGCGCAACGCCCTGATCATCGGCCTGGCCATGGGCTTCGCGGTCATCCCCAACGTCTTCTCCATCGCCGAAGACGCCATCTACAGCGTGCCGCGCAGCCTGACCCTGGGCTCCCTGGCGCTGGGCGCCACCCCCTGGCAGACCCTGGTGCGGGTGGTGCTGCTGACCGCCAGCCCGGGGATCTTCTCGGCGCTGATGATCGGCCTGGGCCGCGCCGTCGGCGAGACCATGATCGTGCTCATGGCCACCGGCAACACCCCGATCATGGATGCCAACCTGTTCGAGGGCATGCGCACCCTGGCGGCCAACATCGCCGTGGAGATGCCCGAATCCGAGGTGGGCGGCACCCATTACCGGCTGCTGTTCCTGGCCGCGCTGGTGCTGCTCAGCTTCACCTTCCTGATGAACACCCTGGCCGAACTGATCCGCCAGCGGCTGAGGAAAAAATATGCGGCCCTCTAGCGCCGGCGCGCGGCAACAGCGGGGCATCGGGCAGCGGCGCTCCCTGGGCGCCTGGCTGGGGAGCGGCGCGCCCGGGATCTGGCTCAGCGCCGGCGCCGTGGCCATCGCCGTGCTCATGACCCTGGGCCTGATCGGCATCCTCGCCGTGCGCGGCCTGGCGCATTTCTGGCCGGCCGAGGTGGTGCAGGCGCGCTACACGCCGCCGGGCCTGGAATCGCGCCTGGTGCTCGGCCAGGTGGTGGAGCAGGAGACGATACCGGCCGAGCGGCTGCGCAGCGCCGGGGTGACCCTGCCGCCGGACAGCGGCGAAACCCTGACCCGCGAACTCTTCAAGCTGGGCAATCGCGACCTCTATGGCAGCGATTTCGTCTGGCTGGTCGGCGACTGGCTGCGCGATCGCCAGACCCCGACCGACGCCCTGGTGCTGGAGCGCCGCGAATGGGGCAACTTCTACGGCTATGCACTGGAGGTGCGCGAAGCGGGGCGCCAGGTGGCCAAGGGCGCCGCGGCGGTGCCCGAACTGCAGCGTCGCCTGCTGCGCACCCGCGACCTGAGCGAGCAGCTGGAGCGTCTGGAGAAACAGGACATCGGCAGCGTCAACTACGCCCTGGAGCGGCTGCGCCTGGGGGGCCGCGGCCTGGAGCTGGACGGCCGTCTCGACGCCACCGCCCAGGCCGATCTCGCCGCCCGCCGCGCCGAGCTCGAAGCCCGTTACGGCGAGCTGGAGGACCAGCTGGCCAGCCTGCGCCAGGAGCGTCGCCGTGACAGCGTGGTGCTGCGCGACGTCGAGGGCCGCACCCTGGAACTCAATCTCGCGCGCATCGTGCGCGCCTACCAGCCCAACGCCATGGGCCTGGGTGCCAAGCTCGGCTTCTATGGCAGCAAGCTGTGGGAATTTCTCAGTGCCGATCCGCGCGAGGCCAACACCGAGGGTGGCGTCTTCCCGGCCATCTTCGGCACCGTGATGATGACCCTGCTGATGGCGGTGATCGTCACCCCCTTCGGCGTCATCGCCGCCATCTACCTGCGCGAATACGCCCGCCAGGGTCCGCTGACCCGCACCATCCGCATCGCCGTCAACAACCTCGCCGGGGTACCGGCCATCGTCTATGGCGTCTTCGGCCTGGGCTTCTTCGTCTATGTGCTCGGCGGTTCCCTGGACCAGCTGTTCTTCCAGGCCAGCCTGCCGACGCCGACCTTTGGCACCCCGGGGCTGCTGTGGGCTTCGCTGACCCTGGCGATCCTCGCCGTGCCGGTGGTGATCGTCGCCACCGAAGAGGGCCTGGCGCGCATCCCCCGTAGCATCCGCGAGGGCTCCCTGGCGCTGGGCGCGACCCAGGCCGAAACGCTGTGGAAGGTGGTGCTGCCGCTGGCCAGCCCGGCGCTGATGACCGGGCTCATCCTCGCCGTAGCCCGCGCCGCCGGCGAGGTGGCGCCGCTGATGCTGGTGGGGGTGGTCAAGCTGGCGCCCGCGCTGCCGCTGGACGGCAACTACCCCTATCTGCACCTGGATCAGAAGATCATGCACCTGGGCTTCCACATCTATGACGTCGGCTTCCAGAGCCCCAACGTGGAAGCCGCCCGCCCGCTGGTCTATGCCACCGCGCTGCTGCTGGTGCTGGTGATCGCCGGGCTGAACCTGTCCGCCGTGTTCCTGCGCAACCGGCTGCGCGAAAAATACCGGCTGCTGGAAGAATAGTATGGTCCTTCAGAAGTTGACTACACGATTTTGGCGGCGCTTTTTCGGCGTGGACGGCGTTGCCACTCCTCGCCATAGCCCTGCTATGACTCGTCACGGCGCCTGGCCCCCATCGGAGCGCCGAACCGCCAAAAATCACTCGCCAAATCTCGTGCGAACTTCTGAAGCGCCACACTAGCGCCCGCGGCCGAGGAGACCCCATGCCTTCCGATTCCTCCATCTTCAGAACTGCCGCCGCCTACGCGGCCAGCGCCCAGCCTGCGGCGAGCGAAGGTGGCGTGGCCCTGTCGGTGCCGCGGCTCAATCTGTTCTACGGCAAGAAGCAGGTCTTGCAGGACATCGCCCTGGAGATCCCGCGCCAGCGGGTTACCGCCTTCATCGGCCCCAGCGGTTGCGGCAAGTCGACCCTGCTGCGCTGCTTCAATCGCCTGAACGACCTGGTGGAAGACTGCCGCATCGACGGCGAGATCCTGCTCGACGGCCAGAACATCTATGCCCGCGGCACCGAGATCGCCGAGTTGCGGCGGCGGGTGGGCATGGTGTTCCAGAAGCCCAATCCCTTTCCCAAGAGCATCTACGAGAACGTGGTCTACGGCCTGCGCATCCAGGGCATCAAGCAGAAGCGGGTGCTCGACGAGGCGGTGGAGTGGGCGCTGCACGGCGCGGCACTGTGGGAAGAGGTCAAGGACCGCCTGCACGAGTCGGCCCTGGGGCTCTCCGGCGGCCAGCAGCAGCGCCTGGTGATCGCCCGCACCATCGCCGTGCAGCCCGATGTGCTGCTGCTCGACGAACCCTGCTCGGCGCTGGACCCCATCTCCACCCTCAAGGTGGAAGAGCTGATCCACGAACTGAAACAGCGCTACACCATCGTCATCGTCACCCACAACATGCAGCAGGCGGCGCGGGTGTCCGACTACACCGCCTTCATGTATATGGGCCAGCTGGTCGAACACGGCGACACCGACACCCTCTTCACCAATCCGGCAAAGCGGCAGACCGAAGACTACATCACCGGCCGCTACGGCTAGTTCCAGGCAGGCCGGTGCCCCACCCGGCGACTCGCTCCTCTCAGGCAGGACTGACAGCATGATCAACAAAGAAGGCCACACGCAGCACATCTCCCAGCAATACAACGTCGAACTGGAAGAGGTCCGCAGCCACCTGCTGGCCATGGGCGGTCTGGTGGAAAAGCAGGTCAGCGACGCCGTGCGCGCGGTGATCGACGCCGATGCCGGCCTGGCGCGCCAGGTGCGCACCATCGACGACCAGATCGACATCATGGAACGCGGCATCGACGAGGAATGCCTGCGCATCCTGGCCCGCCGGCAGCCCGCGGCCTCCGACCTGCGCCTGATCATCAGCATCTCCAAGTCGGTGATCGACCTGGAGCGCATTGGCGACGAGGCCTCCAAGATCGCCCGCCGCGCCATCGAGCTGACCGAGGACGGTGAGGCCCCGCGCGGCTACGTCGAAGTCCGCCACATCGGCGAACAGGTGCGCAAGATGGTCCATCAGGCGCTGGACGCCTTCGCTCGCTTCGACGCCGAACTGGCGCTCTCGGTGGCCCAGTACGACAAGCTGATCGATCGTGAATACAAGTCCGCGCTGCGCGAATTGGCCACCTATATGATGGAAGACCCGCGCTCGATCTCGCGGGTGCTGAGCATCATCTGGGTGCTGCGCTCCCTGGAGCGGGTCGGCGACCACGCGCGCAACATCGCCGAACTGGTGATCTACCTGGTGCAGGGCACCGACGTACGGCACATGGGCCTCAAGCGCATGGCCGAAGAGGTCAATCGGTCGCGCGAATGATCCGCCCGGTCACTCCCCCGGTGGCGTCCCGGACCTGCCTGCTATGCTGGAAGACTTGGCATGGAGTGACCGATGAGCAAGTTGAACGTACTGGTGGTGGATGATGCGCCCTTCATTCGCGATCTGATCAAGAAGGGCCTGCGCAACCTGTTTCCCGGGCTGGTGGTGGACGAGGCGGCCGATGGTCGCCGCGCCCAGACGCTGCTCGGCAAGCAGCGCTTCGACCTCATCCTCTGCGACTGGGAAATGCCCGGCATGACCGGTCTGGAACTGCTGAGCTGGTTTCGTGCCCAGCCGGACCACAAGGGCGTGCCCTTCATCATGGTCACCAGCCGCGGCGACAAGGAAAACGTCGTCCAGGCCATCCAGGCCGGGGTGTCCGACTACATGGGCAAGCCGTTCTCCAACGAACAGCTGGCGGCCAAGGTCAAGAAGGCCCTGCAGCGCACCGGCAAGCTCGCCGAGTTGCAGGCCGGCGCCCAGCCACGCCCTGCCACCGGCTTCGCCAATGACTCCCTCGGCGCCCTGACCGCCGGCCGCAGCGACGTGGTCCAGCCGGTCGCCGCCCCGGTGGCGGCCCCGGCTGCCACCTCCAGTGCCGCCCTGCTCACCGGCGGCGCGCCGCCGCCACCCGCCCGCGGCAAGCCCGCCGCCAATTTCGGCCAGGGCCAGCTGCGCCTGCCCAACGCCAGCATGGCCTGCCTGATCAAGGCCATCAGCATCAAGGAGGCCCTGCTGGTGGTCCGCCGTGGCGATCCGCTGCCGCAGATCCTGGAAACCGCCGTGCTCGACCTGGAGCAGGGCGAAGATGGAGGCGACGTGGCGCGCCTCAATGGCTATCTGCATTCCCTCAGCGCGGTGGAAGCGACCCCGGCCAGCGAGTGGGTGCAGGTCAACTTCCGCTTCATCGACCGTGACCCGGCCAAGCTCGACTACCTGTCGCGACTGATCGCCAAGGGCACCGCCCAGCGGCACTACGTGCCGGGCGCCTAGAGCAGGGCGGCGCCATGCAGAGGCTGGCACGGAGACTGCTTCGCACTGCGACACCGCGGATTTCTGACGCCTTGCCCATGCCCCTTGCCTGTCGCCTGCTGCTGCTGTCGCTCGTCCTTTCGGGTCCCGCCCTGGCGGCGCCCATCTACAAGTATGTGGATGGCAACGGCGTGGTCACCTACACCGACAAGGCGCAGAAGGGCGCCAAGGTGATGACCTTCAGTGACGACCCCATCGAGCGACTCGACCAGCGGGTCAAGCTGCAGCCGCGGCACTATGCCGGCGGCACGGTACTGGAGGTGCGCAACGACAGCTTCCTGCCGGTGACCGTCACCCTGCGCCTCTCGGCGCTGCAGAATGTCAGCGGGGTGGGCGAGGCGCCCATCCGCAAGGTCCTGCCGGCGCGCAGCCTGACGCGCCTGGCGACCCTGATCGCGCCCGATCCGGGCCGTCCGCAACGCTATACCCCGCAGCTCACCACCCTGATGGGCAGTGCCACCCCGGTCTTCGCCTCCGGTTTCGCCTATCCGCTGCCCTGGCTGGGCGGACCCTTCAACGTCAGCCAGGGCGCCGGCGGTGGTTTCAGCCACAACACGCCCAAGAGTCGCTATGCGGTGGACATCGCCATGCCCGAGGGCACGCCCATCGTGGTCTCGCGCGCCGGTCAGGTGGTGGAGGTGGAGAACGACCAGGATGGGCGCGGCAATCACCCCTCCGGCAACTTCGTGCGCATCCTCCACGACGACGGCACCATGAGTGTCTACCTGCACCTGCAGCGCGGTTCGATCAAGGTCGCCGAAGGCCAGTGGGTGCGCCCGGGCCAGGCGCTGGCGTCTTCCGGCAACACCGGACGCAGCACCGGGCCGCACCTGCACTTCGTGGTCCAGCGCAACACCGGCGAAGCGATCGAATCCATCCCCTTCCGCTTCGCCCAGGCGGTGGACAGCCTGCCGAACTTCGCCGTCGGCGGACCTTGAGCGCCGGGGTCAGCCCTGGGCGTCGAGGTACTCGCTGGGCGAGACGCCCAGTACCCGGCGAAACATCCGGGTAAAGGCCGAGGGCGAAGCATAGCCCAGGTCCAGGGCCACCCGGGTCACCGGCTCGCCGGCGGCCAGTCGCGGCAGGGCCAGCATCAGCCGGGTGTGCTGGCGCCAGGTGGAAAAGCTGGTGCCGGTTTCCTTGAGGAACAGCCGCGCCAGACTGCGCGAGCAGAGGTGCAGCTGCTGCGCCCAAGTCGCCAGTGCCGTGTCGTCGGCGGGATCGGCGTGCAGACTGGTCTGGATGGCCCGCAGGCGCCGGTCGGCCAGCGCCGGCAGGTGCAGGGCGGTCTCTTCGAGAAACACCAGCTCCGCCAGCATCAGCGCCCGTACGTGGCTGCCCAGCTCGGCCTCGCCGTAGGAAGCGCCGCCGCGTCTCAGGCAGCGCAGCAATTCGCGCAGCAGCGGCGAGATGAGCACCATGCGGGTGGCCGCCTGGGGACAGGGCAGGCCGCTCGGCAATTCGATGATCACCACCTGCAGGGTGGCCTCGCCATTGGCCCGCGCCTGGTGCTCGATGCGCGGCGGAATCCAGATCGCCTGCTTGGGCGGTACGTACCAGACCCCTTCGTGGGTGGTGACCTCCAGCACGCCGTTGACCGTGTACATCAGGTGCGCCTGATCGTGCACATGCGGCGGCCACACCTGGCCATGGGCGAAGGTGCTGAGCTGGGACACCAGGGGACCGGCAGGCGGGATGGGGGCATCCGCCACTACGCTCCGCGCTCGGTCGATTGTCTGTTCCTGCATAACAGCTGTCCGTTTCGGTTGGGCCGGGTCCAGGTGCCAGGGCCTAACCTGCAGCACTATGGCCGGAGCATCGGGCGCGCCCAGGGGTGACCCCTCTGCACGCCGCAAACCTGCCTCTCGCGGGAGTGTCGCACAGAACACCCGCCGCTTGGCTGACCTGCCTGAACCATCAGGCCTGTATTGAACTACCGTCCGATCGGTGGCAGCGTGGCACAGGGATTTGAGTGCCACGCTTTTTTATTTGCGTCGATGCTTTGCCAGCGGCTTCACAAAGCCGGGGTTTGGCCGTCGCCCAGTCTGCATGGCTTTGTTAGGTTCTGTCCTTGCCCATCATGGTGGCCCTATGCCATGGACCGACGCCTGACCGCCCTGATCTCCTGCCTGACCCTCGCCCTGGCCATGCCCGCCCCCGCGCCGGCTGCCGAAAAGGCGACCCTGACCAAGACCTCCGCCAAGAGCCCGGCCCGCAAGGGGCAGGTCAAGCTCAAGGTACGCAATGCCAGTGAAGGCCGCATCTTCGAGGTTCGCAACGATTTCGACGTACCCGTGCGGGTCGAGCTGCGCCTGCAGCGCACCGTCAACGTGGCCGGTGCCGAGCGCCCGATCCGCCAGGTCATCGAGCCGCGCTCCACGGTGCAGCTGGCGGTGATCCGCAAGCGCCAGCAGGGCTTTCCCATGCACTTCGAACAGGCCTTCAGCTACAGTCCGCAGCTGCCGGTCGGCACCCTGCCGCCGCTGGCGACGGATGTCGCGGGTGCTGCCGACAACGGCATCGGCTATGGTTACGCCTGGCCCTGGCGCCAGGGTGTCTACTACGTGACCCAGGGCGCGGGCGGCGATTTCAGTCACCACACGCCCAAGGGCCGCTATGCCGTGGACATCGCCATGCCCGAGGGCACGCCGATCAGCGCCGCCCGGGCCGGCACGGTGATCGACGTCGAAAACGGCCAGTTCGGCCATGGTCCCAACCCCTCCGGCAACTTCGTGCGCATCGCCCACGAGGACGGCAGCCAGAGCGCCTACCTGCACCTGCGCCGCGGTTCGGTCAAGGTGCGACCCGGCGAGCGGGTGGAGATCGGCACGCCCCTGGCGGAGTCGGGCAACACCGGTCGCAGCACTGGTCCCCATCTGCATTTCGTCGTCCAGGCCCACACTGGCGGTGAAATGGTCTCCATTCCCTTCCGTTTCGTGCGACCGCTGGCGGCCCTGCCCAACATGGCGCTGGGCGACCGCTGAGTCCGCGCTTAAGGGCGTTCCAGACCGGCTGACGCCACCGGGCCCATCCAGGGCCCAGGCACCCTGTCGCCGGTAGAAATCCCTTGGCAGAAACAGGCCTGGTGGCGTTATGCTATCACCACGCTATTTCCTCCAGGGCGCGGGCTCTACCGCGGCCTTTCCTTCCTTCAGGCTACGGATGCCGCCCCATGAAAGGATTCCTGGCCGCCCTGTGCGCCGGTGGGCGCAATCGGGCTTTGCACCTGCTGGTCCTGCTGCTGATCGCCCTCGACGGCCAGGCGCAGGTGCTGCGGCTCGACGATCCGGCGCGCAGCTACGATCCCCGCCCGGCACTGGAGATTCTCAAGGCGCCCGCCAGTCTGACCTTTGCCGAGGCCGCCGCGCGCCCAAGCGGTGGCGAGGACGGCTGGCATGCGCCGGATGAGCTGGAAATGCTGCTCCATGACGGTCGCCAGGGTCTCTGGCTGCGCTTCGCCATCCAGGGCCGCGACGACCAGGCCTGGTGGCTGATTCCGACCTGGCCGGTGCTGGATCGCCTGGACCTGCGCACCCGCGCTGCCGATGGTCGCTGGAGTCCGCTGCAGCGCAGCGGTCTGGCGCTGCCGGCGACGCAACGGGCGCTGCCCGGGCGCCAGCTGATGTTCGCCCTGGCGCCGACCGCGGGCGCCGTGGAGGAGGTCTACCTGCGGCTGGATTCGCGGGAGACCTTCGTCCTGCCGCTGCGCCTGGTCACCCCGGCCACCTATCTGCGCGAGGCCCAGCAGGATGCCTGGCTGGTCGGCAGCTTCTTTGGCTGCCTGATCACCATCCTGCTGCTGACCCTCACGCTGTGGGGGTTCGGCCGCCGCTCGGGCTTTGGCTGGTACGCCCTCTATCTGCTCAGCGTCATCGGCTATCAGGCGGTCACCAGCGGCTATGGCGCCTGGCAACTCTGGACGGAGAGCCCGGCCTTCGCCCTGCGCGCGCACCTGGCCTTCGCCGCCCTGTGCTTTCTGAGTGGCGGGGTGTTCGTGCGCTATCTGCTCAGTCTCTATCACGGCGGTCGCTGGATCGATTTCGGCAATCGTCTGCTGATCGGCTACTGGAATGTGGCGCTGGTCGTCACGCTGATCTGGCCGGACCTGCTGAGCTTCCAGGAAATGCTCGGCATGATGGCGCTGAGTTGCCTGGGCCTGCTGGGCACCACCACCTACCTGGCGCTGCGCGGCAGCCGCATGGCGCTGTGGTTCAGTGCCGCCTGGGCCCTGCTGTTGCTGGGCAGCGCCATCCAGCTGCTGGCTGTGGCCGGCTGGCTGGCCGCCGACAGTCCGGCCTTCCATGGGCAGATGGCCGGTTTCGCCCTGGGCTTCGTGATGCTGTCGCTGGGGCTCACCGAGGGCCTGAGTCTGCAGCGGCGGGCGCGAATCGAGGCCCAACGGCAGGCCCTGGAAGCCTCCACCGCGCTGGCCCGGGAGCGCGAGGCCTCCTTTGTCGAACTGGAGTTGCGGGTGGCGCTGCGCACCGTGGAGTTGCAGCAGGCCAAGGCTTCCCTGGAACGACTGAATCGCGAATTGCTGCACCAGAGCCAGACCGATCCCCTGACCGGACTCGGCAACCGCCGGCATTTCGAGCGCCTGTTCCAGCAGGAGATCCGCCGCGCCATCCGTGCCGAACTGCCACTGGCGGTGCTGCTGGTGGACATCGATCACTTCAAGGCGGTCAACGACACCCATGGCCACACCCTGGGCGACGAATGCCTGAGGTGTGTGGCCGAGGTGTTGCGCCAGCACGTCCAGCGGGCGGGGGAGGTGGCGGCGCGCTATGGCGGCGAGGAGTTCGTCATCACCCTGCCCGGGAGCGACCAGGTCGCGGCCCGGACGCTGGCGGAGCGCATCCGCAAGGACGTGGCGGCGCTGGAATTGCAGACCGAGCACGGACGCCTGCGGCCGTCGATCAGCATCGGGGTCGCGGTGACCGTGCCGAGCAATCTCGAACACGGCCTGGGGCTCCTGGAAGACGCCGATCGGGCGCTCTATGCGGCCAAGCGCGGCGGGCGCAATCGTGTCTGCCTGAGCGATGGCCTGCCGGCGCTGGGCAGCGGACGCGGCTGAGGCCGCGCGCCCTCAGCGCTCTTCCGGCGGGCGCCGGCGGACGTCCTTGGGGTCCAGCTTGATGACCTTGGCCAGGACGATCTTGGGACCCTTCATCTTCTTGACGATGATGCGCAGCCCTTCGGCCTCCAGCACCGTCTCCTCTTCCGGAACGCGCTTCAGGCTGTCGTAGATCAGCCCGGCCAGGGTCTCGGCCTCGACGTGATCCAGGTCGATGCCCAGCAGCCGCTCGACCTTGAACAGCGGGGTGTCGCCACGCACCAGCAGCTTGCCCGGCTGGTAGGCGACCACGCCGCGCTCGGTCTTGCGGTGTTCGTCCTGGATGTCGCCCACCAGGACCTCGAGCACGTCTTCCATGGTCAGGAAGCCGATGACCTTGTGGTCGGCTTCCTCCACCAGCACGAAGTGCGCGCCGCCGCGGCGGAACTGCTCCAGCAGGTCGGACAGCGGCATGTGCTTGGTCACCCGCTCCAGCGGATGCACCAGGTCGTCGAGGTCGAAGGAGGCGGCTTCACTGTCCAGGCCGGCGATGGCCAGGAGCAGGTCCTTGATGTGCAGCACCCCGGTAAAGGTCTGGCTGTCTTCGTCATAGACCGGGTAGCGGCTGTACTTGGAGCGGCGGATCTGGGTGAGGATCTCGTCCAGGCTGGCCTTGCTGTCCAGGTAGATGAGGTCTTCGCGGGAATTGGCCCAGTCCACCACCTCCAGCTCGCCCAGCTCCACCGCCGAGGCCAGCACCCGGGCGTCCGGGTCGGTGGCGCGGTTGGAGTGCAGGATCAGCTTGAGTTCGTCGCGGCTGTAGTGGTGCTCGTGGTGCGCGCCCGGCTCGCCCTGGCCGGCGATGCGCAGGATGCCGTTGGCGCTGGCGTTGAGCAGCCAGATGGCCGGGTACATCAGCCAGTAGAACAGGTACAGCGGCACCGCCGTCCACAGCGAGAGCAGGTCGGGCTTGCGGATCGCCCAGGACTTGGGCGCCAGCTCGCCGACCACGATGTGCAGGTAGGAGATGATGAAGAACGCCGAGAAGAAGGCGATGCCGTGGATCACCTCGGGACTGCTGACGCCGACGGCGCCGAGCAGGGGTTCGAGCAATTCGGCGAAGGCCGGCTCGCCGACCCAGCCCAGGCCCAGGGAGGCCAGGGTGATGCCGAGCTGGCAGGCGGAGAGGTAGGCGTCGAGCTGGTTGTGCACCTTCTTGAGGATGCGCCCGCGCCAGCCATGCTTCTTGGCGATGGCTTCCACGCGGGTGGCGCGCAGCTTGACCATGGCGAACTCGGCGGCGACGAAGAAGCCGTTGAGCAGCACGAGGAAGAAGGCGAAGAACACGAGGCCGAGATCGGCGAACAACGTCGAGGCGAGACTGGTGGAAGGGTCCATTAGGGCCGAGAGCTGCAGAAAGGTCGGCTAAGCATGGGGGCGGGGCAGGGCAGTTGCAAGATGTTGCGCCCGCTGGAGGGACGGGGCGCACCCTGGGCTGACGGACAGTGGCTCTGGCGCCGATGTTTGCCGGCGGGCCTTTTTCGCTAGGTCCAGCCTTCCAGACGCATGGTGGCCCGCACCAGGCGCTGCTCTTCCTGCTCGATCTCGCGCAGGCTGTCCCTCACGCTGTGGATGTGCTCGCGGGCGGCGGCATGGGCTTCGTCGGGCAGGCGCTGGCTCACGGCGGCATAGAGGCGGGCATGCTGGGCGTCGATTTCGCGGCGCTGCGGTGGCCGATGATAGAGATTGGCGATGCAGGCGAACACCGAGCCCAGCAGCAGCTCGTTGAGCGATTGCAGGGTGTGCACCAGCACCGGGTTGTGCGAGGCCTCGCTGATCGCCAGGTGGAAGGCGTGGTCCAGGCGGGCGTGGGTTTCCGCCGGCAGGCTGGCCGGATCCTGGCAGGCGGCGCACAGCTCGTCGTAGCGGCGGCCGATGAGCACCAGGTCGGCGGTGGTGGCGCGCAGCGCGGCCAGGCGCGCAGCCTCGCCTTCCAGCAGGGCGCGGACTTCCAGCAGGTCATAGAGGGTGCGCGGCTGGCTGCTGAACAGGTGCAGCAACGGATTCTCCGCCGCCGGCGCCGCCAAGCGGGCGACGAAGCTGCCCTGGCCGTGGCGGGTCTCGATGATGCCACGGGCGCGCAGCAGCCCCAGGCCCTCGCGCAGGGCGGTGCGGGAGACGCCGAGCTTGTCGCACAGGCGGCGCTCGGAGGGCAGCGGCTGGCCGACCTTGAGCACCCCGTCCACCACCAGCCGTTCGATCTGCTGGCTGACGTTCTCGGCGACGGGAAGGCGGGCGACGGGTGCGGACATAAGGATTTCCTGCTGGTATGACCACGAGGTTTCATCCTAGTGAGCCATCGGCCGTATTTGCCGTCAAGCAGGCTGAAACCTGCTAATCCTTTGGTCTAAGAGGGCGTAAAAACTGGTATGACCAGTGCGCTGGGTCATGGACGCCCTGGTCGCAGTCGGGGTACAACAAAGCCTCTCCAGCCAGAACAACAACAAGGGTGGTTACCCGATGAGCCTGGTCTACGACGAACGTCTCGACGGCGCCTTGCCCCGCCCGGACAAGGCGCAACTGCTGCAGCGGTTGCGTGTCGAACTGCCCGAGCACTGCCTGCTGCACGACAGGGAAGACCTCAAGCCCTACGAATGCGATGGCCTGGCGGCCTATCGCACCACGCCGCTGCTGGTGGTGCTGCCGGAAACGGTGGAGCAGGTGCAGGCGACCCTGCGCCTCTGCCATGAGCTGAACGTGCCCCTGGTGGCACGCGGTGCCGGCACCGGTCTCTCCGGTGGCGCCCTGCCACTGGAGCAGGGCGTGCTGCTGGTGATGGCGCGCTTCAATCGCATCCTCGACGTGGACCCCGATGGCCGCCGTGCCCGGGTCCAGCCCGGGGTGCGCAACCTGGCCATCTCCCAGGCCGCGGCGCCCCACGACCTCTACTACGCCCCCGATCCCTCGTCGCAGATCGCCTGTTCCATCGGTGGCAACGTGGCCGAGAACGCCGGCGGCGTGCACTGCCTGAAATACGGCCTGACCGTGCACAACGTGCTGGCGGTGGAGATCGTTACCCTGGAGGGCGAGCGCCTGACCCTGGGCAGCGCCGCCCTGGACAGTCCCGGCTTCGACCTGCTGGCGCTGTTCACCGGCTCCGAGGGCCTGCTCGGCGTCGTGGTGGAGGTGACCGTCAAGCTCCTGCCCAAGCCGCCCTGTGCCCGGGTGGTGATGGCCAGCTTCGCCGACATCGAACGCGCCGGAGCGGCGGTGGCCGACATCATCGCTGCCGGCATCATCCCCGGTGGGCTGGAGATGATGGACAACCTGACCCTGAGAGCCGCCGAGGACTTCATCCACGCCGGCTACCCGGTGGACGCCGCGGCCATCCTGCTCTGCGAGCTGGACGGGGTGGAAGCCGACGTGGCCGCCGACATCGAGCGCGTCAGCAGCCTGCTGGCCGCCGCCGGCGCCACCGAGATCCGCCTGGCCCGCGACGAGGCCGAGCGGCAGAAATTCTGGGCCGGGCGCAAGAATGCCTTTCCCGCGGTGGGGCGGCTGTCGCCCGACTACTACTGCATGGACGGCACCATTCCACGCCGCGCCCTGCCCGAGGTACTGCGCGGCATCGAGGCGCTGTCCGCGGAATACGGCCTGGCGGTGGGCAATGTCTTCCATGCCGGCGACGGCAACCTGCATCCGCTGATTCTCTTCGATGCCAATAGGCCCGGCGAGCTGGAGCAGGCCGAGGCCCTGGGTGGTCGCATCCTCGACCTCTGCGTGGCGGTGGGCGGCACCATCACCGGCGAACATGGCGTGGGTCGGGAAAAGATCAATGCCATGTGCACCCAGTTCCAGTCCGGCGAACTGCTCTTCTTCCACGCGGTGAAGGCCGCCTTCGATGCCCCCGGGCTGCTCAATCCCGGCAAGAACGTGCCGACCCTGCACCGCTGCGCCGAATTCGGTGGCCTGCACGTGCATCGTGGCCAGCTGCCCCACCCCGAACTGGAGCGCTTCTGATGGACAGCCTGGAACTGCTCCTCGACCAGGTCCGCGAGGCCCTGGTCCGTCGCCAGCCGCTGCGCATCCATGGCGGCGACACCAAGGCCCACCTGGGGCGTGCGGTCGAGGGCGAGCCGCTGGACGTCAGCGGCCACCGCGGCCTGGTGCACTACGACCCCACCGAACTGGTGGCCACGGTCCGTACCGGCACGCCGCTGGCCGAACTCGATGCCGCCCTGGCCGAGCGGGGGCAGATGCTGCCCTGCGAGCCGCCACGGCTGGGGGAGGGCGCCACGGTCGGCGGTACCCTGGCCTGCGGCCTCTCCGGTCCGCGCCGGCCCTGGGCCGGCAGTCTGCGGGATTTCGTCCTGGGCACCCGCTTGATCACCGGCACCGGCGAGCACCTGAGATTCGGTGGCGAGGTGATGAAGAATGTCGCCGGCTACGACGTCTCTCGCCTGCTGGCCGGTAGCCAGGGTTGCCTGGGGGTGATCACCGAGGTGTCCTTCAAGGTGCTGCCCAGGCCGCGTTGCAGCCAGAGTCTGAGCCTGGAACTGGACGCCGCGCGCGCCCTGCAGCGCCTCGCCGTCTGGGGCCGCGAAGCCCTGCCGATCTCGGCGGCCTGTCATGACGGGCAGCGGCTGCAGCTGCGCCTGGAGGGCGGCGAGGGCTCGGTGCGCTCGGCCGTCGATCGCCTGGGCGGTGAAGCCCTGGGCGAAGCCTTCTGGGACGAGCTCAACGAACAGCGGCTGGCCTTCTTCGACGACCCCAGGCCGCTGTGGCGGCTGTCGGTACCGGTCAATACCCCGCTGCTGGAGCTGCCCGGCAGCCTCTTGCTGGACTGGGGCGGTGCCCAGTACTGGCTCAAGAGCGATGCCCCGGCCACGGTCCTGCGCGAGATCGCCGAGCGTGCCGGTGGCCATGCGCTGTGCTACACGCCGGACGCCGAGCGCGAGGCCCAGCACCCGCTGCCCGCCGCGCTGCTCGACTATCACCGCCGCCTCAAGGCGCGCCTGGACCCCCAGGGGATCTTCAATCCGGGTCGGCTGTACGCCGGGCTGTAGGGGAAAGACGTCATGCAAACCAATCTGAGTCCCGCCGCCCGTGAACTGCCCCGCGCCGCCGATGCCGAGCGGGTGCTGCGCAGCTGCGTGCACTGCGGCTTCTGCAACGCCACCTGCCCGACCTACCAGTTGCTCGGCGACGAGCTGGACGGGCCGCGTGGGCGCATCTATCTGATCAAGGGCATGCTCGAAGGCGGCGAGGTCAGCGAGAAGACCCGCGAGCACCTCGACCGCTGCTTGACCTGCCGCAATTGCGAGACCACCTGTCCCTCGGGCGTCTCCTACCACGAATTGCTCGACATCGGCCGCGCCGAGGTGGAGCGCCGGGTGCCGCGGCCGCTGGGCCAACGCCTGCTACGCGCCGGGCTGCGCCAGGTGCTGCCGCAGCCCTGGCTGTTCGGCGCCCTGCTGAAAGGCGGCCAGGCGCTGAAGCCGCTGCTGCCGGCCGGCGTCCAGGCCAAGCTGCCGGCGCGCATCGCCGCCCCGGGCATGCGTCCGGCACCGCGCCATGCCCGGCGCATGCTGATCCTCGAAGGCTGCGTGCAGCCTGGGCTGTCGCCCAATACCAATGCCGCCACCGCGCGGGTGCTGGATCGCTTCGGCATCAGCCTGGACGCCGCGCCCCGCGCCGGGTGCTGTGGCGCGGTGGACTATCACCTCAATGCCCAGGAAGCCGGCCTCGATCGCGCCCGGCGCAATATCGATGCCTGGTGGCCGGCGCTGCAGGGCGGCGCCGAAGCCATCATCCAGACCGCCAGCGGCTGCGGCGCCTTCGTCAAGGAATACGCCAGCCTGTTGAAGGACGACCCGGCCTATGCCGCCAAGGCGCGGGAAGTCTCGGCGCGCACCCGCGACCTGGTGGAGGTGCTGCGCGAGCTGCCGCTGGAAGAGCTGCAGCTGCAGAACACCCCGCGGCTGGCCTTCCATTGCCCCTGCACCCTGCAGCACGCCCAGCGCCTGGGTGGCGCCGTGGAAGGCGTCCTGCAGCGCCTCGGCTTTCCGCTGGCGCCGGTGCCGGACGGTCACCTCTGCTGCGGTTCGGCCGGCACCTATTCGCTGACCCAGCCGGACTTGTCGCGGCGGCTGCGCGACGCCAAGCTCGATGCCCTGGAGCGTGGTCACCCCGAGGTGATCGCCACTGCCAACATCGGTTGCCAGAGCCATCTCGACGGCGCCGGGCGCACCCCGGTACGCCACTGGATCGAAATCCTCGACGCGGCCCTGGCCGCTCCGACCCAACCCTGAACCCTGGAGGCCCCATGAACACCAAAGCCGTGCTCACCCTTGCCGAGATCAACACCCTGCTGGCCGCCGGTCGCGCCGAAGCCGAACGCCAGGGCTGGGCCGTGTGCATCGCCGTGGCCGATGACGGCGGCCATCCGCTGGCGCTGTTGCGCCTCGACGGCGCCGCGCCGAACAGCGCCTACATCGCTCCGGAAAAGGCCCGCAGCGCCGCCCTGGCGCGCAAGGAGTCCAAGGTGCTGGAAGAGATGATCAACAACGGCCGCACCGCCTTTCTCAGCGCTCCGCTGATGCAGGGCATGCTCGAAGGCGGGGTACCCATCCTGGTGGACGGCCAGGTGGTGGGCGCGGTTGGCGTCTCCGGCGTCAAGGCGCCGGAAGATGCGCAGGTCGCCAAGGCCGCCATCGCGGCACTGGGTTAACCCTCTCTCGACAGTTTCGTTATCAAGGAAAGCCATCATGACCGACCGCACTACCCTGGGCCGCCTGCAGGTGGCCACCGAACTGCAGCGTTTCATCGACGAGGAAGTGCTGCCCGGCACCGGGCTCGACACCGCCCCCTTCTGGTCGGGCGTGGACACCCTGGTGCACGAGTTGGCGCCGCGCAATCGCGAACTGCTGGCCGAGCGTGATCGCCTGCAGGTGGAGCTGGACACCTGGCACAGCACCCATCCCGGTCCGGTCACCGATCTGCCCGCCTACCAGGCCTTCCTCGAAGGCATCGGCTATCTGCAACCGGTCCCCGGCCAGGTGCAGGCCTCGACGGCCGGCGTCGACCGCGAGATCGCCGAGCAGGCCGGTCCGCAGCTGGTGGTGCCGGTGCTCAACGCCCGCTACGCCCTGAACGCCGCCAACGCGCGCTGGGGTTCGCTGTACGACGCCCTCTATGGTACCGACGCCCTGCCCGAGAGCGAGGGCGCCGAGCGCGGCAAGGGCTACAACCCCACCCGCGGTGCCAAGGTGGTGGCCTTCGCCCACCAGGTGCTGGACGGCGTGGCGCCCCTGGCCAGTGGCTCGCACCGGGACGCCACCGCCTACCGCATCCAGGACGGTCGCCTGGTGGTGGACCTCAGAAGCGGCACCAGCGAACTGGCCGATCCGGCCGCCTTCGTCGGCTACCAGGGCGATGCCGCCGCGCCGTCCGCGGTGCTCTTGCGCCACAACGGCCTGCACCTGGAGATCCAGATCGACCGCGCCAGCACCATCGGCAAGACCGACGCCGCCGGGGTCAAGGACCTGCTCATGGAAGCCGCGGTCAGCACCATCATGGACCTGGAAGACTCCATCGCCGCGGTGGACGCCGCCGACAAGGTCTTGGCCTATCGCAACTGGCTGGGCCTGATGAAGGGCGACCTGGCCGAAGAGGTCAGCAAGGGTGGCGAGACCTTTACCCGGCGCCTCAACCCCGATCGCGAGTACCAGGGCGCCGACGGCCAGCCGCTGAGCCTGCACGGGCGCTCGCTGCTGTTCATCCGCAACGTCGGCCACCTGATGACCAATCCGGCGGTGCTGCTGGAGGACGGTCGCGAGATCCCCGAAGGCATCCTCGACGCCCTGGTCACCGTGACCATCGCCATGCACGACCTCAAGCGCCAGGGCAACTCCCGCAGCGGCTCGGTGTACATCGTCAAACCGAAGATGCACGGCCCGGCCGAGGTGGCCTTCGCCGTGCAGCTGTTCGACCGCGTCGAGGCCCTGCTGGGGCTGCCGGCCAACACCGTCAAGCTGGGCATCATGGACGAGGAGCGCCGCACCAGCGTCAACCTCAAGGCCTGCATTGCCGCCGCCGCGGCGCGGGTGGCTTTCATCAACACCGGCTTCCTCGACCGGACCGGTGACGAGATGCACACCGCCATGCTGGCCGGGCCCATGCTGCGCAAGGGCGACATGAAGACCTCGAAGTGGATCACCGCCTACGAGCGCAACAACGTGCTGGTCGGCCTGGCCTGCGGCCTGCGCGGCAAGGCGCAGATCGGCAAGGGCATGTGGGCCATGCCTGACCTGATGGCCGCCATGCTGGAACAGAAGATCGGTCATCCCAAGGCCGGCGCCAACACCGCCTGGGTACCGTCGCCCACCGCCGCCGTGCTGCACGCCCTGCATTACCACCAGGTCAACGTCCAGCAGGTGCAGCAGGAGCTGGAACGCAGCGACGTCGACGCCGCCCGTGGCGAATTGCTCGCCGGGCTGCTCAGCGTGCCGGTGGCCGAGTCGCCGGACTGGTCCGCCGAAGCCATCCAGCAGGAACTGGACAACAACTGCCAGGGCATCCTCGGCTACGTGGTGCGCTGGGTCGACCAGGGCGTGGGCTGCTCCAAGGTGCCCGACATCCATGACGTCGGCCTGATGGAAGACCGCGCCACCCTGCGCATCTCCAGCCAGCACATCGCCAACTGGCTGCACCACGGCGTGGTCACGGCCGCGCAGGTGGACGAGACCCTGCAGCGCATGGCCAGGGTGGTCGATGGCCAGAACGCCGGCGATGCGCTCTACGAACCCATGGCCGGCCACTTCGACAGCTCCTACGCCTACCGCGCCGCCCGCGACCTCATCTTCAAGGGCCGCGAGCAGCCCAGCGGCTACACCGAGCCGTTGCTGCACGCCTGGCGCCTGAAGAAGAAGGCGGGCGCCTGAGAGGTATGATTCCCAACGCGCGAACGTAGCTTACGGAGTGAACGTTGGAATCCTTGGTCCAGAGCGGTATGCGCCGGCTTGACGGACTTCAGGTCGTTCCCTAGTATGGATCCCAACACGGCCCCTCTCGGCTGACTCACTTAGGTGACGAAGCTGCTGAGGGGTTTTTTATTGCCTGCGTTTTTACCAGTCAGCTTCCCAGCCAGGCTGGGCACCCATACCTGCGATGTTCAGGCCCAGGTGCGATAGTTCCGGGAAACTCAATAGATGCGCCTTGATTCGCTGTGACCACGTAGATCGAGGATTCACGACCTCCAGAAGATGACGGGTCATACACAGCAGTAGGTAGCAACGCGCCAGAGCATGCACATTGCCTATGAAAGGCTGTGCCCAAGACGCCTCGGCCAGGGAGGGTAGTTTCGGCTGATCAATGATGTTGCGATTCCACAGTCGGCTGTGGTGTGCGCAAACATTGCGTAGATAGTTAAGACTGCGTAACCAGGACGAAAAGACCCGACCGTTCGATAGCCCATACTTGGCTGCGATGGCGTCCTGTTCGGTCTCTTGCAGGCCACTGTACAGCGTGGACATCGTGCCGAAATCCCAAACTTCCGCCGCTATCCAGATCGGCAAGGGCAGCCCGTACTTGTCCTTGCAGTGCCGAATGAAGTCTTCCTTGGAGCGGGCGATCAATTTCGCCTGACGGCCCAGCCAGTCGTGGTGGCGGCTGAGTCCGGTTCGAGGATCAAGCTTGCCGCTGAATTCGCCATGCAATAGTTCGGGGCGCAAGTAGGCAAAGGCATCTCTGGCACCGAGGCAGTAGGTGATGTCGACTCTCAAGCCGACTTCAATGCGCTCCAGGGCATCCAGCGTCAGTAGTCGGAGCTTCTTGTCGAACACATAGAGGTCGACGGCATTCTGAAAGGTGGCACCGACCTTGAAATCGTCCAGCGCCAAGGTAGTGACCTTGGGCTTTTGCGGCTTCTTACCTTTGTCGAGCAATACCAGGGCGCCGCTTCGCTCGCGGAACGCATACCAATAGCCGCTCAGGCGGTAATAGCCGATTCGGCTCAGGTAGTTGAGCGCCAACGTTCTATCGGTGACGGCCAGGCCGCGTCGAGTCAATTGATCCAGTTGGTCATCCACGCTCATCCATGGCTTGGCGTATCCCGACATTGATCAATTCCTTTTGATCAGAAAGCTATGCAGCGGCTTGGCTAGTAGCCTATAGCCCGAGCTGCGCGATTCTTCGGGCCTGCTAGAGGGCGCTCAAGCAGGCGTTTTCTGCGAGTAAAAGAAAAGCTTGTAGTACGTTAGCGATCAAGTAGTCCAGGCAGAAGTCCTTTACCCAGGACGGATCCTCCACCGGAACAACCCCGAGGACCGGCGGTCCTCCGACCACCGCCTCTTCCCTTGCCACTGGCGAATTTTTATACTATTGGGTCCCCCGTTCCCGGGATCATCATCGCCACGAGGAAGACCATGGCCCGCGTTACTGTCGAAGACTGCCTGGACAACGTAGACAACCGATTCGAGCTGGTCATGCTCGCCACCAAGCGCTCGCGCCAGCTGGCCACCGGCGGCAAGGAGCCCAAGGTACCGTGGGACAACGACAAGCCCACCGTTGTCGCCCTGCGCGAAATCGCCGAAGGCCTGGTCGACGAGGAAGTCATCCGTCTGGACGACATCGTCGAAGAAGAGCCGCTGTTTGCCGCTTTCGAAGTCAACGAAGAAGCGGACGGCGAGGCCCTCTAAGCCATGGCCGCCGAGCCTGCGTATGGTGACGCCCGCCCGACCGGCATCGACTTGCTGGCCGAGCGTCTGGCGGACTACCTGACCCCCGACCAGGTCAATCTGGTCAGGCGGGCCTACTACTACGCCGAGCAGGCTCACGATGGGCAGCGCCGCCGCAGCGGCGAGCCCTATGTCACCCATCCGCTGGCCGTCGCCAACATCCTCGCCGACATGCACATGGACCATCAGAGCCTGATGGCGGCCATGCTGCACGACGTGATCGAGGACACTGGTATCGCCAAGGAAGCCCTGGTCGCCCAGTTCGGCGAAACGGTGGCGGAGCTGGTGGACGGGGTCAGCAAGCTGACCCAGATGAAGTTCGAGACCAAGGCCGAGGCCCAGGCGGAGAACTTCCAGAAGATGACCATGGCGATGTCCAAGGACATCCGCGTCATCCTGGTCAAGCTGGCCGACCGGCTGCACAACATGCGCACCCTGGACGCCATGCCGCCGGACAAGAGTCGGCGCATCGCCAAGGAAACCCTGGAAATCTACGCGCCCATCGCCAACCGGCTGGGCATGCACGATTTCTACGTGGAATTCGAGGACCTGGGCTTCCGCGCCATGCACCCGATGCGCGCCGAACGCATCCAGCGGGCGGTCAAGACCGCGCGGGGCAATCGCCGCGAGATCCTCGGCAAGATCCAGGAATCCCTGGCCAACTGCCTGGCCCGCGACGGCCTGGACGGCGAGGTGGTCGGCCGCGAAAAGCACCTGCACAGCATCTACCAGAAGATGCGCGGCAAGCGTAAGTCGTTCAACGAGATCATGGACGTCTACGGCTTCCGCATCATCGTCGACAAGGTCGACACCTGCTACCGGGTACTCGGTGCGGTCCACAACCTCTACAAGCCGTTCCCGGGGCGCTTCAAGGACTACATCGCCATCCCCAAGGCGAACGGCTACCAGTCCCTGCACACCACCCTGTTCGGCATGCACGGCGTGCCCATCGAGATCCAGATCCGCACCCGCGAGATGGAAGAGATGGCCAACAACGGCATCGCCGCCCATGGCCTGTACAAGGCCGGCGGCGACGAGCCGCGCGCCAGCCACCTGCGCGCGCGCCAGTGGGTGAAGGGCATCCTCGAGTTGCAGCAACGCGCGGGCAACTCCCTGGAGTTCATCGAGAACGTGAAGATCGACCTCTTCCCCGACGAGGTCTACGTCTTCACCCCCAAGGGTCGCATCATGGAGCTGCCCAAGGGCTCCACGGCCGTGGACTTCGCCTATGCGGTGCACACCGACGTGGGCAACAGCTGCATCGCCTGCCGCATCAATCGCCGCCTGGCGCCGCTGTCGCAGCCGCTGGGCAGCGGCGAGACGGTGGAGATCGTCACCGCGCCCGGTGCCCGGCCCAATCCGGCCTGGCTCAACTTCGTGGTCACCGGCAAGGCGCGCACCAACATCCGCCACGCGCTCAAGCAGCAGCGGCGTTCCGAGTCCATCAGCCTTGGCGAGCGCCTGCTGAACAAGGCGCTGTCGGGCTTTGGCACCCAGCTGTCGAAGATCTCGCCGATGCGCATCCTCTCGGTACTGGGCGAGTACAAGGGCGTGGTGCTGGAAGACCTGCTCGAAGAGATCGGCCTGGGCAATCGCATGGCCTACGTGGTGGCGCGGCGCCTGGTGTCCGGCAGCGAGCAGGAAGAGCCGCTGGAGCCGCAGCCCGGCACCACGCCGCAGGGTCCGCTGGCCATCCGCGGCTCCGAAGGCCTGGTGATCAGCTACGCCAAGTGCTGCACGCCGATTCCGGGCGATCCCATCGTCGGCCACCTGTCGGCCGGCAAGGGCATGGTGATCCACCTGGAAAACTGTCGGAACATCGCCGAATTCCGGCACAACAGCGAAAAATGCATTGTGCTCAACTGGGCCAAGGACGTCACCGGCGAATTCAGCGTCGAGTTGCGTGTCCAGCTGGAGCACCAGCGCGGCCTGATCGCCGTGCTGGCCAACAACGTCACTGCGGTGGACGCCAACGTCGAGAAGATCGGCATGAACGAGCGCGACGGCCGGGTCAGCGTGGTCCAGCTGGTGGTCAGCGTGCGCGATCGCGTGCACCTGGCGCGGGTGATCAAGAAGCTGCGCACGCTCAAGGGCGTGGCCGGTATCACTCGGGTTCGCAGCTGAGAACCTGCTCACGATCTGCTGCGCGTCGGCCAAACGGCGTTGAAAATGCCTTCGGAATGCTCATTTACCCCTAGTAAACTCCGCTTCCTCAGGCATTTTCGCCTTGTTTGCCTCTAGCTCGCACGATTGTGAACAGGTTCTGAGGTTGCAGCGGGTCGCCACCGGCTTGCAGAATCGGTCCTTTCCCGCACAGGAGCGACCCATGAGCAAGCAAGTGATCCACACCGACAAGGCGCCCGCCGCCATTGGCACCTATTCCCAGGCGATCAAGGTCGGTGACACCGTCTATCTCTCCGGGCAGATCCCGCTCAACCCGACCAGCATGGAGCTGGTGGACGGCTTCGAAGCCCAGGTGGTCCAGGTGTTCGAGAATCTCAAGTCCGTCGCCGAAGCCGCCGGTGGTTCCCTGGCCGACATCGTCAAGCTGAACATCTTCCTGATCGACCTTGCGCATTTCGCCACCGTCAACGAAATCATGGGCCGCTACTTCCAGCAGCCGTATCCGGCGCGCGCTGCCATCGGGGTTGCCGCGCTGCCCAAGGGCTCCCAGGTGGAAATGGACGGGGTGCTGGTGCTGGGTTGATGGGTATCGCTGATCGCGGCCATGCCGGTGCGCCGTAGCGACCGCTCCTACAGGAGCATCGGCCTCTGTAGGAGCGGCCCATGGCCGCGATTAGGCCAATGCCAGAGCGGCTTCGTCCAGGGCCGCGATAGCCCCAAAACGAAAAAAGCCGACCGTCTCGCGACGGTCGGCTTTTTTATGCCCGAGTGATCAGGCCGGGATGGACTTGATCTTCGGCATCCGCGCCCAGCAACGGTGCTTGGCGATGGCGGCGAAGAAGTCCTGCTGCACCGCCTTGAAGTCGCCGCCGGTGAGCAGCGCCTGGTCGGGGCTCAGATAGACCGCCTTGAGCAGCTGTTCGGCTTCGCCGGTAAGGGCGATGGCCTTGAGGTGTTTGTAGGCTTCCAGCAGGTAGTGCTTGATCACGCCGTCGTCGAGCATGGCCTTGACGCTCTCGGCGCCGCCCGGCACATAGACCGCGTCCAGCGCCACCGAAGGCATGCCCTCGGCCGAGCCGTCCACGGCCACTTCGCTGCCGTCGGCCGCCTTGACCGGGCCGGCGGTGGGGCCGAGCACCTTCACGTGGGCACCTTCGGCCTTGAGCGCCTGCTTGATGGCCGCCACTTCGCTGGCGATGACGCCGTCACCCACCAGTACCGCCACCTTGAAGCCCTTGATGCTGCCGGACAGCAGGTTGAGCTGGCTCAGCGCCGGCGACTTGTCGATGGACACCTTGCGCGGCTGTACGGTGGGCGCGGTGGGCGGGGTCACGCCGATCTTCTTGGCGACCTTCTGCGCCAGTTCCAGATCGATGTTGGCAAGGATCTCGTTGACCTGCCGTTCGCGGATCCACATCCGCTCGACCTTGCCCAACTCGAAGCTGTAGGCATCGGCGACGTGCGACTGTTCGGCTTCCGACAGGCTGTTGTAGAACAGCGTGGCCTGGGAGAAGTGGTCGCCGAAGGTCTCGCTGCGCTCGCGCACCTTGTGGCCGTCGATACGCTCGTAATAGCTCTCGAAACCGCCATCCTGGGGCGCCGGCGGCGTCTCCTTGGGCCAGCCGCCATCGATGGAGTTGGGCTCGTAGGAGGCACGACCCTTGTCGATGGTCATGCGGTACTTGGCGTCGCGCTGGCCGTTATGGTTCGGCACCACCGGGCGATTGACCGGCAGCTCGTGGAAGTTCGGTCCGCCGAGGCGGCTGATCTGGGTGTCGGTGTAGGAGAACAGGCGACCCTGTAGCAGGGGGTCGTTGCTGAAATCGATGCCGGGCACGACGTGGCCGGGGCAGAAGGCGACCTGCTCGGTCTCGGCGAAGTAGTTATCCGGGTTGCGGTTGAGCACCAGCTTGCCCAGGGGCGTGATGGGTACCAGCTCCTCGGGAATGATCTTGGTGGCGTCGAGGATGTCCCAGTCGAACTTGTGCTCGTCTTCCTCGGGGATGATCTGCACGCCGAATTCCCACTCGGGATAGTCACCGGCCTCGATGGCTTCCCAGAGGTCGCGCCGGTGGGCATCGGTGTCCTTGCCGGCCAGCTTCTGGGCTTCGTCCCACACCAGGGAGCGCACGCCACCGGCGGGTTTCAGGTGGATCTTGACGAAGACGCCCTTGCCCGCGGTGTTGATCATGCGGAAGGTGTGGATACCGAAGCCCTGCATGCTGCGCAGGTTCACCGGGATGGCCCGGTCGGTCATGGTCCAGAGCACCATGTGCGCCGACTCCGGCACCAGGGAGACGAAGTCCCAGAAGGTGTCGTGGGCACTGCCGCCGGTGGGGATCTCGTTGTGCGGCTCGGGTTTCACCGCATGGACGAAGTCGGGAAACTTGATGGCGTCCTGGATGAAGAAGACCGGCATGTTGTTGCCGACCATGTCCCAGTTGCCTTCCTCGGTGTAGAACTTGATGGCGAAGCCGCGCACGTCGCGCACGGTGTCACCGGAACCACGCGGGCCCTGCACGGTGGAGAAGCGCACGAACACCGGGGTCTGGTGGTTGGGGTCGCGGAAGAGGGCGGCCTTGGTCAGGTCGGACCAGTCCTGGTAGGGCTGGAAGTAGCCATAGGCACCGGTGCCACGGGCATGGACGATGCGTTCCGGGATGCGCTCGTGGTCGAAGTGGGTGATCTTCTCCCGCATGATGAAGTCTTCGAGCAGGGAAGGTCCGCGGGTGCCGGCGCGCAGCGAATTCTGGTTGTCGGCGATCTTCACGCCGTGATTGGTACGCAGTGCCTGGCCGGTGGCATCGGAACGGAATTGCTCCAGTTGCTCGATCTTCTTCGAGGTGTTCTGGCGATCCTGGGTGTCGGTACCGGCGAGTTCACTCTTGGGGGGCGTAGCCATGGAAAGTCCTCATCAGGCGCCTGGAGGGCGCTCTTTGCGTCCCCTACGGAATGTGGGGCGAATTCAGGCAGTCTTCTAGTGACTCGCGGTCCAGAGCCGGTGTTCCGCTTGGCTGAGACGAGGCGACGGGCTGTTCGCCTGGCGCTCGGCCAGGGTCTCGGCTGGCCATATGCCTTTATTGGCGTAATACCCGACAACAAGTGCTAAGCAGATATAAGCGCGCACGTTAAACTGCGCGGCTGGATCACCATCCTGTTGTCTGACGATACCCACAAGGTTTTTCCATTGATCGAATTCCACGCTGTCCACAAGACGTACCGCACGCGCGGTCGCGAGGTCGCGGCGCTCCAGCCGGTCGACCTGAGGATCGAAGCCGGCGAGATCTTCGGCCTGATCGGCCATTCGGGTGCCGGCAAGAGCACCCTGCTGCGCCTGATCAACCGCCTCGAAGCTCCCAGTGGCGGTCGCCTCCAGGTCGATGGCGCCGAGGTCACCACCCTGGGCTCGACCGAGCTGCGCGATTTCCGCCGCCGCATCGGCATGATCTTCCAGCACTTCAACCTGCTTTCGTCCAAGACCGTGGCGGCCAACGTGGCCCTGCCGCTGGAACTGGCCGGCGGCCGCTCGCGGGCGCAGATCGCCCAGCGGGTCGAGGAACTGCTGGCGCGGGTCGGCCTGTCCGACCAGGCGCGCAAGTACCCGGCGCAACTCTCCGGCGGTCAGAAGCAGCGCGTCGGCATCGCCCGCGCCCTGGCCACCGAGCCGAAGATCCTGCTCTGCGACGAGGCCACCAGCGCCCTCGATCCCCAGACCACCGCCCAGGTGCTGCAACTGCTCGCCGAACTCAATCGCGAGCTGGGTCTGACCATCGTGCTGATCACCCACGAGATGGACGTGATCCGCCGCGTCTGCGATCGCGTCGCCGTGCTCGATGGCGGCGCCGTGGTGGAGCAGGGCACCGTCGCCGATGTCTTCCTGCACCCGCAGCACCCCACCACCCGCCGCTTCGTGTTCGAGGCCGAGCATCAGGACGAGACCGAACTGGCCGACGCCTATGCCCATGTCGAAGGCCGCATCCTGCGGCTGACCTTCCGCGGCGAAGCCACCTATGCACCGCTGCTGGGCCACGTCGCCCGGGAGACCGGTGTGGACTACAGCATTCTCGGCGGGCGCATCGACCGCATCCGGGACGAGCCCTATGGCCAGCTCACCATCGCCCTGGTGGGCGGTGACCTGGACGCCGCCCTGGCTCGCTTCCAGGCCGCCGACGTCACCGTGGAGGTCCTGCGCTGATGGACGAACTCTTCAGCAACATCGACTGGGCCGAGATCTGGCAGGCGACCCAGGACACCCTGGCCATGCTTGGCTGGTCCATGCTCTTCACCCTGATCCTCGGCCTGCCGCTGGGCGTGCTGCTGTTCCTTACCAGCCGCCGCCAGCTGCTGGAGCAGCCGCTGGTCTACGGCATCCTCTCCTTCGTGGTCAACGTGCTGCGCTCGGTGCCCTTCATCATCCTGCTGATCCTGATGATCCCCATCACGGTCTGGCTGATCGGTACATCCCTGGGCGTCGAGGGCGCCATTCCGCCGCTGGTGGTGGGCGCCGCGCCCTTCTTTGCCCGGCTGGTGGAGACCGCCCTGCGCGAGGTCGACCGCGGCATCATCGAGGCGACCCAGGCCATGGGCGCCAGTCTCTGGCAGATCGTCACCCGCACCCTGTTGCCCGAGGCCCTGCCCGGGCTGATCGCGGCCACCACCGTCACCGCCATCGCTCTGGTGTCCTACACCGCCATGGCCGGGGTGATCGGCGGCGGCGGCCTCGGCGATCTGGCCATCCGTTTCGGCTACCAGCGCTTCCAGACCGACGTCATGGTGGTCACGGTGCTCTTGCTGCTGGTGCTGGTCCAGGTACTGCAGATGGTCGGCGATCGCCTCGTCGCCCATTTCAGTCGTCGTTGATTCAGGCCTCATCCACTCGAAGGTTTTGCACAAGGAAAATCCCCGATGTCGCTGAAACGTACCCTGCTGTCCCTGGCCTTCGGCCTGGGTGTCGCCACCGCCGCCCAGGCCGCCGAGACCCTGACCGTCGCGGTCAATCCGGTTCCCCATGCGGAGATCCTGGAATTCATCAAGCCGCAGCTGGCCAAGGAAGGCGTGGACCTCAAGATCAAGGTCTTCACCGACTACATCCAGCCCGATCGCCAGACCGATCAGAAGCAGGTGGATGCCAACTACTTCCAGACCAAGCCCTATTACGCCAGCTACCAGAAGAGCAACCCGAGCAGCGACCAGGTGCCGGTGGTGGCGGTGCACGTCGAGCCCTTCGGTGCCTACTCGCAGAAGATCAAGGACATCAAGGAACTCAAGGACGGCGCCACCGTGGCCATCCCCAACGATCCGAGCAACTCCGGTCGCGCGCTCCTGCTGATCGCCAAGCAGGGCCTGATCACCCTGAAGGATCCGAGCAACGTCACCGCCACCCCGCGTGACGTTGTCGAGAATCCCAAGCACCTCAAGTTCAAGGAGCTGGAAGCCGCGACCCTGCCGCGGGTGCTGAACCAGGTCGACCTGGCGCTGATCAACGCCAACTACGCCCTGGAAGCCAAGCTGGTGCCGACCAAGGACGCCCTCTTCATCGAGAGCGGCGAGTCGCCCTACGCCAACCTGCTCTATACCCGCGCCGACAAGGCCAATGACCCGGCCATCCAGAAGCTGGCCAAGGCCCTGACCACCCCCGAGGTGAAGCAATTCATCGAGAAGAAGTACCAGGGCGCCGTCGTTCCCGCCTTCTGAGCCTCAGCTCCACCGCCGTCGACGCCCGCAGAGGCGCCGACGGTTCTACCCCGCTTTAGGAAACTGCCATGAAGAAATTGCTCGCCACCGCCGCCCTGCTGGCCGCCAGCCTGACCGCCCACGCCGCCGAGACCCTCAGCGTCGCCGCCACCCCGGTGCCCCACGCCGAGATCCTCGAATTCGTCAAACCCCAGCTGGCCAAGGAAGGGGTGGACCTGCAGATCAAGGTCTTCACCGACTACGTGCAGCCCAACCTGCAGGTGGCCCAGAAGCGCCTGGACGCCAATTTCTTCCAGCACCAGCCCTACCTGGACGAATTCAACAAGAGCCGTGGCACCGACCTGGTGACCGTCGCCCAGGTGCACGTCGAGCCCTTCGGCATCTACTCGCAGAAGATCAAGAAGCTCGACGAAGTCCGCGAAGGCGCCGTCGTGGCCATCCCCAGCGATGCCACCAATGGCGGCCGCGCCCTGCTGCTGCTGGAGAAGGCCGGGCTGATCAAGCTCAAGGACAGCGCCAACATCCTCGCCACGCCCAAGGACATTGCCGAGAATCCCAAGCAGCTCAAGTTCAAGGAGCTGGAAGCCGCGACCCTGCCGCGCGTGCTGAATCAGGTCGACCTGGCGCTGATCAACACCAACTACGCCCTGGAAGCCAAGCTCAACCCGACCCAGGACGCCCTGCTGCTGGAAGGCAAGGAATCGCCCTACGCCAACATCCTGGTCGCCCGCCCGGACAACAAGGACAGCGACGCCGTGCAGAAGCTGGCCAAGGCGCTGAACACCCCGGCGGTGAAGCAGTTCATCGAAGAGAAGTACAAGGGTGCCGTGGTGCCGGCGTTCTGAGCACCGCCTGACACTGCCTGACATGAAAAACGCCGGCCCAGTGCCGGCGTTTTTCATGGGGCTCGTCAGGCTGCTTGCTCGGCTGTAACCGGCACGCTGCCCCGGCGGCTGACGATCACCAGCAGCACGGCGGCGCCGACGGCCATCAGCAGCGGCACGGCATGGCCGGTGAGCCACTGGCTGGCGGCGCCGGTGACCAGCGGACCGACCAGGCAGCCGAGTCCCCAGAGCTGGGCGATGCAGGCATTGGCGCTGACCAGTTCGGCATCGCGATAGCGCTCGCCGACCAGGATCAGCGCCAGGGTGAAGAGACCGCCGGCGGTGGCGCCGAACAGCACCAGCAGCGGCCAGACGCCCGGGGTGTGCAGCAGCAGTGGCAGGGCCAGGCTGACCGCCAGCAGGCCCAGGGTGCAGCCGAGAAACAGACCCTGGCGTGAGAGGCGGTCGGCGAGCAGCCCCAGCGGCAGTTGCAGCAGGGCATCGCCCACTACCACGGCGCTGACCATGTACAAGGCCAGCTGCTGGCCGAAGCCCTGGTTGAGGGCATAGACCGGCAGCAGGGTAAGGATCATCGCCTCGAAGCAGGCGAACAGCGCCACCGCCCAGGCGATGGCCGGAGCGCCGCGGCAGAAGTCCAGCAGCGCCCGCCAGGCCGCGGTATGGCCGCCGGCCGCCGGCGCACCCCGGCGACCGAGCAGCAGGGTGGCGCCGCCGAGCATGAGCAGGGCGCCCAGCCAGAAGCCCTGGTCGCCTTCGGTACCCAGCACCCCCAGCAGCAGCGGGCCGGCCAGCTGGCTCAGGGCATAGCTGCTGCCATAGAGGGCCACCAGGCGGCCGCGCCAGCGATCGGTGATGACCTGGTTCATCCAGCTTTCACCGAGCACGAAGATCAGCGTGAGGATGGCGCCCAGGGCCAGGCGCAGCAGCAGCCACAGCAGATAGCTGGGCAGCAGCGACAGCAGGATCAGCGAGGCGGCGCCCGTCACCAGGCACAGCTGCATCAGCCGCGGTGTGCCGACTCGCGCGGCCAGGCGTCCGGCCAGGCTGGCGCCGGTGAGGATGCCGAGGGCCGGCGAGGCGGCCATGACGCCGATGGCGAAGCTGCCATAGCCCCAGCCCTCCAGCCGCAGCGAGACCAGCGGCATCGACAGGCCGATGGCCAGGCCGACGCTGATGACGCTGCCCAGCACGGCGAAATAGATGGCCCAGGGCATGGGCGCTGATGAGGAATTCATGGGCGCAGCCTAGCTGATGGAGACAGGGGGTGGACAGTCGCCAGGCGCAATCATGGCGCTCCGGGTATCAGTCGGGCTCCAGCACGGTTGGCCTTTGCCAGGCTTTCGCGTAGCGTTCGCGCTACCTGAAGCCGGTTGGGAGATAACAGAACATGCGGAAATGGCAGTGCATCGTGTGCGGCTATATCTATGACGAAGCCCTGGGCTGGCCGGACGACGGCATCGCGCCGGGGACGCGCTGGGAGGATGTGCCCGAGGATTGGCTATGCCCGGATTGCGGCGTGGGCAAGGGCGACTTCGAGATGATCGCCATCGGCTGATCACCCCGCTCCGCGTCCTCCACGCGGACACAAAAAAGGCATCGCAGAAGCGATGCCTTTTGGCTGCAGCGGCGATCCGTGCCGCCTCATGTTCAGCCTTCGATGCTGTCCTTCAGCGCCTTGCCGGGCTTGAACGCCACCGTGTTGCTCGCACGAATCTTGACCGGCTCGCCAGTCTGGGGATTCTTCCCCATGCGGGCACCGCGGTGACGCGGCAGGAAGGTGCCGAAGCCGACCAGGGTAACGCTGTCCTTGCGGTGCAGCGCATTCGCGATCTCGTCCAACAGCGTGTTGAGCACGACGTTGGCCTGTTCCTTTGGAAGTCCGACTTTTTCAGCGATCACCGTCGCCAATTCAGGCTTGCGCATAGCTACCTCTCGTGGGGTCATTTTTAGCCGTGTGGGCGTCGCATGGCTTTCCTGGCAAAGCGATTACCCCCGAGATAGAGGGTGGCCCGACACAAAGATCGTTGGTGCGACAAAAGTCGAACCAGATAGCGTTATAAGGCAAACCCGAGAAGAGCGAAAGTTAATTAGCAGACTATTAGCCGTTGGTAGGATGACCGACGCCAACTTGGGCATTTATCAGTCAATTCAGGCGCTTTTTGTGGACAGAATGTCCACTTTATGGAGTGGCCTTTGCATGTCACTGGGACGCTGCGAGGCTCTGGCAAGCCAGTATCGCGATCAGCGATCGCGCTGGCGGTCCGGCCCTCCGTCGGCGGACCCTGGCGCTGGATGAAGCGTGGCGGAGCGCCGCCTGGCTGCTCCGCCACCCGGATCAGGCCGGTGCCTGGGTCGGCATGACCGGTTGACCCGCCGGTGCCTGGCCTTCCAGGCGCCGCTCCAGTGCCTTGGGCTCGATCACCAGGCGCATGCCATTGCTGGCCTGGGTCCGTCCCCAGTCTTCCAGCAGCTCCATGCAGGCGTGATCGATATAGGAGACGCGCTCCAGGGGCACGTGCAGGGTAGTGCCCGGCTTGACCTGCTCCAGCACCTTGGTCAGCTGGGGCACGCGCAGGAAGGTCGCGGCGCCCACCAGGCGCAGATCGGCCTGGTCCGGCTGGTCTTCGCGATAGGTCAGGCTGACCTTGAGCTGGGCCGCCTTGACCGCCAGGAAGGCGATCGACAGGCCAAAGCCCACCAGCACCCCGGTCAGCAGATCGGTGGCGACGATCATCAGGGCGGTCAGGGCATAGATGACCATGGGCGTCCGGCCATAGCGCTTGAGTCCGGTCAGCGACTTGGGATCGGCCAGCTTGACGCCGGTGAACACCAGCACGCCGGCCAGGCTCGCCACCGGCACCAGCTTGAGCACGAAGGGCAGGGCGGCGACGAAGGCCAGTAGCCAGAGGCCATGCAGGATGGCGGAGGCGCGACTGGTGGCGCCGGCCTGGACATTGGCCGAGCTGCGCACGATGACCCCGGTCATGGGCAGCGCGCCGACGGCGCCGCAGAGCAGATTACCGATCCCCTGGGCACCCAGTTCGCGGTCGAAGTGCGAGCGCGGTCCGTTGTGCATGCGGTCCACCGCGGCGGCCGAGAGCAGGGTCTCGGCGCTGGCAATGAAGGCCAGGGCCAGGGCGGCCACCACCAGTTCGGCGTTGGCCAGCATGCCGAGGTCGGCGAAGGTCACCCAGTCGATGGCGTCGGCCAGGTTGTTGGGCACTTCCACCCGGCGGATGTCCAGCGCCAGCCAGAGACTGGCCAGGGTCGCCAGGGTCACGCCGATCAGGGCGCCGGGCAGGAAGCGCAGCGTCTGTGGGCGGAATTTCTCCCACAGCCACATGCTGGCGATGGTCAGCAGCCCGATCAGCGCCGCCTGGGCGCCGCTGCCACTGCCGTTCCACTGGCCCGCCGCGGTGAGGGCGGCGCCCGGGAAGGCCAGCAGGTTGGAAAGACCCGAGGCCGCCGGTTTGGCGTCCAGCATCACATGCAGCTGCGAGAGCACGATGAGGATGCCGATGCCGGCGAGCATGCCGTAGACCACCGCCGGTGAAGTGACGCGGAACCAGGCACCCAGCCGGGTGAAGCCGGCGATGAGTTGCAGCAGGCCGGCGAGCAGCAGTACCGGGCCCAGCGCCTCGATGCCATGGCGGTTGATCAGGTCGAACACCAGCACCACCAGGCCGGCGGCCGGACCGCTGACCTGCAGCGGCGAGCCGGCGAGAAAGCCGACCACCAGGCCACCGATGATGCCGGTGATGATGCCCTTGGCCGGCGGCATGCCGGAGGCGATGGCGATCCCCATGCACAGCGGCAGGGCGACCAGAAACACTACCAGTGAGGCCAGGGCGTCGCGCGACAGGTTGCGCCCCGGGGTCTGTTGATTGCCAAGCATGGTCCTGGTCCTCCAGCGACTAGGAAAAAGGTGCCCGCGCGTCATATCACGTCATATGACACGGTTCGGGATTCAGGCGGCTAGCGGCTAGGGTAGGCGATCCCCATGGAGCCCCAAGGTGGGATCGTCCGGCGCAGTGCGCTGTTATGGAGACGGGCCGAGGGCCCCGTCTCGGGGCGGCCAGCTGGCGAACCGGCTGGCCGCGGTGGATCAGGCCGGTTGCAGGCGCGGACGCGGGGTGGCGACCGGCATGTTTTCGCCATCCAGGGGCAGGAAGCGCTCCTGCTGGGCGTCGTACGCCTTGATCTCGCTGGTCTCGATGGAATAGACCCAGCCGTGAATCTGCAGCTGACCGCTGGCCAGCCGCGACGCCACCGAGGGGTGGGTGCGCAGGTGGACCAGCTGGGCCACCACGTTTTCCTCGGTGAGGAAGCCCAGGGTGCCGCCGTGGCCGCAGTCGCAATGGCCATGGTCTTCGACCACGGTACGGGCGACCTCGGCATGGCGCAGCCAGACCTTTACCGTCGGCATCTTTTCCAACGGATCGGGATTGAGTACGGCTTTCATGGCGCCGCAGTCGGAGTGGCCGCAGATGATGATGTGCTTAACGCCCAGGGCCACGACCGCGTACTCGATGGCAGTGGACACGCCGCCGTTCATCTGGCCATAGGGGGGTACCACGTTGCCGACGTTACGGGTCACGAACAGATCGCCTGGCGAACTCTGGGTGATCAGTTCCGGGACGATGCGCGAGTCGGCGCAGGTGATGAACATGGCCTTGGGCGACTGCGCACTGGCGAGTTTCTTGAACAGCGCTTCCTGTTCGGGAAAGACATCCTGGCGGAAACGCTTGAAACCATCGACCAGCTGCAGGAGGGCCTCGTCGGGTGCGCCGAAGGTATCCGTGTTGTCGCTCATCTGTTTCTGACCTCTTCTCAAGTACGCAATGGCAGCGGCAAGCGCTGGTTAGTGGCTAGACGCCCCCTGGCATCGCCTCGATACGCCCCGGCCCTCTGGGGTGCCGGTGGCTTCACTGTCTGGCGGTCCATCGCGTATCCGGGCAGCGTCCTGGCACCCGGCAGGTCATCTTGGTGGCCTCAACCTTAATCCACGCTGAAACAATAGCTCGTGACGGACAACGCAGAAGATATTTCAAACTTATACTGAGATCATCCAGCCATTATCGCTGCACGATCAGCGCTTTTAGACCTTTTATCGGCACGAAGCCGGAATATAGGCGCCGAATCGCGCTTTTCCCCGTGAAGAAAACGTGAATCGCAATAGCCGAACAGATTTCCTTGGCGATCAGTGGCTTGCGAGAGATGTGCAAAAATGTGAACGCAATGCCGCTGGGGGAAATCGAGCGTCTTTCGCCCACTTTGCCTCCGGCCTGTGATCTGCGGCACAGTGCCGCAGCCTAGACCTTTCGCCAGCCTTTCAATAGCTCCGATGCCCTATAGGACAAGGGTTTGCGGCCTTTGCTCGACAGGGGTGGAGAAATCCGGTCCGACAACGGACCTCAGGATTTGCACGGTGCGGTCGATAGCGGGTGCTTTCCAGGCTCAACGGAAACTCTCCATGTCCTTTCGCAATCTCTCTATCGCGCGGCGTGCCACCCTTGGTTTCGCCTTTATCGGTCTGCTCCTGCTGCTGCTCGGCGGCACCGCCCTTGTCAAGATGAACGACATCCGCGCCTCGGGCCTGGCCATCGAAGACCGCGCCATGCCGCGCGTGGCCGCGCTCGACGAGCTGACCGCCCTGACCCTGCGCCTGAGGGTACTTTCCTATCGCTTGCTGCTCAATCGCGAGCCGGAGATCATCGCCAAGACCCAGGCGCTGTTCCAGCAGCGCAATGGCCAGATGCGCGCCGCCCAGCAGCGCTACGAGGCGCTGATCCAGTCTGACGAAGAGCGCACCGCCTACAGCCGCTACGGTCAGTTGATCGCCCAGTACGACGGTCTGCAGCAGCGCATGCTGGCATTTTCCGCCGCCGATCAGCTGGAGCCCCTGCGCCGCCTGCTCAACGAAGACCTGCTGGCCAACTCCGATGCGGTCAATGGCGTGCTCAAGCAACTCACCGACCTGGTGGATCAGCAGACCGCCGCGGCCAACGCCCAGTCCGCTGCCGACTATAGCCATGCCATCCAGTGGCTGGTGCTGCTGCTGGCGGCCACTGCGCTGCTGACCGTGGTCTTCGCCTGGCTGCTGATCCGCAGCATCACCCAGCCCATCGCCCGCGCCGTGCAGGCCGCCGAGGTGATCGCCACCGGCGACCTCAGCCAGGAGATCCACAGCGAAGGCCGCGACGAGGCCGCGCGCCTGCTGCAGGCCATGAAAACCATGCAGGGCCAGCTGCGCCAGACCCTGCAGGGCATCCTTGGCTCGGCCACCCAGCTCGCTTCGGCGGCGGAAGAACTCAATGCCGTGACCGATGAATCCAGTCGCGGCCTGCAACGCCAGAACGCCGAGATCGAACAGGCCGCCACCGCGGTGAACCAGATGTCGTCGGCGGTGGACGAGGTGGCGCGCAATGCCGTCAATACCTCCCAGGCCTCCCAGGAATCGGCCGGCGTGGCCCGTGACGGCCGCGATCTGGTGCAGGAAACCGTGGGCGCCATCGCCACCATGAGCGACGACGTCCAGCACGGTGCCACCCTGGTGGGCGATCTGGCGGTACAGGTCAACGACATCGGCAAGGTGCTCGACGTGATCCGCAGCGTCGCCGAACAGACCAATCTGCTGGCGCTCAATGCCGCCATCGAGGCGGCGCGCGCCGGTGAAGCAGGTCGCGGCTTCGCCGTGGTGGCCGACGAGGTGCGGGCCCTGGCCCATCGCACCCAGGAGTCGACCCGCGAGATCGAGACCTCCATCGGCACCATCCAGCAGGGCACCGAGCAGGCGGTGGCGGCCATGCGCAGCAGCACCGAGCGGGCTCAGTCGACCCTGGAGGTGGCGCGCGGCGCAGGCCATGCCCTGGAGCGCATCCATGGCGCCATCGGCGGCATCAACGAGCGCAATCTGGTGATCGCCAGCGCGGCGGAAGAGCAGGCCCAGGTGGCCCGTGAAGTAGATCGCAACCTGGTGAACATCCGCGAGTTGTCGGTCCAGACCGCCGCGGGTGCCGAGCAGTCCAGCGCCGCCAGCGCCGAGCTGTCGCGCCTGGCCGTGGACCTCAATGGCCTGGTCACGCGCTTCCGCCTGTGAGCCAGGCGGTTCCGGCCGCTTCGGTGGCCGGACGCTGCGGCCCTAGCCGGGGCCGAGCAGTTGCAGCACGCCGGTCAGCACCACCAGCAGACCCAGGGGCGAGGCGAGAAAGGACAGCAGCAGGCACCTCAGGCGAGGGCCGCGCGGGGTAGGGCAGGTCGTCATGACGTCAGGCAGCTCCGTGGCGAGAACGGGCGCCACGCCTGGCGCCCGGGCCAATTTTCTCCTGTAGCGGCGGCGACGTCATGCCAAGAAAACGTAAAGTTGGGTAAAGCCGCGGCTACCCCGGGACGCCTGTTCCCGGGTAGTCGCCTGGCGGGTCAGACGCGGAAGCGCGCCGCCAGGCCGTGGATCTCGCGGGTCAGTGCGACCAGCTGGCGACTGGAGGTCTCGATCTGGTCGGCGCCGCGCTTGGACACGCCCGCCAGTTCGCGGATGTTGATCAGGTTGCGATCCACCTCCCGCGCCACCTGGGCCTGTTCCTCGGCGGCGCTGGCGATGACCAGGTTGCGCTCGTTGATGTCGCCGATGGCGACGAAGATGTGCTCCAGGCTCTGGCCGGTCCGCTCGGTGGTTTCCAGGGTGGTGCCGGCCAGGGTGTTGCTGCGCTGGATGGCGGTCACCGCCTGACCGGTGCCGGCCTGGATGTTGCCGATCATCTGCTCGATCTCCAGGGTCGACTGGCGGGTGCGCTGGGCCAGGCTGCGCACCTCGTCGGCCACCACGGCGAAGCCACGGCCGGCGTCGCCGGCGCGCGCGGCCTCGATGGCGGCATTGAGCGCCAGCAGGTTGGTCTGCTCGGAGACCGCGCGGATCACGTCCAGCACCTTGCCGATCTGGTTGGCCTGCTGCGCCAGGCTGGCGATCACGGTTTCGCTTTCGTTGACCGTGGTCTGCATGCTCTGCAATTCACTGAGCACCTGGGCTACCTGACCGCGACTGCCAGTGGCCAGGCGATCGGATTCGCGGGCGGTATCCGAGGTGGAGGCGGCATTGCGGGCCACCTCTTCCACGGCGGTGGTCATCTCGGTCACTGCCGTCACGGCCTGTTCCAGTTCCTGCTGTTGCTGATTCAGGGTGCGGTTGCTCTGGGCCGTCACCTCGCCCAGTTCCTGAGCGGCGCTGTCGAGTTGCTCGGCGGTGCGATTGAGCTGGGCCAGGGTGTCGCGCTGGCGGCTCTGCAGGGTGGCGAGGCCGGCGAACAGCTGGCCGATCTCGTCATGGCTGCGCACCTCGATACGGCGGGTCAGATCGCCTTCGCTCATGGCGGCGAAGTGCTCGCCGGCTTCGTTGAGCGGGGCCAGTACCCGGCGGGCGATGAACCAGCCGGAGAGTACCGCCAGCAGCAGGGTCAGACCGACCAGTAGCAGGCTGCCGATCTGGGCCTGGGACACGCGACTGTCGGAGGCGGCGAGGGTGGCCGCGATACGGCCGGTGATCTCGTTGGTGAAGGCCTGACGGGTGTCGGCGAAGGCCGTGCTGGCCCCCTTGGCCCCGTCGCTGATACGGATGTAGCCGGGCAGGTCGCCGGCCCGGCAGGCGGCGATCTGTCCTTCGACGATGACCTTGTAGGCGTCGAAGGCCTTGAGCATGGCTTCGATCTGGCCGCTCAGCTTGGGATCGCTGACGCTGGCCTGCATGTCGGTAATCAGCTTGCGGGCGATGTCCAACCGCTCCAGCGCCAGCTTCACGCCTTTCTCGGCCTTGGCCGCATCGCCGTTGACCCGGTCGAGCATGGCGGTATGGGAGTTGGCGCTGGCGCGGCTGATCCAGGTGGCGGCGTTGTTGACCTTGTCCAGCTGTTCCATGGTCAGACTATCCAGGTCGCGGATCTGCTGGGCACTGGTCCGGGCGCTGAGCCACCCATACAGGCAAGCCAGCAGCAGGCAGGCGACGAACAGGCTGAGCACGCTGTACATCCCGGTACGAATTCTTGTTGTTTTGTTCATGTTGGGCTCTCTGACGACGTCGCTGGCTGGGGTGCGCAATACGACTTTGGTAAGGCTTTTCGCCAGCAGTACGCCAAAGGCATGGGCAGGCGTCGATGGCCTGGAGCCAGTCGGTATCAGTTAAGCGCCGAAAAGTCGTCGGATGTCTTCAGAAGGACAGGCAGGGCGGGCCCGACGGACGCCGGGCCCGGAGGGATCAGGACAGCGGGGTGAACTGGATGACTTCGACCCAGTAGCCATCGGGGTCCTTGATGAAGGCGATTTCCTTCATGCTGCCGTCGGTCAGGCGCTTCTGGAAGGCCACGCCCAGTTGCTCGAAGCGCTCGCAGGCGGCGCGGATGTCCGGGACCGCCACGCAGGTGTGGCCGAAGCCGCGCGGATCGCTGTTGCCGTTGTGGTAGCTGAACTCGGCGTCGTTCTCGGTACCGTGGTTGTGGGTCAGCTCGAGGATGCCCGGGGTCGACTTGCGCCAGCGCTGGTGGGCTTCCGGGTCTTGCGGCACCTGGTTGCGATCGACCAGGGCAAGAAAGGTCAGGCTGAACTTGGCGTCCGGGAAGTCCTTGTGGTCGACCACGGTGAAGCCCAGCACGCGGGTATAGAAGTCCAGCGAGGTCTCCAGATTCTTGACCCGCAGCATGGTGTGGTTGAAGACGAACTCGCGGGTGGCGGCGTCGGGCTGGGCGGTCACGCCCGGCAGGTTGTCGAATTGGCTCAGCGACATCAGAAGTCTCCGGTGAGGGGGTGTGGAAATTGGAGAGGCGGCCCCGCGCAACGTTCCCGGCGGGAAAGGCGCCTGGGTGGTCGCTCACGAAAAAGGGCAGGAAGTCTAAAGGCTTCCGGGACCGCTGCCCAAAGCTTCCTGATGCTTTTGGCCGCTGCGCTGTGCGACGAATGGTCGAAACCTCCCGGTTAGAGCCGCAGTCGGATTTTGCAAGCGCACTGCCTGTGCGATCCCAAGGAGACTGATATGAGCAGCACCAGCGACAAGATCAAGGGTACCGCCAAAGAAGTGGCCGGCAAGGTCAAGCAAGGCGTCGGCGAGGCCACCGACAACTCGCGCATGAAAGGCGAGGGTCGTGCCCAGGAAGCCGAAGGCAAACTGCAAAAGAACGTCGGCAAGGGCAAGGAAGCTGTCAAGAACACCATCGACCGCGCCTGAGTCCAGGCTGTACGGAAAAGGCCGCCCCAGGGCGGCCTTTTCTTTTTCCCGTCAGGCCGGATCCAGCTCTGGATAATGGCGGAAGATGCCGTTCTCGCTGAAGGCCAGGCGGCGTGGCGAGGCCAGGTAGGCGGCGATGTTGGGTAGCGCGGCCACCCGCTCGGCCACCGCCAGCACCCGCGGTATCTCCGGCGCCAGCCGCCGCATGGCGTTGGGGAAGGCGTAGGTCAGGCCGGCCACCACCTGGAACAGCGACAGGTCGACATAGGAGCGCCGCTCGCCCACCAGCCAGCTGTCGCCTGCCGGGTTGAAGCCCAGCACCCGCTCGAAATAGCTCAGATAGGTACGGATCCGCTCGCCGGCAAAGGCCTTGGCCCGGCGCCGGGCCTCGTCCTGCTGCTCTTCGTAGGTCAGGGAGATGGCCACCGGATGATGGACATCGTGGGCCTCGGCGGTGAGGTCGGTGATGGTCAACTGCAGGCCGTGGACCCAGAAGCGGGATTCTTCATCGGCCGGTACCAGGTCCAGCCGTGGCCCGAGGAACTGGAGAATGTTGGCGACATGGGAGACGACCTCGTCGCCGGCCTTGAGAAAGGGTGGGGCGAAGGGCGGCCGACGGGTCTTCTGGCCTTGCAGATAGTCTTCCAGGGCGGGTATGCCCAGACCTTCGTCCTCCGGGGCATTGCCGACATCCAGATAGGGTGCGCCGGCCTCTTCGAGCGCCAGGCGGACGAATTCGCCGCGGCCCTGGATGCTGGGCCAGTAGTGCAGTTCATAACGCATGGAAACCTCCGTCGTCTGCTGGGAATAAGGGTCCAGGAGAGCTGACCCCTGGTCCGCTTCGGAGGTTTGCCCGCCGCGCGGCTTTCACGACGAAGCGCACAACCAATTCCCGTCGCTGAGACTCCTATCAACCAGCGGCTCGCGATAAGGACGGTGGGATGACAGGCAACAGCAGGCGGACGGTTCCATGCGCATAGGCATTCTCACCCACGTGAAACACCCGGTACGCCAGCCCTTCGCCGGTGGTCTCGAAGCCTTCACCTACGACATCACCCTGCAACTGCGCGAGCGTGGCCACGCGGTGACGCTGTTCGCCAGTTCGGCCTCGGCGCCAGAGCTGGAGGTGGTGCCCATCCTCGACGACGGCAACTACGGCACGGACGGCTGCCGGCGCAAGCGCAACGTGCTCAGCTCCGAGTACCTCGACGAGCACCACGGCTATCTCGACTGCCTGCAGCGCATCGATGGCCATGGCTTCGACGTCATCTTCAACAATGCCCTGCACTATGTCCCGGTGACCATGTCAGGGCTGATCCGCACGCCCATGCTCACGGTGCTGCACACCCCGCCGTTCTTCGAACTGATCAACGCCATCGGCGAATTGCACAAGCGCGGTGGCGGCCACTACTGCACCGTCTCCCAGGCCAATGCCGACAACTGGGCGCATCTGGCGCCGGCCTGCCACGTGATTCCCAACGGCATCGACCTCGACGCCTGGCGCCCGCGCGCTACGCCGATCGGCGACCATGCCCTCTGGTTCGGCCGCCTGGTGCCGGACAAGGGGCCGCACCTGGCGCTGGATGCCGCGCGCGAGGCCGGCGTACCCCTGCGCCTGGCCGGCCAGGCCACCGACGAGCGCTATTTCCGCCAGGAGATCGCGCCGCGCCTGGGCGAGCAGGCCGTCTACCTCGGGCACCTGGACCGTACCGCCCTGGCGGTCGAAGTCGCCCAGGCCCGTGCGTGCCTGGTCACGCCCTGCTGGGACGAACCCTTCGGCCTGATCGTCGCCGAGGCCCTGGCTTGCGGCACGCCGGTCGCCGCCTTTGCCCGCGGTGCCCTGCCGGAACTGCTCACCGCCGAGACCGGTGCCCTGGCCCCGCCGGGCGATGTGCCGGCCCTGGCGGCGGCCCTGCGCGAAGCCCTGTCGCTGTCCCGTGACGCCTGCCGGGCGCGGGCCGAGGCGCAGTGGAGCCACCGGCTGATGATCGACCGCTACGAGCGCCTGCTCGCCGATGTCGCCGCCGGCCGGGTGGCCCGTGGCTAGACCGCCCGTGACTGAGCTGAACATCGGTTACTACGCCCACCATCATGGCGCCGGCCACGTGACCCGCGCCCTGGCCATCGCCGCTGCTTTCGACGGCCCTTTGACCCTGTTCGGCAGTCGCCTGCCCGAGCAGGTGGCGCTGCCCAACGTCCGGCTCTGTCCGCTGCCGCCCGACGTGGCCCCTGGCGTCGAAGGCGAAGCCTTCGCCTGCCTGCACTATGCGCCACTCGGCGTGGCAGGGTTGCGCGAGCGCATGGGCCTGCTGGTGGACTGGTTCCGCCGCGCCTGGCCCTGCCTGCTGGTGGTCGACGTCTCGGTGGAGGTGGCCCTGCTGGCCCGGCTGTGCGGCGTGCCGACAATCTACCTGCGCCAGCGCGGCAGTCGCTTCGATGCCGCCCACGAACTGGCCTACGCCAGTGCCAGTCGCCTGCTGGCGCCCTATCCGCAATGCCTGGAAGAGCCTGCCACCCCGGCTTCCTGGCGGGCCAAGACCTGCTATGCCGGCAGCCTGTCGCGCTATGCCGGGCCGCAACCCGACCGCCTCCGCGAGCCCGGCACGGTCACCGTCATCGCCGGCCATGGCGGCACCGCTTTCGGTCGCGCGCGGCTGGTCGCGGCGGCCCGGGCCTGTCCCGACTGGCGCTGGACGGTACTGGGTCCGGTGCTGGACGACGCGACCGAGGCGCCGGCCAATCTGAGCTTCCTGGGCAGCGTCGCCGATCCCGCACCCTGGCTGACCCGCGCCGAGCTGGTGGTCGGCTCGGCGGGTGACAGCCTGGTGGCGGAACTGGCCGACCTGCGCTGTCGTTTCCTCTGTCTGCCGGATGCCCGGCCCTTCGACGAGCAACTGTCCACCGGGCGCCTGCTGGCCGCGCAGGGCCTGGCGATCACCTGCGAAAGCTGGCCCGCCGACGACGCCTGGCCGGAACTGCTGGCCAGGACCCGCGGGCTCGATCCCGAGGGCTGGATGGCAGTAAGCGACGGCGCGGGTGCCCAGCGCGCCGCTGCCTGTATTCGGCAGGTCGCCCAGGAGGTGCTGGCATGATCGTCCTGACCCTGGTCAAAGGTCGCGAGCGGCAACTGGCCAATCTCATCCGTGGGCTGGAATTGGCGCCGACGCCTCCGGCGGCCCTGGTGGTGGTGCAGATGAACGAGCCGCCGCGTGCGCTGCACAGCCCAGGCTTTCCAATTCAGGTGCTTGGCGTGGCAGGCGACGGCATCCTGCCCCTGGCCGCCGCGCGCAATGCCGCTGTAGCCGCCGCACCAGGCGAGGACCTGGTGTTTCTCGACGTGGACTGCATCCCCGCGCCCGGATTGCTCGATGCCTATCGCCAGGCGCTGACCACGCGCCCCGAGGCCCTGCACCAGGGCTTCGTCCACTACCTGCCGGCTGGAATCGCGGAAGGCGACTGGACGCCGGAGGAGCTGCTCGCCAGCGGTGTCGTCCATCCCCTGCACCGGGAGCGTCCACCGGGCGAGGCGATTCCCCATCCGCTGTTCTGGTCGCTCAACTTCGCCTGTACCCGCGCCACCTTCGGTCGCATCGGCGGCTTCGACGAGGGTTATCGCGGCTATGGCGGCGAGGACACCGACTTCGCCTTTCGCGCCCGCGAGGCGGGGGTGCCCGTCTATCAGGTCGAGGCGCGCGCTTTCCATCAGTACCATCCGACCTATCACCCACCGCTCAATCATTTCGCCAGCATCCTGGAGAACGCCCGGCGCTTCCAGGCGCGCTGGGGGCTGTGGCCCATGGATGGCTGGCTACGCGAATTCGCCGCCGCCGGCTTCATCCGTTTCGATGAAAGCCGCGGGATAGAGGAACTCAGGATGCCCACGGCCGCCGAGATCGCCGCCTGCCGGGATGCCTCGGGTTCCGGCTTCTGACGTCAGGGCGCAACCAACCCGGCTGCTGCCACTCTGAAGGTAGGGCGGACCTGCAAAGCCGCCGGGTGCGGGCCGGGCAGGTCCGCCCCAGGAATCCTTCGTGAGGAACGTTCGTCAGGAGCCGTCATGTCCTTGTTTGCCTTCAGCCTGCGCGGCGTTTCGCCGTTCACCCTCATCAAGCGTGCCGTCCAGGAATTCGTGGCCGACGACATGCCCACCTATGCAGCGGCACTGGCCTACCAGATGCTGTTTTCGCTGTTTCCCTTCCTGCTGTTCCTGATCGCCCTGATCGGTTTCCTGCACCTGCCGGACTTCTTCACCTTCCTGCGCGAACAGGCCGCCTACCTGCTGCCGCCCACCGCCCTGGATACGGTCAATCCCATCATCGACCAGTTGCAGACGCAGAAGGGCGGCCTGCTGTCCTTCAGTATCATCGTCGCGCTCTGGTCCGCGTCCGGTGGCTTCCGCTCGCTGATGACCGCCATGAACAGCGCCTATGACGTGGTGGAAAGCCGTCCGGCCTGGAAGCGCATTCCGCTGTCGGTGCTGCACACCATCGGCCTCGCCGGAATCCTGCTCAGCGCTGCGGCGTTGATGGTGCTCGGGCCCCAGGTGATGAACTGGCTAGCTGCCTACGTGGGGCTGGAGGACTACATGGTGACCCTCTGGGCGCTGATCCGCTGGCCACTGGCGGTGGCCCTGCTGATGATCGCCGTGGCGGCGCTCTACTACGTCACCCCAGACGTGAAGCAGAGCTTCCGCTTCATCACCCCCGGCTCGGTGCTGGCGGTGGTGGTCTGGATCCTGGCATCCCTGGGCTTTGGCTACTATGTGCAGAACTTCGCCAACTACAACGCCACCTACGGCAGCATCGGCGCCATCATCGTGCTGTTGCTGTACTTCTATCTGTCTTCAGCGGTGCTGCTGTTCGGCGCGGAGATCAATGCGGTGATCGAACACCACAGCGACGACGGCAAGGAAAAGGGCGAGAAGACGCCAGGCGATGGGGGCGTGGAAGCCGACGAAGAGATTCAGGCGGGGCAGGACGAGGGCGCCCAGCATGAAGGCGTCCTGGGTGAAGCCCGGGTGGTGCAACGACCGAACGGTCGCACCTGAGGTACGGTGGATATCGGCGCCAGCCTTGTCCACCGTTCACCAGCGACCCTGCTTGTGGAAAACGCCAAGCGATTTTCCACGCTACGGGTCTGGGTTTTCGGACTATCGCGGCCATGGCCGCGATCGAAGCAGGACGAAAACGCCTTACTTCGCCTTGCCCTGATTGGCCACCGCGGCCATTTTGGCAGCGACCTCGTCCGGGTCGGCCAGGTAGTAGTGCTTGGTGGGCTTGAGATTCTCGTCGAACTCGTACACCAGCGGCACGCCGTTGGGGATGTTGAGGCTGACGATGTCGCTGTCGGAGATATTGTCCAGGTACTTGATCAGGGCACGCATGGAGTTGCCATGGGCGACCACCAGCACGCGCTGGCCACTGCGGATGGCCGGGGCCAGGACTTCGTTCCAGTAGGGCAGCACGCGCTCGACGCAATCCTTGAGGCATTCGGTGCGCGGCACCTGATCCAGCGACAGACCGGCATAGCGCGGATCGGCGGCCAGGGCCTGCTGCTCCTCGACGCTCTGCTCGGGCGGCGGCACGTCGTAGCTGCGGCGCCAGACCAGTACCTGCTCTTCGCCGTACTTGGCCGCGGTCTCTGACTTGTTGAGGCCGGTCAGGCCACCATAGTGACGCTCATTGAGGCGCCAGTCGCTCACCACCGGCAGCCACATCTGGTCCATGCCTTCCTGCACGTGCCAGAGGGTCCGCACGGCGCGCTTGAGCACCGAGACATGGGCCACGTCAAAGAGGAAGCCGGCGTCCTTGAGCGCCTGGCCGCCTTCGTGGGCCTCGCGGATCCCCTGTTCGGTCAGATCCACATCCGCCCAGCCACTGAAGCGGTTTTCCAGGTTCCACGCCGACTGGCCATGGCGGATGAATACGACTTGCGACATGCGACCTCCATCTTGGGATTCATTGTTTGGCTCACGCCTACGCGAAGCTGTGCCAAACATACCGCAGATGGAGGCTGCCGGCATGGGCATCACGGAAACCGTGATGCGTCCGGCACTCGTGTGGCGCTTCAGGCCACCAGGGCGCGACGGGTACGTTCGATGACGCGTTCCAGCCCGGCCGCAGCGTTGTACTGCTCGGGATAGAGACGCTCGCTGCGACAGGCGACACCGCGCTCGTCGACCACGGTAAAGCTGAAACCGCCCTTGCGCGAAGCCGGGGTGGTGATGCATTGGAACGGTGCAAAGGCCGCTTGAAGGTGTTGCATGGCCGCGATGGCCTGATTTTGAATGTTCATCTGTCTATCCTTGGGACCCACGCTCAGTCGGCGCGGTGAAATAACTCCAGCAACCTCGTACCCATAACGGCCGACGGCTGAATCTCTGGCTGGAGGAAGGCAGCGTGTGGGCAAGATGCCCAGGCATGCAGGTAAGTACTTGGGAAGGCAGGCAACCGGCCGGGCACGAGATTCAGAGGCCAGGGCGGCAGATCCTGAGCAATCGAGGGATCGGTTTGATCTGGGTGACGCTTGTTTCACGCTGCTACAACGAGCGGAAAGGCGTCCAGCGATTGGGGTCAGCTTGGTACTAACCCGATCAAGCTAGCAGGATCGATGCCAGCCGTGCAAGCCCGTCGGTCGGCGACGGGCTTGATGGTCACTAGCGCTCGACGAGCTGCATCCAGGCGGCGGGATAGCGCGTACCGGCCACCTGTTCCGGGGTAAACAGCCGAGCCAATTCGGCGCCCTCGGCTGCGCTCAACTGCACGTCGAGCGCGGCAAGATTCTCCTGCAGATAACGCCGCTGGCGCGTGCCGGGGATAGGGATGATGTCCTCGCCCTGGGCCAGCACCCAGGCCAGGGCCAGCTGGCCGGGCGTGACGCCCTTGGCGCCGGCCAGGGCGCGTACCTGTTCCACCAACGCCAGATTGCGCTGGAAATTCTCGCCCTGGAAGCGCGGACTCAGGCGGCGATAGTCATCCGCGGCGAAATCCTCCGGTGATTTCAGGGCGCCGGTGAGAAAACCGCGGCCGAGCGGGCTGTAGGCCACCAGGGCGACTCCCAGTTCGCGGCAGGTGGCGAGCACGCCGTGTTCCTGGGGATCGCGTGACCAGAGCGAAAACTCGCTCTGCAGGGCCGCGATGGGATGGACCTGCTGGGCGCGGATCAGGGTCGCGCTGGAGGCCTCGCTCAGCCCCAGGTAGCGCACCTTGCCGGCCTGCACCAGCTCGGCCATGGCGCCCACCGTGTCTTCGATCGGCACCTCGGGATCGACCCGGTGCTGGTAGTAGAGATCGAGATGCTCGATGCCCAGCCGGCGCAGACTGCCCTCCACCGCCTGACGCACGTAGTCGGGCCGGCCATTCACCCCACGGGTATCAGGATCTTCGCTGCGCACCAGACCGAACTTGCTGGCCAGGAATACCTGCTCGCGGCGTCCGCGCAGGGCTCGGCCCAGCAATTCCTCGTTGTGATGAGGGCCATAGGCATCGGCGGTATCCAGCAGGGTCACGCCGCGTTCCAGGGCCAGGTCCAGGGTGGCCAGGGCCTCGCTCTCGTCGGTGGCGCCATAGAACTCGCTCATGCCCATGCAGCCCAGCCCCATGGCGGATACCTGCGGGCCATTGCGGCCCAGTTGTCGTTGCAACATGACGTACGCTCCGTTCGTGAAAGACCAGGCCAGTCTCGCTATTGAGAGGACGTCAACAAAGCTGCTATCGAGACAGGCAGTATTCGATGGGATTGAAGAGTCTTGGACCGATTGGCAGCCATGCGCGGCTTCGTGCGGATCGTCGAGCGCCGCTCCTTCAGCCGGGCGGCCGCCGATCTTGGCCTGTCACCCGCAATGGCGACCCTGCTGGTGCAGCAGCTGGAAGCCCATCTGGGCGTGACGCTGCTGCATCGCACCACCCGGCGGGTCAGTCCGACCCTGGACGGCGCCGCCTACTACGAGCGCTGCGTCGGCTGGCTGGCCGAGCTGGATGACATCGAAGGCGCCTTCAGCCAGCGGCGGCGTCAGCCACGCGGTCGGCTGCGCGTCGATCTGCCCGGGGCCCTGGGGCGGGCGCTGGTGATACCGGCGCTGCCGGACTTCTGTCGCCGCTATCCCGAACTGGAGCTGGTCGTCAGCTCCGACGATCGACCGGTGGACGTGATCGGCGAGGGCATCGACTGCGTGCTGCGCAGCGGACCCCTGCTCGACGAAGGCCTGGCCGACCAGGCGCTCGGCGAGTTGGTGCAGGTGACCTGTGCCAGTCCGGACTACCTGGCGCACCAGGGCCGGCCGGACAGCCTGGCGGATCTCGCCCAGCACCAGCTGGTGCACTACCGCTCCCAGCGCAGCGGTCGTCGGCTGCCCTTCGAATTCCGGCACGAGGGTGAGCTGCACTGCCTGGATCAGCCCGGACGCCTGACCCTCAGCGGCGCCGACGTCTATGTCGGTGCCGCCCTGGCCGGGCTGGGCCTGATCCAGGCGCCGCGCTATCACGTGGCGGCGGATCTGGCGGCCGGCCGGCTGTGCGAAGTCCTGCCCGACCAGCCACCGCCGGACTTGCCGCTGGCGGCGGTCTACCCCCTGGCCAGCCAGACCTCGCCGCGGGTACGCGCCTGGGTCGAGTGGCTGCAGGAGGTGTTCGCCGCCGTGGATCCGGCCTGGCTGCGCCGCTGAAGCGAACGCTATTTACCCGCTTCGCGCGGCTCTGGCTGACCATGACCGAAGGCCTGGCCGAGATCGTCCCCGGAGGTGGTGCGCGTATCGTCGGTACGCCACTTGGCGACCTCGGCGGCGCTGACCGGGGCGGCGTCGTTGCCCCAGCTGGCGCGGATGAAGCTGACCACGTCGGCCACCTGGGCATCGTTCAGGCGCCAGCCGAAGGGCGGCATGACGATCATCGACGGCGCGGTGTGCAGGCCGGGCAGGGTGCCGCCCTTGAGCACGATGTTGATCAGCGAACTGGCATCGGCCGTACGCAGCACCGGATTGCCGGCCAGCGCCGGGAATACCCGGTCGTAACCCTGGCCATCGGTGCGGTGGCAGGCGGCGCAGTTGTCCACATAGACCTGGGCGCCCCGGGCACTGTCATCGCCGCGCCAGAGCGCCGCGGCGGCACGCCCGTCGGCCTGGAAGGGCGCATCGTGCGGATCCCTGGCCGGCAAGGTCTTGAGGTACCGGGCGATGGCCTGCAGGTCGGCGTCGCTCAGGTACTGCAGGCTGTGCTGCACCACCTCGGTCATGCCGCCGAACACGGCGCTGTCGGCGGAGCGCCCGGTCTTGAGGAATTGCACCAGCTGCGCTTCGCTCCAGCGACCCAGGCCGTCGCGCTGGTCGCCGCGCAGATTCTTGGCGATCCAGCCTTCCAGGGGTGCGCTGCCGGCCAGGAAATCCTTGCCATCGGCAGGGGAGAGGGCCTTTTCCTGCATGGTGAAGGCGCGTGGCGTGTGGCAGGCGCCACAGTGGCCGAGGCCTTCCACCAGATAGGCACCACGCGCCACCACCGGATCTTGGTCCGGCGCGGGCTGGAATTGCACCACCTCGGGCGCGAACAGCTGGCGCCAGATCGCCAGGGGCCAGCGCATGGACAGAGGCCAGGGGATGTCGCTATCGCGATTGGCCTGCTCGACCGGCGTCACGCCGTGCATGAAGTAGGCATAGAGGGCGCGCATGTCGCCCTCGCTGACCCGGGCATAGGAGGGGTAGGGCATGGCCGGATAGAGGGTATGACCCTCCTTGGCTATACCCTCGCGAATGGCTGCATCGAAGTCGGCATAGCTGTAGGCGCCGATGCCGGTCTGCCGATCCGGGGTGATGTTGGTGGAATAGAGGGTGCCGATGGGCGTCTGCATGGGCAGACCACCGGCGAAGGGCTGGCCGCCCGGCGCCGTGTGGCAGGCCACGCAGTCGCCAGCCCGGGCCAGGTATTCGCCTTTCTTGACCAGCGCCGGGTCAGTCTCTTCGGCGGCCTGGGCCGTCATGGCCAGACCGGCGCCCAGCAGCAGGGTCGCGAGGGTACGGAGGATCATGGGCGCGCCTCTCATGCCTGCACCAGGGGGCCAGGGTTCTTCAGGTATTGCTCGCGGATGGCCCGCGCCGACCAGTAGGTCAGGGCCGCCACCAGGCCGGTGGGGTTGTAGCCCAGACCCTGGGGAAAGGCCGAGGCGCCCGGCACGAAGACGTTGTGCACGTCCCAGCTCTGCAGGTAGCGATTGACCGCGCTGGTCTTGGGATCGGTACCCATGATGGCGCCGCCGTTGAGGTGGGTGGTCTGGTAGCTGGCGGTGTTGAAGTGCCCGCCGAACTCCTTGACCGAGACGCTGATGTGCTCGGGGCTCATGGCCTCGGCGATCTTCTTCATCTTGGCCGCCATGAAGCGGGTCATGCGGATGTCGTTGTCCTTCCAGTCGAAGGTCATGCGCAGCAGCGGCTGGCCATAGGCGTCACGGTAGGTGGGGTCCAGGTCCAGGTAGTTGTCGCGATAGGACTGGTGCGCACCGTGGGCGTCCATCGAAAGCTGATGGTTGTAGTAACCGGCCTGGGCCTTTTTCCAGGCACTGCCCCACTGCGGCGTGCCGGGCGGATTGGCCGCCCCGGCGATGGGCCGGGTGCCGGCCTGGTTGACCCACATCGGCGAGCCGCCGACGAAGCCGTGGGGGCCGTGGTCGAAGTTGTCGGCGTTGAAGTCGTCCACCGCCACGCCATTGCCGCCGGCGCCGATGAAGGGATTGGTGTGGTGCTGGTCCTGGCGGAAGAAGGCCTTGATGGTGGCCATGTTCTGGTAGGCGAAATTGCGCCCGACCACGCCCTCGCCGGTCCTGGGATCATAGGGCTGGCCAATGCCCGACAGCAGCATGAGGCGCACGTTGTTGAACTGGAAGGCGGCGAGGATGACGATGTCGGCCGGCTGTTCCAGCTCCTGGCCCTGGGCGTCCAGGTAGGTCACCCCGGTGGCCTTCTTGCCGGTGCTGTCCAGGTTCACCCGCAGCACATGGGCCTGGCTGCGCAATTCGAAGCGCGGCTCCTGCTTGAGCGCCGGCAGGATGTTGAGATTCGGCGAGGCCTTGGAATACATGTAGCAGACGTAGCCGCTGCAGTAGCCGCAGAAGTTGCAGGGGCCCATCTGACACCCATAGGGGTTGGTGTAGGGCCCCGAGGTGTTGGCCGAGGGCAGGTTGTAGGGGTGATAACCCACGTCCCGCGCGGCCTTCTCGAACAGTTGCGCCGAGACGGTGTTCTTTTGCGCCGGCAGCGGGAAGTCGCTGGAGCGATCCGCGGCATAGGGGTTACCGCCCTTGCCGTCGCCTACGACCTGGCCCTTGACGCTCCAGGCGGTGCCCGAGGTGCCAAAGACCTTTTCGGCGAAGTCGAAGTAGGGCTCCAGCTCGCCGTAGCTGACGCCGAAGTCCTGGATGGTCATGCCGTCGGGGATGAATTTCTTGCCGTAGCGCTCTTCATAGTGACTGCGCAGGCGCAGTTCCACCGGATCGACGCGGAAGTGCACCCCCGACCAGTGCAGGCCGGCGCCGCCCACGCCATCGCCGGGCAGGAAGACACCGAGCTGGCGGTTGGGCAGGGCGACATCGTTGACGCTGTGGCGGATGGTGACGGTTTCCTTGGAGACATCGACGAACAGCTTCTTGCGGATGCTGTAGGTGAGTTCGTCGATCACCTGGGGGTAGGAGCCGTCGGGATAGGTGTCGCGGTAGCTGCCGCGTTCCAGGGCTACCACGTCCAGACCGGCCTCGGTCAGTTCCTTGGCCATGATGGCGCCGGTCCAGCCGAAGCCGACGATCACTACATGCTTGCTGGGCAATACCTTGGCCATCAACCGCGCTCCCCGCGAATGGAGACCGGCGGCAGCGGATAGCGCTCGTCGCGCTCCACCCAGTCCATGAAGTCGGCGCGGGCGCCGGGGAAATTCACCAGCTTCCAGCCGACCAGCTGCTTGTTGCCGCCATGCAGCGGATCGCAATAGAAGCCTTCCTTGGTGTTCTGCAGCAGCTGGGCGAAGAACAGCTTGGCCGGCACGCCCTCGAGCGCGGCGTCATCGCTTTCCAGGGCCTTGAGGGCCACGTCCTGGTCGGCGGGTGCCAGCTCGGCGAAGACCTTGCCGTGCTGCTGACGGGTCCAGCGATCCACCGCGGCGATGCCCAGGCGATAGAGGTCCTGGGGTACCAGGCGACTCTGGTAGCCCATCTCCGGTGCGGCATCGACGGCGAAGGGACCCTGCATGTACCAGAGGCCGCCGCGGGCATAGGCGGTCTGCATCTGTCGGTCGATGAATTCCGGCGCACCGGCTTCCAGCGCGCCCGGGCCGAGTTCGTCCGCCGGAATCAGCCGGGCCACCGCGGCCCGCACGAAGGCCCATTCCTCGGCGTTGAAGAACACCGGTTGATAGTGGTCGGCGCGCGGACTGCTGCCCGGCTTGCTTTCCGGAGTGGGCGCGGCGAGAGCCAGGCCCGAGGGGGCACCGCCCGCCAGGGCGACCACGGGAATCAGGCTCAGGGACTTGCGCAGGAAGTCGCGGCGGGCCGGGACGGAATCGTCTGCGGACATGGTCAGGGTCTCATCAGGTGCCCGACGTGAAAACTCGGGGCTTATGGTTAGCTAGCTAATATGTTGGAATATTACCAATATCCACTGGTCGCGGTTACATTTTGTCGCAGCTGTGCAGAGGCCACGCGGCCCGGCAAGTTCCCTCGCTCCCGTCGCGAAGGGAAAAGCGCCTGAGGCGCGGCCTCGGGTGAGCTTGGTGTGGCGAGAACCGGTCGCGACGCTCCAGGCCTGGCGATCTCGCCGTCGTGGGTGGCATTTCCGACCGTGTGGACCAGGTTGCTGACGCTCAGATCTTGCCTGAGTTACCTAAGGTTCCACCTTTGCAAGCACCATAAGTGTGCAAGTTGCACAAGGTGATACCTAACGAAGCAAGCCAAACGGTCTTGTGCACTTAAAAGAAATCACTTTGCACATCAGATGGTTAGCGCGATAGCTCGCTGGAGCGCCGCTTTTTCGCCGCTTTCCGCGAGGCATTGCACTCTTTGAGTTCGATTTGTGCCGATTTCAGCAGGGATGGCGCGCAAGTTGCACTTGGGAGGTTTTCCGTTGTCAGGTAACACCTTATGTCCAACGTAGAATGCAGCCTCTCTCCGGCGCTCAAACCGCGCCATGTGACCATGTTGTCCATCGCCGGGGTGATCGGTGCCGGCCTGTTCGTCGGCTCCGGTCATGCCATCGCCGCGGCCGGCCCGGCCGTACTGCTGGCCTATGCCCTGGCCGGTACCCTGGTGGTGCTGGTCATGCGCATGCTGGGTGAAATGGCCGTCGCCTCGCCCGATACCGGTTCCTTTTCCTCTTATGCGCAGCAGGGCATCGGTCGCTGGGCCGGCTTCACCATCGGCTGGCTGTACTGGTGGTTCTGGGTGCTGGTGATTCCGCTGGAGGCGGTGGCCGCCGCGGCCATCCTCAGTGCCTGGTTCCCGGCGATCGCCACCTGGCAGTTCGCCCTGATCATCACCGGCATCCTGACCGTGACCAACCTGTTCAGCGTCGCCAAGTACGGCGAGTTCGAATTCTGGTTCGCCCTGCTCAAGGTCATCGCCATCGTCGCCTTCATCGCCCTGGGCGCGGCGGCCCTGGTCGGGGCCCTGCCGGGTCGCGAGGTCAGTGGACTGAGCAACCTGATGGCCCATACCGGCGGCTTCATGCCCAATGGCTTCGGCGCGGTGCTGGGTGCCCTGCTGACCACCATGTTCAGCTTCATGGGGACCGAGATCGTCACCATCGCCGCCGCCGAGTCCAAGGACCCGTCGCGGCAGATCAGCAGGGCCACCAACTCGGTAATCTGGCGGATCGCGCTGTTCTATCTGGTCTCCATCTTCCTGGTGGTGTCCATGGTGCCCTGGAACGATGCCCAGCTGCCGCTGGTGGGTTCCTATCAGCGTGCCCTGGAGATCCTGTCGATCCCCAACGCCAAGCTGATCGTCGACTGCGTGGTGCTGGTCGCCGTGGCCAGCTGCCTGAACTCGGCGCTCTATACCGCGTCGCGCATGCTCTATTCGCTGGCTCGCCGTGGCGATGCCCCGGCCAAGCTGGGTCGGGCCTCCAGCAGCGGTGTACCGCGAGCTGCGGTGCTGGCCAGTACCGCCGTGGGCTTCCTCACCACCATTGCCAACTACACCATGCCCGAGGCGGTGTTCAGTTTCCTGCTGTCCACCTCCGGTGCCGTCGCCCTGCTGGTCTACCTAGTGATCGCCGTGACCCAGCTGCGCCTGAGAGGCAAGCTGATGGCCCGCGGCGAGCAGCTGGAATTCCGCATGTGGCTGTTCCCATGGCTGACCTGGGCGGTGATCGTCTTCATCGTCGGCGCCCTGACCGTGATGCTGTTCAGCGAAGCCCATCGCTTCGAGATCCTGGCGACCGGTCTGCTGGCACTGGTGGTCGTGGCCATCGGCACCTGGGTCGGCCGTCGCCAGCCTGCCACGCCGAGCTTGGCTGCTGCCGCACGTTGATCGCGAGAGGCTTCCGACGTCGCCAGGCGTCGGGAGCGCTCCTTTCTGGAGCACTGAGGCTTTTTCAGGCTGGACAGCGGGCGCGGTAACAGGTAGAACAGCACTCCTGTTTTGTTGGCTAAAGGCCAACTGTACAGCTCAGATTCCCGCGATGTTCCCTCTGGTAACCAAATTTTGCACTGCAATGGTGCAATACGTTACAGAATGACCCAAATTGCAGCAGTACAGTTGCAATTGTGTGCGAGGTGATCCGCGAACCTTTCCCTGTACTGTTACTGGTGGTAGCACTCGTCCGGCGAGACAATGGCGCCATTCGATGACCAGTACCCGTCACAAGCGGGAAGGAAAGCCACCATGGAACGCACCTTCAGTTCCTCGCTGTACAACGCCAAGCCCAGCACCCGTGTTCCCGCTGCCCTGCGCGTTATCTCCACCCTGTCCACCTGGCAGCGTCGCATCGCCAGCCGCAATGAACTGGCCCGTCTGGATACCCGTATGCTGGCTGACGCCGGTATCACCGAGGCCCAGCGCTACCAGGAAATGCACAAGCCGTTCTGGCGCTAAGCCCGGCCGCTGCACAGTTTCCACAGACCCCGCTCCGGCGGGGTTTGTTTTGTCCGCCGTCTGTACGGCAGACAACGAAAAGCCCCGGCATGCCGGGGCTTTTCGTTACCGCCGGGGTGGGCGGTTACTGCATGTTGTTCTGGTTGCGGGCGTCGACCTTGTTGGGCTTGTCGCTCTTGAAGGGCACCTCGGCAGCGCCGTCGGCACCCCCCTTGACGGTAGTCTTGCCCGGCACCTCGGTGGTGGCGGCGCCATTGACGGCCGTGGCGCTCTTGGAAGCATCGGCCGCGAAGACACCCGTGGCCATCGACAGCATCACAGCAGCGGTAGAGGTGATCAGCAGCTTTTTCATGAGTTCGGCCTCGTCGAAATGAACCTGTGAATCTGATAGGGCCCGCACCGCAAGGGCGTCGGGCATCAGCTGCAGACGGACAGGTCCACAGCGCACATATCAGTTGACTGCCGCCCGGAATGCCGGGTTCCAGGGCATTTGTGAACATTTGTGGGCGAGTGGCCGCTCCGGCAGCGGGCGTTTGCACCTGACCCTCGGTGTAGCGCTTCCCAAGTGGCCTCAGGCACCTGACAATTCGTCAGACGAACCCACTGCGACGCGCGTGGTCAGTTCGCAGATCGCGCCTCTTCCACCAACAAGGACAATCATGAGGGCTCTCCGCCTTGCTCGCCTCTGCCAGGTAACGGCTGCTCTGACCCTGGTAACGCTGTTACCGGGCTGCTCCCAGGAGCAACCTCCCACCGAGGAACGGGCACGGGTGGTGGTGGCGCAGCTGAGTCCGATACGGGACAGCCAGCGCATCCCCTTTACCGGAGACATCCAGGCACGCGTCCAGGCGCCGCTCGGTTTTCGGGTGAGTGGCAAGATCAGCGAGCGGCTGGCGGACGTCGGTGATCGCGTGCGCGAGGGCCAGGTGCTGGCCCGGCTGGACCCCCAGGATCTGCGCAACAACCTGGCCGCCGCCCAGGCCCAGGTGGAGGCCCAGGAAGCCCGCACGCGCCTGGCCCGCGTCGATTTCGAGCGCCAGGCCGCGCTGCTGCCCAAGGGCTACACCAGTCGCAGCCAGTACGACCAGGCCCAGGCCACCCTCGACGGTGCGCGCAGCGCCCTGCAGACCGCCATGGCCCAGCGCGACGATGCGCGCAAGCAGCTCGGCTATACCGAGCTGCGCGCCAGTGCCGCCGGAGTACTGACCGCCCGCCATGCCGAAGCCGGGCAGGTGGTCCAGGCCGGGGCGGCGATCTTCGATCTGGCAGTGAGTGGCGAGCTCGACGCCGTCTTCGATCTCTACGAATCCCTGGCCCGCGAACTCAAGGTCGGTCAGACCCTGCCCGTCGTCCTGCAGGCGCAACCGGCGATCACGACCCAGGGCACCCTGCGCGAGATCGCGCCGACGGTGGCCAGCAGCGGCACGGTGCGCATCAAGGTGCAACTCGATCGACCGCCAGCGGCCATGACCCTGGGCGCGGTGGTCAACGCCCAGCTGGAGGGCGTGGCCGAGCAGGGCTTCGCCCTGCCCTGGACGGCGCTGAATGGCACCACCGATCAACCCGCCGCCTGGCGCCTCAATGACGATGGCCGGGTCAGCCTGCAGCCGCTGCGCATCGAGCGCTATACCCGTGACAGCATCATCGTCAGCGACGGGCTCAAGGCCGGTGACCGCATCGTGGTCGCCGGTGGCCAGGCGCTCAGTCCCGGGCAGAAGGTCGAGCTTGCCGAGCGCTCCGCCTTCAACGAGGTGCGGCCATGAAGCCGCTGCTGCCGCTCTGCCTGCTGCTGGTCCTGGCCGGCTGTTCCGACGACGAGGCCCCGCCGCCGCCGATCCGGCCGGTGGCGACCCTGACCCTCAGTGCCCCGCCGCCCGGGCGCGAGGTCTTCGCCGGCAGCATCCAGGCGCGCTACGAGAGCGTGCTGGGCTTTCGCGTCGGCGGCCGCATGACCCGCCGGCTGCTGGACGTGGGTCAGCCGGTGCGGCGTGGCCAGTTGCTGGCGGCGCTGGATCCCACCGATCAGGACAACGCCCTGCGCAGTCGCCAGGGCCAGACCGCCGATGCAGAAGCCCAGTGGCGTGATGCGCGCAACGATGCGCGGCGCCAGCAGCAGCTGTTCGACCAGGGGGTCGGCTCGCGCTCCCAGCTGGACCAGGCGCTGACCCGGCTGCACACCCTGGAAGCCTCCCGCGAGCAGGCCCAGAGTGCCGAGCGCCAGGCCCGCGACCAGCGCAACTATGCCGAACTCCAGAGTGATTTCGACGGGGTGATCACCGCCTGGCAGGCCGAGGTCGGCCAGGTGGTCTCCGCCGGTCAGCCGGTGGTGCGGGTCGCCCGGCCGGATGTTCGCGAGGCGGTCCTGGATCTGCCGGCCCAGGCCATCGGCCAGCTGACCCCGGGACGTGTCCTGACCGTGCGCATGGCCCTGGATCCCGAGGTGGCGGTGCAGGGCCGGGTGCGCGAGATCGAGCCCCAGGCCGATGCCACCACCCGCACCCGGCGGGTACGCCTGACTCTGGACGAGCCGCCGGCCGCGCTGCGCATCGGCAGCCTGGTGCAGGGCGAGCTGGAGTCGCCACCCGCCGCGGGCCTGCCGCTGCCGACCCAGGCGCTGCGGCGTCAGGATGGCCGGGCCTCGGTGTGGGTGGTGGAAGGCCAGGGCGAGCAGGCGCAGGTACGCCAGCGTCCGGTCGAGGTGCTGCGCGAGGCCGCTGGTCTGGCGTGGATCGGCAAGGGCCTGAAGGTGGGTGAGCGGGTGGTGACGGCAGGGGTGAACAGTCTCGAGGAGGGACAGCGGGTGAAGGATCAGGAGGGCGCTCGGCCATGAAAGGCTTCAACCTGTCGGACTGGGCGCTGCGCCACCAATCCTTCGTCTGGTACCTGATGTTCGTCGCCCTGCTGATGGGCGTCTTCTCCTACATGAAGCTGGGGCGCGAGGAAGATCCGTCCTTTGCCATCAAGACCATGGTCATCCAGACCCGCTGGCCGGGGGCGACCACCGAGGAGACCCTGCGCCAGGTCACCGAGCGGGTGGAAAAGAAGCTCGAAGAGCTGGATTCCCTCGACTACACCAAGAGCTTTACCCGGCCGGGGCAGTCCACGGTGTTCGTCTATCTGCGCGACACCACGCCGGCCAAGGCGATTCCCGACATCTGGTACCAGGTGCGCAAGAAGGTCTCGGACATCCAGGGCGAATTCCCCCAGGGCATCCAGGGACCGGCCTTCAACGACGAATTCGGCGACGTCTTCGGCAGCATCTATGCCTTCACCGGCGACGGCTTCAGCATGCGCCAGCTGCGCGACCAGGTGGAGCAGGTGCGCCGCGAGATCCGCAGCGTGCCCGGCATCGGCAAGGTGCAGCTGATCGGCGCGGAGAACGAGGTCATCTACCTGGACTTCTCCACCCGCAAGCTGGCGGCCCTGGGCATCGACCAGCGCCAGGTGATGCAGAGTCTGCAACAGCAGAATGCGGTGACCCCCTCGGGCACCATCGAATCCGGCGCCGAGCGCATCAGCGTGCGCACCAGTGGCGAATTCCGCTCCACCGCCGATCTGGCCGCCGTCAATCTGCGCATCGACGACCGCTTCTATCGGCTCACCGACCTGGCCGACATCCGCAGCGGCTACGCCGATCCGCCCAGTTCGCTGTTTCGCTACAACGGCCAGCCGGCCATCGGCCTGGCCATCGCCATGAGCAGCGGCGGCAATATCCAGACCTTTGGCAAGGCGCTTACCGAGAAGATGCAGGAGCTGACGGCCGACCTGCCGGTGGGCATCGGCGTGCACGTGGTCTCCAACCAGGCGCAGGTGGTGGAAAAGGCCGTCGGCGGCTTTACCCGGGCGCTGTTCGAGGCGGTCATCATCGTACTGGTGGTGAGCTTCATCAGTCTCGGCGTGCGCGCCGGCCTGGTGGTGGCGCTGTCGATCCCCCTGACCCTGGCGTTGGTGTTCGTCTTCATGGAGTACAGCGGCATCACCATGCAGCGAATCTCCCTGGGCGCCCTGATCATCGCCCTCGGTCTGCTGGTGGACGACGCCATGATCACCGTGGAGATGATGGTGACCAAGCGCGAGGAGGGCGAGTCGCTGCACCGCTCGGCGACCTTCGCCTACGAGTCGACCGCCTTTCCCATGCTCACCGGCACCCTGGTGACGGTAGCCGGCTTCGTGCCCATCGGGCTCAATTCCAGCAGCGCCGGCCAGTACACCTTCACTCTGTTCGCGGTGATCGCGGTGGCGCTGCTCCTGTCCTGGATCGTCGCGGTGTTCTTTTCGCCGGTGATCGGCGTGCACATCCTGCCGAAGAAGGTGAAGCAGAAGGACCACGACCAGCCCGGCCGCCTGGCACGCTGGTCCGACGGTCTGCTGCTGGGCGCCATGCGCCACCGCTGGCTGACCATCCTCCTCACGGTGCTGCTGTTCGCCGCGGCGCTGTTCTCGATGAAGTTCGTGCAGAACCAGTTCTTCCCGTCCTCGGATCGACCCGAACTGCTGATCGACTTCAACCTGCCGCAGAACGCCTCCCTCGACGCCACTCGCGCGCAGATGGACAGATTCGAGAAGACCCTGGCCGACGATCCGGACGTGGCCCACTGGAGTTCCTATGTCGGCCAGGGCGCGGTGCGCTTCTATCTGCCGCTGGACCAGCAGCTGGAGAATCCCTTCTATGGCCAGGTGATCCTGGTGGCCAAGGACCTGGAGGCGCGCAATCGCCTGCTGCCCAAGCTCAAGCAGCGGCTGCGCCAGGACTTCGTCGGCCTGTCCGGCTACGTCCAGCCGCTGGAGATGGGTCCGCCGGTGGGCCGGCCGATCCAGTACCGCATCAGTGGCCCCGACGTCGCCGAGGTACGCCGCCAGGCCCTGGCGCTGGCCAGCGTGCTGGGCAAGAGTCCCCAGCTGGGGGACTTCCTCTACGACTGGAACGAGCCGGCGCGGATGCTCAAGGTCGAGGTCAACCAGGACAAGGCGCGGCAGCTGGGCTTCTCGTCCCAGGACGTGGCGCAGATCCTCAATGGCGTGGTGACCGGTACCCCGGTGACCCAGGTACGCGACGACATCTACCTGGTCAACGTGGTGGCGCGGGCCAGTGAGGCCGAGCGGCGCTCGGTGGAAACCCTGGAGAATCTGCAGATCATGACGCCCCAGGGCGTCGCGGTGCCGCTCAAGGCCTTCGCCCGTATCGACTACGCCCTGGAGCAGCCGCTGGTATGGCGCCGCGATCGGCTGCCCACCATCACCCTCAAGGCCTCGATCCTCAGCGAGATCCAGGCGCCGGATCTGGTCAAGCAGCTGCAGCCGGACGTGGATGCCTTCATCGCCAAGCTGCCGCCGCGTTATCAGGTGGCGGTAGGCGGCACGGTGGAGGAGAGCAGCAAGGCCCAGGGCCCGATCGCCGAGGTGGTGCCGCTGATGCTGTTCCTCATGGCCACCTTCCTGATGATCCAGCTGCACAGTATCCGCAAGCTGTTCCTGGTGGCGAGCGTGGCGCCCCTCGGGCTGATCGGCGTGGTGCTGGGCTTGATCCCCTTCGGCCAGCCGCTGGGCTTCGTCGCCATCCTCGGGGTACTGGCGCTGATCGGCATCATCATCCGCAACTCGGTGATCCTGGTGACCCAGATCGACGCCTTCGAGCGTGACGGTCGCTCGCCCTGGGACGCCGTGGTGGAAGCCACCCGGCACCGGCGCCGGCCGATCCTGCTGACCGCCGCGGCGGCCAGCCTGGGCATGATTCCCATCGCCCGCGAGGTGTTCTGGGGGCCGATGGCCTACGCCATGATCGGCGGCATCGTCGCGGCGACCCTGTTGACGCTGCTGTTCCTGCCGGCGCTGTACATCGCCAGCTATCGCATTCGCGAGCCGGGGCGTGAGGAACGATGAGCGAAACGGTAGGGCAAAAAAAAACGGCCCTCTGGCGGAGGTCTCCAGAGGAGACATCTGCCAGAAGGCCGCAAGGAGCTATCCAAGGAGCCACTGCCGGAGGGAAGGATTCGCGCGGTCAGAATGTCGAATCCACAGCGGCTCACCGCACCACTATCGTGCGTGCGACTTTTTCAATAAAGTGACGGCTTGACGAAACTCCATTGCGAAAAAGGCAATAATGGATATTTTCCAAGGCATGCGCATCTTCGTCCGGGTGGTGGATCTGGGCAGTCTCACGGCTGCCGCCCACACCCTCGCTCTGTCTACCGCCCAGGTGTCGCGCCTGCTGGCGGAACTGGAAAGCCACCTGCAGACCCGCCTGCTGCACCGCACCACCCGGCGCCTGGCGCTGACCGAGGCGGGTGAACGCTACCTCGAACGCTGCCGACGCATCCTGCAGGATGTCGGCGAGGCCGAGGCCGAAGCCAGCGGCGCCCATCTCAAGCCCCATGGCCATCTGCGCCTGCATTCCATGACCGGCCTCGGCACTCAACTGCTGGCGCCCCTGGTGTCACGCTTCTGCGCGCGCTATCCCCATGTCGAGATCGTCATGACGCTCTCGCAGAACCATCCGGCGCTGCTGGAGGATGGGCATGACATCGCCATCACCCTGGACACCGAACTGGCCGATTCGGATTTCGTCGCCCAGCGTCTCGGCGGTGTCTACAGCGTGGTCTGCGCGGCGCCCAGCTACCTGGCGCAGCGTCCGGCACCCAAGGTGCCCGCCGATCTCGCCGAGCACGACTGCCTGCGCCTGATGGATCCGAACTTCTCCGAGCGCTGGGTCTTCGCCGGCGAAGACGGCGAGCAGCAGGTCGCGCCGCGCTATGTCTTCCAGGTCAACGTCGCCGAGGCCCTGGCCAGCGTGGCCCGCCAGGGCATGGGCATCTGCCTGCTGCCCAGCTACATCGCGGTCAACTACCTGCGCGATGGCAGTCTGGTACGGCTGCTGCCCAACTTCCGCCTGCGCGAGCGCAATATCCATGCGCTCTATCCCTCGCGGCGCTTTCTCGATGCCAAGATCAAGACCTGGATCGACTTCCTCAAGGAAGAATTGCCCGAGCGCCTGCAGCTGGAGAACCGGGTGCTGGAAGATCAGCGCTACTGGGCCAAGGACTAGGGCCGAGCTTGTTGCAGGTTTTGTAACAGTGATTTAGTTAGCATGCTATTTATTAGGCTGCGTTCTTTACCTAGAATGGTCCTGTACCCCGATGAACACGACCTTTTAGGAGTTCGCCATGAAACGTTCTCTGTCCGCCCTGGTGCTGACCCTTGCCACCCTGACCGCCGCCCAGTTCGCCGCTGCCGACGACAATCCCAGCCTGAGATACAAGCTGGTCGATCAGAATCATGCCGCCATGCAGCACTACAGTGATCAAGCCGCTCCCGCCGCCGACGCGCGTCGCTGAGCCGCTCCGTTTTCGAAAGACCACCCCTCTTTGCTCCTTTGGTCTTTCTCCGCCGCACCCTTCGGGTGCGGCTTTTTTATATCTGCGGCACACTGAGCCCCTGACCTTGTCGAGGTGCTCATGACCGCCATTTCCGCTCAACGACTTGCCGACCTGCGGGCCTTCCTGGCCGAACAGGGCGCCGATGCCTGCCTGATCCCCAGCGCCGATCCCCATCTGTCCGAATACCTGCCGGAACACTGGCAGGGCCGTGCCTGGCTGTCCGGTTTCACCGGCTCCGCCGGGCTGCTGCTGGTGACGCACCAGGCCGCTGGCGTCTGGACCGACAGCCGCTACTGGGAGCAGGCCACCCAGGAGTTGGCGGACAGTGGCATCGACCTTATGAAGCAGGTCGCCAGCCAGCCCCAGGCCCACCTGCAGTGGCTGGCCGAGCAGGTGCCCGCGGGTGGCACGGTACTGGTGGACGGCCAGGTGCTGTCGCTCGGCGCCGCGGCGGCCCTGCGCCGGGCACTGGAACCCAAGGGTATCCAGCTGCGGACCGACCTCGATCCCCTGGCGACGATCTGGACCGGGCGCCCCGCGCTGCCGGCCGCGCCTATCTACGCCCATGCGGCGCCCCATGCGCCCCAGCCGCGCAGCGCCAAGCTCGCCCAGGTGCGCCAAGCAATGGTCGAGGCCGACACCGCCTGGCATTTCATCTCTTCGCTGGACGACATCGCCTGGCTGCTCAACCTGCGCGGCGCGGATGTGCCCTACAACCCGGTGTTCCTCGCCCATCTGCTGCTGAGTCAGGACAGCTGCCAGCTGTTCATCGATCCGGCCAAGGTGCCGGCCGAGCTCCGCGCGGCCCTGGAGGCGGACGGCGTGACCCTGGCCGACTACCACCAGGCCGCCACCGAGCTGGCCAGCCTGCCGGCTGGTAGTCGCCTGCTGGTGGACCCGGCGCGGGTTACCCTGGGGCTGGCCGAGGCCGCGCCCCAGGGCGTCGAGCGGCGCGAGCAGATCAATCCCTCGACCCTGCTCAAGGCCTGCAAGACCGCCGCGGAAGTGGCCCAGGTGCGGACCGCCATGGAAGAGGATGGCGCGGCGCTGTGCGTCTTCTTTGCCCGCTTCGAGGCGGCCCTGGCCCGCGGCGAGCGCCTCACCGAGCTGACCGTGGACGACTGGCTGAGCGAAGCCCGCGCCGCCCGGCCGAATTTCGTCTCCCTGAGCTTCGCCACCATCGCCGGCTTCAATGCCGGCGGCGCCCTGCCGCATTACCGCGCCACCGAGGAGGCCCATGCCGAGCTCCAGGGCGACGGCCTGCTGCTGATCGACAGCGGCGGCCAGTACCTGGGCGGCACCACCGACATCACCCGGGTGGTGCCCATCGGCACCCCCAGCGCCGCCCAGCGCCGCGACTTCACCCTGGTGCTCAAGGGCATGCTGGCGCTGTCGCGAGCGCGCTTCCCGGCCGGCGTCGCCGCACCCATGCTCGATGCCCTGGCGCGCGAGCCGATCTGGGCCGCCGGCATCGACTACGGCCACGGCACCGGGCATGGCGTGGGCTATTTCCTCAATGTGCACGAGGGGCCGCAGTCGATTTCCTTCTATGCCACGGTCACCCCGCACCATGTCCTGCGCGAGGGCATGATCACCTCCAACGAACCGGGCATCTATCGGCCCGGCCAGTGGGGCGTGCGGCTGGAAAACCTGCTGCTGTGCACCCGCGCGGAAACCACCGAATTCGGCGATTTCCTGGCCTTCGAGACCCTGACCCTCTGTCCGCTGGACACCCGCTGCCTGGATCTGGCGCTGCTGCGCAGCGACGAGCTGGACTGGCTGGATGGCTATCACGCCGAGGTCCGCCGTCGCGTGCTGCCGCTGGTCGAGGGCGCCGCGCGCGACTGGCTGCTGGCCCGTACCGAACCCGTCGCGAGGACTGCCCGATGAGCAGCAACGCCCAGCAATTCGCCAGTGACAACTATTCCGGCATCTGCCCGGAAGCCTGGGCCGCCATGGCCGCGGCCAACGTCGGCCACGAGACCGCCTACGGCAACGACACCTGGACGGCGCGCGCCGCCGATCGCTTTCGCCAGCTGTTCGAGACCGACTGCGAGGTGTTCTTCGCCTTCAACGGCACCGCGGCCAACTCCCTGGCCCTGGCGGCGCTGTGCCAGAGCTACCACAGCGTGATCTGCTCCGACACCGCCCACGTCGAGACCGACGAATGCGGCGCGCCGGAGTTCTTTTCCAACGGCTCCAAGCTGCTGCTGGCGCCGGCCCATCAGGGCAAGCTGACGCCGGGCGCTATCCAGCAGATCGCCACCAAGCGCGCCGACATCCACTTTCCCAAGCCGCGCGCGGTGACCGTTACCCAGGCCACCGAGGTGGGCACCCTCTATGGCCTCAACGAACTGCAGGCCATCAGCGCCACCTGCCACGACCTCGGCCTGCACCTGCACATGGACGGCTCGCGCTTTTCCAACGCCGTGGCCGGCCTGGGCTGTACGCCGGCCGAGGTGACCTGGAAGGCCGGCGTCGACGTGCTCTGCTTTGGCGGTACCAAGAGCGGCATGGCGGTGGGCGAGGCCATCCTCTTCTTCAATCGCGACCTGGCCGAGGACTTCGAGTACCGCTGCAAGCAGGCTGGCCAGCTGGCGTCCAAGATGAGATTTCTCTCCGCGCCCTGGCTCGGCGTGCTGGAAAACGACACCTGGCTGCGCCACGCCCGCCATGCCAACGCCATGGCCCAGCTGCTCGCCGAGCGCGTGCGCGACGTGCCCGGCGTGGACTTCATGTTCCCGGTGGAAGCCAACTCGGTATTCCTGCAGCTCTCGGAACCGGCGCTGGAATTCCTGCGCAACCGCGGTTGGCGCTTCTACACCTTCATCGGCAGCGGCGGGGCGCGTTTCATGTGCTCCTGGGACACCGAGGAAGCTCGGGTGCTTGAGCTGGCGGCGGATATTCGGACGGCGATGGGCGGGTAGGGCGTATCGCGGCCGCTCCTACAGCAGCCAGATAGCCTGTAGGAGCGGCCGCATCGGCGGACCGCCACGGCCGCGATCAGCTCTGGCACGGGGATTGTCGCAGCCGTGGCGGTGCGCCGATGGGACGGGCCCGACGATCGATCGCGCTCTGGCCAGGGCGGATGGCGCTGAACGCCTGCTCGGCTGACGCCCTCTCCCCCTGGGAGAGGGCTGGGGTGAGGGTGTCCCTCGCCACCCTGTTCCAGTGGAAAAGGCTACGCCGTTTTCCACGCTACTTGCCGTAGGTTGGGTTGAGACGGCGCTATCGTCGAAGCCCGACATGGGCGGCTCCCCGAAGTCATGTTGGGCTTCGCTGCGCTCAACCCAACCTACGGCGGCTCGCGGTGGAAAACGCTGCGCGGTTTTCCACGCTACGGTGTTCTCCGGGGACGCCGCCCGCCCCAACCGTTACCATGGCCGATCTCTTTCCCGTCTCCAGCGATCCATGGCCAAGAAGTCCAGCAAAGTCCTTACTGCCTCGGTCAATCCCGCCGCCCCCACGCTGATCGACGTGGCCCGGGTCGCCGGGGTGTCGCCGATCACCGTCTCGCGGGCGCTGAATCGACCGGAGATCGTCAGCGAGGCGGCGCGCGAGAAGGTGCTGGCGGCGGTGCAGGCTACCGGCTACGTGCCCAATCTGCTGGCCGGCGGTCTGGCCTCCAATCGCAGTCGCCTGGTGGCGCTGTTCGTGCCGACCATCGTCCACTCCATCTTCGCCGAGACCGTCCAGGCGCTGATGGCGCGGCTGTCCCAGGCCGGTTACCAGACCCTGCTGGGCCTGAGCGGCTACAGCGCCGAACAGGAAGAGCAGCTGCTGGCCGCGGTGCTGGGGCGCAAGCCCGATGGCATCGTCTTGACCGGTACCCTGCATACCGCCGCCAGTCGCCAGCGCCTGGCCCAGGCCGGCATCCCGGTGGTGGAGTCCTGGGACCTGGGCGAAGACCCGCTGGACATGCAGGTGGGCTTTTCCCATGAAGCCGTTGGTCGGGCCCAGGCCGAGCATCTGCACGCCCGCGGCTATCGGCGCTTCGCCGTGGTCTCGGTGGATGACCCCCGCGCCCTGCGTCGCTGTCGCAGCCTGGTGGCACGGCTGGCCGAGCTGGGCGTGGCGGAACCGCCGCTGGAGATCCTGCCAGCTCCCGCGCTGGTGGAGTCCGGGCGGGCTGGCCTGCGCCAGTTGCTGGCCCGTGACGAGGCCTTCGACGTGGTGGTCTGCAGTTCGGATACCGTCGCCCAGGGCGTCATGGCGGAAGCCGCCAGTCGCGGGCTGCGCCTGCCCAAGGACCTGGCGGTGCTGGGCTTCGGCAATCTTTCCAGCGCCGCCCAGATGCACCCGGCGCTGTCGTCGGTGAGTGTCGAGGGCGATCGCATGGGCACCCTGGCGGCCGAGGCACTGCTGCAGCGTTTCAACGAGGGCGACCAGGGCCGGGAGGCAGTGCGCATCGACACCGGTTTCCATATCATCGACCGCGCCACGACCTGACCGCCGGTCCTGATCTTGTTAGACGTCGTACTTGTATGGTTGCGCAATCATGGCTTAGTCTTGGGCAAACGCAAGGGCTGAGACCGATTGTCGCATCAAGATATGATTGCGCAATCATCCTAGTGTCTGCGCCTTCAATAAAAACAATCACGCAAGAGGGATCCCCATGGATGCCACAAGACCGACCCGGGTGCGCTACCTGATCCTGTTGATGCTGTTCGTCGTGACCACCATCAACTACGCCGATCGCGCCACCATCGCCATCGCCGGCTCCAGCCTGCAGAAAGACCTCGGCATCAGCGCCGTGACCCTCGGCTATATCTTCTCCGCCTTCGGCTGGGCCTATGTGGCCGGGCAGATTCCCGGCGGCTGGCTGCTGGATCGCTTCGGTTCGAAGAAGGTCTATGCCGGCAGCATCTTCTTCTGGTCGTTCTTCACCCTGTTGCAGGGGCTGGTCGGCGGCCTGCCGGTGGCCTGGGCGGTCACCACCCTGTTCATGCTGAGATTCCTGGTCGGGCTGGCCGAGGCGCCGTCCTTCCCGGGCAACGCGCGCATCGTCGCCGCCTGGTTCCCCACCGCCGAACGCGGTACCGCCTCGGCGATCTTCAACTCGGCGCAGTATTTCGCCACCGCGCTGTTCGCGCCGATCATGGGCGGCATCGTCTTCCACTTCGGCTGGGAGCACGTCTTCGTCATCATGGGCGTCCTGGGCATCCTCTTCTCCGGGGTCTGGCTGAAGTACATCCACAATCCCAAGGAGCATCCGCGCATCAACGCCGCGGAGCTGGCGCACATCCGCGACAATGGCGGCCTGGTGGACATGGACAACAGCGCCCGCCAGCGGGATGGCGGGCCGAAGTGGCACTACATCACCCAGTTGCTGACCAACCGCATGATGCTGGGCGTCTACCTCGGCCAGTACTGCATCAACGCCATCACCTATTTCTTCCTGACCTGGTTCCCGGTGTACCTGGTGCAGGAGCGCGGCATGACCATCCTCAAGGCCGGTTTCATCGCCTCGCTGCCGGCGATCTGCGGCTTCATCGGCGGGGTACTCGGCGGGGTGATCTCCGACTACCTGCTGCGCCGCGGCCACTCCCTGACCTTCGCCCGCAAGCTGCCCATCGTCTGCGGCCTGCTGCTCTCCACCAGCATGATCTTCTGCAACTATGTCGACGCCGACTGGATGGTGGTGGGCTTCATGACCCTGGCCTTCTTCGGCAAGGGCATCGGCGCCCTGGGCTGGGCGGTGGTGGCGGACACCTCGCCCAAGCAGATCGCCGGGCTCTCCGGTGGCCTGTTCAATACCTTCGGCAACCTGGCTTCCATCACCACCCCCATCGTCATCGGCTACCTCATCGCCGCCACCGGCTCCTTCAAGTGGGCGCTGGTCTATGTCGGCGCCAATGCCCTGGTGGCCGTGTTCAGCTACCTGTTCATCGTCGGTCGCATCCAGCGCGTCGAGCTGCGGACCGCCGACGGTGAGATCCTGGGCGCGACCCAGCCTGACCCGGCCCGGGCCTGAGCCCCGGCAGAGGATAAGAATATGAACCTGATCGATCACCGTGATTCGCCGCGCTACATCAAGCTCCACCCCCAGGACAACGTCGGGGTGGTGGTCAACGAACCCGGCGTGGCCGCCGGCACCGCCTTCGCCGATGGCCTGACCACCGTCGAGGCCATTCCCCAGAGCCACAAGGTCTCCCTGGTGGATCTTGCGGAGGGCGCCGAGGTGGTGCGCTACGGCGAGGTCATCGGCTACGCCCTGCAGGACGTTCCCGCCGGCAGCTGGATCACCGAAGCCCTGCTGCGCATGCCGGAGCCACCGGCGCTGGACAACCTGCCCAAGGCCACCGCGCCCGGCCAGGTCGGCGAACCCCTGGAAGGCTACACCTTCGAGGGTTTCCGCAATCCGGACGGCAGCGTCGGCACCCGCAACATCCTGGCGGTGACCACCACCGTACAGTGCGTGGTAGGGGTGCTGGACCACTGCGTGGAGCGGGTACGCAAGGAGCTCCTGCCGCGTTACCCCAACGTCGACGACGTGGTGCCGCTGTCCCACAGCTATGGCTGCGGGGTGGCCATCAACGCCCCGGATGCGGTGATCCCCATCCGCACCCTGCACAACATCAGCCGCAACCCCAACTTCGGTGGCCAGGCGCTGGTCATCGGCCTGGGCTGCGAGAAGCTGCAGGCCAGCCAGCTGATGCCGGGCGATGAGCTCACCGCCGGGCAGAACGAAGAGGAGTGGCTGTTCCGCCTGCAGGATTCGGCCAACGGCTTCGCCGGCATGGTCGAGCAGATCCTGGGGCTGATCGAGGCGCGTCTGGAGGTGCTCAATGGGCGCCGCCGCGAGACGGTGCCGGCTTCCGAGCTGGTGGTGGGCATGCAGTGCGGCGGCAGCGACGCCTTCTCCGGCATCACCGCCAACCCGGCCTTGGGCGTGGCCGCCGATCTGCTGGTGCGGGCCGGCGCCACCGTGATGTTTTCCGAGAACACCGAGGTGCGCGACGGCATCCACCTGCTGACCCCGCGCGCCGCCACCCCCGAGGTGGCCGATGCCCTGATCCGCGAGATGGACTGGTACGACCGCTACCTGGAGCGGGGCATGGCCGATCGCAGTGCCAACACCACCCCTGGCAACAAGAAGGGCGGGCTGAACAACATCGTCGAAAAAGCCATGGGGTCGATTGCCAAGTCGGGTACCAGCCCCATCGCCGGGGTCATCGCACCCGGCGAGAAGATCCGCGGCAAGGGCCTGTACTTCGCTGCCACCCCGGCCAGTGACTTCATCTGCGGCACCCTGCAACTGGCCGCGGGCATGAACCTGCACATCTTCACCACCGGTCGCGGCACCCCCTACGGGCTGTCCATGGTGCCGGTGATCAAGGTCTCGACCCGCACCCAGCTGGCCGAGCGCTGGCCGGACCTGATCGACATCGATGCCGGTCGCGTGGTGAGCGGGCGGCTGTCGCTGGAGGAGATGGGCTGGGAGATCTTCCAATGCTACCTGGACGTGGCCAGCGGCCGCCGCCAGACCTGGGCCGAGCGCCATCGTCTGCACAACGACCTGGCGCTGTTCAATCCGGCCCCGGTGACCTGATCTATGCGGCAATGAAAAAGGGCCGATCCCTCGCGGGGTCGGCCCTTTTTCATTGCCGCGCTGCGCGGCTCAATCGGTCAGGGCGCTGCCGCTGATCGGTCGCAGGTTTGGCTGGTTGTCGTCTTCCGGATCACGCATCAGCACGTAGCCGAGGATGATACCGACGAAGAGATTGCCGACGCCGATATCGAAGAGGTCGGTGGTCCAGCCGATCAGGCAGAGGCAGAAGGCGATGGCCAGCAGGGTGTGGCTGAGGCGGTCGGGCGCGGTGTGCAGGCGGATGAACACCGGCAGCTGCATGGCATAGCCGAGGATGCCGACCACGCCGAACACGCACCAGAGATAGACCACGCTGCTGTCGCTGGTGACGAAGAGGTCGATCCCCGGCACGGGGAAGGCGGCCATGGAGCTGCCGAACAGGCCGAAGCCGGCACCTTCCACGGTCCAGCCATGGCGGCTCATTTCCGCGACGACATTCGGCCAGGTGTTGACCAGGCGATCGTAGAAGGAGGCCAGGCCGCTGTCGCTCATCACCACCAGGGGATCGAAGTCGCGGATCAGGCTCAGCACCGGCAGCAGCATGCCACCCACCACCGCCAGCAGGATCAGCGCATAGGTCGGCCACTGGAAGCGGCGGGTCATCATCAGCGCCAGGGTAAAGGCGAAGGCCGCTGCCGGCGCCTTGCTGGTGGTGAGCAGGATGCCGAAGAAGCCGACCAGGGCGACCACCAGCCAGAGCGTCCTGGAGCGGGCGAATTGCGCGAGGAACAGGCAGTAGACCGCGATCAGCGCCGCCAGCACGTTGGAGACCCGGGCGAAGCCGGCGATCCGGTCCTCTTCACCGGCGACCCACTGGGTATTGCCGGCGATGTCGTTGCCGCCGAGGTTGTAGCTGTAGCCTTTCCAGGGCACCGAGGTGTACTTGTCCAGGGCGATGCCGACCAGGCTGGCGAGCAGCAGCAGGAACATGGCGCGGCCCAGCAGGCGGCGCTGCTTGAGCAATTCGCGGCCGCAGACCAGACCGAACAGCAGCGGGCTGTAGACGAACAGCGAGAACAGCACGTTGTTGAAGGTCCCGCCATGCAGCAGGGCGAGGGCGGCATAGGCCAGCCCGGCGAACAGGCCGACCCAGATCACCCGGGGCAGCTTGACCGTCGCCACCTGCAGGGCGAACAGCGCCAGACAGGCGATCTTGGGCAGATAGACCAGCGCCGAGGCGCCGACCATGTCCAGGGCATAGCGCAGAAAGCCGGAAAAGGTCTCGACCACCAGCAGACCGATGGCCGTCCACACCATGAGGGTGGAATAGCGCCATTCGAGCACACGCTGGAAGGGGGAGGGGGTGGCGGTTGCAACCGACATGATGATCATCCCTGTCTTGATGCCGATGGCGCCGGAGGCCACCAGTCCTGACGTAAGAAGCGAGGACCGTCGGGGCACGCCACCTTGGCGTTATCGACGGACTGCTGACGCAAAAGCGCATAGGCGGGCACGCTACCGCCAGCGACTACCGAAGCCGGTCGCGGCGAGGGCGTGAGAAGTAAGCCGAAGGGATGATAGCGGAGGGCTTCCGGCGCCTGTCAAACGACGCCGGGCCGACTGGAAATCCTCAACGCGGATATCAGAAGCAGGCCACAAAAAGCCCGCTAATTGACCATCCGCCAGGTCAGGGGGTAGCGGTAGTCGCGGCCCTGATTGGCCTTGATGCCGGCGATCACCGTCAGCACGAAGGCCACGCAGGCCACCAGCAGCATCAGCGGAAAACCGATCAGCACCCACACCAGCAGCCAGCAGATCATGTGCAGCAGGGTGACGGTGAGCTGGAAGTTCAGCGCCTCCTTGCCCTGCCGGTCGATGAAGGGGTCGTCCTCGCGCTTGAACTGCCAGACCACCAGCGGACCTATCACGTTACCGATGAAGGGCACCACGAAGCCCAGGAAGGCGGCGTAGTGGCAGAGCATGGCCCAGCGCCGGGCTTCGGCGCTGGGGGCGGGGACGAGATCGTGCATGAGGGCTTCCTTACTCGCCGCGCAGGGCGGCTTGCTGGAGCTCGAACAGGTCGCGTAGGCCACCCTGGGCCAGTTCGAGCATGGCGTTGAGTTCGGCCGGCTGGAAGGGCGCGCCTTCGGCGGTGCCCTGCACCTCGATGAAGCCACCGGCATCGGTCATGATCACGTTGAGATCGGTCTCGGCGGCGGAGTCTTCCAGGTAGTCCAGGTCGAGCACCGGGGTGCCCTGGTAGATGCCCACGGAGATGGCGGCCACCATCTGCTTGAGCGGATTGCCCTTGAGGCTGCCACGGCGCTTGAGTGCGCCCAGGGCGTCGACCAGGGCCACGCAGGCACCGGTCACCGAGGCGGTGCGGGTACCGCCGTCGGCCTGGATGACGTCGCAGTCGATGTAGATGGTGTTCTCGCCCAGCTTGGACAGGTCGACGGCGGCGCGCAGCGACCGACCGATCAGCCGCTGGATCTCCAGGGTCCGACCGCCCTGCTTGCCCTTGGCGGCTTCACGCTGATTCCGCTCGCCGGTCGCGCGCGGCAGCATGCCGTATTCGGCGGTGAGCCAGCCCTGGCCCTTGCCCTTGAGAAAGCGCGGCACCCCGGCCTCGACGCTGGCGGTGCAGATCACCTTGGTATCGCCGAACTCCACCAGAACCGAACCCTCGGCGTGCTTGGTGTACTGACGGGTGATGCGGATGGGGCGCAGCTGATCGGCGGCGCGGCCACTGGGACGCTTCATTGCGGGCTTCCTGTAAGGCGTAGATATCAGACCCATAGTATAGAGAGCGTCCTGCTCATGCGACACGGATGCATTGGGTCGCTCCGATCAGGTGCGCTAGAATCGTGCGTTTTACATGCGTGGTCGCTCGGGATCGCCCCAGATCCGCGCATCGTCAGACGAGGATCCTGCCATGGTGCACAGCATGACGGCGTTCGCCCGGGTCGAGCGGCCAGGACCCCAGGGCACCCTGAGCTGGGAGTTGCGCTCGGTCAATCATCGCTACCTGGAGCCCCACCTGCGGCTGCCGGAGACCTTTCGCGATCTGGAATCCGGCGTGCGCGAGGCGCTGCGCCGGCGCCTGTCGCGGGGCAAGCTGGAGTGCGTGCTGCGCGAGGAACGCGACGAGAGCGTGGCTTTGCGCATCGATGCCCGCCGGGCCGCGCAGCTGGTGGCCGCTGCCGAAGACATCGCCGCGCTGATCGCGCGTCCGGCCAAGCTCGACCCCCTGGCCGTGCTGGCCTGGCCCGGGGTGCTGGCGGGCGCCGAGGTGGATGGCGCCGAACTCAAGGCCCAGACCCTGGCGCTGTTCGAGGCGGCGCTGGATGAATTGCTCGACGGCCGGCAGCGCGAGGGGCGCGAACTGGCGCGACTGATCGAGGAGCGCCTGGCTCAGGTGCTGGCGGAGGTGGCGACGCTGCGCGCGCTGCTGCCCGAACTGCTGGCCCTGCAGCGGCGCCGTATCCTCGAGCGCTGCGCCGAGGCAGGCGTCGAGTTCGAACCGTCACGGCTGGAGCAGGAGCTGGTACTGCTGGCGCAGAAGAGCGACGTGGCCGAGGAGCTGGATCGGCTGGAGACCCATGTGGCCGAGGTGCGGCGGGTCCTCGCGGGCAGCGGCGCGGCCGGACGGCGGCTGGATTTCCTCATGCAGGAGCTCAATCGCGAGGCCAATACCCTGGGTTCCAAGGCCATCGACGCCCGTGCCTCTCAGGCGGCCATCAATCTCAAGGTGCTCATCGAACAGATGCGTGAGCAAGTGCAGAACATCGAATAGGCGGACCTTCATGACAGCCCTTCCCGGCACCCTCTACATCGTTTCCGCGCCCTCCGGCGCCGGCAAGACCAGCCTGGTCAAGGCCTTGCTGGACGCCCTGCCCGACATCCGCTTGTCGGTCTCCCACACCACCCGCGCCATGCGCCCGGGTGAAACCGACGGGGTGAACTACCACTTCGTCGATTGCGCGACCTTTACCAACCTGCTCGAGCACGGCGACTTCCTCGAACACGCCGAGGTATTCGGCAACTATTACGGTACCTCCCAGGCTGCCCTGGAACGTGACCTCGCCGAAGGTCACGACCTGATCCTGGAAATCGACTGGCAGGGCGCCCAGCAGGTCCGCCGCAAGCTGCCCCACGCCCAGTCGATCTTCATCCTGCCGCCGAGCCAGGCCGCCCTGCGCCAGCGCCTGGACAATCGCGGCCAGGACAGCGCCGAAATCATCGAACGCCGCATGCGCGAGGCGGTGAGCGAGATGAGCCACTATGTCGAATACGACTACCTGATCATCAACGACGATTTCGCCAGCGCCCTGGAAGACCTCAAGTCGATCTTCCGCACCCGCCAGCTGCGCCTGGATCGCCAACAGCGCCGCCACGATGACCTGCTGGTGGATCTGCTGGGCTGATACCCGTATTACGGCTCACGTCCTCAGGGCGTGGGCCTGGCTGCACCGGGTGGCTTCCGGACCGGGCATTCGACTGGTCCTTCAGTAGTGAAATATCTGGTTACATTTTTCCTGGGCGTCGCCTCGGGCCGGCGACGGCTGTCGATGTTTTGGCAGTCGCGTTATTTATCTGGTTTTACACAAACAAGATTGACCACCCTTTGACGATCACTGGCTCTACTTGAATGTAAGGCCGCTTTTTATATGCCTATATAAAAAGACTAAAACAACAGCCTGCTACTTGTGGCTGATCTCTTTCGCTGGATCGCCAATCGTTGCTATTTGTTTAAAGAAACTTTGGCTAGGCTTTTTCTGGACGGCTAGCGAAGTTGCCCTTGTGCCGATGGCGGGCACCTGGATATCAAGGTCGTTGCTGCTAGCGGTTGTCTGGCTGCCTGAGCACTGTCAGGAAAACAATTATCGGAGCTGACTTCGGTAAACGGCTTCCTGCTGTCCGCGCAAGCTGCCGGAGCCGCGTGGTTGAGCGTTTCGCGGGAGCTTTCGATATTTCAATAGGACTTTCAGTTGTGACATGACTGTCGTAATAGGAGCGTTCGACATGAACTTTAAACCTGTGGCTACGCTGATGTTGGCAACGCTGTTGGGGACTACCGCCCAGGCAGCAGAGTCTTTGAGTACGGGCCCTTACTTGCGGCTCAAGGTGCTGGGCAATACCGGATTCGTCCTCAATAGATTGAAGGCGGAAGACACCAAGATCGTCACGGGTGGTGAATACGACTATCTGGTGGTCGGGCCCAATGTGCAGGTCGACGGCAACGTCAAGAAGGAGATCAACAACGCCCTCGATCAAGGCAAGCGCGTGATCTTCGACAATCAGCCCGGTCAGCACCTCGCCAGTGAGAACGCGGCCCTGGCGCTGGGCATGACCGTCGAGGCGGATGCCCTGATGGTGAAGAAGCCGGAGAAGGACACTGGCCTGCTGATAACCCCCGTCGATCGGCCCGCGCGCGCCGATGCCCTGTCCGCGAGCAAGGCCCAGAGCAACAAGCAGGACCAGGCGAGCAACACCATCGAAAACGTCTTCGGACTTTGAGGGACCAAAGCCATGAACACCTTCGTGAAATCCACCCTGGTCGGGGCGCTCGGCTTCATTCTTTCGACCGGTCTGGTGCAGGCGGGCGAGTGTTTCACCGATCACACCGAGCCCGTCATCCTGGGTGACGGTTCCCGGGCCTTTTCCACCCAGCAGGCCGCCAAGACCTGGGAGGACTGGATCTGGCGTGGACCGATCTTCCGCTGCTCGAGCACCGGGACCATCGACTGTACCTATACCTGGGGCGAGACCAAGACCTCTAGCTACGGCTGGTCGGTAGGGGTCAAGCTCAACGGGGAGAAGCTGCCCTTCATCGGCAAGTACCTGAGCATCCTTGGCGTCGATGGCAGCTACAAGCAGGATCGCTCGATGAGTACCGCCTTCACCTGGGGCGTGAGGATAGAACCGGGCTATCGGGCGCAACCCATTCAGGTGGTGGAACGGCGCTGGAAGAGCGGCAAGTTCCGCGGTGCCTGGGTCCGCACCGGCAGTTGTTCGCGCGGCATCGGCAACCCACCCGGGATGCACTGGTACGACTGGGATTCCAAGCGGGTGGTCAGCAGCTGGAGCGGCAGCGTGGAGGTGAGCCGATACGCCACCTACCACGTCTATCGCTAGATCCGGCCCGCGCCAGTGCCGGGTCATGGCGACCCGGCACTGGCTGTGGAAGGGGCGCACGGCCGAACGCTCAGGCAGGCGGCTGCCTACGCTCGTCGAAACCGCTCTTTGGATGGATGGCAGAGGGGGCCTGGCTGACCACACTCAGCACGGGCCGCTCCTGGGCGGCGCCGCCCTTGCAGTACGGTCGATTCCGGCATCTGGCCGGACTCGCGGCTAGTCGTCCTGCCCCCGGTAGCTGTCACTGGAGCGGAAGACCGTCATGAAGACCCCTACCTTGCTGGCGGCCCTGCTCGCCGGCCTCGCGGCGCCGGCCTTCGCCGTCGAGCAGAGCATCAGCCTGACCCAGGCCGGCAATGACAACCAGGCCACCCTGAATCAGAGCGACGGGCGCGCCAACACCGTCGAGCAACTGCAGCGCGGCGACGGCAATCGCACGACGCTGGAACAGCGCCAGGCCTTCGGTGCCCAGGCGCGGATCGAGCAGACGTCCAGCGGCAACGGCCTGCAGATCGTCCAGCAAGGCAGTAATCAGCAGATCGCCGTGACCCAGCTGGAAGACGGCAACCACTTCGCCGACCTCAGCCAGATCGGCGGCGGCGCGGGCAACAGCCTGGAGCTGGAGCAGCGCGGCAATGCGGCTTCCGCCTATCTGCGCCAGGCGGGCGATCTCAACGTCCATAGCGTGCGCCAGGCGGGTTTCGGCGGCAACGACCTGCGGGCGACCACTACCGGCGATGGCAACCGGCTGACGGTGGAGCAGCGCAGCGGTGGGGTGGCCGAGGTGGTGCAGACCGGCAACGGCAACGCCGTGCAGCTGACGCAGAACGTGTCCTTCGCCGGCGGCAGCGCCACCTTGCGCCAGCAAGGCGCTGACAACAGTGTGCAGGCGGATCAGCTGACCAGTCGTTATCGCAGTGCCCTGGCGCTGACGCAGACGGGCAATGCGAACCAGGCGACGCTGTCGCAGCGTGCCGGCTTCAGCGACATCACCTTTAGCCAGCAGGGTAACGCCAACGAGCTGAGCGCCACCCAGGCCGGGTTGGAAGCCCGGATCACCGGCACCAGCGCGGGCGATGCCAACCAGGCGAGCTTCGTCCAGAGCGGCGTGCGGGTGGAGGCGGAGATCCAGCAGCAGGGCAATGGCAACCTGGCGTCCATCACCCAGGACACGGTGCCGGACAGCTTCAGCGGCGCCAGTGCCATGATCAGCCAGACCGGCGACGCCCATTCGGCTGTGATCGACCAGATCGGTTCCACGGCGCGCATCACGCAGAGCGGCTTCGGTAACCAGGCGACGATCCAGCAGCGCTGAAGGGTCGCAGGCTGATCCCGGCCGGGATCAGCCTGATGGGGCTTACAGCTTGATCCAGGTGGCCTTGAGCTCGGTGTACTTGTCGAAGGCGTGCAGGGACTTGTCGCGACCGTTGCCGGACTGCTTGAAGCCGCCGAAGGGCGCGGTCATGTCGCCGCCGTCGTACTGGTTGACCCAGACGCTGCCGGCGCGCAGGGCGCGGGCGGTCTTGTGGGCCTTGGAGATGTCGCGGGTCCAGACCGCGGCGGCCAGGCCGTATTGGGTGTCGTTGGCGATCCGCACGGCTTCTTCGGCGGTGTCGAAGGTGATCACCGAAAGCACCGGGCCGAAGATCTCTTCGCGGGCGATCTTCATGGCGTTGCTCACGCCGTCGAAGATGGTCGGCTCGACATAGACCCCGCCGGTTTCTTCCAGGGTGCGCTTGCCACCGGCCACCAGGGTGGCGCCTTCGGCATGGCCGGCCTCGATGTAGCGCAGCACGGTCTCCAGCTGGGTGGTGTCCACCAAGGCGCCGACGTTGGTCTCGGGGTCCAGCGCATGGCCGGGCTTCCAGCCCTTGAGGGCCTCGACCACCAGCGGCAGGAATTCCTCCTTGATGGAGCGCTCCACCAGCAGGCGCGAGCCGGCGGTGCAGACCTCGCCCTGGTTGAAGGCGATGCCGCTGGCGGCCGCCGCGGCGGCGTCCTTGAGGTCGGGGGCATCGGCGAAGACGATGTTGGGGCTCTTGCCGCCGGCTTCCAGCCAGACGCGCTTCATGTTGGATTCTCCGGAGTAGGCCAGCAGCTGCTTGGCGACCCGGGTGGAGCCGGTGAAGACGATGGTGTCGACGTCCGGGTGCAGGCCCAGGGCCTTGCCGACCTCATGGCCGTAGCCCGGCAGCACGTTGAACACGCCGGCGGGGATGCCCGCCTGCTGGGCCAGCTGGGCGACGCGGATGGCGGTCAGCGGCGACTTCTCCGAGGGCTTGAGCACCACCGAGTTACCGGTGGCCAGCGCCGGGCCGAGTTTCCAGCAGGCCATCATCAGCGGGAAATTCCAGGGCACCACGGCGGCGACCACGCCAACCGGCTCGCGGGTGACCAGGCCGAGCTGGTCATGGGGCGTGGGGGCGACCTCGTCGTAGAGCTTGTCGATGGCCTCGGCGCTCCAGCGGATGGCATTGGCCGATGCCGGTACGTCGATCCTGAGGGAGTCGCCGATGGGCTTGCCCATGTCCAGGGTTTCCAGCAGCGCCAGCTCTTCGGCGTTGGCCAGCAGCAGGTCGGCGAAGCGGATCAGCACGCGCTTGCGTTGGGCCGGCGCCAGGTGCGCCCAGGTGCCCTTCTGGAAGGCGGCGCGGGCGGCGGCGACGGCCAGGTCGGCGTCGGCGGCGTCACAGCTGGCGACCTTGGCGAGGAAGCGTCCGTCCACCGGACTCAGGCAATCGAAGGTGGCGCCGGCGGCGGCGTCGACATAGGCGCCGTCGATGAAGGCGCGACCTTCCAGGGTGAGACCTTGGAAGCGCTGCTCCCACTCGGCGCGGCTGGGCAAGCTCATGGGTGACTCCTCGCTAATGGCGGTGAGCAGCCACCCTAAACCGGCCCGGAAGGGTTATCAATATATTTGACAGTTAGCCGCCAAGGGCGCCGAAACGTGCGTTTTATCGAACGCTGCGCTGGCGTTGGCGACTCAAGGTCAGGGCCGGGCGGGCCGTGGCCAGGGCGCCGCGCCGTTGCCGGGGCTGGAAGCACTGCTGGGTGAACGGCGCCTCGACGCTGGCGTCCAGGTCATCGAGCCAGCCTTCCACAGCGTCTTCCAGGGCCGCCACGGTGAGCTGCCCCAGCACCTGGTGGGCGATGAGATTGCCCAGGCTGGGCGCCGTCGATTCGCCAGTGGCGCCCCACCAGGCGGCCAGGCGCTGCTGGAGGCCTTCGAGCAGACGATGGAGACGATAGGCCGCGGCCAGCAGCGCCAGGCTGGCGGAAGGCGCCTGGGCCAGTGCCGCCGGGGCGAAACCGGCCAGGGCGCGCTCGAGCACCCCGGCCAGGGGCGCCTCGAAGGCCACCGCCCGCGCCTGCAGCAGCAGGGCTTCGAGGGCATCGGGCACCTTGTCGACATAGGCGCTGGCGAAGCGCTCTAGGGCCGCGCCGCGGGTGGCATCGGCGCTGGTCGTACGCGCCGCCTGGTCGGCAAAGGTGCGGCTGGCCTCGCCACTGTCCCGAGCGCGCACCTGGGTGGTCTGGATCACGAGGCGCAAGGCGGCGGTATTCATGGCAGGGTCCTGCAGGGCTGAGCTGTGTTGGACGCCTCCCGGGTGGGCGGGTCACACCGTTCGTCCGGTGCCGGCGGCCGTCAGTGCCGGAGCATGAAGGTGTCGTATTCCAGGTCGTCCAGCACCCGGTCCAGGCGGTGCAGACCCAGCAGCACGCAGCAGGCCAGGGAGACGGTGAAGCCGTAGCCGAAGAAACTCGGACCCAGCTCGATGCTGAGCAGGGTCAGCGCCAGGTTGAGGCCGAGAAACAAGGTGCAGAGCATCAGCACGGTGTCGCGCCGGTCCAGGTAGAAGAAGACGTTGAGCAGGGCCATGAACACCACCTGGATGCTCACGCCCACCACGTCGATGTAGAACAGCGGCAGGTAGTAGTGCGACATGCCGAGCCAGGCCAGCAGCTGCGGCGCCAGCAGGAACACCAGCACCAGGGTCAGGCCCTGGACCTTGCAGATCTCCAGCAGGCCCTGACGGATGGCCAGGATCATCTGTTCCTTGAGCTGGCTGATGTGCTGCAGGGTCTCGCCGCCGCGCACGGCGTTGAACACCCGCTCGTACCATTCGGCGAAGTCGGTCTCGATGCGCACCAGGAACACCGCCATGCCGGGGATGATGGCGAGGTAGGCGAGAAAGATCGGCAGGTCATAGAGGATGGAGGCGCGCAGGGGACCGATGACGGCGTCGGAGGTCAGCGGATTGAACCAGAAGACGAATTTGTCGACCCAGATACCCAGGTTGTAGAACAGTCCGGTGACCAGCAGGCTGAGGAAGATCTGCTTGCGGTCGAGGAAGTCGAAGGCCACCAGGCGATCGGCCGGGTACTCGCGGATGATGTCGTAGAGAAACATGAACAGCAGCGCGGCGTGGCCCAGCAGCAGCGCCATCAGCAGGCCGTTCATGCCGAGAAAGCGCAGCATGAAGGCGGCGGCGATCATGATGGCGTAGCCCAGGGTCATCACCACTAGGATGCGGTTGTAGGCCTTCATCCCCGACAGGAAGATGATCACCAGCCAGAGGTCGCAGAGGGTGACGAAGTTGGCCAGCACCAGCAGCCGATAGGCGAAGGGCTGGTCGAACAGGGTGGCCAGCAGCACGAAGCCCAGGCCCCCGGCGACCAGGGTCACCAGCAGCAGGATGCCCACCAGATTGGGCAGGATGCTGGTCTGCTTCTCCTCGAACAGCCGGTCCGAGACGAAGCGGGTGAAATACAGCTGCAGACCGCCGGTGAGGATCAGCGAGCTGGCCATGAGGTAGGTCACCGTGACCAGGAATTGCCGGATCAGCACGTTGGGGGTGACGATGCCGGTGGCCAACACGCCGATCAGCATGACGCTGATGATCGACAGCACCCAGGGCCCCGAACTGATCAGGCCGGCGTAGACATAGGCGCGCAGGGTGGCGGTGTAGGAGTCGCGCGCGAGGATCTTGCGCAGTTCGAAGCCGATACCGGCCATGTCAGAGGCTCCTCCCGATGGCGTCCTGGTAGAGCTCGCGATAGCGTTCCAGCATCAGCGGCTCGGTGTAGTAGCGATTGACCCGGGCCAGCCCGGTGCGCTGCGCAGCCTGCCAGCGACCGGGATTGCGCAGCAGGGCGAGGATGGCGCGGGCGGTTGCCTGGGGGTCGGCGATGGCGACCACGCTGCCGCCGGTGCCCAGGGCGCGGTCCTCGGGGAGCGAGCCCTCGATCAGCTCGCGGCAGGAACCCACGTCGCTGCTCACCACCGGCACGCCGGCGGCCCAGCCTTCGAGGATCACCAGCGGCTGGGCCTCGCTGATGGAGGTCAGCACCATGAGGCCGAGCTTGGGCAGGATGTCGCCAATCTTCTGGAAACCAAGGAATTTCACCTTGCCCTCCAGGCCCAGGCTGGTGACCAGGCTGTGGCATTCGGCGGCGTATTCCTCGTCTTCGTCCTCGGGACCGACCACCCAGGCCTCGGCTTCGGGCATGGCGCTGATCACCCCGCGCATGGCACGGATGAAGGTCTTAACGTCCTTGATCGGCACCACCCGACCCAGCAGCCCCACCACCGGCGGCACGCCTTCGGGGCGACGCTCCAGGGCGTCCTGCCACTGGGTGAGGCTGATGCCATTGGGGATCACCCGGCAGCGCGCGGGATCGGCACCGTCCTGGATCTGCCGGCGGCGGTTGCCGTCGTAGAGCGAGATGATCGGATCGGCGGCCTTGTAGGTGAGCAGGCCGATGCGTTCGAAGAAGCGGATCCACAACCGGCGGATATAGCTGACGTCCACGTCCAGCCCGGTACGCAGGGCCTCGTCCGGGCCTTCGGCGATCCACTTGGCCTGGGCCAGGTCGATCTTGCGCTCCTTGGTGTAGATGCCGTGCTCGCTGAGCAGGAAGTTGCAGCCCCAACGGCGCTGCAGGATGGCGCCGAGCATGCCGGCATAGCCGGTGGAGATGGAGTGGATCATCCGTGGCCGGGGCAGGCGGCGCGCGGCTTCGGCCAGCATCAGCAGTGGCGCCTGCATGGCGCGCAGGGTCCAGAGGTAGTCGACGAATGAAGGATCGGTGCAATAGCGCTCGTAGCCCTCGGTGATGGCTTCCCAGCTGGCGCGGCTGTACATGAAGTCGTCCAGGGTCACCTTGCCTTCGGCGAAGGCATCCACCAGGGCATCACCCTGGGCGGCGCTGGGTTCGTCGGGGTGGTGCAGGAAGGCGTGCAGATCGCGCAGCAGCTGCACCGGCGCCTGGCGCCGCGGGCTGATGGGTGCGCCCTTGGGCACCCAGGAGCCGGCGAGAAAGTGCTCCTCGATGTGCACCACGTTGGGCGGGATGGCGTAGTGGCGCTTCTCGTAGTTCTCGCGCTGGCCACCGATGAAGAACACCGAGAAGGTCAGCTCCGGCAGGCCGAGGATCAGCTGGTTGACCCAGCTCGACACCCCGCCGCGCACATAGGGCCAGGTGCCCTCCAGCAGCAGGCAGACATCGGGCGTCACGGTCGCGGCGGGGGCGTCTTTCATAACCAGTACTTCACCAGGGCGGCGAACGGCGGCCGCTTCTTCAGATCCGCCGGCAGGCTGTCGAGCAGCGCCGGGATGACCGCGTAATCGCGGCGCAGAAAGGCGATTTCGGCGCGGAAGGGCGCCAGCTGGGCCAGGGGTACGCCCGCCGCTTCGGCGGCCTGGAAGAATTCCAGGGCCCGTTCCGACTCGCCCTGTTCCAGGGCAATGCGCCCGGCCAGGATGCGCAGTTCTTCGTTTTCTTCACCGGCCAGGGCCAGCTCGATGTGTTCCCGCGCCTGACCCAGCACGTGGCGCAGGACGCTGCCCTGGGCCAGGCCCAGATAGGCCAGCTCCCAGTAGCCGCGGGCCAGGGTACCGTGCAGCGCTGGCTGGCGTTCCGCAGGCGTGCTGGCCAGTTCGCCGAGCTGGGTCTCGATGCGCTGGTTGATCTGGCTTTCCTGCTGGTCGAGCATCGAATAGGCGAGCAGCCGGACGTCGTCGGCCGGATCGCGCAGGGCCAGCTTGAGGATGGGGATGGCATCGCGTCCGGGCATGCGCCGGGTGGCGAAGAGCGCGGTCAGGCGCTTGTCGGTGCTGGGCGCATGGCGCAATACGTCCTGCAGGCCGCCATCGCTGAACAGCATCTCCTCGCGCCGCTCCAGTGGGCGGAACGGCAGATTGGGCACGCTACGCGCCTCCCAGGCGATCTCGCGGTGCTTGCGCGGCAGATAGAGTGCCGGAAACACCGCGGCGATCACCCCCACTGCGCCCAGCAGCGGAATGAAGAAGGCCAGGGCAAACAGAAACAGCGGACTCCAGGGCAGTGGCCGCTGGTAGCGTCGCGGCAGCAACAGCCAGGCACCGCCCGCCAGCAGGGCGCTGCCGGCGGCATGAGCGGTGGCGAAGGCCAGGGCCGCCGCCGCCACCGGCAGGTTGGCGAACAGCAGCGCCCAGCTGCTGGCCTCGAAGGCGAAGGCGCCGCTAAACAGCCACTTGCTGTTCATGCAGACCACACTCGTTGAACAGGAAGACGCGCAACTCCTGGGCGCGGGTCTTGGGCAGCAGCTCGTGCTCGTGGCTGCGCACGCCCAGGCTTTCCAGGGTGCTGTCCTGGCCATGGCGCTCGGCCAGCAGCTGACGCAGCCGGCGGCGGTAGCCTTCCAGGCCGTCGGAGGAGGTCAGCGGCAAGAGCACCAGCAGGCAGGGGTGGCCGGCCTGATTGGTCAAGCGCAGTTGCAAGTCGAGACCGCGGCGGCTGCCTTCCAGCAGCGCCAGGGCGCGCTCGCCACCATCGGCCTCGGTCATCTCGAAGCAGAACAGGCAGGCGGGCAGGGCGTGCTGCTGGGCATCGCGCAGCGAGCGCTTGAGGTGCTGGGAGAATTGCTGGGCGTCATCGTCGGCCAGGGCCAGCGCCTGGGGATCGCTGCCGAGCAGGTCGGCGATGTGGCCGGCGAGGATGGTCAGCAGATTGAGGGTGCGCTCGTTGAAGGAAAAGAACGGCATCTGCTCGATGGCCAGCACCGCCAGCAGGCGCTCCTCGGTATCCAGCAGCGGCACGCAGGCCTGCAGCGCCGAATGCTGGGTCTCGCCGCGCTCCAGCAGCGCCTGGCGGATGCTCAGGGTCTCACCGCGCTCCAGGGTCAGGCGCACCAGCAAGTCATCAGGATCGATGCCAGGCATCTCGCCCTGGCTGGCGAGGGCGCGACGATCCACCCGGCCATTGGCGTCGACCCGGTAGAGGCCCGCCACGCGCAGTGAACCGTATTGGGTCAACAGGCCGACGATGGGCTCGGCCAGGGCCTGCAGGGCATCCTGCTCGCGGGGCACCTCGCGCAGCTGGCGCCGCAGGTCCAGCAGCGAGCTGCGCAGACTGAGGTCGTTGCCGGCGACGCGCTGTTCCAGGCGATCGTGGGAGATGCGCAGGAGGTGGTGGGCGCGGGTGAATTCGTCCAGGCGCAGCTGGCGATAGTCGTTGGCCAGGTCCAGGCGTTCCAGACGGCGATCCCAGAGATCGCGGAATTCGCCCACCAGCATGGCGCTGAGCAGCACGCCGACGATAAAGGACGGCGGGATCTCTTCGTAGGCCGGATAGCCCTGGCGATGCAGATAGAGCAGCGCCACCACTAGCAAGCCGGCACTTACCAGGCCGCGCATGAAGCCATAGCGCACCCCCATGAGGATGGGTGCGAACACCACCCAGGGAAAGGCCAGGCCAACCATCAGGGGGTCTTCCGGCACCAGCCAGAAGCCTAGGCCCAGGGCGGCCGCCGTGACCAGCAGGGTCTCCAGCCAGGACAGGCGGCCACTGGCGCGGGGCGCCAGGGTGTAGTCCTTGTGGACGGATTGCAGGGCCATCAGCGCAACTGCAGCTCTTGCGCGGTGCCGCGCAGGACCTTTTGCGCGGTGGCCGCCAGGCTCTCGCGCGACCAGCCGGAACGGGCGCCGCTGTTGCTCCAGACCACCCGGCCGCTGGCCGGCTCGACCACCTGCAGGGTCACGCCCACCGCCGGCTCGCCGTCCAGACCGTTTTTGTACTGCCACTCGTCCACGCTGCCGGTGAGCACGTATTGCAGATTCTGCTGGCGCGCCCAGTCCAGGGCCGCGCGCTGGCGGGCCTTCTCGTCGTCGCTGGGATTGCCGCCCTGGCTGTCGTCGTAGACCTGCGGGCGGATGCCGCGCTCGCCGAGCACGCTGACCAGGATCTGCGCCGCCCGGTCGCCGGCCATGGGCGCCTGGGCATAGTTGGCCAGGGGCACCAGGCCCCAGCGCGCATCCTTGGGCAGGGCCTCGCCGCTGGGACGGGTAAAGCTCGAGCAGCCGGCCAGGAGCACGGTGGCGACACTGGCGACGAGCAGACGCGTGATGTTCATGAGGTCTCTCCCTTGAAGCGGCCTAGCGACCGATTCGATTGCTGTATTGAATGCCCAGGGTGCTGCCGGCCTGACCGCCGCTGCCCTGGGGCGCGGACTGGTAGCCGGCGGTGAACGCCAGTTCGTCGTCGCCGAGCACTACCATGCCCAGGCCGACATTCAAACCGTAGTTGAATTCGCGCTCGGTCCACTGCCAGCCGACCAGGGTGTCCACCAGCCAGCTGTACTGGGGGTGGGTGCGGTTGAGCGAACCGGGAATGCCGCGGCGCCAGCTGCTGCCGACATAGAGCTGGCCATAGCGATCCTGCAACAGCTGGGTGCCGCCCAGGGCCTCCAGGTCGGCCACGGTGACCTCGCCGTTCTCGCCACTGCCGGCCAGCGGCTGCAGGTAGCGGGTGACGCTGGCGGGCAGGGTGCTGCGCGCACTGTTCTGCTGGTAGGTGATGCCGCTGCGCACCTGCCAGGTGGGACCTTCGAAGAAGATCATGTGGCTCAGCTCCAGGTTGAAGGCGAAGCCGCTGCCCAGGGCATCGCCGTCCCGACTGGAATAGCGATTGTGCGCCGCCCGCCAGCTCAGCTGGTCGCGTGGCGTGAGGTTGTGGCGACCGGCCAGGCTGACGCTGTCGCGGCGGCCCAGGGCGCGCAGATAGCCGCTCTCGTCGGGTTGCCGGTGCCAGTCCAGGGCCGCCTCGATCTCGGTGTTGCCATCGATGCGCCAGGTGCGGGCGACGCCCAGGCCCAGGCGATTGCTGTCCGACCGCTGACTGGCGTCGACGGTGGTTTCCAGACCGCCGTCGGCCAGGTTCTTCAGCACCTTGAGCAGCATCTGGTGTTCGTTGCCCAGGGCGTCGGACTTGAGGCCGCTGCTCTCCACGCGATTCTGCTTGAGCTGGACATCGGCATAGACGTCATCGCTGAGTCGCCGGGCGGCGCGCACCTCGCTGCCCTGTTCGATCAGGCCGCCATAGTCGCGGCGCTCCCAGCCGGCCTGGACGCCATTGGGCGTGCGCTCGGCCTGTTCGGTGGCCTGGCGCAGCAGCTGCCGCTGGATGACCTCCGGAGGCTCGTCGCCGGCCGCCGTCAGGGCCGCGGCCTGGGCGTCGCCGGCATGGCCGAGACGCTGCAGCACCTCGACGCGCTGCGCCGGATCCAGATCGCCGGCCGCCAGCAGCTTCTCCAGCTCGCCACGATTCTGCCGGCGCAGGACCTCCTGCAACTGCTCGTACTGGCGCACCTTCAGGCCACGACTCTTGGCCCAGGCCAGCCACTCGCTCTTGAGGCCGTCGTCGTTGTTCTGGCTGAGCGCGTCGAGCCACTGGTCGAACCAGAGTTGCAGCATGCTCGGCGAGCCATCCTGCCAGGCGCGCGCCTGGGCCAGCGCCGCCTGGGGGCCGCGCAGGCTGGAGAGCAGCCGCAGGTAGGTGGCATAGCGCTCGGGGGTGGCCGGCACCTCGTCGTTGGCCAGGTGCGGCGTGACGGCCTTGCGCAGTCGCAGCGCCGCGTCCTGGTGACCGGCGGCGTCCAGGGCATCGGCGTAGGCGGCCTGCACCAGCCAGTCCTGGGGGTGGGCTTCCAGGTAGCGGCGATACCAGCCGAGCGCCTCTTCCGCCTGGCCCAGCAGCACCAGGCCGCTGCCGAAGGGTAGCCAGAGCACGTCGCTGTCGCGGGCCCGGCCCTTCCAGTCGCGCAGCAGCGTCGCCAGCTCGGTCTGGCGATTCTGGTCGATGAGCAGCCACAGCAGCCGCTCGCGGAAGCGGTCGTCGTCCGGGAAGCGCTGCAAGGCCTTTCGATAGCCTTCTTCGGCCTGGACGACGCGACCACGCTGGAAGTCCAGCCCCGACCGCGCCAGCCAGACGGCGGGATTGTCGGCCGAGGCCGGCTCGCGCGCGGCACTGGCCAGCAGCCGCTCCAGCGCCGCCGTGTCCTTGAGTTGCTCGGCCCATTGCAGGGCGTCGGTCAGGCGCTTCTGGCTCTTGCTCTTTTCCCAGCTCTTTTCCAGCAGGGCCAGGGCCTTGCGCGGCGCGGTGCGCAGATAGATCGCCAGCAGCCGGTCCTCGTCGTTGGCGGCCAGGCCCTTGTCGCTCGCGGCCAGGCGTTCGAAGGCCAGCTGGGCCTCGCCGTCGCGCTCCAGTTCCCAGGCCAGCTCCGCCCGCAGGCGCCAGTAGTCGTCGCCCTGCCGCTGCTTGGCCGGCATGCCCTCGAGCACCTTCCAGGACTCTTCGGGCTTGAACAGCTCCCAGAGGGTGCCGGCCCAGCTCAGATACTCGGCGTTGGTCAGCGGGAATTTCTTGCCGAACGCTGCCCAGCCTGCGGCTTCGGCATCGCCCTGCTCGGTACGGGCCAGCAGTTGCTGCAGCCGCTCCCAGGCCAGGCGCTGCTTGGGCTGACGCCTAATGTAGTCGCGCAGCCAGCGCTCCTCGGCAGCGGGATCGCCCAGGGACTCGTAGGCGAAGATCAGCGCGTCCAGTTCGGTCTTGTCCAGCTGGCGCTGCCGCGACGCCTCGGCCAGCAACTCGACCACCGCATCGAAGCGAAACGCCCGGGCGGCCAGCTTCCAGGCGTGGTCGCGGCGAGCCGGATCGTCCTGGCGTGCCAGCAGGCGCAACCAGAGGTCGAGGGCTTCGTCCATATGCCCGGTCCATTCGCCCAGCTGGGCCAGTTCCGCGAGCAATTTTTCATCGTCCGGGCGCAGGGCCAGCAGCTGATGGCCTTCCTCCCAGGCCCGTTCGGTGTCGCCGCGGCCCAGGGCCAGTCGGTAGGCGGCCTCCAGGGCGGCGGGATCGTCCGGTTGCCACTCGCGCCAGCGATCGATCAGCCGCTGGGCCAGATCCAGGCGCCCGCTGCCCTGGGCGGCGGCCACCCCGGCCTGCAGCCAGGCCAGACCGCTGGCATCGGCTTGCAGACGCGGCAGTTCCTGCTCCAGCAGGGCGGCGGCTTCGGCGCCCTGGCCGGCGGCGAGCCAGGCATCGAAGGCCTGGTGCCGGTAGCCCTGGCGCTGTTCGGCCGAATCGGCGAGATCGGCCAGGCGCAGATAGAGACGCGCGGCCTCCTGCTGACGGCCACCGGCCAGGCTCCAGCGGGCCGCCTGTTCCAGCCACTGCTGGCGCCGCGGCGGATCACGCCGGGCCAGTTCGACGTAACGCTGCGCCGCCGTGGCCGGATCCGCCAGTTGCAGGGCGCGCTCGGCCACCCGTTGCAGCTGGGGCGTGCTCAGGGTCGCCATGTCCAGGGCGCTCAGGCGTTGCGCCAGGCGTTCGCGATCGGCGTCGGCCAGGCCTTGCGGCTGGGCTTCCGCCTGCAGGATGTCCATTTCCAGGGCGTAGAAGGGCGTCGAGGCCAGGGGCTCGGGCAGCAGTTGCAACTGACGCCGCGCCTCGTCGATGCGCCCCAGGGCGATCAACTGGTCGATCAGCTTCATGCGCAGCCCGGTATCGTCCGGCGTCGCCTTGAGCAGCACCTGCGCGTAGCTGATGGAGACCTGGTCGGCCGGCTCCTCGCCGGGCAGGAAGACCTGCTTGCCGTGAAAGGTCAGCACCAGCACCAGCGCGGTGAGGAGCGCGACCCCCAGCAGTGTCCAACCGCTCAGGAGCCGGGTTTTCTTAGCCGCAGACGATCTCACCGTCACTCACTTGTGTTAGCGGAAGTTTGAACGTCAGCAGTCCGGCCTGTCCTGACTGGCCCTTGTAGCGCTCGCGACCGACCCGTACCTCGCAGGCCGAGGCCGCGCGCAGGGTCAGCTCCAGCGGAAATTGCCCGGCGAAGGCGAAGCGGATCCGCGTCGGCGACAGGTAGTCCCATTGCTGCAGCGGGATGTTGGCCTCTTCGAGAGCGGGGGTGGGATCGCGGCTGTCACGCAGGACCAGCCGCGCCTGATCGCCGGCCAGGTGGACATAGCGTCCCTGCGGCAGGTCGCGGACCCCGGCGATGCCCTTCGAGCGCTGCAGATCCGGCCAGCCCAGGCGCGGATCCAGGCGCAGGGTGCGTAGGCCGTCGAGGGCCTTGATCGACCAGCTGCCGTCGTCTTCCCGGGCCAGACTGGCGGTATAGAAGCCCCGCAGGCGACTCAGGTAGTCGCTCATCCACAGTGACAGCGGATGCTCGGCGGCCATGCCCTGGTAGATCTCTTCCATGACCTTGAGCGAAGCCTGCTTGGTGCCCGAGTAGAAGTGGTAGTAGAGATTCAGCCCGCGCAGTCGGCGGGGATGCTCGGTGCGCTCGAAGGTATAGAGCAGATCGCGAAAGCCGTAATAGGGACCGCGCCAGAGATTGGTGTAGACGTTCTCGTTGATGATGGGCGCATAGAACTGCAGACCGCCCGGGGTGGGGCGGATGAAGGGATACAGACCGCTCACCGAGGGCTGCGAGCGGGTGATGTGCGAGTTGCCGCCGTTCACGTTGAGCAGGCCGTTGTCGTAGGCGAGCTTGAGGGTCGCCGCATCGGGTTGGGCGTCACCGGACCAGAACACCATCTTCACCGGCTTCTGCGGGGTGGTCAGGCGTTCATTGATATAGCGCGTCGAGCCCACGATCTCCCGGGTGAAATCCACCTTGTCGTAGCCGGGAATCTGCATCATGTAGCCGTACTGGGCTTCGAAGTTCTCGCTCTGCTCGGAGACCGCCGGTTGCCAGAAGAACGGATGGCTGAAGGTGTGGGTGGCCACCTCCACCTTGGGGTCGGCGAACAGGCGGCGGGCGATGGGCTCCAGTTGCGCGGTCAGCTCCGGATAGCGGCCCTTGGGGCCGACCTCGCCTTCGATGATCGAGGCCGAGGTCAGAAAGGGGTGCGGCTGGATGAACCGCTCCAGCACCACCTGGCCGGAAAAGGGCCCGCCCGGAATCTCCGCCTTGGACGCGAAGGCGTCGCCGTCGATGTGCACGGTGGCGATGCGCCGGCCGTTCTCCGTGGTCGGATCGGGCACCGGCATGGCCGGCAGTTGCAGCGTCTTCGCCGTAAAGGCGAAGGGGTCGATGATCCAGCGACTGGCTTCGGGACCGTCTTCCATGACATAGGGGCCGAAGGCGAAGCCGCCCCAGGAGGCCACGCCCATGGGCACGAAGGTCCCGCCTGGACCGCTCAGGCTGACCACCGGTGTCGGCCCGCCGGGTAGCGTCTGCACGGCGGGCAGGTCACGCGTCCGCAACTTGACCGGTGCCTCGAAGTTGCCGGCGAGGGCAGGATCCAGCACCTTGAGGGTCAGGTTGTCGGGCAGCGGTTTGCGACTGACGCCCAGACCCAGCCGCTTGAGCAGGGCTTCGTTGTCCAGCGGCAGACCGCCGAGGATCAGCAGCGGCGTCTTTTCGTCCAGGCGCTGGCCGATCCAGTCGCTGAAATCCCGCGAATTGGGTGGCGGCCCACTGGTCATCCAGACCACCACCCCGGCATAGAGGGCGCCGGGCCAGGTCGCGGGCAGCGGCTTGGAGGCATCGAAATAGTCCAGGCGATAGCCCTGGTACTCCAGGGCGCTGCCCAGGAAGCGGTGCACCGCCGACTGGCGCAGGGCGCCTTCGCGACCATCGTAGAGCAGCGCCAGCCGGCGTGGCTGCAGGGCCACCGAACTGATGCCCAGGGTGTTGAGATCGGGGGTGGTGATATAGGGCACGTAGCCTTCGTCGCGCAGCCGCTTGGCCAGGCGCCAGGCTTCGTCGCGCTGCTCCGGCGGCAGGTACTCGATGGCGATGACCGGGATGCCGGCACTGCGCGCCGCCTCGATTCGCGGCTTCAGCCAGGCGCGGTCCTGCTCGCTGACCGGGCGATAGGTCTTCTTGCCGGCATCCCAGCCGGCATAGATGGATTCGACCGCCATGGCGGCGGCGACCCCGGGCAATTCGGGTTGCACCTCGAAGCCGCGATTGAAAAACAGCTTGAGCGACGGCTGGCGGCGGTGCAGGTCGGCCAGCAGGCTCTTGAGCGCCAGGCGCTGGCTTTCCCGCTGGTCTTCGGCCACCAGCTGGAAACTGTCGAGGGTATCGAGGAACAGCCCGGTGTAACCGGCCTTGGCCAGTTGGGCGGCGCGTTCGAGCAGATGGGCTCGCCAGACCGGCGACGCCAGGTTCATCACCTGGCTGCCCCAGGCCTTGTTGGCCACCGGGCTGGCACCGGCACTGAGGCCGGCCTTTTCCAGGGCCGCCGCATCGCCGGCGAATTCGCCAATGGACAGATAGGCGAAGGGTTGGGCTCCGGCCTCGTGCAGGGCGCGGACATCGGCGGCGCTGGCATGTCCGGGTTCGAGCACCACCCAGTCGAACTGCGCGAGTTCGGCTACCGGCGGTTTTTCCGCGTACCAGAACGCCACGCTGGCGGGCGCCGCCAGGGCCGTCCCCAAGAGAGACAGATAGCCCAGCAGCCCTACCGTCAGCCTGCGCCACCAACCGAAGCGGGACCTTGCTCTTGTTGCCTTGCCTGACGCCACACCCAGTCCTTAAACGTGCCCAACTTCGGTATCAGGTTAGCTACATTACGCAAAAGCGTGACGAAAAACTGCCTGTGCCAGGCCGAGCGGCAGCAATTATGGGGCTAATAGGTATCGAAATAATTAATCGGCGACGGGCGAGGCCGTCTAGGCAGCGGATTTCAGATTTTTTTGGCGGGGAAAATAGTGCAGAGATGCAGAGGGAGGGTGTAGCAGAACGTCAGAGGAATTACCGTCATGCGCGGCGGTAACCGGCATGACGGCAAGCGAGCGCTATTACTTGAAGCTGCTGTTCAGGCTGGCGCTGGAGGACAGGATGTTGGTGGAACCCAGCAGTTGGCTGACGAAGCGGTTCCAGCGGGTGATACCGGCCGGGCCAACGAAGACCACGTCCTGCGGCTGCAGATGGAAGTTCTGCGCCAGCACATAGGCGGTCGGGTTCTTGGCCGCCAGGTGGAAGACCTGGGCAGTGGCACCCGGCGCCTTCAGATCTTCCGGGCCACGGATGACGTAGACGGCATCGGCGTTGGCGGTTTCCTGCTGGATGCCGCCGGCCTGGCTCAGGGCTTCCATCAGGTTCAGGTTGGTGATCTTGTAGCTGACCGCTGCGGGCGAGCGGACTTCACCGACCACATAGACCTTGCGGGCATCGTTGTAGGGCAGGTGAATGCTGTCACCGTCCTTCAGGTAGATGCCGTACAGCTTGGAATCCTTGCGGTTCAGGCTGTCGGTATCCAGGCGGTATTCCTTGCCGTCGCGGACCAGGGTCACGCCGGTCAGATCGGCACCACCGGTGTTGGCCACGCCAACCTGGCCCAGGGCTTCCACCAGGGTGATGGGCTTGGTGGTCAGAGGAATGGCATCGCCCTTGTTCACCGCACCGGAGACGGTGACCTTCTGGCTGCCGAACTTCAGCACGCTGACGTCGATCTGGGGATTGTCGATGAAGGTGGCCAGACGGCGGGAGATATCGGTGCGGATCTCTTCTAGGGTCTTGCCGGCGGCGCGCACGGTGCCGACGTAGGGGTAGAACAGGGTGCCATCCGGACGTACCAGGCGACCGTTGGCTTCCAGCTGCTGCTGGGCGCCGGACGGAGCGGTCAGTTCGGGGTGATCCCAGACGGTGATGTAGAGCAGGTCGCTCGCACCGACGCGGTAAGCCTGCGGCTTGTAGTCCAGCAGGGGCTTGAGGTCGGGAGCCTTGGACAGGGCCGCGGAATCCTGGCTCATCAGCAGCGAGCTGGTGATCGGGATCAGCTGGACCTTGGTGCCCTGGATGCTCGGATCGCTCTTCAGGTCGTCCTGGTCCAGGTACTGACCCGGGGAGTAGGCACAACCCTGCAGGACGATGCCGGACAGCAAGGCCAGAGCGGTAAATTTGGTTTTCATGTCATTCGTCCTTGATTGCTGATTGAGTGTGAGCAAGAGGAATAAATCGGAAGGTAGAAGCAACGAGCCGGTTATTCATGGTGTTCCTTCGCAAGACGCGGCGAGCCTCGACGGTGGACCAGGTTCCAGGTGACCCGTCTGTCCAGCGTACGAGAGAACTCGAGGTCTCAGCTTTTAGTTGTATGAGCACCTGAGTCTGCTGGTCTAGGACTGGCCTTTAGCCATCGAGTTCAGCGCCCCGGGAGCGGAAAAAGGTGACGCCGTTCGAAATCTGTCACATCTCCGCTAACGAGGTCCTATGACTTGGCAGTCATGTTTGTTCAGGTGTTTTTGCAGCAAGGCCGTCTGCGGCTTCTCCGTGCCGTTCTTGGGTTCGATGGCCAGAGGATAGTCGCCCCAGCCCGGACCGGCCGCCCAATAGGCGCTGGGTACGCACTGCTCGCCCAGATAGCTCAGCAGATTGTCCATGGCTTCCAGCCACTGTGGGTGTGCAGGTATCCCATATTCGCCAACGAAGCCGCGCAAATTGTGCTGTTTCAGCCATTCGATGAAGGGGCGGGTTCTTTCCACGCCGATCATGGGATGGACGCCCTTCATGCCCGAGGCGTAATTGCCGCTGGAATCGTCGTCGAAGTAGATATGGGCCTCATAGATGAGGTTGTCCGCCGGATCCTTGATCAGCAGGTCGCCATTCACCTGGGGCCAGCGCTGGGCACTGGACCAGCTGTCGCCGGCGATGAAGATCGGCGTCTTCATGTCGACGCTGCGGATGCTGTCCACGGCCGTCTGGGCCGCGCGGGGCCAGAGACCCTGGGTGTCATGGGGCTCATTCATGACATCGTAGCCGTACAGCGCCGGATGCTTCTGGAAGGTCAGGGCCAGGCGTTTCCAGGCATCGGCGTAGCTGGCGTAGGGCACTTGGGAAGAGCCGATCAGCTGACCGCGATAGCGCGCGTAGTTGTGCATGTCCAGGATCACGCGGATCCCGTACTTGTCGGCGAAATCCAGGGTGCGCTGCAGCAGCGCGACCTGGGCCTGGTCCAGTTCACCGCCCAGCTGGGGTTGCACCCGCTCCCAGAGGAAGGGAAAGCGGATGAAGCGGATGCCCTTGGCCGCGTAGCGGCGGAAGTAATCTTCGGTGGGGTAGAAGTAGTTGGTGCCTTCCACGCCTGGCAGGACCTGGCCGGCAAAGCCGGCGGCCGACATGTTGATGCCGATGAGGTCCACCTTGGCCGTCGCCGACTCGGGCTGAGCCTGGCCATAAAGCGCCGCGGACAACAAGACGGTGGCCAGCAGGCCACCACCGATACGACGTTTCACTCGTGACACGGACAGCACCTCTCGTGTATTGCGGAAATTCGTCTGGGCAGGGCTCCCTCAGGAGCTCTGCTGATAGACCGGCGCGGGTTGCAGCGGCGGTGTGCGCCGGGCGAAGTATTCCAGCGCCAGATAGTCCACGGTCACCCGGATGGTCCAGGCGATGGCGGCGCCCATGATGGAGAAATGCTGGATGCAGACCACCAGCAGACCCAGGTAGGGCAGCAGTTCGGCGAGATGGATCATCGCGGTGGTCCGCGAATGACCGCGGGCCTGGATCTTGGCGAAGGGAATCTGCGCCAGGGCGTTGAAGATGAAGCCCACCACCAGGATGCGCAGGATCTGCGCGGCATCGCCGCCGTACTCCGGGCCCATCCAGACGGTCATGATCCAGGGCGCCAGCGCCAGGATCGGCAGCACCATCGCCAGGCTGATCAGCAACAGGCCCCAGAAGGCCTTGTTGGCCTGGCGCGTAGCGTCCTCACTGCTCTTGCTCAGCAGCGGGAACACCACCCGGGCCACGGCATTGGGGATGATCAGCATCCGCGAGACCGCCTCGGCCGGGGCGGTGTAGAAGGACACGCGGCTGGCACCGACCATGTGCGACAGCACGAAGCGGTCGAAATAGACCATCAGCGGACTGATGATGTTGCTCACCGTCATCCAGCTGCCGAATTTCAACAGCTCCTTGAACACCTCGGCCTTGAAGGTCCGGATGCCTTCCGGGAAATCCTTGTGCAACGGCCAGTAGGCCAGCGCCATGGAGACCACCCGGGCCAGCACCAGGCCGATCACGGTGGCGGAAAAGCTCGGTTCGATCAGTACCGCGATCAGCGGCGCGATCGCCAGCAGACTGTTGGAGAAGGTCCGCAGGATATTGAATTCGCCGAAGCGCTCGTTGCCTTCCAGGTAGGCGAACCAGACCGTCGCCAGCAGGAAGGGCGGGACGCACAGGCTCAGCCAGCGAAAGCCGGCCACGGCATTGTCGAAATGCTCGGGCGAGACGTGCAGCAGACTCACCACCTTGCCCGCGCCGAACCACAGCAGCAGTGTCGCCAGCAGACTCAGGCCGATGACGGCGCCGGTGGCCGTGCCCATGACCAGCCGGTTGCGCTCCTTGTCGCCGTGGTGCATGGCGACGGCGCGGATCACCGCGCGCGACAGGCCGGCATCGAACAGGGTGGCATAGCCGACAATGGCGAAGGCTAGGGTGAACAGGCCGAATTGCTCGACACCGAGCAGGCGCGACAGCACACCCATGGTGGGCAGCGCGATGGCACTGGGAATGACGACACCCAGGATGTTCCAGGTGCTGTTTTTGATCATCGACATCGTGGGGGTGAAAACTCCTTGGGGCCGCCCGGCGGACACCGGGCGGCACGAGGGATCAGACCGGGCGAGCCAGCTGGCTGCTCGGGCGCGGGTAGGGACTGCTGACGTAGGTCTCCGGGACGGACGCGGAGCTGTAGTGGTGCAGCGCGCGCAGGGCCTGGATCACCATCAGGTAGCAGATGGTGGCCTGGAGGTACTCGAAGAAGCCGGCCAGCGGCCAGATCACCAGCTGGGCCAGGGTGGCGGTCACCACGAAGCCGGTATCGGGGTGCAGCATCTTGGCCCAGCGATAGTAGAGGAACAGCGACACCGGGATGATGATGAAGGCCAGGAAGCCGAAGCGGAACAGGGTGCCGAACACCCCGACATCGGAGAGGAAGAAGTACTCGCCGAAATAGGGGATGAAGCCGTTGTTCCACATCAGCGACAGCGAGCCACTCGGCAACCAGTGGTTCTGGCTGAGGTGGGAGAAGATGTAGCCGATGGTCTGCTCACGCACGCCATCGGTGGGACCGTCCTCCACCGACTGGGCATAGAAGTCCAGATTCAGCCCCAGCACCTTCATCAGGTCCGGGAAGATGAAGAAGGGCGACAGCAGCAGCGTAGAGACGCAGATCCAGACGATGGACTTGCTCTTCAGGCAGAACACGGTGAAAACCAGCGCCAGCACGATCAGCTGCCGGGTCTGGGTACCAAACACCAGGGTCAGCAGGAAGGCCATGGCCAGCACGATGTGGACGGTCTTGCTGCGCGTCGAGCCATCGATCGGCGAGATGCCCTTGTTCCAGGTCTGGATGCAGTAGAAGTAGGCCAGGCACAGCGCCGGCGCACCGATGGAGGAACGGTCCGGGCGGTCGAAGGAGGACTGCTTGTCACGCAGGTCCGGCAGCACGCCGAACTTGAACATCCAGGCCATCACGGCGGCCAGCAGCGCGGTGATCAGCAGGGCCTTCTCGAATTGCGAGGCGGTCATGTTGCGACCGAGGAACATCAGGGTGGCGAAGCCGAAGCAGAACAGGATCCGCCGCTCCTCGATCAGGCCATAGATCAGCGGCTGGCCGTAGAACAGGAAGGAAAAGACCGCCGGCAACCCGATGAAGACCACCGACGAATAGACGGCGTAGGTCATCAGGATCTTGAATTCGCGCTGCTGGGTGCCAATGCTGGTCAGCAGGTAGAAGAAGGTGAAGGCCATGCAGATGGCCAGATACAGCTCGTTCAGATAGAGGATGCCGACCGGGTTGTGCGGGCTTTCGCCGAACACGTCCAGGTGCAGGATCAGCAACGGGATCAGGAGAACGAAGGAAACGGTACTTTTACGGAGAATGCTCATAGACCTACCCATCCAGACGGGACCACCGGACGGCTTGTCCGGTGGTCATCTTCCTTGCGGCTGAGAACGCTGCGGGGCAGCCACTCAGGTGCGTCGACTGCTGCGTTCCTTGAGATAGATGGGCAGGATGCTCAGCGCATCGTGCACGTAACGCTTGGCCAGCCGCTTGGGCTCCGAGCACAGCCGGTGCAGCCATTCCAGCCTGGCTTTCTGCATCCAGCGCGGTGCGCGCTTGACGGTGCCCACGGCGAACAGGATGGACGCGCCGATACACAGGCCGACACCGGTACGCTTGCTGCTGTCGATCTGCCGCGCGAGCTTTTCCTGACGCGGCGCCCCTACGGCATAGAGGATGAATTCCGACGGATTCTGCATCACGAAGTCGACGCATTTCTGCGTCTCCAGCGGATCGTTGATGAAGCCCATCGGCGGGTTGTAGTGCGCCAGCTGGATGTGTGGATACATCCGGCGCAACTTGCCGACGTCATCCTCGCTGGAGCCGATCAGTACCACCGACAGGCGCTCGTCGTTGGCCTTGCGCAGGATGCTCAGGGTCAGATCGCTGCCGGTGATGACCTCGGGCACGGCGACGCCCAGCGACTTGAGGATGGGCATCAGGATCCGGCTGTCGCAGATGCGCTTGCCGGCGCGCTGATAGGACTCGCGCATGTCGGCATTGCTCTGCAGCTGCACGACATGGTCGATGTTCGGCGTGACGATGTAGCTGTAGGGCCGATGGATGTCCTGGCTGATCGAGTTCAGCAACTCGTCCTTGGTACCGGTGAAGAAGTCGATACCAAAGGCTTGGGTGCGTAGGTTAGACATGCATCGTCGCTCCCTTGAAGGCGCCCTTGACGCCGGACCAGGCCAGTTTCGGATTCTTGAATTCCTTGAGCACGGTGATGCCGGACAGCAACACGGCGGAGACCAGTGCGTAGGGGGTACCGTGGAACTTGCGATTGAAACGGGTGGCCGCGCGGTTGCGGAAGTAGTGATAGAAGGCGCTACGTCCACCCGAGCTCATGGAGCCGTAATGATAGAGCTGGCTCTCGGGCGAAACCTTAAGGGCGACGCCCTTGCGCTTGGCCTGGTGCTGCCAGTCCACCTCTTCGGAGTACATGAAGTAGGCTTCGTCCATGAATCCGATCTCGGTCAGCAGGCTGGCGCAGAAAGCCATGCTGCACCCCATGATGTAGTCGGGTTCACGGTCCAGCTTGGAGATCTCGCTGACCTCGATGTCCTTGCCCAGCAGCTTGGACTTGCCCAGCAGCGGATAGAGGATGCCGCCGCCGTAGCACTCCAGGCGACCGGTCTGGGAGCTCAGGATCACCGAGCCGACGATGGTCTTGGGCGCGCGCTGCAGTTCGGCCAGCAATGGCGCGAAGGCATCGTCCTTGACGTAGGCGTCGTTGTTGACGACCCAGAAATGCTTGACCGCCAGATTGTCCAGCGCCCAGCGCATGCCGTAGTTGTTACCACCGGCATAGCCGTCGTTGCGCGGACTGGCGAGCACGGTGACCTGGCTCAGGCCGTTTTCGGCCTGCCAGCGTTGCAGGACGTCGATGGAGCCGTCCTGGGAATCGTTGTCCACCACCACCGTGTGATCGATGGACGGGCAGTGCTTGAGGATGCTCTCCACACAACTGATGGTTTCGTTGGGGGCCTTGTAGTTGAGCACCATGACTACGTTCATTGGCGTGTTCCTATTCTTCAGAATCATCAATCCGGTACAGCGTCGAGATCCAAGGCTGCCAAGCGTGGCCGGGTTCAGGAGCGAACCCTTCGAAATCGCTGTGTGAGGTAGTTTCTTGTTCGATGCGCCTGTACGAATACTGCCGCGATCCCTGAAGGGATTGGCTGGACGGCGCTCAGGCCGTCCAGCCGGGGTCGTGCATCAGCTCTTGGCGTCCTGCTCGTAGGAGTAGTGGTAGTTGCCATAGGAGCCGTAGTTACTGGCCTTGCGTTCGACGGCGTTGAAGATCACGCCCTTGAGCGGAATGCCGTTGAGGTCGAAGCGGCGCTTGGTCGCCTCAAGCTCCTTGACACTGTTCACGCCGAAACGTGCGACGATCAGGCTGGTACCGGCGTGGCTGCCGATGATGCCGGCCTCGGTCACCGCCAGGATCGGCGGGGTGTCGATGATCACGATGTCGTACAGCTCGCTGAATTTCTTCAGCACGGTGGTGAAGCGAAGGCTCATCAGCAGTTCCGACGGATTCGGCGGGAACTGGCCGCAGGAGACGAAATCCAGGCTGCCGACTTCGGTCTTCTTGATGGCGTCGTTCAGGGCGATGCGGCCACTCAGCAGATCGGACAGACCGTCCTGCTGCTTGGTGTTCATCAGCTTGTGCAGATAGCCCTTGCGCATGTCGCCGTCGATCAGCAGGACGCGCTGGCCGGACTCGGCGATCACCGCGGCCAGGTTCGAGGACACGAAGGACTTGCCGACGCCCGGGCTGGGACCGGAGATCATCAGGATGTTGTTCTTGGCCTCGATCATGGCGAAGTGCAGGCTGGTACGCAGGCTGCGCAGCGCCTCGGTGCTCAGATCGGTCGGATGGGTAATGGCGGTCAGCGAGGATTCGCCCGGCTGCTTGGTGCCCAGTACCTTGGTGGTGTCCGCCTGGTTCTTGCTGTAGGGGATCGAGGCGTAGACCGGCAGACCGATCTGCTCGATGGCTTCCGGGGTCTCGACACCGCGACGCAGGGTATGACGGGTGTAGACGATGGCCAGGCCGACGATGCCGCCGAGGATGATGGCGACGGCGATGATCAGCGGCTTGTTGGGCGCGGACGGATCGTCGACGTTGGCGTTGGCGTTGTCGATGATGCGGACGCTGCCCACGGTACCGGCGCGAATGACTTCCAGTTCCTGAGCCTTGTTCAGCATCAGCGCATAGGTCTGGCCGGTCACCTCGATGTCACGGTTCAGACGCAGCAGTTCCTGCTGGGTTTCCGGCAGCACTTCGACGCGCTTCTGCAGCTTGGCGCGCTCGGCCTGGAGTTGGCCCAGCTGGCTCATCAGCGCCTGGTAGGCCGGGTGCTGGCGAGTGAACTTGCGATCCATCTCGGTGCGCTTCAGGTTCAGCTCGGAGATCTGGTTGTCCAGGGCAACGGTCTGTTCCAGGACACCCTTGGTCTCGCTGTCGATATCGACCGACTTCTTGTTGGTCTGGTAGTAGTTCAGCGCGGACTGGGCCTTTTCCAGGTCGGATTTCACGACCGGGATCTGGGCACGCAGGAATTCCAGACTCTGGGTGGACTCGGCGGCGTTGCGATCGATGTTCTGCTGCACGTAGATGTCCGCGACTTCCTGGACGATGGCCTGGGCCTTCAGCGGATCCGCGTCCTGCAGACCGACACCGATGATGCCCGACATCTTGCCGCGCTCACCGGCGACGATGCGACCCTGGTATTCCTGGATGGTCTTGGAAAAACGCTTCTTCATGATGGTGAATTCGGTGCCAGGGCGAGCCTGCAGCGTAGTCACCTTGATCTGGTACCCGGCATTGCTCACCGGCTGGCCGAGGCCACCGTGCAGTACCACTTCGTCGTCGGCATTGAAGACGGTGAAGTTCTGGTTGTCCTCGACCTTCAGCTTCATCGGCTTGTCGAGGTTGCTGTCCGGTACTTCCAGCTGGTCGATGACCAGCTTCTCGCCGCCCCAGGCAAAGCTGTTCAGGCCGAGCAGGGGAGAGGCGACGTCAGTTTCATTCTGCGGATCGAAACGACGCGCGACGAAGTTGCCGATCAGCGGGAAGTAGCGCGGCTTGACCTCGATATCCAGCTTGAGGTTCTCGATCGCCTTGCCGATCACGGAGCGCGACTTGAGCAGCTCGATCTCGGTCACCGCCTCGGGCATGGGCGGCGGCATGCCGGTGGACTGATCGGTCAGTCGGGTAACGCCCTTCTTCTCCATTTCGATCTGGATCATGGCGTTGGACGAATACATCGGCGTGGCCAGGATGGCATAGCCGATACCGAGCGCAGCGAAAATGCCGATTACCGACAGGAGTTGCCATTTGTAATCGATCAACATACCGAAGAGTGCGGAGAAGTTGATATCCGACTCATTCTTAACTTCGGGAGTAAAGCGAGGCATCGTGGTCATGAAATTCCTTCTTCCCTATTTGATGTATGGAAGCCAACTGTCTACACAGCGCGTCAAAAGTATTTGGACATTTTGAAACATCTCTTTAGAAAGGCGATAAGGGTCTGGTACTTCTTGATTGCTCAACCATTTCCCGATCAGAAAAACCTTACCCCTGACTTCAGGAGCAATACTTTCGACGGAGCGTGAGTGGAACTCTTCCATGGTCAAAATCAAATCCGCCTTGCGCAGCATCTCTGCATCCGCCTGGCGAGCTTTGTGGGTCGTGAAATCGATGCCGTTCTCCCGTAGTAGTACCTCCTGAGCGGTCTTCTCGATGCCGTGGCCGACCAGCGCCCTGATGCCGGCCGAGCCGACCTGGACGTCACGGCCTTGCAAGGCCTTGGCCAGTAGTGCCTCTGCGACCGGGCTACGGCAGATGTTCCCTTCGCATACAACCAATATCGACTTGATCATTCTTCACAACCTTCCTGTTGTCCGGACAACAGGTATCGACGGCAGATAGCCCAGCAATCCCCTTGGGAGTTGCTCGCTGCCGATGTAATTAGAGTCAGGAGTCCAGGCTCCAGATCGTCGTGCTGAGCAGTGGGGCCAGCGGCCCCGGCCAGACTCAGTATGCGTTCTTATTGATGAAGCCTTTGAACAGCGTGAGGAAGATGATCTTGACGTCCCACCAGAAGGACCAGTGGTGGATGTAGTCCAGATCGAACTCGACGCGTTTCTGCATCTTGTCCAGGGTGTCGGTCTCGCCGCGCCAGCCGTTGACCTGAGCCCAGCCGGTAATGCCGGGCTTCATCTTGTGGCGGAGCATGTAGCCCTGCACCAGCTTGCGGTACTGCTCGTTGTGAGCGACGGCATGGGGGCGGGGACCGACGATGGACATTTCGCCGCGGAGTACATTAATGAATTGAGGCAATTCATCGAGAGACGTACGTCGTAAAAATGCACCAAACGGGGTGATCCGGGAGTCATTCTTGGTGGCCTGGGTGACCTTGGCGCCGTTTTCCATGACCTTCATGCTGCGGAATTTCCACACTTCGATCGGCTTGCCATCCATGCCGTAGCGCTTCTGCTTGAAGAAGATCGGACCGGGCGAGGTGATCTTGATGCCGATGGCGATGGCCAGCATGGGCAGGGAGATCATGGCGAGGATGATCGAAGCCAGCACGATGTCCTCGATACGTTTGACGATATGGCTGGCGCCATCCATCGGGGTATCGAAGATGCTGATGCTGGGCAGGCCGTCCAGGCTTTCGCTGCGGGCGTGCAGCAGGTGGAACATGAAGATGTCCGGGATGATGTACACCGAAGCCGTGGTGTCGCTCAGCTCCTGGACCAGCCAGTTGATCTTGCTCTGATCGGCCATGCCCAGGGTGATGTAGACCTTGTCGACCAGGCCGGAGCGGACGTCCTGCATGAGTTGGTCGAGGCCGCCATTCAGCGCCGGGCTGGGCACGCCTTCCTCACCGGTATCCTGGTTGTCGCTATAGAAGCCGGCAATGCGCAGGCCCATCCAGGGCGCCGTGCTGATGGTGTGCGCCAGGCGCTGGGCAACCATGCCGTTGCCGGCGATGGCGACATTGCGGGTATTGATGCCAGCCTTGCGCAGGGAGTGCATGATCGAGCGCAGCAGCACGCGATAGCCGCACAGGGTGCCCAGCGTCAGACCCAGCCAGCCCTGCATCACGCCAGGCGTCAGATAGGACTGATCGAAGAAGAAGTAGTCCACCATGAACACGGTCGCGAAGGTCAGCACCCAGTAGGTGGCGATCTTGAGCAGTTCATCGGTGATGCGCTCGCCGCGCCAGGAACCATAGACGTGGTTCAGCTCGGTGAGGAAGTGGAAGATCAGCAAGGACAGGAAGATGACGACCCAATGCTCGGGACGCATGCCGGTGTCCGACGCCCAGGTGCCTGCCACGTAGGCGCTCAGCGTGATCACGGCGAGATCGAGCAGGCGGTGTGCGAGCGAGATTGCCGAGGAATTCGTATGCAAAATGCCGCGTTCTTTCAAATTCATGGTTCCATCCTTGTGCGTATACCGTGCACGAACTTTCAACTGGGCGAGGCAGCTACCAGCGTATGAAATGTTCACTATGGCGCTCTAGGACCGATGACTGACCACCGATCGCTAAATGCCATGATGGCTGTAGCGACGTTAGGACTCGGCACTGATTAAGAGGTTCACACGGTAGAAAGGCCGGACGACGCTGTCGAGTTGCCCCAAATCAGGGCAAATAGCACGCCAGTCGGTCTGCGACGGGGGGAGGGAAGTGAAGAAGGGCGGAGTGCGTCACAACGCGGGCGGACGGCTGGCACACTTCTCTCGCATCAGGGTGCGATGAGTGGCTTGCCCGGGCAGCGGGAGGGAGTAAAACGTTCCGTCGGACTTTAATGCGGGATGCGGAAGTTGTGAGCTGGTTCGCCAAACAATGAGACAGCCAGACCGGTCAGGTCGGGTGTAGGCCAGTCCCTGGCCTGAAACACGCCTCAATGGCGATGGTGGGACTGAAAACTCAGGGGGGAATTGACGGGGAGGCTGGAGATCTTGGAATGCCAGGCTGAGTTTCTCGTGTTGTCGTGCGAGAACAGCAGGAACGACCAGCTGACAAGGAGGGAGGCCACCGCAAGCCAGGGCAGCTGGGCTTGGGCGAAGACGAGGCAACCGGCAACGCCGGTCCAAACGGGCAGGTAGTAGCGCATTTTTGTTATTCCTGCTTTTTTTGCGAGATTGCAACCTAACTATTGTGCAGACTTTGTGAGAAGTCCATCACCAAAAGGTATTTTTTACACTCCTCCGCTCAGATTCCGACAAACGTGCAGGGTAGAGCGGCTGTAGGCCTATACCAAGCGGCGTTTTTCCGCGGTCAGCAGCAGGTTTCGCGGTGTCAGACTGGCGGGACAGAAGGTCCCCAACCTCACACTGTAACCTTGCTCCTGTAGGAACAGCGCCTGGTCCAGCACCAGCCAGAGCTCCAGAGGACGCCGAAACAGACCGGGCAGCAGTTCGAGATTACGAACTTCTGCCAGCCGCTGGAAGCCCCGTTGTTCCCAGAGGGGCCAGTCGATCCCGGTGGGCAGCCGCAATCCCTTGCGCCGCGCCAGTTCCGCACCGAAGGCCGAGAAGGGCTGGCGCAGCCAGTGGCTGGGCAGCGGCGGCGTATTCAGATAGGTATCGCAGCCCCTGATCTCGCGCTGCAGGAGATCGAATCCCAGCCGGCGGGCCATGGACAGGTCTCTGTCCCGCCGCACCCGCTGCCCGCCGGTGACGGTTTCACAGAGGGCCAGGCGCAGGGCTTCCCGGTCCAGCCGCAGCGCCGAGGCCTTGGCCGGCACCGACAGCGGACCATATGCCGCGGCGGCGATGCGGTCATAGCAGCAGGGCGCCAGGGCCAGCTGCTGGCAGCCCCGTTCCGCGGCCACCCTGAGCAGCTGGACGTGCAGGTCGCCGCAGGCGTGCAGAGCGACGGGGGTGTCGCGACTGCCGAGCGGTGCTCCTGCAAGCGGCTGGAGCACATCGGCCTGATAATGGTGCACCGGGGTTCGAGCCCGGTGGCTGAGCCTTTCGCCCTCCTCGACGAGAGCCGCATCGACCTCCAGGCAGACGGCCGGCGCACCCTGATGGGTCAGGTGCCTGGCGAGGTGGCCCTTGCCCGCACACCAGTCGACCCAGCGCTGTACGGGTTGCTGAAAGTCCAGCGTGCGGGCGAAGGCTTCTATCTGCAGCCATTTGCGTCCGGGCACGTCGACTTCCTGCCTGCCAGGCCGATCGCGACCGGGCTGCGCCTGGCGCTCCTCGACCTGACCCAGCGCCAGCGAGGTGGCGGCCAGCGAGCGGAAGGGTTCAGGTGCTTCCAGCAGCTGGGGAGTATTATGGGCCGCCTCGGCCGCTTCCAGACTGCGGGCCCGCAGCCAGCGGGCCAGATCCGGATGGCTCGATTCCCAGGCCAGTTCGCGTTCGACGAAGGGTCTGGGCCGCCACAGGTGCTGATGCCGGGTCAGAAAGAGATCCAGGGCGGTGAAGCGGTCTAGCAAGTCGGCGGCAAGCATGATGGCATTAGGCAATGACGGGATTGGCAGGAAGGCAGGGCCTGGCCACTATTGTCACTTCGCCCAGGCAGACTTGGGTATCGAAATTTCCGGCGCCCGGCTGCGCCAGCTGAGCCTTGCTCGACGACATTCGGACCCTGGCTTCCGGTAGCTGAAGCGCGTGAGGCCGAGCGGTGACCGTGAGTCAGCTTGATGAATCGATTTATCTCAAAGCCGGACATCTGGTCGTGTCACCACTACTTGTCGCGCTAACATTGTCTGTTCGGTATATCCCAGAAGGAAAATCCTATGAAGCCAACCTCCCCGCACAAGCTGCGTCTAGCGTTCAGATCCCTGCTGAAATCGGACAGTTGCTACCACACGGCGTCCGTCTTCGATCCCATGTCGGCGCGCATCGCCAATGATCTCGGTTTCGAAATGGGCATCCTTGGCGGGTCGGTGGCTTCCCTGCAGGTGCTGGCCGCGCCGGACTTCGCCCTGATCACCCTGAGCGAGTTCGTCGAGCAGGCCACGCGCATCGGTCGGGTCGCCCGGCTGCCCATCATCGCCGACGCCGATCATGGCTACGGCAATGCGCTGAACGTGATGCGCACCATCACCGAGCTCGAACGCGCCGGGGTGGCTGCCCTGACCATCGAGGACACCGTGCTGCCGGCCGGCTATGGCCGCAAGTCCACCGACCTGGTGAGCGTCGAGGAAGGCATCGGCAAGATCAAGGGCGCGCTGGAAGCCCGTATCGACGAAGCCCTGAGCATCTTTGCCCGGACCAATGCCACCGAATTGAGCACCGCGGAAGTCATCTCCCGCACCAAGGCCTACGAGGCCGCCGGCGCGGACGGTATCTGCATGGTCGGCATTCGCGATTTCGCGCACCTGGAAGAGATCACCCAGCACCTGAGCGTGCCGGTGATGCTGGTGACCTACGGCAATCCCCAGTTGCGTGACAACGCCCGCCTGGCCAAGGCCGGGGTGCGGGTCGTGGTGAACGGCCATGCCGCCTACTTCGCGGCGATCAAGGCGACCTATGATTGCCTCAGGGAGCAGCGCGACATCACCGCGTCCGACCTGTCCGCATCGGAACTCTCCACCAAGTACTCGACACTGCAGGAGTATCGAGTCTGGGCGCGGGAATTCATGGACGTGAAGGAGTAACCATCAGGCCGTGCTCAGCGAACTCGGCTGCAGGCCCTTGCTGGGAAAGGGCGTCACGATGTCCAGATCCAGGTCGGCGGGCAGGTGCAGGGCGGCGATCCGGGCTTCGACGAAGGCGCGCATTTCCTGACGGAAGCGCTTGGTGGCGAAGCGCTCGGCATTCTGCCGGCACGCCTGCTGGCTGATCGGTGTTTCCAGGGCCTCGAACTGGCGCACGGCGGCGCATAGCGAGGCAGCGGTCTGCTCCGGATAGAAGACGCCGGTCGGCTGTTGCGTATCCAGGCCGCGCACGGTTTCCAGGACGCCACCCCGGCCATAGGCGATGACGGGGGTACCGCAGGCCTGGGCTTCGATGGGGGTGATGCCGAAATCTTCCTCGGCGGCAAAGACGAAGGCCCGCGCCCGGCGCATGTGATCCAGCAGGCAGTCGAAGTCCTGGTAGCCCAGCATGGTGACGTTGGGGCCGGCGACTTCCTTGGCCTTCTCGAATTCGGGGCCGGCGCCGATCACCACCAGCTTCTTGTCGGGCATCGAGCTGAAGGCTTCGACGATCATCGGCATGCGCTTGTAGGGCACCATGCGCGAGGCCGTGAGATAGAAGTCCTCCTTGCCGCCGCTTGGGGTGAAGCGACTGATGTCGACCGGCGGATAGATGACCTTGGCTTCGCGGCGATAGGCCTTGCTGATGCGCCGGGCGATGAAGTGGGAATTGGCGACGAAGGCGTCCACGCCAGCGGCGGTGCGCTGATCCCAGATGCGGACGTAGTGCAGGATGACGCGCGCCAGCTTGCCCTTGAGGCCGCGGTCGAGACCGGCTTCCTTGAGGTACTGGTGCTGCAGGTCCCAGGCGTAGCGGATGGGCGAGTGGACGTAGCTGATGTGCAGCTGGTCCGGACCGGTCAGGACGCCCTTGGCCACCGCATGGCTGCTGGAGATGATCAGGTCGTAGCCGGACAGGTCGAGTTGCTCGATGGCGTGCGGCATCAGCGGCAGGTAGGTCTGATAGCGCTTCTTGGCCTGGGGCAGGCGCTGGATGAAGGTGGTGGTCGCCTGCTTGCCCTGCAATTGCGCCCGATCCTCGTCCGAGAGGAAGTCGATCACGCTGAACAGGTCCGCCTCCGGCCAGATGTCGAGCAGTTCGGCAAGCACGCGTTCGGCGCCAGCAAAGGTTACCAACCAATCGTGAACGATGGCGATTTTCATGTCGTCTTCCTTAAGCGTGAAATGAAATCAAGTGCTGGTGCTGATTCATGGAGTGCGGGTCTTTCTGGTCACTGCATATCCCCAGGGCAGCCGGGTGATCTCGATGCTGTCCGAAGGGCTGTCGAGCTCGTGCAACTTGATGGTTGGGCTTTGTGCAAAGACGGTGTCTGTTGCAGGCGTTTCGCAAGCAGCGGCGTTATCCGGACATTCCGCGGTCGCTGCCGCGGTGTCGTCCGAGCCGCCTTGCAGTAGGTGGCATTCAGCGACCTGAAGGACGCGCCCGGACGTTCTCGTGTCGTTGTCGAGCGTCAGGGGTACCGAGGAGCGGCTCTGGCCTGCCATGGCGTTGCTTGTCTCTTCCATGAGTTCTTGATCGCTGAATTATTGTTCTGTGGTCGTTTCAGGCGGCCCTGGCCGTGGTCTTCGAGGAGCTCGCCAGGGCGCTGTCCAGCAGGTCGGAGACCTTGCTGGCCGAGGTCTGCCAGTTGAAGCGCTGGATGTTGGCCAGGCCCTTGGCGCGGAGCGCCTCCCTGAGCGGTGCGTCCTGCAGGATGGTGCGCATCGCCTGGGTGATGCTGGCCGTCTCGTAGGGGTCGAAATAGAGGACGCTGTCCTGCAGCACTTCCGGCATGGAGGCGGTATTGGCCGAGATCACCGGGCAGCCGCAGGCCTGGGCTTCGAGGGGCGGGATGCCGAACCCCTCGTAGAGCGACGGAAAGACAAAGGCGGTGGCCTGGCGATACTGGCGCGCCAGTTCGGCATCGTCGATGCGGCCGAGCAGCTTGACCCGCGGATCCCTGGCGGCCAGGGTCGCCAGATCGCTCTGGCCGAACACGGCGTGGCTGTCGCCGACGATACGCAATTCGACCTTGAGGTCCCGCGGCAGGGCGGCGAAGGCTTCCAGCATCCGCGAGAAGTTCTTGTGGTAGCTGGGCGAGGACACCGCCAGCAGATAGGGGGTATCGGCGCTGTCGATTCGCGGCGCCAGGGTGAAGGCGTCGGCGACGGCATTGGGTACGACCGTGATCGAGTCGCTCGGGTAGCGATAGAAGCGCGAGATCTCGTCCCGGGAGAATTCACTCACGGTGATCAGGGCATTCGAGCGCTTGAGCAGCATGGGGATCAGGCAGCGGTACGAGGTGCGGAATTTCCACGAGTAACTCTCGGGAAAGCGCACGTAGTTGATGTCGTGGTGGGTGGCGATCTGGTTGGTATAGAGCAGCGGCGCCGTGCTGCACAGCGACAGCAGCAGGGGGCTGCCCTGGCTCTTCAGCCAGTTCGGCAGGTCCCATTGCTCCCAGCGCTGGCCCTGGCGGGTGCCGATGATCTCGATGTTCAGCCGCTTGGCCACGTCGGGCCTGACGACGCCGGGCGGCGCGACGAAGCGCAGGTCGGATCGCAGCTTCGCCAGCTCCAGCGAGATGCATTCCGCGAAGCGCTGGACGCCGCGAAGATCCTGGGTGATGAAGCGGGAATTGACGATGATCATGATTCTGCCCGTTGCCGTGACCTGGGGTGGATCAGTTGGAAAGCTGTGTGTGAGGTACGTGAAGCTGCTTGGCGGAGCCGTGTTGCGCCTTGCCCAGGACGTCCTCGAAGAGCGCCAGGTACTGGTCGAGCATGGTGTCCATGCTCAGCAGGTCGGCCACCGCGGTGCGACTCAGCAGACTCAGTCGCTTGCGCAGCTCGGCATCGTCATGCAGGCACTGCAGGGCGCGGCCCAGGGAGTCGCGGTCGTCAGGGTTGCAGAGCAGGCCGTTGACGCCATCGCGGACGATCTCCGGCAGGCCGCCCATGCGGCTGGCGATGACCGGCTTCTGGAAGGCGCAGGCCTCGACGGCGACCATGCCGAAGGGCTCGGCCCACAGCGACGGCGCGACGAAGACGTCGATGTTCTGGTAGAAGGCCTCGGGCTTCTGGTAGCCGACGAAGCTGACCTTTTGCGGATCGGCCATGGCCTTGAGCTGGGTTTCGTAATCCAGCTGGCCCTTGCCGGCGATGGTCAGGGTCGCGTTGAGCGACAGCCGCTGGAACTGCTCGATCAGCCAGCCCACGCCCTTGTTCTCCGACAGGGTGCCCATGTAGCCGAAGCGGACGACGCCGTCCGGACTGGGGGTCGCGGTCTCGGCATTGCTGCCGGCGATCAGGCTGGCGTTATGGATGACCTGGCGCGGAACGCCGCCGAAGTAGCCCTTGTTGACGATGGTATCCAGCAGGTAGCGACTGACGCCGACGACGGCATCCACCTTGGCGGACTGCTCAGCGTGGGGCCGGCGCAGGGCCGCGCAGCTGCCACAGAGTTTCTGGCAGCTCTGGCCCTTCTTGAACAGGGTGTTCTTCGGGCACAGCAGGTACATGTCGTGCAGCACCTGCACGATGGGGACGCCGCTGGCGCGGATCTCGTCCCAGGCCGCGACCGACCAGCCGGACAGGTTGTGGCACACCACCAGGTCCGGCTTTTCCTGTTGCAGCACCTGGCGCAGGGGCGCCCGCATCGCGCTGTTGTACTGGTCGCGAAAGTGCCAGCCGAAGCGCGCCAGCGGACCGGGGCGCTGCTGGGTCAGGGGCCAGTAGAAATTCTTCAGCCCGGCGCGATAGACGCGCACGTCGTTCACCGTCTCCTGCCGCACACCCTGCTCGGGACCGGTCACCAGCACGGCCACGTCGTGACCGCGCTGCTGGAAGCCTTCCACGCTGCGTTGCAGGATGAGCTCCGCGCCACCGCCCACATGGGGCGGATAGAAGCTGTTGAGAAAGAGCAGTTTCATAGCGGATAGCTGCGGTTTATCCCCAGCGCGCCGGTTTCGCCGTCCTGGACCGCCTGCCGGATCAGCGCCAGGCGCTGACGGCTCTTGTCGTCACGGGCGAACCACTTGAGCAGGGTGTGGAAGACGTAGCGGTTGAGGCTGTACATCGGCCGGGAGCTGGCCCAGACGTTCTTGTCGAACCAGGCCTGGTTGCGCGCGGCGTAGTAGGCACGGAAGTCCGAGCCGGCCTGCAGGTAGTTCTGGTAGACGTTGCTGGTGCCTTCCTTGATGTTCCAGGAGTGCTCCAGTTCTTCGAGTTCCGCCTCGGTGACCATGAACAGCTTTCCGCCGGCCTGGGTGATGCGGTAGGTGTACTCGGTGTCGTCGGAGTAGAGCACCAGCTCGCGCAGGGGCAGGCCGATGCGCTCATAGAGGCTGCGGTGGGCGAGCATGCCGCCATAGGGGGCGAAGGGCAGCTCGACTAGGGCTTCCGGCTGGCCACCGCGCGGACGGCCCCAGGGCAGGCGGCGCCAGATCTTGTAGGGTATGCGAGCCACGTGGAAGCCGAAGTAGCTCGAACGCGGCTGGGTGATCATCCGGGTCGGGATGCACTGGGCGATATCGGCCTGCTGGGTCGGCCGGTAGCCGAGCACGGCGACCTTGTCGCGACCGTGGATGGCGCCGAGTTCGTCGAGGCGACGGTGCAGCACGTCGAGGGCATCGCCCAGGGGCGCGTTGTCGTCGTCCATCATCCAGATATGGGTGGTATCGGTGGCCAGGGCGGCTTCCAGGGCCACGGCATAACCGTTGGCGGAACCGGTGTTCTCGCTCAGGTTGATCACCTTGACCTGACCGGGCCAGCGGGTTTCGAGGCTATCCAGCGACACCGTGGCCGCATTGCTCACCACGACGACCTGGTGAATGGTGCGTTCGGCCAGGGCGCGGGTGACCAGCTGCTCCAGATAGCCGAGGCGATTGCCGTAGGTGACGGTAACGACCGTGGTCTTGCATTGCATGAACAAATTCCTCCAAAGGGCCTTACAGTTCTTGGTCAGGCGCGCAGCCGCTGGTTGACGGTGGCGACTGCCGACAGTTGATCAAGAGCGACGCTGACCCGTTGTTCGCGTTGCAGGATGCGCAGCAGGATGATGGCCCGCTCGTTGCCATCGGCACTCAGGAACACGGCGTCCATTTCCAGCTCCTGGCTGTACTGCACCCGCACGGTCTCACCGGGCTGATGGCTGGGTGCAGGTTCCGCCAGCGCGGCGAGGCGCTGGCGGATGTCGTCGATGATGCCTTCGCTCACGGCCGTCGGCTGGGTGCCGAAACTGACGATCCGATTGACGCCGCGCGTCGAGCGGATGGGGTACCAGTTGTCGTTCACGTCGTTGAGCTGAATGAACAGATACCCCGGGAACAGCGACTCGCTGCCGCTCGCGCGACTTCTGCCGGAGGCCTTGCGCTCGCGCTGGGGCCGGAAGCAGACGTAACCCTGTCTGCTCAGGTTTTCTTCGGCGCGGACTTCCTGATTGGGCTTGGTCTGCACCAGATACCAGTGACCGGCGGGATGGGCGAGCGTCATGGGCGAGTTCCTTCTCTAGGGGCAGTCAGGTGCGGCGGAGCGACGTATCAGGTACGGGGGCCGTATTCGTAGTAGCCGTAGACGCCATCGTCTTCCATGGACGTCGAGGCCTTGCGCTGCACGCCGTTGAGGATGGCGCCCTTGATGGTGATGCCGTTCTGGGCGAAGCGACGACGGGAGTTCTCCACCGCCTTGAGGGTGCTCTGACCGAAACGGGTGACCAGCAGGGTGGTGCCGGCGAGGCGACCCACCAGGGCGGCATCGGTCACCGCCAGGATCGGCGGGGTATCGATGATCACCAGGTCGTAGAGGCTGCCCACTTCGTCCAGCAGACGGGAGAAGTTGGCGTGCATCAGCAGCTCCGAGGGGTTCGGCGCGGCCTGGCCACAGCTGATGATGTCCAGTTGGGCGATACCGCTCGGCACGATGGTTTCACGCAGCTTGCTGCGACCGGTCAGCAGTTCGGACAGGCCGGCTTGCGGTTGCAGGCCGAACACGCGATGCAGATAGCCCTTGCGCATGTCGGCGTCGATCAGCAGCACGCGCTGACCCGACTGGGCGACCACGGTGGCGAGGTTGCTGGAGACGAAGGATTTGCCGACGCCCGGGGTCGGGCTGGAAATCATGATCACCCGGTTCTTGGCTTCCAGCATGGCGAAGTGCAGGCTGGATCTCAGGCTGCGCAGGGATTCCACCGCCAGGTTGGCCGGTTGCACCACGCTCAGCAGGTTGGGTTCGCCGGTACGGGTCTTCTTCTTCAGGCGACGATTCAGGCGCTCCTGGTCCTTGGTGAAGGGCAGGGTGGAATAGACCGGCAGGCCGATCTGTTCGACGGTGTCGGGATTCTCGATGCCCTTCTGGAAGGCCTGGCGGACGAAGACCACCACCACGGAGGTCACCAGACCCAGCAGCAGCGACAGGATCAGCGCGATCTTGCGATTGGTGGCCGGCTCGTCGAGGTTGACGTCGGCGTTGTCGACCAGGCGCACGTTGCCGATGGTGCCGGCGCGGATGATGTCCTGTTCCTGGGCCTGGTTCAGCAGCAGCTGATAGGTCTGGTTGGTGACCTTCATGTCGCGGTTCAGGCGCAGCAGTTCCTGCTGGGTGCTGGGCAGGGCTTCCACCTTGCGCTGCAGGCTGCGTTTTTCCACTTCCAGCTGGGCGAGCTGGTTCAGCAGGGTCTTGTAGCTGGGGTGATCGCGGGTATAGAGGCGATCGTATTCGGCCTGCTTGAGCTTGAGCTGGGAGATGGAGGTGTCGAGGGTGACGATCTTGTCCAGGACGGCCTTGGTTTCCAGGCTGATGTCCACGGAGCGGCTGTTGGTCTGATAGTTGTTCAGGGCCGCTTCGGCGCTTTCCAGATCCTTGCGCACCGCCGGCAGCTGGCCGCGCAGGAAGTCCAGGCGCTGGGCGGCTTCCGCCGAGCTGCGCTCGACGTTCTGCATGACGTACAGGCGGCTGATCTCGGACAGGACGCTCTTGGCCAGGTCGGGATTCTCGTCCGCCAGGGACAGGTAGATGATCCCCGACTCCTTGCCGGCTTCACTGGTCTTGATGCGATTCTGATAGAGCTGCGCGGTGGTGATGACGCGATTGCGGGTCACCTTGAATTCGGTGCCGGGGCGCGCGGTCAGGGTCTTGATCTGCATGCGATAGCCGTTACCGGCGGCCATCTGGCCGACCTGGCCGTCGAGCAGCGGCTGCTTGTCCTTGTCCAGCAGGCGATAGCGACCGTTGCTGCCGGCGACCACCGTCAGGGTCTCGCCGTACATGTCGTCCGGGACGTCAAACTGGAAGACGTCGATCTGCTCGCCGCCCCAGGCGAAGCCGCGCAGTTGCGGCCAGCTGTCCGCCAGCTGACCTGGCTTCTCGGCTTCGTAGTGGCGCCACAGGTAGTGGCCGATCAGCGGGAAGAAGCGCGGCTTGGCCTCGATGTCCAGGCGCAGGTTTTCCACGGTCTTGGTCAGCACCGCGCGCGACTTCAGCAGCTCGATCTCGGCCACGGCCGGCGAGGCCGAATTGGGTCGCACCACGGTCTCGGCAACCGCCGTGAGCGCATTCTTCTTGGGTTCGATCTGGATCATCGCCCCGGCGACGTACTGCGGGGTGGACAGCACGGCGTAGGCGATGCCCACGGCCAGAAAGCCCGCGGTGATGCCCGCGATCAGCTTCTTGTGGTCAAGAAGCGTGAGGGCCATCGTCTTGAGATCCAGATGTTGTTCTTCGTGTTGTTCGAACGAAGAGCGCTGCATGACGGTCATTGGGGTCCCTTCCTTTTAGCTGGATACCTGGCAGCCGGAAAACTGCTCTGTGTAAGTTCAGTAGGTGACGCGTTTGGGGGCGAAGCGTCGGCCGATGTTGAGGGTGATGTTGCTTACCGCCCGCAGAAGCGCCTTGACCTTCTGCGTCGGTGGAATCGAAGACAGCGAAAGACTCAGTACCTGGCGCAGGAAAAAGACATGCAGGTCGCGCTCGCCCAGCCGGTAGTAGTAGTTGGCCAGGCAGTACTGGGTGTGGAGATCCATCTGCAGGCGCTTCTGGCTGGCACGCATGGAAAAGATCCCGCCCTCGTGCACGCGGTAGGCGGCGGGGCGGATCTCGTCCATGAACTTGCCCTTGCCGTGGGCACCGAGCAGCGACCACCAGACGATGTCCATGAGCGCAGCGGTTTCCAGCTCCGGCGGCAGTTCCCGCAGGACATTGCGGAAGCAGGCGGTCAGGGTGGACAGCGGCAGGGCCTTCTTCAGGTCGGTTTCGCTGCGGTCGTAGTGATCCTGGCCACCGAACCGCTGCGGATTGACGATCCCCTTGCTGTTGAAGGCATAGGACGCATGGAAGGTCAGGGCGTAGTCCCGGTTGTTCTCCAGGAAGTCCACCTGCAGCTGCAGCTTGCGCGGATCGTTCCAGTAGTCGTCGCCTTCGCAGTAGGCGATGTAGTCGCCGCGGGCGTGCTGGAACACCGGCATGCCATAGGGCTTGCCCTGGCTGTACTGGTTTTCCTTTTGCAGGATCAGGCGGATCAGCCGGGGATAGCGACTCTCGTAGTCCTTGAGAATTTCCCGGGTGCCATCGGTCGAGGCGTCGTCGTTGACGATGATCTCGAAAGGAAAATCGGTCTGCTGGCGCAGGAAGCCGTCGATGGCCTGGCCGATGTACTCGCGATGGTTGAAGGTCAGGCAGACGATGCTGGCGACCGGCCGACTGCAATTCGTCGGCCAGTTCTTCATGATCTCTGCTTCGGTCCGAGCGTCCATGTCAGATACCTGCTTTGTAGAGTTGGGAAAACAGGCGCGAGCGGGTCTGTTTCGGAGAACAGAGCACGTAGCTCAGCGCCATCAGCACCAGGGTCAGGCCACCGCCCAGGGCGAGGGTGGCCAGGATGGCGAACCGCTCCTGCGGTTGAATCTCTTGGTACAGCAGCTTGCTCAGGCCCACGCCGATGGCGGTCACCACCACGGCCACCAGCAGGTCCTGGTTCCAGTAGCGCTGCAGATTCGGCGCGAAGCGGCCGTGGACGATCATCGGCCAGATCACGAAGGGGATCAGGCGCATGAAGAACCAGGCCAGCGCTGCGCCATAGGCGCCGTAGTGCAGGACCACCAGGATCACGATGGGCACCGAGATGGCCGCGGATACCAGGCTGTACCAGACGTGCAGGCGCAACTTGCCGTAGGCGTACTGCAGATAGAACTGGAACTGGCTCAGGGCGAGCAGCGCCGAGCCCAGGGCGTACCAGAACAGGATCGGCTCGCTCCAGTGGGCGGAGACCTTGTCGCCGGTCCAGGCAAAGACCAGCGCCTCGCCATGGAAGGCCACCATGGCCGCCAGCGGCAGCAGGATGGCGAAGGCGAAGCGCGCCGCGTTGCGATAGAGCCGTTCCAGTTCGAGCGGTTTGTCCTGGGACACCAGCACCGTCATGCGCGGCAGCAGGGCCTGTACCAGCGGGTTGGTCAGGGTGACGATGCCGGTGGAGATCAGCGCCACCAGGCTGAAGTAGCCGTACTCGGCCAGGGGCAGCGCCTTGGACAGCACCAGCTTGTCGAGCTGGGTCAGGGCGATCCACAGGATCGAGGTAAAGGACATGCTCAGGGCGAAGGGCACGATGGGCTTGACCCGCTGCCAGTCGAAGCCGCTCCACCAGGTGGGGTTGGGCAGCAGCCGATAGGCCTTGAGCGCATAGACCAGCATCTCGAACACGGCGACGAAGGCCTGGAACACGAAGAAGTCCAGCGGCTCCTGGGAAATCCACATCACCAGGATCAGGCCGCCGAAGTAGCGGACGGTGGCGATCAGCACATTGACCAGATTCAGCCAGCCGTGCAGCTCGACCCCCTGGACGCCGCTCTTGTACAGCGTCGACAGCAGGCGGAAGGCGATCATCAGCCCCATCAGGCCGATGCAGTGGGCCACGGTCTCGGTGGGCAGCCCCTGGACGTTGAGCCAGTGACCCGCCATCCACTCCGAGTTCAGCTCGATGGCGACAAAGGCCAGGGTCGCCAGGGGGATGAAGATGAATTCCAGCGAGCGCAGCAGCTGGCCGCGGGTGCGCCCGGCGCCGGTCTGGCCACGGCCATGGGCGACATCGCGCACCAGGGACGCGGAAATGCCGACGTCGAGGAGTTGCAGCCAGGTCTGCAGCACGGCGAAGAAGCCGATCAGACCATAGGTTTCGGCACCCAGATGACCGAGATACATCGGCTGGATCAAGATGCCGATCAGCAGCGCATAGGCTTGGCCGGCATAGTTGATCAGGGTGTTGCGCAACACCGACACTTTCGCGGGACTGGTCATGGGAGATAGCGGGCCAGGGTCAAGTTAGAGCAGGAGAGGAGTCGCCGGGAAAATCCCAGCTCGGCAGCAGCTGTGCCGGGGTGATGAGTGCCCGCAGGGATTCCATGCTGGTCTTTTTCTGCTGCGCGAGGAGCAGGGTGTCGATCAGCAGGTCCTGGGTCGCCTGCGGCAGGTCCGGGTAGAGCGGCACGCAGAGGATGCGGTGACTCAGCTTGCGCGAGACCGGCTTGATCGCCTGGGGCTGCAGGTAATCCAGGGTTTCCAGCGACGGATAGAAGTAGCGGCGCGGATTGATGCCGACGGCGTTCAGCGCCTTCTTGGTATCCAGCAGACTCGGCTCGTCGCGCAGGGCCACCGGGAAGTAGCTGTAGTTCAGCTGGGTGCCGTAGGTGGGCCGCTGCAGGTCGAAGGCGCCTTGCAGGCGTCTCTCATAGTGCTGACCGATGACGGCGCGGCGGGCCAGGATGTCTTCCAGCTCGTCGAGGATGCACAGCCCCATGGCCGCGGAGACCTCGTTGAGCTTGGCGTTGATGCCCACGCCTTCTATGCGCTCGGCATCGACGATGCCGAAGTTGATCATGCGGCGGACGCGCTCGGCGAGCTCGTCGTCTTCGGTGATGATCGCGCCGCCTTCGATGGTGTGGAACAGCTTGGTGGCGTGGAAGCTGACGGTGGTGATGTCGCCCCACTGCAGGACCGAGCGGCCTTCGAACAGGGTGCCGAAGGCATGGGCGCCGTCGTAGACGACCTTCAGGCCGTGGCGGTTGGCGACCTGCTGCAGGCCGCGCACATCGCAGGGATTGCCGAACACGTGGGTGGCGACGATGGCCGAGGTGTCGTGCTCGATGGCGGCTTCGACGTTGGCCGGATCCAGGTTCCAGGTTTCCGGATGGATGTCGGCGAACACCGGCCGGATCCCTTCCCAGTGCAGGGTGCTGGTGGTGGCGACGAAGCTGAACGGCGTGGTGATGGCGCTGCCGGTCAGGCCCAGGGCGCGGTAGGCGACCTGCAGGGCCAGGGTACCGTTGTTGACCAGGATGATGTTTCTGACGCCCAGGTAGTCGCGCAGACGCTCTTCGAGCTGAGCGTGCAGAGGGCCCTGGTTGGTGATCCAGTTGTTGGCGTAGATCTTGTCGATATACGCCTTGAAGCGTTCCTTATCGCCAAGGTAGGGCTTGGTCACATTGATCATGATCCGGTACCTGCTTATCGAGTCCTTGATACGTGTCGGTTCGGTCAAGCGTGTTCGGCGACCGGACTGGCCGGTTGCCGGAAGGCGGCGCCGGGCTTGTCCAGACGTTCCAGAACCGACTCCAGGGCCTCGCGACTGGCATCGTTGTGGAACTGCCAGACCCCGTAGATGCGTCCGGAAAAGGACGCCTCGCTCCCCAGGCGGGGATCCACTGCCAATCCCGAGCCCAGGCCGAACAGGTGCAGGCCCTTGAGGCGCTGGCCGTGCTGGTCCAGTGGGCTGCCGGCGGCATCGGAGTCCAGACCGCCGCGCAGGGTGCGCAGGGTCAGCGGACGGCCGTCCTGGCAGCGCAGCTCGGGCACGACGGGCTGGTAACCCATGCCCTGCACCAGCAGGGCGGCGCTGTCGAACAGCGTCTGGGCGTTGGCCAGTTGTTCGGCGCTGCCATCCAGTTGCAGCGTCTTGACCTTGACCGGGGTACCGCCGATGCCCTGACCGGCAAGGACCTGGCGGCCGATCTCATGGGCGCGGTAGCGCAGTCCGCCGGAGCGGTTGACCCGCTTGGAGATGGGGCAGATGTCCTGCAGCGGGTCGAAGGGGTAGCCGGCGGCCAGGGCTTCGGCGGCGGTCTCGTAGAACAGCCGGATCGGTGAGCGATGGACCAGGGTCAGTTCGCGCAGACCATCGTGGTGCAGGGCGCTGGCCAGGTTGTCGAGGGCGGAGAAGGCGCTGTGAGAACCCCCGACCACGCAGATCGGACCGCCATCCTTGAGGCGGGCTCGATAGCGCTGGCGCAGGGCTTCGGGTTGCAGGCGCAGCAGATTGTCGGAGCTGTCGATCGAGGCACTCTGGGGCAGCTGCAGGCCCATGGCCTGGATGCTTTCCTCGAAGCTGTGGCGGGTCTGCTTGCCGCCCAGGTTCAGCACCAGGCTGGAGGTGCGGACGCGGCGGATGGCGCCGGCCTGTTCCAGCCAGACGACATAGCTCGAACCTTCGCAGGTCACTTCGGTGATGCGGGTCTGGCGCCAGGTGGGGATGCCGTACTGGCGTTCGAGCCAGGGCAGGACCAGGCCGGCGGCCTGCTGGAAGAGCTGGCCGACGATGGGCAGCGCCGGTGCTTCCTGGGAATTCAGCTTGAGGTGGCGAAAGGTCGGGGATGCTTGCAGCGGGGCCAGGATGGGCGCCAGCAGCGGATCGCGCAGGCAGTCCAGAAAGACGTCGCTCACCGAGTTGGCGATGATCTGATAGTCACCCAGCTTGCCGGCACCGAGTTCGGTCCCGGCATCGACGATGATGGTGCCGGCCTGGGCAAGTTGCTCCAGAGCACCGCGCTTGATGGCATTGAACAGGAATCCCAGGCCTGCCGGACCGGCACCGCCAATTAGACATCCTAATGTCGATTCCGATAGATCATTCCTTGCCATCGGGGCATCCTCTCTGTGCGCCTTCAAGGCGCAATTAACGTGATTGAAACTGGCTTTCACAGTGCCCGGCAGTCAGCAAAAAATGCAGCGGATCGTTTTAATCTTTATTGACTTAATGACCGTCTGATGAATGTCGGTCAGTACCTGTTTTAACCCTTGCCAATAATTAATCCGCCCGTGTCGGCAGCAGAAGTAAGAGAACTTGCTCGAAGCTGTCTGCCAAGCACTTTCCAAACTAAACCGGGCCAGGCCGTCGATGACGGGGGCAGGCCGAAGTTGGCCTGGCTGAGCCACTTGCCGGCCTGCTGTGGGCAGGGTTGAAGTTGCCTGGGTAAAAAGAATTAAGTCCCGCTCGGGTGACATCCCTGTAGTCCTGCAGGTGCTCGCTGGCACGGTGATCGTCCCCTTCTGTCCAGCACCGGGCATGGCTACCGCACAGGTTTGCCGTGACTTGGGTGGTAACCAGTCCGGTTGGGACATGGCTACCGCACGGGTTTGCACCTGGACGGGATGAACAGAGGGTTATTTACCGATATCAAGACCTGAAAATGTTTGAGCAGGAACTTGAGAAGCTATCGGCGAGACGCAGAGGAGGGGGGAGGTAATGCTGTCTTCCCTGACCTGAACGGCGGCTGGTTCAGCGCGCAATCCCAGCGCTACTTCGAACTTGTCGCAATGATTGTCAAAAGGGTTAGCACTGTCAACGCGAGCTCCGGAGGGGAAATCCGGCCAGCGAGACGGCTATCGGCGCTGTTGTTATCAAGGAATCGGCGGCCAAATGAGGTGTGCTTGGCAAAAAATCGCCCAGCCCCGCGGCTTTTGGTGAAGGGGGTCGCAAAGCTTCTGCTGTCGAGGTCGATAAGTGTGACGAATATTTTGGCGATTGGTTAACAAAACCCAGGGGCCTAGTAGACGACCGGCGAGCACGAAAAATCAGCCGTTCAGCATTTGGTATTACTGACTTTACGGCCGGCCTGACCAGCCTTCCAACAGGGAGGGAAGTTCGCTCAGACTGCGGATCTCCGCATCCGGCTTGCCAGGACCCTGCCAGGGGTTCTGCAAGGGGTTGAACCAGACGGCGCGGATACCGGCGCGCTGGGCGCCGGCGACATCGTCCACGGGGTTGTCGCCCACGTGCACGGTGGCGTCGGCCGCGATGCCGGTGAGACGCAGGGCCTCGCGGAAAGGCGTGGGGTCGGGTTTGCCGACGCCCAGCTGCTCGGCATTCAGGGCAAAGCGGAAATAGTCGGCCAGGCCGATGGTCTGCACATCCGCATTGCCATTGGTCAGCACCCCCAGGGTATAGCGATCGGCGAGGCGCTCCAGGGTGGGGTGGACGTCGTCGAACAGGGTGACCTGCTGACGAGCGGCCAGATAGACCGCGAAGCCCGCCTCGGCCAGCTGGGCAGCCTCGGGCTCGACATAGCCGGCATCGAGCAGCGCCTGATGGATGACCCGGCGGCGCATTTCGCTGACCCGGTGCTTGAGACCGGCGTCCTGCTGCAGCAGGTGATCGCGGATCGCCCAGAGATGCTCGACCGGAACGCTGCCCAGCCGCGGTGCGGAGGCGGCGAACCAGTCACGCAGCAGGGCTTCGGCGGAATGGATGACCGGCGCGATTTCCCAGAGGGTATCGTCGAGGTCGAAGGTCACGAGGCGAATCGTCATCGGCTGGCCTTGCGCTTGGCGCGGGGGTGCGCCTTGTCATAGACCTCGGCGAGCTGGCCGAAGTCCAGGTGGGTGTAGATCTGGGTGGTGGCGATGTCGGCGTGGCCGAGCAATTCCTGCACCGCGCGCAGATCGCCGGAGGCGCTGAGCATGTGGCTGGCGAAGCTGTGCCTGAGCATGTGCGGATGCAGGTGCTGGCCCAGTTCGCGCACGCCGGCCTCGCGCACCCGCAACTGTACCGCGCGGGGCGTCAGGCGCAGGCCGCGCTGGCCGATGAACAGGGCGTCGTCGCGCGGTGCGGCCTGCAGCCGGACCTTGAGCCAGGCCTCCAGGGCGTCCCGGGCCTTGCTGCCGATGGGCAGCACCCGCTCCTTGTTGCCCTTGCCGCGCACCTGGACCAGCCCCTGGACCAGGTCCACGTCCGCGAGATCCAGTCCGACCAGCTCGGAGAGGCGCAGTCCGGAGCTGTAGAAGAGTTCCAGCAGCGCCTGATCACGCAGGCCGAGGAAGTCGTCCTCCACGGCGCCATCGAGCAGCTGCATGGAGCGGTCGACGTCGAGCACCTTGGGCAGGGCCTTCTGTGCCTTGGGGGGCGTGAGTCCATGGGCCGGATCCTGGCTGCAGTGGCCTTCGCGGATCAGGTAGAGATAGAAGCCGCGGCAGGCCGACAGCAGCCGCGCCAGGCTGCGACTGGAGGCGCCGGCCCGGTGCAGCTGGGCGATCAGGGCGCGCAGGCGGCGACTGTCCAGGCCGCCCCAGTCGCTCAGGCCTTCGGCTTCGACGAAGGTCAGCAGCTTGCGCAGGTCGCGCCGGTAGCCGTCGAGCGTGTGGGGCGAAACCTGACGCTCCAGCCGCAGGTGGTCGAGATAGGCATCGAGCTGGACCTGCATGCTCCGCTCCCGGGCTCAGCGCACCGTACGCAAGGGGACGGGAAAGCGCGGCAGTACCCGCGCCAGGACTTCCGCCACGTGGCTCAGGAACAGCGTGCCCAGGCTACTGCGATAGTGCTGGGGATCGGGGCTGCCGATCGCCAGGACGCCATGCAGACCCTGATGGGAGAGGGCGGCGACAGCCGCGGAGCCGACCTCTTCCTTGGCCGAATCGCCGAACAAAAAGGCCAGTTCGTGGGCGCGCAGGACACCGCTGGTGGTCTTCTCGCCGCCCAGCAGGCCGCCGATCACCTTTTGTGCTTCGGCGGGCGTGACGCTGCGGCCGACCGGCAGGGGATGCTCGTGGAACAGGATGAGGCCGACGTAGGGCACCTTGAATTCATGGCGCAGGCTGTCCTCGACGGTGCCTATCACCTCTTCGAGGCTGTTGGCGTCGAGCAGGCCGATGATCAGCCGCCGGGTCTTGTCGAACAGCCGGTCGTTGTCCCGCGCCACGTCCATCAGGTGGGTGAGGCGATGGCGCATCTCGCCATTGCGATCGCGCAGCAGACCCAGTTGCCGCTCGACCAGGGAGATGGCGGTGCCCCGCTGGTGGGGGACGCGCATCTCCGCCAGCAGCTCTTCGCGATCGGCGAAGAAGTGCGGATGATCCAGCAGCCAGTCGGCGACCTGGTCCGCGGTCAGTTCGGGGGTGTCGCTCATACTCTTACCTGGCCTTCGTAGACACGGGTGGCCGGACCGGTCATGAGCACCGATTGACCGACGCCGTCCCACTCGATGTTGAGCAGACCGCCCGGCAATTCGATGCTGACCGGCGATTTCAGCCAGCCCTGGCGGATCCCGGCCACGGCGGCGGCGCAGGCGCCGGTGCCGCAGGCACGGGTTTCGCCGACGCCCCGTTCCCAGACCCGCAGGCGGGCGCGCTGGGCGTCGATGATCTGCAGGAAGCCGATGTTGGCCTTTTGCGGAAAGCGCGGATGGCACTCCAGCTTGGGACCGAGGGTGAGCACCGGTGCCTGGTCGACGTCGGCGACCCGCAGCACGCCATGGGGATTGCCCATGGAGACCACCGCCAGCTCGACCGTCTCGCCCTCGACCTGGATGGCATGACTCAGCGTCTCCGCCTCGGCGATGAAGGGAATCTCGGCTGCCTGCAGGCGCGGTGCCCCCATGTCGACGCGCACCATGCCATCGCCCTTGAGGTGCAACTCGATGATGCCGTTCTTGGTTTCGACGCGGATCTGCTTCTTGACCGTCAGGCGCTTGTCGAAGACGAAGCGGGCGAAGCAGCGGGCACCGTTGCCACACTGTTCGACCTCGGAGCCATCGGCGTTGAAGATGCGATAGCGAAAGTCCACGTCCGGGGTGCTGGGGGTCTCGACGATCAGCAGCTGGTCGAAGCCGACACCGGTCTTGCGGTCACCCCACAGACGAACGTGCTTGGGCTGGATGTGCGCGTGCTGGCTGATCAGGTCGAGGACCATGAAGTCGTTGCCCAGACCGTGCATCTTGGTGAAGCGCAGTTGCATGGAACTCCCCTCAGGCCGGCAGCCGGCTCTCGCCTGCGAAGAGTTCTTCCAGCGTCTCGCGCCGACGGACCAGGTGCGCCTGGTCGCCATCCACCATCACCTCGGCCGCACGGCCACGGGTGTTGTAGTTGGAACTCATGGTGAAGCCATAGGCCCCGGCGGAGCGGATGGCCAGCAGATCGCCTTCGGCCAGGACCAGCTCGCGGTCCTTGGCGAGGAAGTCGCCGGTCTCGCAGATGGGACCGACCAGGTCGTAGCGGCGGGCGTCGCCCTCGCGCGCGGTCACCGGCTCCACCGCCATCCAGGCCTGGTACAGCGCCGGGCGGATGAGGTCGTTCATCGCCGCGTCGACGATGGCGAAATCCTTGTGGGCGGTGTGCTTGAGGTATTCCACGCGGGTCAGCAGGATGCCGGCGTTGGCGACGATGAAGCGGCCGGGTTCGAACACCAGGGTCAGGTTGCGCCCGACGATGCGTTCGCGGATGGCCTGGATGTAGTCGCCGGCCAGCGGCGGCTGCTCGTCGCGATAGCGCACGCCCAGGCCGCCGCCGAGGTCCAGGTGGCGCAGGACGATACCGCGCTCGGCGAGGCGATCGATCAGCGCCAGCAGGCGGTCGAGGGCATCGAGGAAGGGCGGCAGGGTGGTGAGCTGGGAGCCGATGTGGCAATCCACCCCGAGAATCTGCAGATTCGGCAGCTCGGCGGCGCGGGCGTAGACCGCCTCGGCGTCGGCGATGTCGATGCCGAACTTGTTTTCCTTGAGACCGGTGGAGATGTAGGGGTGGGTACCGGCGTCGACATCGGGATTGACCCGCAACGAGATCGGCGCGACCACACCCAGCTCCGCGGCCACCTGTTGCAGCCGTTCCAGCTCGTCGGTGGATTCGACGTTGAAGCAGTGCACGCCCACTTCCAGGGCGCGGCGCATGTCGTCACGGGTCTTGCCGACCCCGGAGAACACCACCCGGCGCGGATCGCCACCGGCGGCCAGGACGCGTTCCAGTTCGCCACGGGAAACGATGTCGAAGCCGGCGCCGAGGCGGGCCAGGACATTGAGCACGCCGAGGTTGGAGTTGGCCTTGACCGCAAAGCAGACCAGGTGCGGCAGACCGGCCAGCGCATCGGTATAGGCACGGTACTGCCCCTCGATGTGCGCTCGCGAATAGACGTAGGCGGGGGTGCCGAATTCCTGCGCCACAGCGCTCAGGGCTACCCCTTCCGCATGCAGTTCACCTGCACGGACAGCGAAGACTTCCATGGTGGCTCCCTAGAACACGTCGTGGCGGTGTTCTTTGGCGGCTTTCTGGTCGTCGGGCAGGTACAGCGGGCCTTTCTGACCGCAGCCGGCCAGCAGGCAGGCGCAGGCGATGAAGAGGAGAGACAGGCGCTTCATGACGCTAAACCTATGCGAAAAGATGATATTGCACCGAGTATAACGGGGTTGAGCGACTCTTTGACACGCCCGGATGGCTGAAGCGCAGCTGCCGGCAACAGCTGCGACTGGACGCCATCTGGGCGGCCCGCTACCGTGCGGCGATTGTTTCCCTTCTTTCGAGGATCGTCATGAGCCGGCTCAGCGAAGCGCAATTCCATCACCTCGTCGACCAGACCCAGCGCCAGGTCGAAGACGCCTATGACGACAGCGGGCTGGACCTCGATCTGGAAAATGCCGGTGGCGTGCTGACGATCAAGTTCGACAACGGCAGCCAGGTCATCCTCAGCCGCCAGCCCCCGCTGGTGCAGCTCTGGGTGGCGGCGCGGTCGGGTGGCTATCACTTCGACTGGGATGGCCAGAGCTGGATCTGCGACACCTCGTCCGAGACCCTCGGTGCGCTGCTGGTGCGGGTGACCCTTGAGCAGACCGGCGAGAGCGTCGCCCTGCCCGGGGTGTAACGACCTGCGGTCGGTGCGGCTTGACCGCTGCCAAGACCCCTGTGCTAGCGTGACCTGACGGCGCCTTTCGAGCGCCGTTTTCTTTTGCCGCCTCCAAGCGGCTTCCCGCTGGGCGCCCGCCGCCCGTCATCTCCGGTGGTCCGGCCGCCTCGCGCGGTGGGGATCGCACCGTCTTGTCCTCCAGGAGTCCGCCATGCGCCATGCATCGCCCATTACCGTTTCCGCCGTCGATCTGCCCCGTCTCGAAAGGCTGCTCGACGCCCTGCCCGAATTCGGGCCCGTGGCCGAGGCCCTGGACGAGGAACTGGCCCAGGCGCGGGTAGTGGCGCCCGAGGAGATCGGTGCGGTGGTCACCATGAATTCGCGGGTGCGTTGCCGCGAGACCGATACCGGCAAGGAGTACCAGGTGGTGCTGGTCTATCCGGAGGACGCTGGTGGCGAGGGGCGGGTCTCGGTGCTGGCGCCGGCCGGCAGCGCGCTGCTCGGCGCGACGCCCGGCGAGCACCTCAGCTGGCCGGTACCCGGCGGCAAGGAGCAGCAGGTGGAACTGCTGGCGCTGGAGCCGGCCGAGGCCTAGTCGTCCGCGACCTCGGGCAGTTCCGGTAGAGCCCGTAGCAGGCGCTCGTAGTGGGCGCCGTCGAAGGGGCGATCGGCGTCGAGCATGGCGGCGATTTCGTAGGACAGCGCCTGGGCCATCAGCAGCACGGCCTCTTCGCGCTCGTAGCCGACCAGGGTCAGCTTGTTGAGCACGGCCTGGACATAATCCGGCTGGCCAGCGGCGAGCTGGTTCTCCACCGCTTCGATCAGATGGGAGGACACGAAGGATTCTTCGTCATCGGCGTGGTCAATCATGTCTGGATACCTTTTGTTACAGTGCGACCCCTGATTCTGGCCTGGAGTCTTCTCGATGATCACCTGCTATCGCCTGTCCGCCGACGAGCTGGTCGCGCAGCCCTTGTCGCCGGGAGACCCGCTGCCCGCGGATCTGCTCTGGGTCGATCTGCTCGATCCCAGTGAGGCGGAAGAGCGCTATCTGGAGCAGGCACTGGCGATGGACATCCCCACCCGGGAAGAAATCGCCGAGATCGAGGAATCCTCGCGACTCTATCAGACCGACCAGGCCCTGCACCTGACCACCACCGTGGTCAGCGGCTTCAGCGAGCATCAGCCGCAGGCCTCGGTGGTCAATTTCGTGCTGACGCCCGAGTGGCTGGTGACGGTGCGCTACGCCGAACTGGCCGCCTTCAAGACCTTTCTCGGCAAGGCCCAGCAGCAGGCGAGCCAGCACTGCCGCAGCGATGTCATCTTCGCCTCGCTGCTGGACAGCCTGGTGGACCGCGTGGCCGACATCCTCGAATCGGTACAGGCGCATCTCAATCGCCTGGCCAAGGCGGTGTTTCGCGAACCCCTGGACCCCCATCAGGCCAAGCAGCCGAAGACCGACCTGCAATCCATCGTCAAGCAGCTCGGTCGCAGCAACCAGCTGCTGGCGCAGCTCAGCGAGAGTCTGCTGGGCATCAATCGCATCGTTTCCTACCTGCGGCGCGCGGGTGCCACCTGGATCTCCGGCACGGCCAAGACCTGGTTCAAGACGCTGGAACGCGACGTCCGCTCGCTGAGCGATTACCAGGCCAAGATGAACGGCGAGATCGGCTTTCTGCTCGACGCCACCCTGGGCCTGATCAGCGTGGAGCAGAACAACATCGTCAAGGTGTTCACCATCGCCTCGGTGCTGTTCCTGCCACCGACCCTGGTGGGCACCATCTACGGCATGAACTTCAAGGTCATGCCGGAGCTGGACTGGCATTTCGGCTATCCGCTGGCGCTGGGCGCCATGGTGGTCTCGGCGCTGATTCCCTATGCCTGGTTCAAGTTTCGCCGCTGGCTGTAGCCGGCGGCATCCATCGCACCTCGAGGAGGCAAAGCTATGCGTATCGGATTCATCGGTCTGGGTGGCATGGGCCAGGGCATGGCCGCCAATCTGCTCAAGGCGGGCCATGAGATGGTGGTCTGGAATCGCTCTCCGGAGCCGGTCCAGGCTCTGGTCGGGCAGGGTGCCCGCGCGGCAGCGACGCCGGCGGAGGCCTTCGACGTGGAGGTGGTCTTCAGCATCCTGGCCAACGACGCCGCCACTCGCGAGGTGATCCTCAACAGCGGCGCCCTGCAGCAGGCACGGGCCGGACTGGTCCACGTCAGCATGGCCACCCTGTCGGTGGCCCTGGTCGACGAACTGGTCGCGCGCCATGCCGAGGCGGGCGTGGGTTATGTGGCGGCGCCGGTGTTCGGGCGCACCGACGTGGCCGCCAGTGGCCAGCTCAACATCGTGGTGGCGGGCGAGCCCGAAGCGATCCAGCGCGTCCAACCACTGCTCGACGTCCTGGGGCGCAAGACCTGGCCGGTGGGCACGGAGCCGCGGCAGGCCAATGTGGTCAAGATCGCCGGCAACTTTATGATCGCCAGCGCCATCGAGACCATGGGCGAAAGTACCGCCCTGGCGCGCAGCTATGGCGTAGAGCCCGCGGCGCTGCTGGATATCCTCACCAGCACCCTGTTCGCCGCGCCGGTGTACCAGAACTACGGCCGCCTGCTGACCGAGCGAAAGTTCTCGCCGGCGGCCTTCAAGCTCAGCCTGGGACTCAAGGACGTCGGCCTGGCCCTGGCGGCCGGTCAGGAAAAGGCGGTACCGCTACCCTTCGCCAGTGTCCTGAGAGACAACTTGCTGGAGGCCGTCGCCCAGGGCGAGGGCGATCTGGACTGGATCGCGCTGGGACAGAGGTCGCACAAGAAGGCCGGGCTCGACTGAGCGCCTGCCTACTTGCAGGCGGTGCCCAGCGCCGCCAGCGACAGCGGGTAGAACTGCAGGTTGTAGCCCGAGGTCTTGGCCTGGCTGCAGCGCTTGGTGCTGTAGAGGCCATAGTCGATGATCATCACCGGTTTCTTCTGGGTGCGGAAGTAGCTGTAGGCGTTGCACTCGGCGTAGTCGTAGCAGCTCTCGTTGAGGGCGAAGTCGAACTTGCCGTAGAGGCTCGGCACCAGGTCCACGGCGTTCTTCAGACCCACCAGCAGACTGCGCCTGTGCGCCTCGTCAGCCAGCCAGTTGAGGAAGTCCAGCTGCTGGGCCTTGGTCAGCTTGAGACCGTTGGGATTGCTGAAGCCGTCGACGTTGTCCGGATCCACGCCCTGGCAACCCTTCTGCACCGCCAGGTCCAGCCGCTTGGCCAGCAAGGCGCGGACGTCGGCACGGCGGATATCCAGCCAGCGTTCGCCCGGCCAGGCGTCCAGCGCCTTGCCCAGGGCGGCCTTGGGATAGAGCGCGGCGTCGGGCCGCCAGTCCTCCCAGGTACCGGCGCTGAAATAGCAGATCACCGTCTTCCCATTGCCCTTCAGGTTGGCGATCACCGTCTTGCTGGTGTCATAGAGATCGATGTCGTAGAGGGTGCGATTGGGCTTTTGCAGCACGCCGTTCAGCTGGACATGCCAGGTGAGCGTCTGTGGCAGCGGTGGTGGCAGGGCGGCCTGGCTGGAAGCCGCGGCGAACATTCCGCAAAGCAGGATGGAACAGGCTGAAAGGCGCATGAGACTTGACTCGAACGGCTGGTCAAGTCTCCAGTATCGGCTGCCGGGTCGCAGTCCTGAGCGCCAGTCGTCGTACCTATCAACGGCTGGTCGGCCGTCGTCTGACCGGCTTTCCGGCCCCCTTGCGCAGAGAGCCCTGGCCTAGAGCCCTTGTCTTCGGCTCAGGCGCCTGCTCGACGGTGGAGTGAGCCCTTACACCCGTTCGCCCTGCCGATGAGCGGCAGGGGCGGGGTCTTCGGCCGGCGGCTTGCACGCCCGCCCGCGGAGCTGCGAGCGAGCAGCGCAGTGGCCGGATCAGCGCTGGGCCAGCAGCGCGCGACCGCGTTGCACGGCGGCGCGGACCTGGGCCGGGGCGGTACCGCCGATATGGTCGCGAGCATTGACCGAACCTTCCAGGGTCAAGACGGCGAAGACGTCCTGCTCGATCTGGTCGCTGAAGCGCCGCAGTTCGTCCAGGCTCATCTCGGCCAGGTCCTTGCCGCTGTCCACGCCGTACTTGACCGCGTGGCCGACGATCTCGTGGCAGTCACGGAAGGGCAGGCCCTTGCGCACCAGGTAGTCGGCGAGGTCGGTGGCGGTGGAGAAGCCGCGGCGGGCCGCCTCGCGCATGATCTCGCGCCTGGGCTTGATGGCCGGGACCATGTCGGCGAAGGCCCGCAGGGAGTCGCGCAGGGTGTCGGCGGCGTCGAACAGCGGTTCCTTGTCTTCCTGGTTGTCCTTGTTGTAGGCCAGCGGCTGGCCCTTCATCAGGGTCAGCAGGCCGGTGAGGGCGCCGAACACCCGGCCGGTCTTGCCGCGCACCAGCTCGGGGACGTCCGGGTTCTTCTTCTGCGGCATGATCGAGGAGCCGGTGCAGAAGCGGTCGGGCAGGTCGATGAACTGGAACTGGGCGCTGGTCCAGAGCACCAGTTCTTCGGAGCAGCGCGACAGGTGCATCATCGCCAGGGAGGCCGCGGCGCAGAATTCGATGGCGAAGTCGCGATCCGAGACCCCGTCCAGGGAATTGCCGCCAATGGCCTCGAAGCCCAGCAGTTCGCAGGTGACCTGGCGCTGGATGGGGTAGGTGGTGCCGGCCAGCGCGGCGCTGCCCAGGGGCATGCGGTTGACACGCTTGCGGCAGTCGACCAGGCGCTCGTGGTCGCGGGAAAGCATCTCGAACCAGGCCAGCAGGTGGTGGCCGAAGGTCACCGGTTGCGCGGTTTGCAGGTGGGTGAAGCCGGGCATGATGGTATCGGCTTCGGTCTCGGCCAGTTGCAGCAGGCCTTCCTGCAAACGGTTGAGCTCGACGAGGATGGCGTCGATCTCGTCACGCAGCCAGAGGCGGATGTCGGTGGCCACCTGGTCGTTGCGGCTGCGTCCGGTGTGCAGCTTCTTGCCGACCACGCCCAGGCGCTCGGTCAGGCGCGCCTCGATGTTCATGTGCACGTCTTCCAGGTCGACGCGCCACTCGAAGGTGCCGGTCTCGATCTCGCCGCGGATCTCGTCCAGCCCGCCGACGATGGCGTCGCGCTCGGCTTCGCTGAGCACCCCGGCCTGGGTCAGCATGCGGGCATGGGCCTGGCTGCCGAGGATATCGTGGCGATAGAGGCGCTTGTCGAAGTCCACCGAGGCGGTGAAGCGGGCGACGAAGGCGTCGACGGGTTCGCTGAAGCGTCCGCCCCAGGACTGGTTGGTTTTTTCGCTGCTCATGGATCGGCCTGCTGCTGGGCTTGTCGGTAAGGGTGAGAAGGGGCCGATGATAGCAGTCCCGAGCGGGCGCCGGCCCGATTCAACGGAGCCGACTTGCCGACGAGTGGTATCTGACCCACACTGCCTCCATGATACTCGAACGCCGCAAAACTCCCCGACCGGTCAAGGTCGACGACTTCTTCGTCCCGGCGCTCTGCGAACCGGAAGCCCTGCTCGTGCTGGTGGTGCTGGCCGAGCTGCTGGTGCTCGTCCTGGTGCTGGCAGAGCCCTTCACCCTGCAGTTCAACTGGATCCGCCTGGCGCTGGTGTCGCTGTTCGTGCAGTGGATCGTGCTGCTGTCGGCGGCGCTGCTCTGTCGCCTGCGGCCCTGGCTGGCACGCCATCGACCGGTGGTGGCGGGCGGCTTCTGCTGCGCCATCGTGGTGGCCCTGACGCTGCTCTGCACCCTGGTGGCCGACTGGCTGCAGCTGGCCGGACCGCTGCAGCGGGTCGGCGAGGTGCGGCTGTACATGAGGCACGCGCTGATCGCCCTGATCATGTCCATGCTGCTGCTGCGCTACTTCTGGCTGCAGAGCCAGTGGCGCCGCCAGCAGCAGGCCGAATTGCAGGCGCGCATCGAGTCGCTGCAGGCGCGCATCCGCCCGCATTTCCTGTTCAACAGCCTGAACAGCATCGCCAGCCTGGTCGCCCTGGACGCCGACAAGGCCGAACGTGCGGTGCTGGACCTGTCGGCGCTGTTTCGCGCCAGCCTGGCCCAGCCGGGCAGCCGGGTACGCTGGTCCGAGGAGCTGGAACTGTCGCGGCGTTATCTGGAGATCGAGCGCCTGCGCCTGGGCGATCGCCTGCAGCTGCAGTGGGACGTGGACGGAGTGCCGGCGGACCTGCCGATTCCCCAGCTGACGCTGCAGCCGCTGCTGGAAAACGCCCTGATCTATGGCGTCGCGCCGCGCATCGAAGGCGGCCTGGTGACCATCTTCGCCACCTACCGGGACGGGGTCTTCGAACTGGTCATCAGCAATCCCTATGACCCGGAGGTGGAGCAGCAGCCACGCCCACCCAAGGGCACCCGTCAAGCTTTAAGCAATATCGAGGCGCGATTGACGGCACTTTTCGGACCAGCTGCGAGTCTCAAAATCGAACGCCGCGACCAGCGGCATACAACGTCTCTTCGCTATCCATGCGAGCGACTCATGCGGGAAGCCTGAGCTTATGAATGTCCTGATCGTCGATGACGAACCCTTGGCGCGCGAGCGTCTGGCCCGTCTGGTGGGGCAACTGGACGGTTATACCGCCCTGGAGCCAACAGCCACCAACGGTGAGGAAGCCCTCGCTTTGGTCGAAAACCTCAAGCCTGACATCGTCCTGCTCGACATCCGCATGCCGGGTCTGGACGGCCTGCAGGTGGCCGCGCGACTCTGCGAGCGCGAATCGCCGCCCGCGGTGATCTTCGTGACCGCCCACGACGAATACGCGCTCGACGCCTTCCAGGTCAGCGCCGTGGGCTATCTGGTCAAGCCGGTGCGGCAGGAAGACCTGGCCGCTGCGCTGAGCAAGGCCCAGCGTCCCAACCGGATGCAGCTGGCTGCCCTGACCAAGCCGCCGGCCAGTGGAGGCCCGGGTCCGCGCAGCCACATCAGCGCGCGCACCCGCAAGGGCATCGAGCTGATCCCGCTGGACGACGTGGTCTACTTCATCGCCGATCACAAGTACGTGACCCTCAGGCATTCCGGCGGCGAAGTGCTGCTGGACGAGCCGCTCAAGGCGCTGGAAGACGAATTCGGCGAGCGCTTCGTGCGCATCCATCGCAATGCGCTGGTTTCCCGCGAGCGCATCGAGCGGTTGCAGCGGACGCCCCTGGGTCACTTCCAGCTGTTCCTCAAGGGCATGAACGGCGACGCCCTGACCGTCAGCCGCCGCCATGTGGCCGGTGTGCGCCGCCTGATGCACAGCATCTGACACGTTCAAGGGCCGACGACCGGTGCGCAGCGCGAAAGCGGCGCCGGTCGATTTGCTATCATGGCCGGCAATCTGACGTCCTGACGTGCCGGTAATGCCCATGCCCCGCGAAATTCGTATCGCCACGCGCCAGAGTGCCCTGGCGCTCTGGCAAGCCAACTTTGTCAAAGATCGCCTCGAAGCGGTGCATCCGGGTCTGCGGGTAAGCCTGCTGCCGATGATCAGTCGTGGAGACAAGCTGCTCGATGCGCCGCTGGCCAAGATCGGTGGCAAGGGCCTGTTCGTCAAGGAACTGGAAAACGCCCTGCTCGACGGCAGCGCCGACATCGCCGTGCACTCCATGAAGGATGTCCCCATGGAGTTTCCTGCAGGCCTCGGCCTGTACGCCATCTGCGAGCGGGAAGACCCGCGCGATGCCTTTGTCTCCAATCGCTACAGCGGTCTTGCCGAATTGCCCCGGGGCAGCGTGGTGGGGACGTCCAGCCTGAGGCGCCAGGCCCAGTTGCTGGCCCTGCGCCCGGATCTCGAGATCCGCTTCCTGCGCGGCAACGTCAATACCCGGCTGGCCAAGCTCGATGCCGACAACTACGACGCCATCATCCTGGCCGCCGCCGGACTGATCCGCCTGGGCTTCGCCGCGCGCATCCGTGAATACCTGACTGTCGAGGACAGCCTGCCGGCAGGTGGCCAGGGCGCCGTGGGCATCGAGTGCCGGACCGACGATGCCGAGGTCCATGCGCTGCTCGAACCCCTGCACCATTTCGACACCGAACGCCGGGTCGCTGCCGAGCGCGCCCTGAATCGCCGTCTCAATGGCGGCTGCCAGGTGCCTATCGCCTGCTATGCCGTGCAGCAGGGCGAGTTGCTCTGGCTGCGCGGTCTGGTCGGCCAGCCCGATGGCGGCCTGCTGCTGCGCGCCGAGGCCCGCGGCCCGCTGAACGATCCCGCCACCCTTGGCGTGGCGGTGGCCGAGGACCTGCTCGCCCAGGGCGCCCAGGACATCCTCGATGCCGTCTACGGGACCAGCGGCGCATCATGAGCGGCTGGCGGCTGCTGCTGACCCGGCCGGCGGAGGAGAATCCACCGCTCGCCGCCGCCCTGGCCCAGGCGGGCATCGCCACTGCCAGCCTGCCCTTGCTGGACTTGCAGCCGCTGGCGGAAACGCCCGCACAGCGCTCGCTCTGGCTCGATCTCGATCGCTATGCCGCCGTACTGGTGGTGAGCAAACCGGCGGCTCGTCTGGGTCTTGCCGCCCTCGATCAGTACTGGCCGCAACCGCCGCTGCAGGCCTGGTTCGCCGTAGGTGCGGCCACCGCCGCCGTGCTCGAAGACTATGGGCTGCTGGTGCACCACCCCCAGCGTGAGGACAGCGAAGGCCTGCTGGCGCTGCCGGCCTTGCAGGAAGCCCTGCAGCGCCCGGAGCCCGAGGTGCTGCTTCTGCGCGGCGAGGGCGGCCGCGACCTGCTGGTCGAAACCCTCACCGCCCGCGGCGCCCGCGTCGAGGTGCTCGAACTCTATCGCCGCCAGTGCCCGCAGTACCCCGCAGGGCAGGTCCTAGAGACCCTGGCAGCGGAACGCCTGAATGCCATCATGGTCAGCAGTGGGCAGGGTTTCGCGCATCTGCAGGCCTGTGCGGGTGCGGATTGGCCCGCGGTGCGCCGTTATCCCCTGCTGGTACCCAGCGCCCGTGTTGCCGAACTGGCTCGCGCCAGCGGCTGCGAACTCATCATCGAGTGCCAGGGCGCCAGCGCCAGTGCCTTGATCGCCGCGCTTGCCCATCACCATCCGGATTGACCCTACAAGGAATTCCCGTGAGCGAAACTCAAGCCCCCCGCGCCGAAGACGTCTCCCCCGATCCAGTCGTGACCCCTGCCTCGCCGCCGCCATCACCGCCACCGGCAGGCGTGCGTCGCAAGGGCTCGGGCAAGACGTCCGGCCTGGCGCTGCTGGCCCTGCTGGTAGCCGCCGGTGGCCTGGGCGTCGGCGGCTGGAGCGTCTGGCAACTGCAGCAGGTGCGTCAGGCCGAGCAGAGCCAGGCCGCCCAGGCCGAGGATCTGCGCAGCCAGCTGCGCCAGCTGGAAAACCGCAACCAGGCGTTGAGTGCCGATCTGGGCCGCCTGCCCTCGGCCAACGAACTTGAAGAGCGCCGCCGTCAGCTGGCCGAGCTGCAGGGTGACCAGCAGCACCTCGCCGAGCAGTTCAAGGAGGTGGTCGGCCAGAGTCGCCAGGCCTGGCGCCTGACCGAGGCCGAGCACCTGCTGCGCATGGCCACTCTGCGCATGACCGCGCTACAGGATGTGCCCAGTGCCCAGAATCTGCTGCAGGGCGTCGATGACATCCTCAAGGCGCAAAACGATCCGGCCGCCTTCAACGCGCGTCAGCAGGTGGCCAATGCCCAGCAGACCCTGCGCCAGTTGCCCGATCTGGATCGTACCGGGCAGTTCGTCCAGCTGGCCTCGCTGCGTAACCAGGTGCAGAGCCTGGAGCCCCTGCCGCCACGCTTCTCCACCACGGTGGCCGACCAGCCCGGCGTGGAAAAGGCCGCGGTCCCGCCGAGCAATGCGTTGCAGCAATGGTGGCAGGATTTCCGCCAGCGCATCTCCAGCTACTTCCGCATCGACTTTTCCGCCGATCAGCCGATCCGTCCGCTGCTGGCCGAGGAGTCCCTCGCCCAGGTGCGCCTGGCCATGAGCCTGGCGCTGGAGCAGGCGCAGTGGGCCGTGCTCAACGGCAATCAGGAGGTCTATCGGCTCTCCATCGAGCAGGCCGAAGACGTCCTCGCCGCGCACTTCAACAACCAGAATCCCGACAGCCGTGCGGTCAAGCTGCGTCTGCAGGAGCTGGCCGAGCGTCCGGTCACCTTCGAAGCGCCTGACCTGACCCCGGCCCTGACCGCGCTGCAGGCCTACATCGCTCAGCGTCAGCAAATCCAGCCGAACAATGCCGCCGCCGGCGCGGCTCAGGAGAATCGCCCATGAAGCGCCTGTACCTGCTGTTCCTGTTCGCCCTGCTTGTCGGCCTGGGCGTCGCCGTGGTGCTGGCCAAGGAGCCGGGCTACGTCCTGCTGTCCTACAGCAACTTCCGCTACGAATCGAGTCTCTGGGCCTTCCTGGCCATGCTGGTGGCCGCCTGGCTGGCGCTCTACATCCTCAAGCTGGTGCTGGGTGCCCTGGGTCTGACCGGCAAGGTGCTCAATCCCTGGTCGCGGCACAATCGCCAGCGCCGCCTGGAGCAGGCTCGCCACAAGGGGCAGCTGGAACTGGCCGAAGGCAACTGGAGCGGTGCCCTCAAGCATCTGAAAGGCGCCGCCGAGCACGCCGACCAGCCGCTGTTCGTGCTGCTGGGTGCTGCCCGCGCCGCCAACGAGCTGGGTGACCTGGAAGAACGGGATCGCCTGCTGCGCCAGGCCCGCGAGCGCGAGCCCCAGGCCGAGCTGGCCATCGGCCTGCAACAGGCGCGGCTGCAGATTGACCGGGGCCAATACCTGGAAGCCCGCGACAGCCTGGCGCCGTTGCAGGCCAAGTATCCGAAGAATGGCGAGGTGCTGCTGCAACTGCAGCGCCTGCAGGTGACCCTGCGCGACTGGCCGGCGCTGATCGCCCTGCTGCCGCAATTGCGCAAGCAGCAGGTGCTGCGGCCCCAGGAGCAGGATGATCTGGAACGCAAGGTCTGGATCGCCACCCTCGATGAGGTTCCCGCCCAGGGCGCGGAATCGGCGGTGGATGCCCAGTGGCAACAGGTGCCCACGGCGCTCAAGGGCGATGCTGCGGTGGTACTGGCCTATGCCCGTCAGCTGCGCGCCATCGGCCGCGACGATCTGGCCGAGGAGGTGCTGCACATTACCCTCAATCGCCAGTGGGACGAGCGCCTGGTGGAGCTCTATGGCCAGCTGCGCCCGCGTGACGCCAGTCGTCCGCTGCACCATGCCGAGGGTTGGCTCAAGGACCGACCCCAGGACGCGGTGCTGCTGCTGGCCTTGGGCCGGCTGTGCATGAACAACCAGCTGTGGGGCAAGGCGCGCGAATATCTGGAGCGCAGCCTGGCGCAGCGGCCGTCCGCGGTCACCGCCGGTGAACTGGCCCGGGTGGCCATCCAGCTGGGCGATGTGAACCGCAGCCAGCAGCTCCTGCAGAGCCAATGGCGCGAGTCCGACGCCCCTTCGCTGCCGACGCCCAGGGTCTGACGGCGCACCTCGTCTGCCCGGGTCCTTGAAAGGTGCCCGGGCTTTCACTACCGTAACGTCCCAATTCCCTGTTGGAGACGGCGCGTCCGTGACTAGTCCCCGCTTCATCTTCCTGTTCATGGCCGCCACCTGCGCGGTGCTCATGGGCGTCGGTCTCTATCTCGAACACGTGGTCGGCCTCGAGCCGTGCCCGCTGTGCGTCATGCAACGGATCTTCTTCATCCTGGTCGGGGTGGTGGCGCTGATCGCCGGCATCCAGGCACCGGGCAAGCGTGGGCGGCGCATCTATGGCGTGGTCCTGCTGCTGCTGGCCGCGGCCGGTGCCGCCACCGCCGGCCGCCAGGTCTATCTGCAGACGGTCCCGGCGGAGGAGCTGGCAGCCTGTCTGCCGAGCCTGGACTACATGATGCAGGCGCTGCCCTTCCAGGAGATCATCCGCCTGGTCCTGCATGGCACCGCCGACTGCGCCGAGGTCAACTGGACGCTGTTCGGTCTGAGCATCCCGGAATGGAGCCTGCTGGCCTTCGTGCTGCTCATGGCCCTGAGCCTGGTCAAGGTCTTTCGCCGTCGCTAGTGTGGTGTTTCTGACGTTCGCGCAAGAATGGGCGAGTGAGTTTCGTTCGGTTCGGCGCCCCGAGTGGGCCGGGTGCCGGACGAGTCATGGCAGGGCTGTGGCGGGAGGGGCAACGACGTCCAAGACGGTCCGCCGCTGCGGACAAGAAGCGCCGCCAAAACTGTGTGGTTAACTTCTGAAACGCCACTTTGGCCTTTCTCCGAGCAACGGCACTCGCCTGGCGAGACGATGTCGGTATAGTTCCTGATAACCCCCGGGCGCCTGCGCCCGGACCGTCTCGCCCGTATAGAGAGCTGCCGTCATGCTAGAAACCTGCCGCAATGCCCAGGAACGCTGGGGTGGGGTCCACCAGCTGATCGACCGCTGGCTGATTGCCCGCCGCGAGCTGGTGACCGCCTACGAAACCCTGGACATGGAGCCCCTGCTGGGTCCGGTGCGCGAGGTCGGTGAACTGGAGCGACTCTGCGACATGCTGGTCGACTACATGTCCACCGCGCATTTCGAGATCTACGAGCAACTGGTGGCCGAAGCCCGCGAATTCCAGGACGAGCGCGCCATCGAGTTCGCCGACAGCGTCTATCCGCGCCTGCAGGCGCTGACCGACGCCGCCCTGAACTTCAACGACAGATTCGAGCGCGGGGCCTACCGGGACCCGGGTCTGCTGACCATCGAACTCAAGCTGCTGGGCGAAACCCTGCGCGAGCGCTTCGAGCTGGAAGACTGCCTCATCGAGGTGCTGCACACCTCGCACCAGCAGCCGCGTCTGGCTTCGGTCTAGACGCGGATCATCCGCGCCGCCTCGGCCAGCAGGTCGAGGTCCGCTGCGGCTGCCTCGCGCGGCGCCAGCGCGTGCAGCCAGTCCCCGTGATCCTCTGACTCGCGGCACGGCCAATGGCCCGCGAGTCGCGCCAGACGCGCGAGCTGTTCGCGTTCCGCCGCCAATTCCAGTCCCTTGAGCTGCTCGCGCAGTGCCGCCAGGCTTTCGTCCGCGCCGGACGCGGCCTTCCAGGCCTGCCGTAGCTGGCGCAGTGGACGCACCACCGTGTCCTGCCAGTGCTGCGAGGCGCGCTGCAGCCGCGTCAGGCCGTCACTGTCGCGGGCGCAGGCGCGCCGATCCAGCCAGAGCGCCGTCAGCACCAGGCAGACATCGGCGCCAGCCTCCTGCAGACGCAAACAGGCGCCTTCCACGCCGGGCCGGGCGTATACTGCCAACGCGAATTCCCACAGGTCCTCTTGCATGTCCGCCTCCCCGTTCGTGGGTGGTGGAGCTGCTACACTCCGCCGCCATGATCCGACTACAGAACCTTACTCTACAGCGTGGCCCCCAGCGTCTGCTCGAAAGCGCTGAGCTGACCCTGCATCCCGGCCAGAAAGCCGGTCTTATCGGTGCCAATGGTGCCGGCAAATCCAGTCTTTTCGCCCTGCTGCGCGGCCAGCTCGGTGCCGACGCCGGCGACTGCCACATCCCGGCGGCCTGGCGCATCGCCCACATGCGCCAGGAGGTGGACACCCTGGAGCGGCTGGCGGTGGACTATGTGCTGGATGGCGACATCGACTTGCGCCGCATCCAGCGCGAGCTGGCAGCCGCCGAAGCGGCCCAGGACGGTAACGCCCTGGGTCGGCTGCACGCCGACTTCGAGGCCGCCGACGGCTATACCGCCGATGCCCGGGCGCGCAAGCTGCTGGCCGGTCTGGGCTTCACCGCCGCGCAGATGGAACGCCAGGTCGGCGATTTCTCCGGTGGCTGGCGGATGCGCCTGAACCTGGCCCAGGCGCTGATGTGCCCTTCGGACCTGCTGCTGCTCGACGAACCCACCAACCACCTGGATCTGGACGCCATCCTCTGGCTGGAAGACTGGCTCAAGGGCTATCCCGGCACCCTGATCCTGATCTCCCACGACCGCGACTTCCTCGATGCCGTGGTCGATCACGTGGTGCACCTGGACCAGCAGAAGTTGGTGCTCTATCGCGGCGGCTATTCCAGCTTCGAGCGCACCCGCGCCGAACGCCTGGCGCAGCAGCAGCAGGCCTATGACAAGCAGCAGGCCCAGCGCGCCCACATGGAGAAGTACATCGCCCGCTTCAAGGCCCAGGCCACCAAGGCGCGCCAGGCACAGAGCCGGATCAAGGCCCTGGAACGCCTGGAAGAGCTGGCGCCGGCCCATGTCGACTCGCCCTTCGAATTCGTCTTCCGCGAGGCGGACAAGCTGTCCAGCCCGCTGCTCGATCTCGCCGAAGGCCGGCTCGGCTATGGCGAGACCACCGTCCTGCACCCGGTCAAGCTGCAGCTGACGCCGGGTGCGCGCATCGGTCTGCTCGGCCCCAACGGCGCCGGCAAGTCGACCCTGATCAAGACCCTGGCCGCCGAGCTGGAACCCCTTGGCGGCCGCCTGCAGCGCGGCGAGAACCTGGCCATCGGCTACTTCGCCCAGCACCAGCTCGATTCCCTGGACGCCAAGGCCAGTCCGCTGCTGCACCTGCAGCGCATCGCCCCCGGCGAGCGCGAGCAGGGTCTGCGTGACTTCCTCGGCGGCTTCGACTTCCGCGGTCCGCGCTGCGACGAGGTGGTGCTGAATTTCTCCGGTGGCGAGAAGGCCCGGCTGGCGCTGGCGCTGATCGCCTGGCAGAAGCCCAACCTGCTGCTGCTGGACGAACCCACCAACCACCTGGACCTGGACATGCGCCTGGCGCTGACCCTGGCGCTGCAGGAATTCGCCGGGGCGGTGCTGGTGGTCTCCCACGATCGCCATCTGCTCAAGAGCACCACCGACGAATTCCTGCTGGTGGCCGATGGCAAGGTGCAGGCCTTCGACGGCGACCTGGACGACTACAGTCGCTGGCTGGTGGATTTCCGCGCCCGGCAGGAGCCCGTGTCGGACGGCGACGCGGCGGTCGACAAGACCGATCGCAAGGCCCAGCGCCAGGCCGCCGCCGCCCTGCGCCAGCAGCTGGCACCGCTGAAAAAGGCCGCCGACAAGCTGGAAGTCGAGCTGGGCAAGCTGCAGGAAAGGCTCGCCACCCTGGAAGCCCGCCTGGGTGACAGCGGACTCTACGACGCCTCCCGCAAGGAGGAGCTGCGCCAGGCGCTGGCCGACCAGGCCACGGCCAAGACCCGCGAAGCCGAGCTGGAAGAGCAGTGGCTGGAGGCCCTGGAGCGGCTGGAAGGTCTGCAAGCCGAACTCGAGGGGGCCTGATGACGCAGTGGCTGTACACCTGGCTGCCGGGTTGGGGCGACTACCTGCTGGTGGCCGGTCAGGTGGCCCTGGTGCTGCTGCTCGGCTACGTGCTGCAGCGCATCGTGGCCCGCGCCGTCACCGGCCTGGGCGAACGCTATCCGCTGCCGCCGCAGATCGTCCTCGGGCTGCGCGGCGTCCTGCGCTGGCTGATCATGGGCAGTGCCATCCTGATGGCGCTGGAGCGCTTCGGCGTCTCCGCAGCGGTGCTCTGGACGGCCATTTCCGGTTTCGTCGCGGTGGCCGCGGTGGCCTTCTTCGCCATCTGGAGCGTGCTCTCCAACCTGTTCTGCGCGGTACTGATCTTTACCGTCGGCCCCTTTCGCCTGGGCGATCGCATCGAGGTGCTGGACGCGTCGGACAAGCCGGGCATCAAGGGTCGGGTGGTGGCCATCAACATGCTCTTCGTGACCCTGCAGGAACTGGACGACAACCAGGAAGCCACCCTGGTGCAGATCCCCAATACCCAGTTCTTCCAGAAGTCGGTCCGCCGCTGGCGCGATGCCGATGGCTCCTTCGATTTCCATCTCGACAGGTGAATTCATGAGTCTGCAGGTCTGGACCGGTTTCTTCATTGCCTGCTGGATGATCAGCCTCTCGCCGGGGGCGGGCGCCGTTGCCTCCATGAGCGCAGGCGTCAACCACGGTTTCCGGCGTGGCTACTGGACGGCGCTGGGCCTGCAGCTGGGCCTGGCGCTGCAGATCGCCGTGGTCGCCGTGGGCGTCGGCGCCTTGCTGGCGACCTCGCAGCTGGCCTTTACCCTGATCAAGTGGTTCGGCGTGGCCTATCTCGCCTACCTGGCCATCCGCCAATGGCGCGCCGCGCCGCTGGACCTGGGTGAGCAGCTGGTCGGCGAACGTCTGCCGCCGCGAATCGGCGCCCTGGTCATGCGCGGCTTCCTGGTCAACGTGAGCAATCCCAAGGCACTGATCTTCCTGCTCGCGGTGTTGCCGCAATTCGTCGATCCCCACGCGCCCCTGGCTGCGCAGTATCTGCTCATCGGGGTGACCATGGTCACCGTCGACCTGATCGTGATGGCCGGCTACACCGGTCTGGCCGCGCGGGTGCTGACCCTGCTGCGCACGCCAAGACAGCAGCGCATCACCAACCGGGTATTCGCCAGCCTGTTCCTCGCCGCGGCGGCGTTGCTGTCCACGGTGCGCCGCGCCGCGGTCTGAAGCCGGGCGCTACCAGACCACCGACTGGCCCTGCCAGTCCCAGAAGCTGCCGGTCTCGGCCGGCGTTCGTGCGGCCAGCACCTCCAGCAGCCGTGCTGCCGCATAGGCTGGGGTGAACAGCTTGTCGGCCGGTACCCGGGCCTGGAAGGGCCGGGACAGCGCTGTGTCGGTGGTGCCAGGGTGCAGGGCCAGCACGCAGCTCTGCGGATTGAGCCGGGCAAGTTCGATGCTGGCGCAGCGCAGGCCCTGGTTGAGTGCGGCCTTGGCCATCCGGTAGCCATACCAGCCGCCCAGCTGGTTGTCGCCGATGGAGCCGACCCGCGCCGAGAGCGCGGCGATCTGACAGGGGTGCTGGCCCTTGAGCAGCGGAGTCAGCTGGCGGATCAGCAGCAGCGGCAGCACGGCATTGGCCAGATAGCTTTCCAGCAGTCCGGCCTGGTCCACCTGCGCCAGACTCTTTTCGGCGCGCGCCCGTGTGCCCTGCAACAGACCCGAGGCGCACAGCAGCAGGTCCAGGCGGGGCGTCTCGTCAGCCAGGCGGGCCGCCAGCTCGGGCTCGGCCAGCGGATCGACATCGAGGCGGCGCAGCCGCGGGCCATGGCGCCGCTCCAGCGCGGCCAGACCGGCATGCCCCTCGGCCTGACGGGCGCAGGCCCAGACCCGCGCGACGTCGTCGCGGGCCAGCAACTGGTCGCACAGGGCCAGACCGAGGCCGCCGGTGGCGCCATACACCAGGACCTGGGCGGGCTGCTCCAGGCGTTGCCAGAAGGTCATGGGAGACTCCAGTCAGATCGCTATCCCTGTCGGACCGCGCCGCCACGCTGGGGTGCGCCGCTGCGGCGCGGTATCCTGGGCTTTTGCCGGAGAAATCCCCGTGATCCTGTGGATCGATGCCGATGCCTGTCCGCGCGCCGCCAAGGAGCTGGTCTGCAAATTCGCCCTCAAGCGCAAGCTGGAGGTGGTGCTGGTGGCTGGCCAGCCACAGATCAAGCCGCCCTTCGCTTGTGTGCGCCTGGTGGTGGTGCCCAGTGGCCCCGACGCCGCCGACGACCATCTGGTCGAGCAGGCGCAGCCCGGTGACCTGGTGATCTGCAGCGACATTCCCCTGGCCGACCGGCTGGTGAAGAAGGGCGTGGTCGCCCTCGATCCGCGTGGTCAGGAATTCGACGAGCGCAACATGGGCCAGCGCCTGGCCATGCGCAATCTGATGACTGATCTACGCGACCAGGGCCAGATGGGCGGCGGCCAGGCCGGCTACGGCGAACGTGATCGCCAGGCCTTCGCCAATGCCCTGGATCGGCTGCTCACTCGCCTCCAGCGCAGCGCTGCTGGCTAGGCACGGAGCCTCGCCTAGGCCGGGACGGCCGCGAGGGCGGGTTGCTGCAGCCAGGTGCGCAGTTGCGGCAACGGCATGGGCCGGCCGAACAGATAGCCCTGCATGAAGTTGCAGCCGTTGGCCTGCAGGAACTGGCGTTGCTCGTTGGTTTCCACCCCTTCGGCGACCACGTTGAGGCCCAGCTTGTGCGCCATGGCGATGATCGCCGCGGCGATGGCCATGTCGTTGCTCTGCTTGGGAATGGTGCGGACGAAGGCGCGATCGACCTTGAGCGAATCCACCGGCAGCCGGCTCAGATAGGCCAGCGATGAATAGCCGCTGCCGAAGTCGTCGATGGACACCCGCACGCCCAGGGTACGGATCTCGCCGAGTACCTCGACGGCCACGTTGAGACTGTGCATCAGGGCGTTCTCGGTCACCTCGAGGATCAGCGCCGACGCCGGCAGGTCCTCGGCCTGCAAGGCCCGGGCGATGGCTTGGGGCAGCAGGCGATCGCTCAGATTCAGTGCCGAGCAATTCACCGAAACGCGCAGCTCCGCATGACCCTCACGGTGCAGCTGGGCGAGATCGGCGCAGGCCTGGCGCATGACCCAGCCATCCAGGTCGGCGATCAGTCCGGTTTCCTCGGCGACGCGCACGAAGCGTTCGGGGCTCAGTGGGCCCAGGACCGGATGCTGCCAGCGCACCAGCGCTTCCAGGGCCACCGCAGCACCGTCCGGATCGACGATGGGCTGATAGGCCACATGCAGGCCACCCTGGGCCAGCGCATGGCGCAGGTCCATCTCCAGGCTGAGCAGGTCGTCGGCATCGCGTTGGAGGTCGGTGGTGAATCTCTGGCTGCGATTGCGTCCGCTGCGCTTGCAGTGGCCAACCGCAAGGCCCGCACTGCGCAGCAACTGGCCGGCGTTGGCGCCGTCCTGGGGATAGTGGGCGATACCCAGGCTGAAGGTCATGGCGATGCGCTGCCCGGCCAGTTCGAAGGGCGGGCGCAACTGCTCCAGCAGGCGCATGGCCAGGGGCTGGCTGTCGCCGCGCTGGCCGAGCGGCAGCAGCAGGCTGAATTCGTCGCCGGCATAGCGGGCCAGCGGCAGGTCGTTGTCGAGCACCGCACGGATCCGCTGCGCCATCTGGATCAGCAATTCATCGCCGAGGGCGTGGCCGAGGCTGTCGTTGATGCGTTTGAAGTGATCGATATCCAGCATCAGCAGGGCGAACTGCTCTCCGGTGCGTGCCTGGCCGATGGCGCGGTCGACGGTCTGGATGAAGCTGCCGCCGTTGAGCAGGTGGGTGAGGGGATCGTGCAGGGTGATCTGATCGAGGGTGGTCGAGACCCGCTCCAGCCGCAGGCGCTGGGCATTGAAGCGTTCGCCGGCCCAGGCGGCGAGCAGGCCGACCATGATGATGAACAGGGTGCCGAGGGCGATGCCCATGCCCAGCTCCAGGTGCTGATTCACTTCCGCCAGGCCGTCGGGTTCGAAGCCGATGGGCACGGCGAGGGTGAGGGCGGCCATGCCGGTGAAGTGCATGGAGACGATGGCGAAACCCAGGACCAGGCTCCCCAGCAGGCGCAGCCAGAGGGTCCTGAGGCCGGTCCTGCCGCGCAGGCGGAAGGCCAGCAGCAGGGCGCCCAGGGAGGCCAGGCTGGCGACCACCACCGAGACCACCACCAGCAGCGGATCATAGAGCTGTATGGCGACCGACTGCATGGCCAGCATGCCGGTGTAGTGCATGGTCGCGATGCCCAGGCCGGCGGCCAGGGCCGCGAGCAGGTACTGCGGTGCGGTCAGGGACTCGCGCCCGATCAGGTGCATGACCGTATAGGACACCACGATGGCGATCAGCAGCGAGGCCAGGGTCTGCAGCGGCGCATAGTGCACATGGATGCCGATCTTGAACGACAGCATGGCCAGGAAGTGCATCGACCAGATGCCCCCGCCCAGGGCGACGGCGCCGATCAGCTTGGCCAGCTCGCTGCCGCGGCGGGAGCGACTGTTGGTCACCCAGTCGGCCATGGCCAGGGCGGTGTAGCCGGCGGCGCTGGCGATCAGGTACGCCAGGACCACGAGCAGGCTTTCGTACTCGTTGGCGGCCAGGATCTGATGGCCGGGAGGCAGCAGGGTGGAGAAGTTCAGCATGCTCTATCGCCAGCGTGCACACGAGGTTTCGGGAGAGGTTGATGCTCAGGGCATCGGCAGCGGTAGCCGGGCCTTTAATTCGTTCGATGGACGTACCGGTTAGGGGGCTGCCTGCCGTCAGGCCTTGGGCGTGCGGCTGCGGCGCCACAGCCAGAGCAGCAGGCCGATCACCACCAGACCGCCCAGCACCATCAGTTCATACCGCTTGAGATTGCCCAGCACTCCTTCGAGGACGGCGCCGAAGTGAAAGGCGGCATAACCCAGCACCGTGGCCCAGACGATGGCGCCGATGCCGTTGAGGATCAGGTAGCGCGCCGGCGGATAGCCCGACAGGCCGATCGCCACCGGCATCACCGTGCGCAGGCCGTAGACGAAGCGAAAGCTCAGCACCCAGAGATCCGGATGGCGCCGGATGTGCGCCAGCGCCTTTTCGCCGGCGGCTTCCCACTTGGGTTTGCGCGCCAGCAGCTTGCGCCCATGGCGCCGGCCGAGGAAGTACCAGAGCTGATCGCCGGCATAGCTGCCGCAGAAGGCGACCAGGATGACGGTCTGGATGTTCATGTAGTCGCGGAAGGCCAGGAAACCGGCCAGTACCAGAATGGTTTCGCCCTCGAAAAAGGTGCCGAGAAAAAGGGCGAAATAGCCGAAATCGTGGAGGAATTGTTGGAGCATTCGGCGCTACACGAGGTGAATAAAGATGGCGCAGCCTACCCCGGTTGGCGTCTGGAAAGAAAGTGTGACGGACTTCCGTCCGCCGGGTGCCAGGCGGTCAGGCAGGGATTTCACTGCGACCCTGTGTCACGCCGGGTCCAGCCGGCGTCTGCCTTGGATAGCACCTATAGGCACACCATATTGTCATCTGCTGTTACCAATCGGTCATGATTGTGGCCTATAACCCATCACACTGACCCGTGATCCGGGTCTGGGAGTCGATCGTGAGTTTTACCCCCATCAACCGTAGCTACCCTGCCACTCGCATGCGCCGTCAGCGCCGCGACGAGTTTTCCCGTCGCCTGATGCGCGAGCATGTGCTGACGGTGGATGACCTGATCCTGCCGGTCTTCGTGCTCGATGGCGAAGGCCGTCGCGAGGCCATTCCCTCGATGCCCGGCGTGGAGCGGCTGTCCATCGACCTGCTGCTGGAAGAGGCCGCCGAACTGGTGGCGCTGGGGATTCCCGCGGTCGCGCTGTTCCCGGTCACGCCCACCGAGCGCAAGTCACTGGACGGCGCCGAGGCCTACAACCCCGACGGTATCGCCCAGCGCGCCACCCGTGCCCTGCGCGAGCATTTCCCGGAACTGGGGGTGATCACCGACGTGGCCCTGGATCCCTTCACCACCCACGGCCAGGACGGCATCCTCGACGAGCGCGGCTACGTGCTCAACGACATCTCGGTCGAGGTGCTGGTCAAGCAGGCGCTGTCCCATGCCGCCGCCGGGGCCCAGGTGATCGCGCCCTCGGACATGATGGACGGTCGCATCGGCGCCATCCGCGCCGCCCTGGAAGACGCCGGCTATCACAACGTGCAGATCATGGCCTACTCGGCCAAGTACGCCAGCGCCTACTATGGGCCGTTCCGCGACGCCGTCGGCTCGGCCGCCAATCTGGGCAAGGGCAACAAGGCCACCTACCAGATGGATCCGGGCAACAGCGACGAGGCCCTGCACGAGATCGCCGGCGACCTGGCCGAAGGCGCCGACTCGGTGATGGTCAAGCCGGGCATGCCCTACCTGGACATCGTCCGCCGGGTCCGCGAGGAATTCCGCGTGCCGACCTTCGTGTACCAGGTGAGCGGCGAGTACGCCATGCACATGGCCGCGATCCAGAACGGCTGGCTGTCCGACGCCGTGATCCTCGAATCGCTCCTGGCCTTCAAGCGGGCCGGGGCCAACGGCATCCTCACCTATTTCGCCAAACGCGCCGCCCAACAACTTCGCCAGGGGCCTTCGCGTTCCTAAGGAGCTTCAATGAGTAGCCAGGGTTTCGTCGAAACCGATCTGCAACAGCCCGTCACTGCCGAGTCTCTGGAGACGCCGGAGGAGGCGATCGCGACAGACGTCGAGGCGCAGCCGTCCGCGCCCGTGCTCGAGGTGCCTGCCGCGCCCAGCGTGCCGGCGGCCAACGTGGACGACAGCAGCCTCTACATCCATCGCGAGCTGTCGCAGCTGCAGTTCAATATCCGCGTGCTGGAGCAGGCTCTCGACGAATCCTATCCGCTACTCGAGCGCCTCAAGTTCCTGCTGATCTTTTCCAGCAACCTGGACGAATTCTTCGAGATCCGCGTGGCGGGCTTGAAGAAGCAGATCGCCTTCGCCCGCGAGCAGGCCGGGGCCGATGGCCTGCTGCCGCACCAGGCGCTGGCGCGCATCAGCGACATCGTCCACGGCCAGGTGGACCGGCAGTACGCCATCCTCAACGATGTCCTCTTGCCGGCCCTGGCCGAGCAGCGGATTCGCTTCATCCGCCGTCGTTACTGGGACGTCAAGATCAAGGCCTGGGTGCGCAAGTTCTTCCGCGACGAGATCGCGCCCATCATCACCCCCATCGGCCTGGACCCGACCCATCCCTTCCCGCTGCTGGTGAACAAGAGCCTCAACTTCATCGTCGAGCTGGAGGGCATGGACGCCTTTGGTCGCGACTCGGGTCTGGCCATCATCCCGGCGCCACGCCTGCTGCCGCGGATCATCCGGGTGCCGGAGGAGGTCGCGGGCCCCGGAGACAACTACGTCTTCCTGTCCTCGATGATCCACGCCCACGCCGACGATCTCTTCCCCGGCATGAAGGTCAAGGGCTGCTTCCAGTTCCGCCTGACCCGCAACGCCGATCTCTCGGTGGACACCGAGGATGTCGAAGACCTGGCGCGTGCCCTGCGCGGCGAGCTGTTCTCCCGTCGCTACGGCGATGCGGTGCGGGTCGAGGTGGTGGACATCTGCCCGAAACACCTCACCGACTACCTGCTCAAGCAGTTCAATCTGGGCGAGAGCGAGCTGTACAAGGTCAACGGCCCGGTCAACCTGACCCGGTTGTTCTCCATCACCGGGCTGGACAGCCATCCGGAATTGCAGAGCGCTCCCTTCACGCCGACCATTCCCAAGCTGCTGCAGAAGAAGGACAACCTCTTCAACGTGCTGGGCAAGCTCGATGTGCTGCTGCTGCACCCCTTCGAGTCCTTCACCCCGGTGATCGACCTGATGCGCCAGGCTGCCAAGGACCCCAACGTCCTGGCGATCAAGCAGACGCTCTACCGCAGCGGCGCCAACTCCGAGATCGTCGACGCCCTGGTGGACGCGGCACGCAGTGGCAAGGAGGTGACGGCGGTCATCGAATTGCGCGCGCGCTTCGACGAGGAGTCCAACCTGCAGCTGGCCAGCCGCCTGCAGCAGGCCGGCGCCGTGGTCATCTATGGCGTGGTGGGCTTTAAGACCCACGCCAAGATGATGCTGATCCTGCGCCGCGAGAACGGCGAGCTGCGCCGCTATGCCCACCTGGGCACCGGCAACTACCACGCCGGCAACGCCAAGCTGTACACCGACTACAGCCTGCTGACCGCCGATGTGGCCCTCACCGAGGACGTGCACAAGCTGTTCAACCAGCTGATCGGCATGGGCAAAACCTTGCGCATGAAGAAGCTGTTGCACGCGCCTTTTACCCTGAAGAAGAACCTGCTGGAGATGATCAACCGCGAAGCGTTGGCGGCCAGCGAGGGACGGCCGGCGCAGATCATGGCCAAGGTCAACGGTCTCACCGATGCCAAGGTCATCCGCGCCCTCTACAAGGCCAGCCAGGCCGGGGTGAAGATCGACCTGGTGGTGCGCGGCATGTGCTGCCTGCGCCCCGGTGTACCGGGCGTGTCCCACAACATCCAGGTGCGCTCCATCATCGGCCGCTTCCTGGAGCACAGCCGCATCTACTACTTCCTCAACGGTGGCGACGAGAAGCTCTATCTCTCCAGCGCCGACTGGATGGAGCGCAACCTCGACATGCGCGTCGAGACCTGCTTCCCGGTGGAAGGCAAGAAACTCATCACCCGGGTCAAGAAGGAGCTGGAAGGCTATCTCACCGACAACACCCAGGCCTGGGTGCTGCAGGAAAACGGCAGCTACGTGCGGCAATCGCCGACCGGCAACCAGAATGCCCGCAGTGTGCAGGCGACGCTGCTGGAGCGGTTGGCCAGCCCGGTGGTGAATACACACTGAGGAAGTTTCGGGCCCATGCCGATGTAGGCCCTGGTCGATTTCGTAGGTTGGGTTGAGCGGGAGCGAAGCCCAACGTTGAGGGGCGCTTAATTCTGCGCCTTGAGTATTACGGTGCCTTAGCTACTTATCGCGCTTTGCCGGTACCTCTTGTTTCGCCCACCCGGGCGACTCACTTTTCTTTGTTTGCGCAAAGAAAAGTAAGCAAAAGAAAGCGCACCCCAACGTTTCGGCCCTCCGCTACGCTCCGGATACTCTCGTCCCGGCGCCGTGGCAGGGGCACGGCACGAAGGGGCTTCCTGTCCCTCGCGCCTTGCTCGGCGTCCTGCCTCGCAACCCCCGCCACGACACCGGAACTCGGCCTCACTGACGGGGACGGAGCACAAGCCTGAGGCTTGGGTGTTCACAGGTGTAGCGTGGAAAACCGCCTAGCGTTTTCCACTGGCGTGTGACGCAGATACCTGTGGACAAGGCTTCGCCGTTGTCCACGCTACGGGCTACGGGCTACGGGCTACGGGCTACGGGCTACGGGTTCTTGTGGCTATTCAACCGACACTTTCAGGCTAGCGAATCGCCCCGTTCAGGAGGGCGAACACCAGTGTCGTGGAGCGGGTCGAGCCGCATGGATGCGGCGAGAGGCCTAACGGGCCATGGACGGCCCGTGCAGGCCGACCCCGGAACGACGCTGGCGTGAGCGAAACGTAGCATAGCGGAGTAACAGCCGCAGGCTGGCCCAAAGGGCGAGCAACGCGAGTCACCCGCAGCGCAGCGGAGGGCCGGATGTCCGGGGCAAGCGGTTTTGGTTACTTTTGTCCGGGGCGCGTAGTCCGGGGCGCGCAGCCGCGACTGGCAAAAGTGACTCGCTCGGGAGAGCGAAACAAGAAGTGCCAGCAAGACTTGGTAACCGGCTAGGGCACCAATAGCCCAAAGCGCTGGGCTTCGCTCCCGCTTAGCCCAACCTACGAAAAATCAGCGCACGCTCAACCTGTATCCCACCCGCTCCAGCCACTGCGCCTCCTGCTCGAAGTCGGCCTGGGTCAGGGGGTTCTCCGCCAGCCAGCCATCGGGGAATTGCACGTCCAGACTGCGCTCGCCGGCGCTGAGCTGGACATCCGGAATGCTCTTGTGGCGAATGTGGTGGAAGAGGATGGCATAGCGCAGCAGCAGCGTCAGGCGCAGCAGCGGCTCGCCTTCCGCGCCCAGCTCCTGCAGGCGCTCCAAGGGAATGTTGCGGCGATGGCCGCGTACCAGCAGCGCCAGGGCCTGCTGGTCGCGGCGGGAGAAACCGGGCAGGTCCGAGTGCTCGATCAGGTAGGCGCCATGCTTGTGGTACTGGTAGTGGGCGATGTCCAGGCCGACGCCGTGCAGGCGCGCCGCCCAGCGCAGCAGTTCGGCATGATTCTCGTCGGTCAGGGCCCAGGCCTCGGCGACCTGTGCCAGGGACTTCAGGGCGCGCTTTTCCACCCGTTCGGCATGGCGCTGATCGACGTGGTAGCGCTCGGCCAGGGCGTTGAGGGTACGCTCGCGGACGTCCTCGTGGCTGTGCCGGCCGATCATGTCGTAGAGCACGCCTTCGCGCAGGGCGCCTTCGGAGAGGTGCATCTCCTGCAGCTCCAGGGCCTTGAACAGAGCTTCGAGGATGGCCAGGCCGCCCGGCAGGATGGCGCGTCGATCCGGCTTCACGCCGTCGATGTTGAGCAGGTTGATGTCGCCCTGCTTGAGCAGCTTGCGCTTGAGCCACTCGATGCCATCCGGGGTGATCTCGCCATTGCCGCGGCCGGCGGCCTGGATCGCCAGGGCCACCGCGCGGATGGTGCCGGAAGCGCCCAGGGCCTGGTGCCAGCCCATCTCGCGCAGGCCCTGGTCGATGTTCATCAGTTCCAGGCGGGCAGCGGTGTAGGCGCGCGCGTACTGGGCGGCGGTGATCTTGCCGTCGGCGAAGAATCTCTTGGTGAAGCTGACGCAACCCATCTGCAGGCTCTCGCGCTGCAGGGTCTCGAAGCGCTGGCCGATGATGAATTCGGTGCTGCCCCCGCCGATGTCGGTCACCAGGCGGCGTCCGGGCACATCGGGCATGGAGTGGGACACGCCCAGATAGATGAGGCGGGCCTCTTCGCGACCGGAGATAACCTCGACCGCATGGCCGAGCACGGCTTCGGCGCGCTGGATGAATTCGCCGCGGTTGCGCGCTTCGCGCAGGGCGTTGGTGCCCACCACCCGCACGGCGCCGCGCGGCATGCCGGCGATCAGCTGGGCGAAGCGGCGCAGGCAGTCCAGGCCGCGCTGGATGGCCTCTTCGCTGAGCAGACGCGACTCGTCCAGGCCGGCGGCCAGCTGGATCTTTTCGCCCAGTCGCTCAAGGATGCGGATCTCCCCGTGGGAATGGCGCGCCCGGACGATGTGAAAGCTGTTCGAGCCCAGGTCGATGGCGGCGATCAGTTCGTGGGGTTCGGCTGGCGAAGGCTGCATCTGGAGGCTCTCGGCGATAAACCGCGCCATCGTGCCAGCTAGCCGGTGACGGCTTCAAGCGCACAGCGGTTACGGTTGCGCAAAGTGGCAGAAAAAATAGGGTTTTTCCGCCTCAGGAAGCCACCTGGCCGATGAACTGGGCCAGTTCCGGTGTCTGCGGGTGGGCGAACAGCTCCTGGGGAGGACCGCTTTCGTGGACCTTGCCCTGGTGCATGAACACCAGCTTGTCGCCGACCTCGCGGGCGAATCTCATCTCGTGGGTGACCATGATCAGCGTCATGCCCTCGCGGGCCAGCTGCTTGACCACCGCCAGCACCTCGTTGACCAGTTCCGGATCCAGCGCCGAGGTGATTTCGTCACAGAGCAGCACCTTGGGCGACATGGCCAGGGCGCGGGCGATGGCTACCCGCTGCTGCTGACCGCCGGAGAGGCGGTCCGGATAGCTGTCGAATTTCTCCGCCAGGCCGACCCGGTCGAGCATCTGCCGCGCCAGGGCGCGGGCCTCGTCCTTGCTGGTCTTCCTGACCACCTGGGGCGCCAGCATCACGTTCTCGCCCACGGTCAGGTGCGGAAAGAGGTTGAACTGCTGGAAGACCATGCCGACCTTCTGCCGCAGCGAGCGGAGATTGACCCGGGCGGCGTCCAGGTATTCGCCGTCCACCTCGATGACGCCGTCGTTGATGGATTCCAGGCCGTTCAGGGTGCGCAGCAGGGTGCTCTTGCCCGAACCGCTCTTGCCGATGATGGCCACTACCTGGCCTTCCTCGACGGTCAGGTCGATGCCCTTGAGCACATGGTGGTTGCCATAGTGTTTGTGCAGGGCGGTCACTCTAAGCAGCGGCATGCAGTCTCCTTTCCAGCCAGCGTGCGGCCAGCGACAGCGGATAACAGAGGATGAAATAGCCCAGGGCCGCGAGGCCGTAGACGGTGAAGGGCTGGAAGGTGGCATTGGCGAGCATGCCGCCGATCTTGGTCAGCTCGGTGAAGCCGATGATGGAGGTCACCGCGGTACCCTTGACCACCTGCACCGAGAAGCCCACGGTGGGCGCCACGGCGATGCGCAGGGCCTGCGGCAGGATCACGTGGCGCAATTGCTCGAAGCGGCTCATCGCCAGGCTTTCCGAGGCTTCCCACTGACCGTGGGGAATGGCTTCGACGCAGCCCCGCCAGATCTCGGCGAGATAGGCGCTGGTGAACAGGGTCAGGGCCAGGCCGGCGGCCAGCCAGGCGGGGACTTCCAGACCCAGCAGCGACAGGCCGAAGAAGGTCAGGAACAGTTGCATCAGCAGCGGGGTGCCCTGGAACAGCTCGATGTAGCCGCGCGCCAGCAGGCGTAGCGGCCGGAGCGTCGAGTTGCGCGCCAGCAGGACCAGTGCGCTGGCCAGGCCGCCGAAGAGGAAGGCCGCCAGCGACAGCACCAGGGTCAGGCCGAGGCCGCTGGCCAGGCTGCGCAGGATGTCGGCGAGAGTGAAGTCCATCAACGCCTCCTGACGATGAAGAAGACGCCCAGCCAGTGCAGCGCCTGACGCACGCCAATGGCCATGAGCAGATAGATGAGGGTGGTCAGCAGATAGGTTTCGAAGGCGCGGAAGTTGCGCGACTGGATGAAGTTGGCGGCAAAGGTCAGCTCCTCGGTGGAAATCTGCGAGCACACCGCCGAGCCCAGCATCACGATCACCAGCTGGCTCGACAGCGCCGGCCAGACCTTGGCCAGGGCCGGACGCAGGATCACGTAGCGCAGGGTTTCGAAGCGGGTCATGGCCAGGGCCGCCGCCGCTTCCAGCTGGCCCCGCGGTATCGCCTGGATGCCGGCGCGGATGATCTCGGTGGAATAGGCGCCGAGGTTGATGACCATGGCCAGCACCGCCGCCTGGCCGGCTTCGATCCGCACCCCGATGGAGGGCAGGCCGAAGAAGATGAAGAACAGCTGGATCAGGAAGGGCGTATTGCGGATCAGCTCGACGTAGACCCCGAAGGCCTGGGCGAAGGGTTTCAGGCGCCAGGCGCGGCAGGTGGCGCCGACGATGCCGATGAGGATGCCGAAGAAGCCACCGATCACCGTCAGCTCAAGGGTGTAGAGCGCTCCCTTGAGCAGCAGGTCGCTCTGCGCGAGCACGGGCTGGAAGTCGAACTGATACGCCATGGCGCGTCGATCCTCAGAGAGCGGCCGGCAGGGGATCGCCCAGCCATTTTTCGGAGTTCTTGCTCAGGGTGCCGTCGGCGCGGGCCGCATCGATAATGGCATCGACCTTGTCCTTGAGCGCCGGCTCGTTCTTGTTGATGCCCACGTACACCGGCGAGTCCTTGAGCTTGACCTTGAGCACCGGTTCCTTGGCCGGGTTGCGCGCGCCGATCACCTTCATCACCACGCTGCCGCTGGCGATCAGCTCGGACTGCCCGGCCAGGTAGGCGGCGATGGTGGAATTGTTGTCCTCGAAGCGCTTGATCACGCTGTCCTTCGGCGCCACATCGGTGAGCGCCAGGTCTTCAATGGAGCCGCGGGTAACCGAGATCACCTTGCCGGCCAGCTGCTCGGGTGTGCTGATGGCGGCATCCTTGGGACCGAAGACGCCGAGATAGAAGGGCGCATAGGGCTTGCTGAAGTCGATGACCTTTTCCCGGTCGGGATTCTTGCCCAGGCTGGAGATGACCAGGTCGACCTTGCCGGTGGTCAGGAAGGGAATGCGGTTGGTGCTGTTGACCGGGGTGACTTCCAGCTTCACGTTCAGCTTGTCCGCCATCAGTTGCGCGGTGTCGATATCCAGGCCGCGCGGTTTGAGATCGGGTCCGACTGAACCGAAGGGCGGGAAGTCCTGTGGCACGGCGACCTTGAGCACGCCGCGCTGCTGGATATCGGCCAGTTGGTCGGCCTGGGCGGAGGTGTGCAGGGCGGTCAGGCCCAGGGCGAGCAGGGAGAGGGCGGTCCAGCGCTTGAGCATGACGAGACTCCGGAAGCAGGTTGGGATGGCTCTGCCCAGTGCATTTCATGTGCCAGCCGCCTGCCAGGGGGGCGCAAGGGCCGTCAGGCTTGAGGATTGGTCTTACTGGTCTGAACAGTTGCTCACCACAGCCGCCTGCGCTGGCGCTTGCCGTGAGCCGCTTTGGTGCGCGGTTGTAGCGGCGTGCTCCGCCTTGGGGCCGCACTTGAAGTCCCTGGAAATTGGGCATAAAAGGCAAGCTTCCGGACTGACTGGCCTGACCACGCCATGCCCCTCGCTGCCACCCGCGCCGTACCCCAATATGCCGTCGACGCCATTCGCCGACTGATCGAGACCGAAGGCTATGCCCCCGGCGCGGCCCTGCCCGCGCAGCGGGAGCTGGCCGAGCGGCTGGGGGTGAGTCGCGCCTCCCTGCGCGAGGCGCTGTCCACCCTGAGCGCCCTGGGCCTGGTCAGCGTCCAGCCCGGGCGCGGCGTCTATGTGCAGGCGGCGACGGGTACGGTGGACGGACACTGGCCCTTCGCCGACGAGGTGACGGCCGCCCATGTCTTCCAGCTGAGATTCGCCCTGGAAGGCTTCGCCGCCGGGCTGGCCGCCGTCACCCTGGGGCCCGCCGACCTGGATCGCCTGGAGGTCAATCTGGCCGCCCTGCACCGGGCGCTGCGGGCCAACGAGCTGGAAGAGGCGGCCGTGCTGGACTTCGACTTCCATCGCCAACTGCTGCTGGCCGCGGACAACCCGGCCATGCTGGCGGTGATCACCAGCAGCCCCGAACGCTTCCACGAGAGCCAGAAGCTGCCCTTCGTGCGCCCCGAGCGGGCCCTGGAAACCTGGCAGGAACACCGGCGCATCCTCAGGGCCCTGAGCCGCCGCTCGCCCGCGGCGGCGCAAAAGGCCATGCGCGAACATATCCGCAATGCGGCCCTGCGCAGTGGAACCCCCTTCACGGTTCCTGCTGTCTAAACAGCGAGCCACGATCGGTGGAACGGTGATCGACCAGGGTTGCAAAGGCGTCGGAAATGCAGCTCAACTCCGCTTTCTCGGGCCTTGTCGCCCGTTTGCCGGATCGTGAACCACCTCTGCCATCAATGCCGGTCATAGCCACCATCAATGTTCGAATGCTTTCGAAGTGACGGCGGCAGGGCTATCATGGCCATACTTCAAGTCGTACCCGAATTCGGAGAGAGTCAATGAGCGAATACATCACCAACGTCAGCGACGCCAGCTTCGAGCAGGACGTGCTGAAGTCCGACAGCCCCGTGCTGGTCGACTACTGGGCCGAATGGTGCGGTCCGTGCAAGATGATTGCGCCGGTTCTGGACGAGATCGCCAAGGACTACCAGGGCAAGCTCAAGGTCTGCAAACTGAACATCGATGAAAACCAGGACACCCCGCCGAAGTACGGCGTGCGCGGCATCCCGACCCTGATGCTGTTCAAGAACGGCGCGGTCGAGGCCACCAAGGTCGGCGCCCTGTCCAAGTCGCAACTGGCCGCCTTCCTCGACGCCAACGTCTGAGGCAGCCAGTCGAAAGCCCCGCCATGCGGGGCTTTTTTATGCCCGGACGGCTGGACGAGTACCCATGCAGGTGCTAGATTCCAGCCACGACCCCATCAGCGGGCCGTCTTCTCATCTGCTGTAGCCGTCAGTTCTCCTCTTCAGAACGCATCCCGCGAAGCTAATCTCGCATCCGGCCGCTCAGCTCGAATCCCTCCTTCGCCTCTTCTCACGTCAACATACGTCTATGAATCTGACCGAACTCAAGCAAAAGCCCATCACGGAACTGTTGGAAATGGCGGATGCCGCGGGCTTGGAAAACATGGCCCGGTCCCGCAAGCAGGACATCATCTTTGCGCTGCTTAAAAAGCACGCCAAGGGTGGCGACGAGATTTCCGGGGATGGCGTGCTGGAGATCCTGCAGGACGGCTTCGGCTTCCTGCGTAGCGCCGACTCCTCCTACCTGGCCGGTCCCGACGACATCTATGTCTCCCCCAGCCAGATCCGCCGCTTCAACCTGCGTACCGGCGACACCATCATCGGCAAGATTCGTCCGCCGAAAGAGGGCGAGCGCTATTTCGCGCTGCTCAAGGTCGACACCATCAACTTCGACCGTCCGGAAAACGCCAAGAACAAGGTGCTGTTCGAGAACCTCACGCCCCTGTTCCCCACCAAGCGCCTGACCATGGAAGCCGGCAACGGCTCCACCGAAGACCTCACCGGTCGGGTCATCGACCTCTGCGCCCCCATCGGCAAGGGTCAGCGCGGGCTGATCGTCGCGCCGCCCAAGGCCGGCAAGACCATCATGCTGCAGAACATCGCGGCCAACATCACCCGCAACAATCCCGAGTGCTACCTCATCGTGCTGCTCATCGACGAGCGTCCCGAGGAAGTGACCGAGATGCAGCGCACCGTGCGCGGTGAAGTGGTGGCCTCCACCTTCGACGAGCCGCCGACCCGCCACGTGCAGGTCGCCGACATGGTGATCGAGAAGGCCAAGCGCCTGGTCGAGCACAAGAAGGATGTGGTCATCCTGCTGGATTCCATCACCCGTCTGGCGCGGGCCTTCAACACCGTGATCCCCAGCTCCGGCAAGGTGCTCACCGGTGGTGTCGACGCCCATGCCCTGGAGAAGCCCAAGCGCTTCTTCGGCGCCGCCCGTAACATCGAGGAAGGCGGCAGCCTGACCATCATCGCTACCGCGCTGGTGGAAACCGGCTCGAAGATGGACGAGGTGATCTACGAGGAATTCAAGGGCACCGGCAACATGGAGCTGCCCCTGGAGCGTCGGATCGCCGAGAAGCGCGTCTTCCCGGCCATCAACATCAACAAGTCCGGCACCCGCCGCGAAGAGTTGCTCACCGACGAGGAAGAGCTGTCGCGCATGTGGATCCTGCGCAAGATCCTGCATCCGATGGACGAGATCGCCGGCATCGAATTCCTCCTCGACAAGTTGCGTCAGACCAAGACCAACAGCGAGTTCTTCGATTCGATGAGGCGCAGCAAGTAAGGCGCAGTCGCATGCAAAGGCCGGGAAATCCCGGCCTTTGGCGTTTCTGGGCCAGTGCTTTCTCGATGCGCGACTCAGGCGGTAGACTGCCAGACTTTCCCCAGCGCCAAGAGGCCGCATGCAATACCGAGATCTGCGTGACTTCATCCGCAGCCTGGAGCAGCGTGGTGAACTGAAGCGCGTGACCGCCCCGGTCTCGCCGATCCTCGAGATGACCGAAATCTGCGACCGGACCCTGCGCAAGCAGGGCCCGGCGTTGCTGTTCGAGAATCCCGTGGGCTTCTCCATGCCCGTGCTGGGCAACCTGTTCGGTACGCCCCAGCGTGTGGCGCTGGGCATGGGCGCCGAGGACGTCGGCGCCTTGCGCGAGATCGGCAAGCTGCTGGCCTTCCTCAAGGAGCCCGAGCCGCCCAAGGGCCTCAAGGACGCCTGGTCGAAGCTGCCGATCTACAAGAAGGTCATCAGCATGGCGCCCAAGGTGGTCAAGGATGCGCCCTGCCAGGAGGTGATCGAGGAGGGCGAGGCGGTCGATCTGGGCAAGTTGCCGATCCAGCACTGCTGGCCGGGCGACGTGGCGCCGCTGATCACCTGGGGCCTGACGGTCACCCGCGGGCCCAACAAGGAACGCCAGAACCTCGGCATCTATCGCCAGCAGGTCATCGGCCGCAACAAGCTGATCATGCGCTGGTTGAGTCACCGGGGCGGTGCCCTGGATTTCCGCGAGTGGTGCCAGAAGCATCCCGGCCAGCCCTACCCGGTGGCCGTGGCCCTGGGCGCTGATCCGGCCACCATCCTCGGCGCGGTCACTCCGGTACCCGACACCCTGTCCGAATACGCCTTTGCCGGCCTGCTGCGCGGCAGTCGCAGCGAACTGATCAAGTGCGTGGGCAACGACCTGCAGGTGCCGGCCAGTGCCGAGATCGTGCTGGAAGGGGTCATCCATCCGGGCGAGACCGCGCCGGAAGGGCCCTATGGCGATCACACCGGCTACTACAACGAGGTCGATACCTTCCCGGTCTTTACCGTGGAGCGCATCACCCGGCGCCGCGATCCCATCTATCACAGTACCTACACCGGGCGTCCGCCGGACGAGCCTGCCATCCTCGGCGTGGCGCTCAACGAAGTCTTCGTGCCCATCCTGCAAAAGCAGTTCCCGGAGATCGTCGACTTCTACCTGCCGCCGGAAGGCTGCTCCTACCGCATGGCGGTGGTGACCATCAAGAAGCAGTACCCCGGCCACGCCAAGCGGGTGATGCTGGGCGTCTGGTCGTTCCTGCGGCAGTTCATGTACACCAAGTTCGTGATCGTCACCGACGACGACATCAATGCCCGCGACTGGAACGACGTCATCTGGGCCGTGACCACGCGCATGGATCCCAAGCGCGACACCGTGATGATCGACAACACCCCCATCGACTACCTGGACTTCGCCTCGCCGATCTCCGGCCTGGGCTCGAAGATGGGCCTGGATGCCACCCACAAGTGGCCGGGCGAAACCACCCGCGAGTGGGGGCGGGCGATCGTCAAGGACGAAGCGGTGGTCAAACGGGTGGACGAGATGTGGTCCAGTCTCGGGATCGACTAACGGAGACGACGATGAAGGTCACCCTGCAGCCCTCGGGTGCGGTACTGCAAACCCAGCCCGGCGAGGCCATCCTGGCCGCCGCGCAGCGCCTCGGCTACAGCGGGCCGCACAGCTGCCGCAACGGCAATTGCCAGCTCTGCGCCGCGCTGCTGGTGGAGGGCCAGGTCGCCCAGCACGGCCAGACCGTCGATCATGGCGAGATCTATGTCTGCGTGGCCGTACCCCTGAGCGACTGCCTGCTGCAGTGGGACGGCGTCCTGGCGCCTGGCGAATTGCCGGTGCGCCAGCTGGCCTGCCAGGTGGTGGCCCTGGACGACGTGGGTGGCGATGTCCGCCGGGTGCGCCTGCGTGCTCCCGCCGGGCGGCCGCCGCGCTATCATGCCGGTCAGTACCTGCTGATCCAGCGCGACGACGGCAAGCAGTCGGCCTTTTCCCTGGCCTCGGCGCCCCATCAGGGGCGTGAGCTGGAATTGCACGTGCTGGCGCGCGAGGCCAGCAGCCAGGCGCTGCTGGCGCAACTGGAAAGCAAGGGTATGGCCCAGGTCGAGTTGCCCTATGGCGACGCCCATCTGGCCGAACTGCCTGAAGGCCCCCTGGTACTAATCGCCGCCGGGACCGGCATGGCCCAGATGCACAGCCTGATCGAAGATGCCCGTACCCGGGGCTTCGCCCATCCGGTGCACCTCTACTGGGGCGTGCGCACGCCGGACGACTTCTATGCCATCGAGGCCTGGGACGCCTGGGCGGAGCTGCCCAATCTCACCCTGAACCGGGTGGTGAGCGATGCCGGTGGCTGGGCAGGGCGCTGTGGTCTGCTGCACGAGGTGGTACGTGCGGATTTCGCCGACCTGAGCGGCCTGCACGTCTATGCCAGCGGCTCGCCGGCGATGGTCTATGCCACCCTGGACGCCCTGGTGGAAGCCGGCATGGACGCACACCAGATGCGCGCTGACGTCTTCGCCTACGCGCCGCGGGGGTGAGCCTATCGCGGCCAAGGGCCGCTCCTACGGGTAAGCTCTACCTGTAGGAGCGGCCCATGGCCGCGATTGATCGAAAAGCACAAAGCGTTTTCGACCAGGACCCAGAGTGGATGAAGCTGTGCCGTCATCCACCCTGGGCAATCGGCGCTACCGCGCCGACTTGGCCACCATGCCGGTGTGTCTCAGGGTCATCGCCAGGAAGACGATGGCCAGGACACAGGAGCCGATCAGCAGCATGAAGCCGCCATCCCAGCCGAAGTGGTCCACGGTGTAGCCGACCAGGGCGTTGGCCGCGACCGAGCCACCCAGGTAGCCGAACAGCCCGGTGAAGCCCGCGGCGGTGCCGGCGGCCTTCTTGGGTACCAGTTCCAGCGCCTGCAGGCCGATCAGCATCACCGGTCCGTAGATCAGGAAGCCGATGGATACCAGGGCCGCCAGATCGATGCCGGGATTGCCTTCCGGGTTGAGCCAGTAGACTAGGGTGGCGACCAGCACGCCGAGCATGAACACCACGCCGGTGGCACCGCGGTTGCCGCGGAACAGCTTGTCCGAGAGCCAGCCGCAGAGCAGGGTGCCGGGGATGCCGGCCCATTCGTAGAAGAAGTAGGCCCAGGAGGTCTTGTCCACCGAGAAGTGCTTGGCTTCCTTGAGGTAGGTGGGGGCCCAGTCCAGCACGCCATAGCGCAGCAGGTAGACGAAGACGTTGGCCAGGGCGATGTACCAGAGCAGGCGATTCTTCAGCACGTACTCGACGAAGATCTCCTTGGTGGAGAATTCGCGTTCGTGACCTTCGCTGTAGCCCTCGGGGAAGTCCTGTTTCCAGTGTTCCACCGATGGCAGGCCGCAGGACTGCGGGGTGTCGCGCATGGCGATGAAGGCGAAGACCGCCACTGCCAGGGCCACCACGGCCGGGACATAGAAGGCGGCGTGCCAGTCGTTGAACCAGGCCAGGCCAAGCAGGAACAGCGGGCCGATCAGGCCGCCGCCGACGTTGTGGGCGACGTTCCATACCGAGACCACCCCGCCACGCTCCTTCTGCGACCACCAGTGCACCATGGTGCGACCGCTGGGCGGCCAGCCCATGCCCTGGAACCAGCCGTTGAGGAACAGCAGGACGAACATGATGCTGACACTGGAGGTGGCCCAGGGCGCGAATCCGAACAGCAGCATTACCAGCGCCGACATCACCAGCCCGAAGGGCAGGAAGTAGCGCGGATTGGAGCGGTCCGAGACCAGCCCCATGAGGAACTTGGACAGGCCGTAGGCGATGGCTACCGCGGACAGCGCCACCCCCAGTTCACCCCGGCTGTAGCCTTGCTCCACCAGGTAGGGCATAGCCAGCGAGAAGTTCTTGCGCAGCAGGTAGTAGCCGGCATAGCCGATAAAGATCCCGGCGAAGATCTGCCAGCGGAGACGGCGGTAGACGGGATCGATGCGATCGGCGGGCAGCGGCGTGCGATGGGCCGCAGGGGCGAAGATTCCAAGCATGGGAGCCTCGGTATTGTTATAGGTATTAATCGAAAGCGAACATTCCAGGTTCGTTTTCGAATATTACAATGATATTACAGCCTGCACAGGCTTTTCCGCCCTGTGGCAGCGAGCGCCAGGATTCCCCCTTGATCTGCGGGGGTTGCGCGCCTAGGGTGGCGCGTCTTTGCTGCCGTTTTAACGAGTCGTCATGCCTGCCTGGAAAGTCCTGTCCTCCCGCGCCCTGAACCTGGCCACCGCCCTGTTCGAACGCTATCCGCGGCTGATCGCCCTGGCCGGCTTCATTTCGGGGATCTGCAGTTTCCTGCTGGTGGACCGGCAGAAGGGCTTCGCCCCGGTAATGGCCGTGGTCATGCTGGCGAGCTGGGTCTGGCTGATGCTGGAAAATGTGCTGCGGGGCTGGATCAGTCGCCGCTTCGGCTGGGAGTTGCCGCCGCCGCTGCTGCGCTACGCCACCCAGCTGATCCACCAGGAAAGCCTGTTCTTCTGCCTGCCGTTCTTTGCCATCACCACCGCCTGGAACAGCGGCCAGGCGCTGTTCACCGGGCTGATCGGCGCGGCCGCGCTGGTGTCCATCATCGATCCGCTCTACTACAAGGCCCTGGCGCCGCGGCGCTGGGTGTTCCTCAGCTACCACACCCTGACCCTGTTCGCGGTGCTGCTCACCGCCCTGCCGATCATCCTGCACCTGACCACCACCCAGAGCTACGAACTGGCCCTGGGCGTCGCCGTGCTGCTGTCCTTTCCCAGTCTGGCGGTGGCCTTCCGGGTACGCCTGGGCTGGCGCTGGCTGGGACTGCTGGGGCTGTGCCTGGCCATCGGCGCCTTCGGCTGGCTGGGTCGCGCCTGGGTACCGCCGGCCACCCTGTGGCTGACCGACATGGGCATGAGCACCAACTTCGACAGCCTCAAGCGCCAGCCGGGCGATGCGGTGAGAAGCCTGAGCAGTGCCCAGCTGCGTGCCCAGGGACTCTATGCCTTCACCGCCATCAATGCGCCGCGCGGCCTGAACGAGCGCATCTACCATGTCTGGCGGCATGCCGGTCAGGAGGTGGATCGGATTCCGCTGGATATCAGCGGCGGTCGCGAGGCCGGTTATCGCGCCTGGACCCACAAGCAGAACTTTCCCGGCGACGTGACCGGCCGTTGGCAGGTGCAAGTGGTGACGGACGTCGGCCAGGTGATCGGAACCCTCAGGTTCGAGGTGACCCCTTGAATCCCGCTGGCTATGCTGCAGCCATTCACCTCCAGAGGATTCGCCGTGAAAGCCGTCGCTGCCGTTTTGCTGTCCTTCTGCCTGGCCTTCAATGTCTGGGCGAACGAAGAGAAGAAGGAAGGGGAGGCCCCCAAGACCGAATTCTACAACCTGACCCCGGCGCTGGTCGGCAACTATGGCAGCGGTCCCAAGCTCAAGTACTACAAGGCCGACATCGCCCTGATGATGACCGGCAAGGAAGCCAAGGATAGGGTGGAATTCCACGAGCCGCTGATCCGCAATCAGCTGGTGATGCTCTTCGCCCAGCAGACCGACGAGACCCTGGCCGGGGTGGACGCCCGCGAGAAACTGCGCCAGGAGGCGCTCAAGCAGGTGCAGAGCATCCTTACCCAGGAGGAGGGCAAGCCCTTGGTGGAGGACCTGCTGTTCAACAACCTGATCATCCAGCCCTGAGGTCGACGGTCAGCCGCGCGCCGCGGCAACGATCGCCGTCCACTCCGCCGGGCTGACCGGCATCACCGACAGGCGGTTGCCCTTGCGCAGCAGGGCGAAGTCGGCGAGTGCCGGCAACTGGCGCAGGCGCGGCAGGGTCAGCACCCGCGGAAAAGCCTCGACGAAGGCGACCTGGCGCGCCGTCCAGGGATTGTCCTCGGCGCTGGCCTTGGGCGCATGGTAGGGGCTTTCGGGGTCCAGGGCGGTAGGGTCCGCGAAGGCCGCGCCGACGATGCGGCCGATGCCGGCGATGCCCGGTTCGGCGCAACTCGAATGATGAAAGAAGAACAGTTCGTCGGATGCCATGGCGCGCAGGAAGTTACGCGCCTGGTAATTGCGCACCCCGTCCCAGCGCGCCTGGCCCAGGCGCTCCAGGTCGGTTAGCGAGAACTCATCGGGCTCGGATTTCAACAGCCAGCAGGCCACGGTTCGTCTCCTGACGAATGGAGGCTCGGGAGCTTCCAGGAAAGGGTCTGGTCGATTGCAAGGGGCGACCGCTTGTCGCAGAATGCCGCCCATTCCGGATGTAGTCTGATCGTACGCGCTGAGCATAACAGGGCGACGTCCTGTCCTGCCCAAAGGTGCCAGCAAGGGGGTGGCCCAGCTCGATGAAACGCAAACCTGATCTGTTGTGGGTGCTGGTCCTGATCTTCACCCTGGGCGTGGTCACCACCGGGTACACCCAGAGTTTCTGGGAGCAGCGCCAGAGCGAGCAGCAGTACGCCCGCTATACCAGCGACGCTCAGCCGACGCGGGACGTCTCTCCCATTCGCTGAGCGTACCAGTCGCCATCGCTCACCACGGCCGCCATGGGCACGTCCCAGGCCGCCAGTGCCAGTCGCTCCACCTTCTGACATTCATGGGCGCAGCCGATCAGCTGCGGACGGTGCCACTGCCGCCGGCGCGCCAGGTAGGCCAGGTTGCGGTCATAGAAGCCCTTGCCCATGCCCAGGCGTCCGCCCTGGGGATCAAAGCCCACCAGTGGCATCAGGATCAGATCCAGGGCCCAGGTCGGCCGACCCAGGCGCCGATCCGGGCGCGGCTCGGCGATGCCGAAGCGATTGCGCACCCAGGATTCGCCGCGACCGACCCGCTGAAAGATCATCGCCGTTCGCGGCCAACGCGAAAGCACGGGCAGATAGGTGGCCTTGCCGCGACGCTGGGCTGCTTCGAGCAGCGGGCGCGGATCGATCTCGCCATCGCTGGGGAGATAGAAGGCGATATGCCGGGCACGGCGAAACAGCGGATGCTGGGCGAGTTGCCGATAGAGCTGGCGAGCGGCCTGGCGTTGCTGGACGGGGGTAAGGGCGCGACGTCGCTGGCGGAGGAGCTTGCGCAGCGCGGGCCTGCTGAGATCGGGAGAAGGCGGGGTGGTCATGGAAAAAATAAGCTCTCCGGAATGCCGCTGCCGGTGTAGCCCTTGAACCCTTGGTTCAAGGTGGGAGAAGTCGTAGACCTTTAGGCTTTCCGCCGTAGCGGACATGCACACCAGTCTTACGAGCAACCCCCGGGGTGTTGCTTATCGGCTCGGGGACATGACCGACTGGCGCACACACCAGAGAGTGACCTCCAGTATACGCCCCTGAGCCGGGATGCAAACCCCCCACCCATTCCGGTCGGCGGTCAGGCGGTGGTGTCGTGTTCGGTGATCAGCGCCCGGTCGACGCGATCCAGCAGATCACGGACCCGTTCGCGGGTGCTGCTGACTTCCAGGCTGACGTCGTCCTGGCGGTGCAGCAATTCGTGGGTGATGTTGAGGGCGGCCATCACCGCTACGCGGTCGGCGCCAATGACCTTGCCGCTGGCGCGGATCTCGCGCATCTTGCCGTCCAGGTAGCGAGCGGTGCTCTCCAGGTTGGCGCGCTCGTCAGCCGGGCAGCTGATGCGATATTCCTTTTCCATTATCTGGACGGTCACGGTCTCGATGCTCATGAGTCCTGCTCCAAAGCTTTCAGGCGTAAAATCATCGCTTCGACCTTCGATCTGGCCAATTCGTTCTTTTCGATCAACTCGGCGCGCTCCTGGCGCCAGTTGCGCTCGCCCTGGCGCAGTTGTCGATTCTGCCGCTGCAGCTCCTCGAGGCGCAGGAGCAGGCGCTCCACACGGTCACCGAGGGCTTCCAGATCGGCGTCGAGGGGCGTGTCGCGAGACTCGCGCATGAGGGCTACAGCTCCAGAAGGGTGCAACGAGATTGGCCGCCGGCGGGGTCAGCGCGTAGGATAAGGCTTCATTCTAGCCAGCGCCTCACCTCGACGCCATGTCCAGCTCAGCATCCGCCTACGCCGCCTTCGCCACCCTGCTCGCCGAGGCCGCTTTGCCGGTCTCGCCCGCCGAACTCCAAGGTCACCTGCTCGGGCGGGTCTGTGGGGGCGCGGGTTTCGACGAGAACGACTGGCTGGCCGCGGCCAGCGAGCTGCTCGGTGGCGCGCCGGGCGAGCGTCTGCAGGCGGCGCTGTCGGGGCTGCTGGGCATGGTGCAGCAGGAATTCGCCGGCCAGCAGGTGGCCCTGGTGCTGATGCTGCCGCCGGACGACTTCCCCCTGGCCGAGCGTACCGCCGCCCTGGGCCAGTGGTGCCAGGGCTTCCTGGCCGGTTTTGGGCTTTCCGGGCGCACCGGCGAGGTCTCGGGCGAGGCCCGCGAGGTGCTCGAGGACCTCGCGGCCATCGCGCAGATCCAGGAGCCCGCCGAAGAAGGCGAAGAGGGCGAGAACGACTTCATGGAAGTCACCGAATACCTGCGCGTCGCTCCGCTGCTGCTGTACGGCGAATACGGGCGCGGCCCCATCCCCGAACCTGCGCCCGTGGTGCACTGAGCGGCCATGCCGCGGATCCACAAGGCCGAATTCGCCCGTCGCCGCCGCGCCCTGATGGCGGAGATCGGCCACGGCGGCATCGCCCTGCTGCCCGCCGCGCCGGTGTGCCTGCGCAATCGCGACATCGAGCAGCCCTATCGCCAGGACAGCGACTTCCAGTACCTCACCGGTTTTCCCGAGCCCGAGGCCCTGGCCGTGCTGATTCCCGGCCGGGCCCACGGTGAATACCTGCTGTTCTGCCGCGAACGGGACGCGGAGCTGGAACGCTGGGAGGGCCGGCGCGCCGGTCAGGAAGGGGCGCTGGCCGACTATGGCGCGGACGATGCCTTTCCCATCGGCGATCTGGACGACATCCTGCCCGGCCTGCTGGAAGGGCGCGAGCGGGTCTACTACGCCATGGGCGCCCATCCGGAATTCGAGCGGCAACTGCTCAACTGGATCGAACTGATCCGCGCCAAGGCCGACCAGGGCGCCTCGCCGCCGCGGGAGCTGCTGGCGCTGGATACCCTGCTGCACGACAGCCGGCTGTACAAGTCGGCCGCCGAGGTGCGCCTGCTCAAGGCCGCCGCCGAATTGACCTGTGCGGCCCACCTGCGTGCCATGCAGGCCTGCCAACCGGGGCTGCGCGAGTATCACCTGGAGGCCGAGCTGGACTACTGCTTCCGCCAGGGCGGGGCCCGACTGGCGGCCTATGGCTCCATCGTTGCCGCCGGGGCCAATGCCTGCGTCATGCACTACCAGGCCAACGATGCGCCCCTGCGCGACGGCGACCTGGTGCTGATCGATGCCGGGTGCGAACTGGAGTGCTATGCCAGCGACGTGACCCGTACCTTTCCGGTCAATGGCCGCTTCTCGCCGGAGCAGCGGCAGCTGTACGACATCGTGCTGGCCGCCAACCAGGCCGCCATTGCCTGCGTGGCGCCCGGGCGGCACTGGAACGAACCCCACGAAGCCACGGTCAGGGTGATCACCGAAGGGCTGTTGGCGCTGGGTCTGCTCCAGGGCGAACTGGACGACCTGATCGAGACGGGCGCCTGTCGGCAGTTCTACATGCACCGTGCTGGTCACTGGCTGGGGCTGGATGTCCATGACGTCGGCGAATACCGCATCGGCGATCAGTGGCGGATGCTGGAGCCGGGCATGGCGCTGACCGTGGAGCCCGGACTGTATATCCCGGTGGAGGCCGAGGTGCCGCGCAAATGGCGCGGCCTGGGTATCCGCATCGAGGACGAGGTGCTGGTGACGCGCAGTGGTTGCGAGGTGCTGACCGCCGGCCTGCCCAAGGCGGCCGCGGAGATCGAAGGCTTGATGGCGGCCGCGCGCGACCGCCGGGAGAACGCTCATGCAACGTCCTGATATCGCCATCATCGGTGGCGGCCTGGTGGGTGCCAGTCTGGCCCTGGCCCTGCAGGCCGGCGCCAAGGCGCGCGGCTGGCGCATCCTGCTGGTGGAGCCCTTCGCCCCCGGCGACACCTATCAGCCCAGCTACGATGCCCGCTCCTCGGCGCTGTCCTACGGCTCGCGGCTGATCTACCAGCGCCTTGGCGTCTGGGATGCCCTGGCCGAACACGCCGAGGCGATCCGCGAGATCCAGGTTTCCGACCAGGGCCGCTTCGGCGTGACCCAGCTGCTCGCCCGCGACGAGAATCTGCCGGCGCTGGGCTATGTGGTGGAGAACGCCTGGATCGGCCAGGTGCTCTGGCAGGCGCTGGATCACGAGGTCGTGGAATGGCGCTGCCCGGCCGAGGTGCGCACGCTCACCGCCGTTGCCGATGGCTATCGCCTGGAGCTGGATGATGGCGACATCCTCGAATGCGGCCTGGCGGTACTGGCCGACGGCGGTCGCTCGGCGCTGCGCGAATCCCTCGGCATCGAGGTGCGGCGGACGGTCTATGAGCAGACCGCGCTGATCGCCAACGTCTCGACCAATCTGGGTCATGGTGGTCGCGCCTTCGAGCGCTTCACCCCCCACGGCCCCCTGGCGCTGCTGCCCCTGCCGGGTCAGCGCAGCGCCCTGGTCTGGACCCAGCCGGATGCCGAGGCGTTGCGCCTGCAACAGGCGCCCGACGCCGTCTTTCTCGCCGAATTGCAGCAGGCGGTGGGCTATCGCCTGGGCAGCTTCACCCAGGTCGGCACCCGCCATGCCTATCCCCTGACCCTGCTGGAAGCCAACGAGCAGATCCGCCCGCACCTGGTGGTCCTGGGCAATGCCGCCCACAGCCTGCACCCCATCGCCGGCCAAGGCTTCAACCTGTCCCTGCGCGATGTCGACAGCCTGGCCGAGTGCCTGCTGGAGAGCGCCGCGGCACCCGGCGACTTCGCCGCCCTGCAGGACTACCTGCAGGGCCAGCGCCTGGACCAGCAGCTGACCATCGGCTTTTCCGATCGCATCACCCGGCTGTTCTCCAACAGCCGGCCCTGGCTCAGTGCCGGACGCAACCTGGGCCTGGTCGGCCTGGAACTGTGCCCGCCGGCCAAGAGTGCCTTCGCCCGCCAGGCCATGGGCCTGGGTACCCGTCCCTGACCTGCGAGGAGAAACGAGCATGCTGACCCATGCGGATCTGGTGATCGTCGGTGCCGGCATGGTCGGCAGCGCCCTGGCCCTGGCCCTGGCCGACAGCGGCCTGTCGGTGGTGCTGCTCGACCGCGGCCCGCTCACCCCTGGCGCGGTCGAAAGCGACCTGCCCTTCGAACCCCGGGTCAGCGCCCTGTCGCTGGCCAGTCAACGCATCCTGCAACGCCTCGGCGCCTGGGACGGCATCCTCGCGCGCCGCGTCAGTCCCTACCAGGCGATGCACGTCTGGGACGGCTCCGGCACCGGCGTCGTGCATTTCGATGCCGCCAGCGTGCATGCCGAGGTGCTCGGCCATATCGTCGAGAATCGCGTGGTGCAGGATGCCCTGCTCGAACGCCTGGCCGAGGCCAACGTCCTGCTCCTGCCCGAGGCGCGCCTGGAGTTGCTGCGTCGCTCCGGCGACCAGTGGCTGGTGCAACTGGCTGGTGACCGCCAGATCCGCGCCCCCCTGGTGGTGGCCGCCGATGGTGCCACCTCCGCCGTACGCCGCCTGGCCGGGCTGGAAACCCGCGAGTGGGACTATCTGCACCATGCCATCGTCACCAGCGTGCGCTGCGCCGAATCGCACCAGCGCACCGCCTGGCAGAGATTCACCGACGACGGCCCGCTGGCCTTCCTGCCTCTGGACCGCGGTGGCGATACCCGCTGGTGCTCCATCGTCTGGTCCTGCACGCCCAAGCAGGGCGAGCGACTGATGGCCCTGGACGACGCGGCCTTCTGCCAGGCCTTGGGCGAGGCCTTCGAGCAGCGTCTGGGCAAGGTGGAATGCAGCGACACGCGACTGTGCATCCCGCTGCGCCAGCGCCATGCCAAGCGCTATGTGGAACCTGGCCTGGCCTTGATCGGCGATGCCGCCCATGTCATCCATCCGCTGGCCGGGCAGGGCGTCAACCTGGGCTTTCTCGATGCCGCGGTACTGGCCGAGGAGTTGCGCCATGCCCAGGCGCGCGGTGAATCCATCGCCGAGCAGCGGGTGCTGGAACGCTACGAGCGCCGCCGCATGCCGCACAACCTGGCGATGATGGCGGCGATGGAAGGCTTCCAGCGCCTGTTCCAAGACGACCGCCTGCCGCTGCGCTGGTTGCGCAACGCCGCGCTCAAGCAGGTTGATCGCCACTTCGAGGCCAAGGCGCTGTTCGTCCGCCGCGCCCTGGGCCTGTCCGGCGATGTGCCGGAACTGGCCAAGGTCGTGGCTTGACGGCTCAGGCGTCGCCCAACGACCCGGCCAGCTCCAGCACCTGTTGCCGCCAGGCGGCCTCGCGGGGCAGGGCGAGGAAGTGCGGGTTGAGGAAGGACTCGCGCATCTCGTAGGTGAGGGGCTGGCCGTCCAGGGTTACGACCTCGCCGCCGGCGCCTTCCAGCACGCCCTGGGCGGCGGCGGTATCCCACTGGGAAGTGGGGGCGAGTCGGGGATAGAAGTCGGCCAGGCCTTCGGCCAGCAGGCAGAACTTGAGCGAGCTGCCGACGCTTACCAGTTTGGGTTCGCCGAAGGTATCGCCCAACCCGTCCACCAGGCGCTGCTGGGCCGGGCTGCCGTGGCGGCGGCTGGCGACCACGGTGAAGGCGTCTTCCGGCTGGACGCGCACGCCGATCTCGATGCCGTCTTCGCCCTGGATGCGGAAGGCGCCCAGTTCGCGGCCGCCGCTGAAGCAGACGTCCCGGGTGGGGATGCCGACCACGCCGAAGATCACCTGGCCGCGTTCGACCAGGGCCACGTTGACGGTGAATTCCTCGCTGCCGTCGATGAATTCTTTGGTGCCGTCCAGGGGGTCGACCACCCACCAGACGTCCCAGGCGCTGCGCGCCGCGAAGGGGATGTCACAGGCTTCCTCCGACAGCACCGGCACGTCCGGGGTCAGCCGGGCGAGGCCGTCGGCCAGCACCCGGTGGGCGGCGAGGTCGGCGGCGGTCACCGGCGAGTCGTCGCTCTTCTGCCGCACCGCCACGCCTTGGCGCCAGTGGGGCAGGATGGCCGCGCCGGCCTGGCGCACCAAGTCGATGACGTTGAGTACCAGCGGAGCGGTAATGGAAACGGGCGCCATCATGCCGAAAGGTCTCCGCGTTGGGTGAGCAGGTCGCGCACCAGGTAGAGGGCGGCCAGGGCCCGGCCTTCGGAAAAGCGCGGATTCTGCACCAGTTGCGACAGCTCGCGCAGGTCGACGCTGCTGACTTCGAGGGGCTCGGGTTCATCGCCCGGCAGGCGCTCCGGATAGAGGTCGCGGGCCAGCACCACATGGATGCGCTGACTCATGTAGCCGGGGCTCAGCGACAGCGCGGTGAGGTATTCCAGCTGGTGGGCACCGAAACCCGCCTCTTCCTTGAGTTCGCGATTGGCGGCGTCGAGGATCTCTTCGCCCGGCTCCACCAGGCCCTTGGGCAACGACAGTTCGTAGTCTTCCACGCCGCCGCAGTATTCCTCGATGAGCAGGGCGCGGGTGGCGTCCTGCAGGGCCACCACCATCACCGCACCGTGACCGGTGCCCTTGTTGGCCAGGCGCTCATAGGTGCGCTCCTCGCCGTTGGCGAAGCGCAACTGCATCTCCTCGACGGTGAACAGGCGGCTCTTGGCCACGATCTGTCGGGCGAGAACAGTGGGTTTCTGGCGCATGGACGGCTCCTGGGCTGGGCGGACGGGTATGATAACCCGCCTGTTACATGATCCGGAGTCACCATGACCCCTCTCGACTGGAGCCGTATCGATACCGTGTTGCTGGACATGGACGGCACCCTGCTTGATCTGCATTTCGACAACCATTTCTGGCTGGAGTACCTGCCGCAGCGCTATGCCGAGCGCCACGGCCAGTCCCTGGCGCTGGCCAAGGCCGAGCTGGAGCCGCTGTTTTTCAGCCACCAGGGCAAGCTGACCTGGTATTGCCTGGACTTCTGGAGCGCCGAGCTGGGTTTTTCCATGCGCGAACTCAAGGAGGAAATCGCCCACCTGATCGCCCTGCGTCCGGATGCCGATACCTTCCTTGCCGCCCTGCAGCGCGCCGGCAAGCGGGTGGCGCTGATCACCAATGCCCACCGCGACTCCCTGTCGCTGAAGCTGGAGCGCATCGAGCTGGCGCCCTATTTCGACCGGCTGATCAGCTCCCACGACTATGGCTTTCCCAAGGAAGAACAGCAGTTCTGGCACGCCCTGCAGGCCGACTTCGCCTTCGATCCGGCGCGCACCCTGTTCATCGACGACAACTTGCCGATCCTGCGCAGCGCCCGCGACTACGGGGTCGCCCACCTGCTGGCGATCTACGAGCCGGACAGCCGGCGCGGACCCAAGGACAGCGAGGAATTCGAGGCGGTGCGGGACTATCGGGAGTTGCTGCCGCAGTGATGACTGCCGCAGTCCTGGCGACCCTCACCCCGGCCCTCTCCCAGCGGGAGAGGGGGCAGAGCGCCTGGAGGTAACCCGTGGACATCAAGCAACTGCGCTTTCTCATCGCCCTGGACGAGACGCGGCACTTCGGCCAGGCGGCGGCGCGCTGTCACGTTACCCAGCCGACCCTGTCCATGCGCCTGCGCGGCCTGGAAGACGAGCTGGGGGTGGAGCTGGTGCGTCGCGGGCAGCGCTTCGAGGGCTTCACCGAGGCCGGTCAGCGCATTCTCGCCTGGGCGCGCACCCTGATGGCCGCCCATGACGGGCTCTATGCCGAGGCCCAGGCCTTCCAGGGACAACTGGTGGGCACCCTGCGGGTCGGCCTGGTGCCGTTGGCCAGCTTCGATCCCATGCCGCTGCTGCAGCACCTGCGCCTGCTGCACCCCAAGCTGCATTTCCAGCTGCAGGTGCTGAGCACCGAGCGCATCCTCGAAGCCGTGGCCAGCAATCGCCTGGAGCTGGGCATCTCCTACCTGGAACACCTGGATCCGGCGCGCTTCGACAGCCTGACCCTGACCGAGACGCGCATGGGCCTGCTCTATGACGAGCGGCATTTCAGTTTCGACCAGGTCGCGCTGGACTGGCAGGCGGTGGCCGGGCTGCCTTTGGGCCTGCTGACCGGCGCCATGCATTTCCGTCAATCGGTGGACCACGGCTTTCGCAGCCTGGGGCTGACGCCGCAGCCGGTGCTGGAGACTGATGCCGTCTATCTGCTCTTGCAGGCCGTCAATGCCGGTCTGTGCTGCGCCGTGGTGCCCCTTGCCGGTGGCTTCGATCGTCTTACGCCCCATGCCCGGCTGATTCCCATCGACACGGCCCGCACCCTGGCGCCGCTGGGTTTGCTCATCCGGCGCACCGAACCCCGGTTGGCGGTGGCCGATGCCTGCTTCCAGGCCGTCAAGGCGCTTTATGCCGAGAGTGATAGATAGCGTTTATCAAGGCATCGGTCATAGCGATTAGACGCCTCGGGATGTGCTGGTTAATCTTTGATCTGTGTCAAACCGCCGCAGGTCGTTTTCGCCCATGTCCCAGCAATCGCCAGACCTCGTTGCCGCGCCCCCCGCCGGCTATGCCTTCGCCGAGCTGGAGCAGCCTGCCGTACGGGGCGAACAGCCGCTGGCCGAAGAGGTGGCGCTGGCCATCGCCTACAACGGCATCAGCCATGCGGTGATGATGGCAACCCCGGCCGACGTGGAAGACTACGTGGTCGGTTTCAGCCTCAGCGCCGGCATCGTCGATGCCATCGACGACATCTATGGCATCCAGGTGCGGCGCGTGGGCGAGGCGCTCAATGTCGACGTCGAGATCAGCAGCCGCACCTTCTGGGCGCTCAAGCAGCAGCGCCGCCAGCTGGCCGGGACCAGTGGTTGCGGCCTGTGCGGGGTCGAGGCGCTGGAACAGGCGCTGCCGCAGCTGGATCGACTGCGCAAGGTGCGGCTGCCCCCGGCCGCCCATCTGCATGACCTGCGCCAGCGGATCGATGCTGCCCAGGATCTCGGTCAACGCAGCGGGGCGGTCCATGCCGCGCTGTTCATCGACGCTCAGGGTGAACTGACCCTGTGCCGCGAAGACATCGGCCGCCACAACGCCCTGGACAAGCTGATCGGCGCCCTGCTGCGCCAGCGCCAGCCGGTGCGCGAGGGCTGCGTGGTGGTCACCAGTCGCTGCAGTCTCGAACTCATCCACAAGGCGGTGCGTGCCGGGCTCGCCACCCTCATCACCCTGTCGGCGCCCACCGGGCTCGCCGTGGAATGGGCGCGCCGCCATCGTCTCAATCTGATCCACCTGCCGCACCGGTCGCCACCGCGGGTCTATGCCCCGGCGCCCGTTGCCCCTTGATCCCACAGGTATCGCCATGAACAAACCTCAGCAGTCCTTCAAACCCTATCAAGGCCCCGCCGCCGGCTGGGGCGCCCTGAAGAGCGTGGTGCACTTCTGGCTCGACAGCGGCAACGCCTTCAAGAATCTGCGGACGCTGCTCAAGACCAACCAGGACCACGGCTTCGATTGCCCGGGCTGTGCCTGGGGCGAGGCGCCGGAAAACGGCCTGGTGAAGTTCTGCGAGAACGGCGCCAAGGCGGTCAACTGGGAAGCCACCAAGCGCCATGTTGATGCGGCCTTCTTCGCTCGCCATAGCGTGACCTCGCTGCAGGAGCAGAGCGACTACTGGCTCGAATACCAGGGTCGGCTGACCGAGCCGCTGCGCTATGACGCCGCCACCGATCGCTATGTGCCCATCGCCTGGGACGCCGCCTTCGCGCTGATCGCCAAGGAGCTCAAGGCCCTGGCCAGCCCCGACGAAGCCGAGTTCTATACCTCGGGTCGCGCCAGCAACGAGGCGGCCTTCCTCTACCAGCTGTTCGTGCGCGCCTATGGCACCAACAATTTCCCCGACTGCTCGAACATGTGCCACGAGGCCAGCGGTGTCGGCCTGGGCCGCAGCATCGGCGTCGGCAAGGGCACCGTGACCTATCACGACCTGGACGAGGCCGATGCCATCTTCGTCATCGGCCAGAATCCCGGCACCAACCACCCGCGCATGATCGAGACCCTGCGCAACGCGGTGAAGCGCGGTGCCCAGGTGGTCTGCTTCAACCCGCTCAAGGAGCGTGGCCTGGAGCGCTTCCAGCATCCGCAGAATCCGCTGGAGATGCTCACCAACGACTCGCGGCCGACCAACACCGCCTATTTCCGTCCGGCTCTGGGCGGTGACATGGCGGCGCTGCGCGGTATCGCCAAGTACCTCCTGCAGTGGGAGCGCGAAGCCGCCGCCAAGGGTGGCAAGCGCATCTTCGACCACGATTTCATCGCCGCCCATACCCTCGGCATGGACGACTACCTGGCCCAGGTCGACGCCACCTCCTGGGAGCTGATCGAGCGCCAGTCGGGGCTGTCGCTGCACGAGATCGAGCAGGCCGCGCGCATGTATGCCCGGGCCGAGAAGGTCATCATCTGCTGGGCCATGGGCATCACCCAGCACCGCCACTCAGTGGCCACGGTGCAGGAGATCGCCAACCTGCAGCTGCTCTGCGGCCAGATCGGCAAGCCTGGCGCCGGTCTCTGTCCGGTGCGCGGCCACAGCAACGTCCAGGGCGACCGCACCATGGGCATCGACGAGAAGGCCCCGGCCTGGCTCAGCGACGCCCTGGCCAAGCGCTTCGCCTTCGAGCCGCCGCGCAACCGTGGTCACAACACCGTGGAGGCCATCGCCGCCATGGAGCAGGGGCAGGCCAAGGTGTTCATCGCCCTGGGCGGCAACTTCGCCCAGGCCACCCCGGACACCCCGCGCACCCACAAGGCGCTGCGCAAGTGCCGGCTGACCGTGCACATCGCCACCAAGCTCAACCGCAGCCACCTGGTGACCGGTCGGCAGGCGCTGATCCTGCCCTGCCTGGGTCGTACCGAGACGGACGTGCAGAAGGGCGGCAAGCAGGCCATCACCGTGGAAGACAGCTTCAGCATGGTGCATGCCTCGGCCGGCATCCTGCGGCCGCTGTCGTCGCAGATGAAGTCCGAGCCGGCCATCGTCGCCGGGCTGGCCAAGGCCACCCTGGGCAACCATCCGGTGGACTGGGACTGGCTGATCGAGGACTACGATCGCATCCGCGACCTGATCGCCGACGTCATCCCCGGTTTCCAGGACTTCAATGCCCGGCTGGCCGCGCCCGGTGGCTTCTACCTGGGCAACAAGGCCGGGCGCCGGGAGTGGAACACCGCCACCGGCAAGGCCAATTTCGCCGCCAATGCGCTGCTGCATGACCTGCTGCCGGACGCGGTCCGCCGCCAGGGCATCAAGCCGGATCTGATCCTGCAGACCATGAGATCCCACGACCAGTACAACACCACCATCTACAGCCTCGACGACCGCTATCGCGGCGTGAAGGGCCAGCGCGACGTGGTCTTCGTCAACCAGGCCGATCTGGATCGGCTGGGCGTGGCCGCCGGCGAGAAGGTGGATCTGGTCGCCCTGTGGGACGACGGTATCGAGCGCCGGGTCCGCGGCTTCACCGCGCTGCCGTTCGACATCCCGGTCGGCCAGGCCGCCGGCTACTACCCGGAGACCAATCCGCTGGTGCCCCTGGAGAGCTACGGCGAGGGCAGCTTCACGCCCACTTCCAAGTTCGTCGCCATCAAGGTCGAGAAGGCCAGCGCCGGCAACCGCATCGCCTCGGTGGCCTGAGGCCTTCCCGGAAATGAAAAAAGCCGTCGCGAGACGGCTTTTTTCATGGCGCGACTATCACTGCAGGGTGAAGAGGACCTTCACCTTGTCGGTGACCGCGGCCTTGTCCACGTAGCCGATGGCGTCGGCTTCGCCGGCTACCTGGGCGACCACGGCGGCGTCGCCGGCCACGCTGGGCAGCGGCTGGCCCTTGCCGGTGAACACCAGGCCCGACCAGTAGGACTTCAGCTGGGCTTCGTTCTTGTTGGCGACCTTGGCATAGAAGGTCTCCTTGGTGGCCGACCAGTCCTTCTGGTCGACGCCCTTCAGCGACTTGTCCTTGCCGAGGAAGATGTTGGCCACTTCATCCTGGCCGGGTGTCTTGGCGGCGGCCGAATTGACGATCACGGCGACTTCGGCGTGGACCAAGCCGACGCTGAACAGCAGGGCGGCGCCGGTGAGCAGGCGGAGAGAACTCATGGGCGGATTCCTTAGAAGATGAAGTCGAGGCCGATGCTGACGATGTCGCCGTCGAAGTTGCGCGCCGGCGCGCCGAAGCGACCGCCGCTGCGGTCGTAGACGGCGTTGGCGATGCTCTCGCTGTCGGTTTTGACGAAGGTGCCGTTGTAGCCGCCGGTGGTGTCGACGCGCTTGTATTCGCTCTTGAGCACCAGGCTGGGGGTGATGTTGTAGTTCAGGCCATAGGTCCAGGAGCTCTGGCGACCGGCGCGTTCTTCGTCCAGCTGGGCGTAGGTCACGTGGGCCAGGAAGTCACCGAAGCGGCGACCGGCCATCAGATAGAAGGCGTTGCTGCTGCCCTGGTTGTCGCCCTCGATGACGCGACGGGTCCATTCGTTGCTGGTCAGCCAAGTGCCGTTGTCGTACTGGTAGCCGAGCGAGGTGAACTTGCCCTTCTGGTCGTCCAGGGTCAGCAACGGGTAGTGCAGGTCGATGCTCGATTCGGTGTAGGCCAGGCGCACGGTGCCGTACTCGTTGGTCGCCAGGCTGACGTTGGCGGCGGCGATGCGCTTGTAGTCGATGTCATAGAGATCATCGTTGACGAAGTAGTTGCGATTGACCGCCTGGCCCCCGCTCACCTGGACGTTCAGGGTGCCGAAGGCGACCGGCAGACTCCAGAGGGCGTCGGCGCCTTCGTAGTTGGAAACCTGCACCTGGCTGTAGACCTCGTCGGGCAGGCGCAGCCAGGGGTAGGTGATACCTACGTCCAGGGTCTCGGAATACATGAACACCGGCGTGCGCAGGCGGCCGGCGCGGAAGGTCAGGTTGTCGGTGGCGTGGAAGGCCAGATAGGCCCATTCCAGGTTGGCCTTCCACTGGTCCTGCTCGGCCTTGGCGGTGACCTGCACCGTGGCGTCCAGCTTGTCGGTCAGGCCGTACTGGAACTGGCCGCCCAGCTTGCTCAGCTGATCGCCACGCCAGTGATCGTTGGTCTGGCCGTTGATGCCGAAGCTGCGGCCGTCGTCTTCCCCGCCCAGGTGGGTGATGCCGGCGGTGCCGAAGCCGTTGAAGCGGTAGTCGCCCTGATCGAGGGCGAGCGCGGATCCCGCGCAGGTGAGGGCCGCGCCGAAGGCGAGCAGACGTGCAAAAGCCATGGAAATGCTCCTAGAGGTTTCTCGGTATAGGGAAAGTCGGTAGCGGGCTAGCTAGATGCGGAAGCGCGAGGTCGCCTGCCGGAGATCGGTGTCGACCACCACCAGCTGCTCGCCCATGCGGGCGGTGGCGGTGGTGCTGTCCGCACTGGACTGGGTATCGGTCTGCAGGCGGCGGGTGTCGCTGCTGATCGAATCGGAAAGACTCAGCTGCTCGCCGGTGAGCAGGGCGATCTGAGCGTTGTAGTCGTTGATGCGCGCCACGGCCTGGGCGATGCCTTCGAGCATCGCGGTGGCGGCCTGGGAGCTGCTGGCGCTGACCTGCGCCTGGGTATGGCTGCCCTGCATGGCCTGCAGCACGCGCTGGGCGTTGCCCTGCAGGCGTTCGATGATCTGCTGGATCTCGGCGGTGGAGCGCGCGGTCTTCTGCGCCAGATTGCGCACCTCGTCGGCCACCACGGCGAAGCCGCGGCCCTGTTCGCCGGCGCGCGCGGCCTCGATGGCGGCGTTGAGCGCCAGCAGATTGGTCTGCTCGGCGATGGACTTGATCACGTCCAGCACCAGGCCGACCTGGCGGGTTTCCTGTTCCAGCTGCTGCATGGACTCGGCCGACTGGCGCACGCTGTCGTCCAGTTCGCCCATGTTGCGCGACAGCTGGCCGATGCTGGTACGGGCGGCGGCGGACTGCTCGGCCGCGGCGGAGGCCTGGTCAGCGGCCTCGCGCGAGCGGTCGGCCACCTCATGCAGGTTGGTGTTCATGGTCTGGATGTCACGGCCGATGGACTCGGTGTGACCCTGCTGGGAACGAGCGTTGTTCTCCACCGTCTGGGTGAGTCTGTAGAGCTCGCCGGACACCTGGCCCAGCGGGTGGGCGGCATCGACGATGGCCTTGATGGTGCCCTGCAGCTGATCGAGAAAGACGTTGAACAGTGCGGTCATCTGGCCGATCTCGTCCCGCGAGCCGACCTGCAGGCGACGGGTGAGGTCGCCGTCGCCCTCGGCGATGGCGCGCAGCGAGGTGATCACCTCGCGCACGCTGCCGAGCACGCTGCGGATGGTCAGCACGGCGGCGCCGGCCAGGATCACCACCAGCAGCAGACTCAGCCAGATGCCGACCCGGGTGGTGTCGGCATTCTGGTCGCGGGCCTGGGCCAGGGTCTGCTGGAAGTCGGTATAGGCATGGCTGCGCAGGGTGGTGCCCAGCTGCTGGGCAGCGGCGAGATCCGTGGCCATGCGGTCCAGATTGGGCCGCAGGGAATCGAAGGAGCCGCTGCCCTTGATCAGTTGCTCGGAGGCGCTCAGGGCGTTGTCCGCATAGCGATGGATACCCTGGCGCCAGCCGGAGATCTCGTCGTTGCGCGCCGAGGTCTGGCGGGTGAGGTCGGCCATTTCCTGCAGGCGGCTGTCGATGTCGTCGACCACCTTGCGCGCCTCGCCCAGGGTTTCCAGTTCACTGGCGGTCACGGCGCTGTTGAACAGTCCGGGCAGGCGGGAAAACTGGAAGAGCACCGCGTCGGCCTTTTCCAGCAGCGGATAGCTGTGATTTTCCAGCTGGTCGAGACGTTGATCGTTGCCAGCCAGCTGGGCGGAGGTATAGGCCACGTAGAGCAGCAGGCCCAGCAGAGCGGCAGCCGGCAGCAGCGACAGCTTGAGCGTCAGCGACAGGTTACGAAACATCTACACCTCGGGAAGCATGGGCAGTAGCAAGCAGCGAGGTGCGGCACCCTCTTTTCGAGCGAGGGCTTGCCAAGGGTCATGTCCTGACCGGTCACCACGTCCTGTTGGCCTCGCAAACGTGATTTAGCGAAGCCGTCACATTTTCGACATCTGCTGGTAAAACTTAAGACGACCAAACGTTATTGCGATTATTGGCGATGGGCGTTGCGAAAGGCGGTGCAGGCGGTCATCTTCGGGATTTCCAGACTGACCAGTCCGGCCATGACCCCGTGTTCTCCCAGATCGAGTCCTGGTTGAAGGCCGATGCCGAGCGTCTGCGCCTGCTGCGCGTCCTCGCCGACCTGCAGCTGCCAGATGCCTGGCTGGCTGCAGGCTTCGTGCGCAACCTGGTCTGGGATCGACTGCATGGCCATGCCGAATCGACGCCGCTGGCGGATCTGGATGTCATCCATTTCGACGCGACCGACTGTCGACCCGAGCGGGACAGGTCCATCGAGATGACGCTGGCGGAGCGGGCGCCGGGTCGGCCCTGGTCGGTGAAGAATCAGGCGCGGATGCATCTGCGCAATGACGATCGCCCTTATCGCGACTGCCGGGATGCTATGGCCCATTGGCCTGAGATGGAAACGGCCCTGGCCGCGCGCCTGACCGCCGAAGGTGAGCTCGAAGTCGTCAGTCCCTTCGCCCAGGAAGGACTCCTGGCCCTGCATCTCACGCCCAATCCCTGGCGGCCCCGGCCGGAAGCCTTTCGCCAGCGGCTCGCGACCAAGGGCTGGCTGGAGCGCTGGCCGCGATTGCAGGTACGAACGGATCGCCTGAACGACGACCAGGGTTGAGCAGCAGCGGCGCTGGGAAAGCGTTCATTGCCAGGAACTCGGCAACACGCCAGGCCTTGCCGCCGTAGTGATATCGAAAGGCCTGTGCAGAAATTATCGAGCGATTCGGTGATAAATACCGGAGTGCCAGGTAGAACTATCTGTTGAGATAAGAGATATCGTTCAACCGATAACAACAGAGAGCAGGTTGTGGAACCCTTGTTTCAAGTTTATGACTGTTGAGGATTCTCTTCGTCCAAAGGCTGACGAACTTCGGTCAGGATGAAGGCTTTATTATTCCCATAACTTCGTAGTTGGTTTTCACTCGATAACCGGGCTTCTTCCGCTGCAGGCTTCTGGCTGGTTGAAGTGTCGCCGAAGTGCATGGACAAGACGCCCCCTGGGCGTCAGGCCTGAACGAGCCCCCGATCATCAATGCCCGAGGTCTTCCGTCCGCGACGAGAGCAGGCCGGGAGTTCGGCGGAACGGGAGCCGAACAGGTATCAGACCCTGAAGCGCGACGTCAGCTCTTGCAGCTGCAGGCTCAGATTGGCCAGCTCGGTGCTGGAACCGGCGGTTTTCTCGGTGGCGGCTGCGGTCTGGTCGGCGACTTCGTGGACCTTGACCACGCTGCGGCTGATGTTTTCACCGGCCGCGCTCTGCTGCTCGACCGCAGTAGCGATCTGCTCGTTCATGGCCTCGATCTCGCTCACCGCACTGCTGACGCTGCCCAGGACCACGCCCGCCTGGCGGGTCAGGTCGACGCTGTCGCCGGTCAGCTGGATATTGCGGTCCAGGGCGGCGCTCATCTTGTCGGTGCTGCCGTGCAGCCTAGTGATGAGGCTGGCGATCTCGTCGGTGGAGGAGCGCGTACGCTGCGCCAGGCCACGCACCTCGTCGGCGACCACGGCGAAGCCACGGCCCGCTTCACCCGCGCGAGCGGCTTCGATGGCGGCGTTGAGCGCCAGCAGATTGGTCTGCTCGGCGACCGCCTTGATCACGTCCAGCACCCCGCCGATGCGGTCGGCGTCCTGCCTGAGCAACTCCATGGTGGTCTGGGTGCTGTCCACTTCCTGGGCCAGGGTCTGGATCTGGGTGGCGACCTGGTTGACCATCTCGTCACCCTCGCGGGTCTTGAGGGTGGCCTCGCGGGCGGTCGTCGACGCCTGTTCGGCATTGCGCGCCACCTCATTGATGGTGGCGCTCATCTGCTGCATGGCGGTGGCGATCTGCTCAGTCTCCATCTTCTGTGCCGAGGCGCCAGCGCGGGTCTGCTCGGTGATGGCGGAGAGTTCTTCGGCGGCACTGGCGACCTGGATGACGCCATCCTTCTGCTCGCGGATCAGATCGCTCAGATTGACGATCATGAGCTGCATGGCCGCCTGCAACTGGCCGATCTCGTCCTTGCGCGCCGCTTCGATCTGCACGGTCAGGTCGCCGGCAGCGAGCTGCTCTACGGTCGCCAGGGTCTGGCGCAGCGGCGTCACGATGGAGCGGGTAATGATCCAGGCCGCGACCAGGCTGAGCAGTATCGCCAGCAGCAGCCCGCCAAAGAGCATCAGCTTGGCCCCGCGGATATCGTCGAGGCGGAACTGGCTCTGTATCTGTTTCATTTCGTCGGAGGTCTTGAGCAGCACCTGGATATGCTGGTAGAGGCCCTGATTAACCTCCTGGTACGCCTTCTGAATACTGAACAGCTGTTGGACCTGGCGCTGATACTCGTCAAGGAGCCCTGGCAGCTGCTGCAATTCCGGGGTCGAAGGCAGGGTCTTGAGTACCTCGCCGACCCTGTCCAGGGACGCTTGCAAGGCCTCCTGTTGCGGGCCGGCTGACTTGAGTACATAGAGGTGCAAGTGGATCCGCAGCTGCTGCAGCGCCGCCAGCAGGGAAGGCAGCTGGGCGCTGGCCTGATCGCCTTCGCGGTTCAGGACGCCTGACGCCTCCTGCAACCGCTTGTCCAGCATATCGCCCGTGTTGCGCACGTCCTGAAGGGTGGTGGTGCGGTCCTGGGTCACCTTCAGCGTCTGCCGATAGAGGTCACGGTATTCCCTGAGGGTCTGTTCGGTGCGGGCCAGCAGCGCTTTGCTCTCCGGACGTTTGAACAGCGGACGGGCATCCTGCAAGTGCTGTTCGAGGGCATCGATGCCGCTTTTCCAGCGACTGGCCTGATCCGCTTCCGGCAAGATCGCAAAGTCCTTGCGCGCATTGCGCATGTCGCGGGCAAGTAGCCCGATCTGGTTGAACTGTTCGATCAGGTTGCCGCGTCGGCCCAGGGCCTGGATGCCGTTCCAACCGGCATAGGCGATAGCCAGGGTCAGGATGATCAGGACGGTAAAGCCGGAAAACAGCTTCGTACGAACACTCATGTTGCTCATTTTCATGGGGCTATTTCCCAACGTTCGGCGGAAAGTTCCGGGGTTCGAGGAGTGCTGAGGGCGTCGGATTCTAGCCGAGGGTCATGGGGAAAAGTTTGGTATTTACAACATTTAAATAATGGTAAGTCTAATCTTTATATAAAGGCTTAAAGGGGGATTCCGCTGTTTGCTGGTCCCCAGTATCGGGACTATTGAAGAAGTAGATTCCTGGCCACGAAGTTCAGGTGAAACGAGTGGTGCCGTTTTAATGGGCTATTTTTTATTAGTCATGCTTTAGTGATACAGCCAAAGGGTGGGGATCGAGAGGTCCTGGCCTGGACTCGGCAGGGAAGGGCGGCTGGAGGCTTCGTCGCCAGCAGGTGCGGCCCCCCTTGGCGGAGATGAGGGACGCCTCGCGCCCTCATCGGTTGTCTGGCGAACCCTGGAATGCCGTTAGACTCCATAGAAAGGTCATCCGCTTTCCCTCTCCGGCAAGGAATCCCATGTCCACCACGGAGCGTCGCCGCGCCTTTCTGCAGCATCCGGGCTTTTCGCGACTTTTCGCGCCGGGTCGTCTGACCCTGGGTTTTCTGCTGCCGCTGGAAGGCTATCCTGACGATCCCATGCCGACCCTGCGCGACCATGCCCGCCTGGCGCGGCTGGCCGACCAGCTGGGCTTCGCGGCACTCTGGGCGCGCGACGTGCCCTTCTACGATCCCGGTTTCAACGACGCCGGCCAGGTGTTCGAGCCCTTCACCTATCTCGGCTACCTGGCGGGCATCACCCAGCACCTGACCCTGGCCACCGGCAGCGCCGTCATCACCCTGCGCCATCCGCTGCACCTGGCCAAGATGGCGGCCTCGGTCGACCAGTTGAGCGATGGTCGGCTGGTGCTGGGGGTGGCCTCCGGCGATCGTCCGGTGGAGTACCCGGCCTTTGGCCTGGAGAGCGAATTCGAGCGGCGAGGCGAGCGCTTCCGCGATGCCTTCGAGATGTTTCGCCTGGCCGGCGAGACCAATTTTCCCCGGGGTGAATTTCGCCGTTTCGGCGATCTGCAGGGATTGGCCGATCTGGTGCCCAAACCGGTGCACGGCCGCATCCCGGCGCTGGTGACCGGGCGCAGTCGGCAGACGGTGGACTGGATCGCCGCCAAGGCCGATGGCTGGTTCTACTACTTCGTGCCCGCCGAGCACGTCCCAGCCCTGACGCGGGTCTGGCGCGAGGCGCTGGACGAGATCGGCGGGCGCGAGCTGTTCAAGCCCTTCGCCCAGGGGCTGTTCTTCGAACTGGCCAGCGATCCGGCCCAGCCGCCTCGGCCCATTCATGCCGGACTGTCCTGCGGGCGGCGAGCGCTGGTGGACTACCTTGCCCAGTTGCAGGAGGCGGGGGTCAATCACCTGGCGCTCAACCTGCGGCCCTCGCGGCGTCCGGCCAGCGAAGTGGTCCAGGAACTGGGCGAATTCGTCCTGCCGCATTTCCCTTCCCTGGCCTGAAGCCAGCGCCTTGGTGTGAAGCCAGGTAACACTTGCCAGGCTAACGATCGCTCTTCGTCCGGCAGGCTCTCCTCTGCCGGGGGTTCAACCTGGTCGCACCCCTTGGCCTGATCTCTGCATAGCCTTGCGATCTGTTACCCACCCGCTGGTGCAACCAGATCGACGGTAGAGCCTCATGGGTTGCACTTGGTTGCACTTTTATTTCGAGCAGCGCTAAGCTGCGCCGAATTTCGACGCCTTCTTGCTTGAGGACCTGCGCATGGCCACTACCACTACCCTGGGCGTAAAGCTCGACGAAGCCACCCGCGATCGTCTCAAGGAAGCGGCGCGCCGCATTGATCGGACGCCTCACTGGCTGATCAAGCAGGCCATCTACACCTACCTGGAGACCCTGGAAAGCGGCGCGACCCTGGCCGATCTGCAGGGTATCGCCCAGCGTCTGGCCGAGGGCGACAACGAAGCCGTCGAGGCCCTGGCCGATCCGGTCTACCAGCCGTTCCTGGAGTTCGCCGAGAGCATCCTGCCGCAATCCGTGCTGCGCTCGGCCATCACCGCCGCCTATCGCCGGCCGGAAGAAGAGCTGCTACCGCTGCTGCTGGAGCAGGCGCGCCTGCCCGCGGCCCAAGCCAAGGCTACCCACGAACTGGCCCATCGCATCGCCGAGAAGCTGCGCAATGCCAAGGGTGCAACCGGGCGCTCCGGAATGGTGCAGAGTCTGCTCCGCGAGTTCTCGCTGTCCTCCCAGGAAGGCGTGGCCCTGATGTGCCTGGCCGAAGCCCTGCTGCGCATTCCGGACAAAGGCACCCGTGATGCCCTGATCCGCGACAAGATCAGCACCGGCAACTGGCAGCCGCACCTGGGCAACAGCCCGTCGCTGTTCGTCAATGCCGCCACCTGGGGCCTGCTGCTGACCGGTCGCCTGGTGTCGACCCACAACGAGGCCGGCCTCACCAGCTCGCTCAATCGCCTCATCGGCAAGAGCGGCGAGCCGGTGATCCGCAAGGGCGTGGACATGGCCATGCGCCTGATGGGCGAACAGTTCGTCACCGGCGAGACCATCGCCGAGGCCCTGGCCAACGCCAGCAAGTTCGAGGCGAAGGGCTTCCGCTACAGCTACGACATGCTGGGTGAAGCGGCCCTGACCGAGGCCGACGCGCGCCGCTACCTGGCCTCCTACGAGCAGGCCATCCACTCCATCGGCAAGGCCTCCCACGGTCGCGGCATCTACGAAGGCCCGGGCATCTCCATCAAGCTCTCGGCGCTGCATCCGCGCTACAGCCGCGCCCAGTACGACCGGGTGATGAGCGAACTCTACCCGCGCCTGCTGGAACTGACCCTGCTGGCCAAGCGCTACGACATCGGCCTGAACATCGACGCCGAGGAAGCCGATCGCCTGGAGATCTCCCTGGATCTGCTGGAGCGTCTGTCCTTCGAGCCGCAACTGGCCGGCTGGAACGGCATCGGCTTCGTCATCCAGGCCTACCAGAAGCGCTGCCCGCTGGTGATCGACTACCTGATCGACCTGGCCCGGCGCAGCCGTCGCCGCCTGATGATCCGCCTGGTCAAGGGCGCCTACTGGGACAGCGAGATCAAGCGCGCTCAGGTGGAAGGCCTGGAGGGTTATCCGGTCTATACCCGCAAGGTCTACACCGACGTGGCCTACCTGGCCTGCGCCCGCAAGCTGCTGGCCGCGCCGGAAGCCATCTACCCGCAATTCGCCACCCACAACGCCCACACCCTGGCCGCCATCTACCAGCTCGGCGGGCAGAACTATTACCCCGGCCAGTACGAATTCCAGTGCCTGCACGGCATGGGTGAGCCGCTGTACGAGCAGGTGGTGGGCAGCGTCAAGGACGGCAAGCTGGCGCGGCCCTGCCGCATCTATGCCCCGGTGGGCACCCACGAGACGCTGCTGGCCTACCTGGTCCGCCGCCTCCTGGAAAACGGCGCCAACACCTCCTTCGTCAACCGCATCGCCGACCACTCCATCTCCCTCGACGAGCTGGTGGCCGATCCGGTGGTGCAGATCGAGCAGCAGTCCACCAGCGAAGGCGCCATCGGCCTGCCGCATCCGCGCATTCCCCACCCGAGCGCCCTGTACGGTGCCGAGCGTTGCAATTCCAGCGGCCTGGACCTGTCCAGCGAGCACCGCCTGGGTTCGCTGTCGGCCGCGCTGCTGGCCAGTGGCAACACCGCCTGGGAAGCCCGTCCGCTGCTGGGTCGCGCCAGCGAGCCGTCGATTCCGCAGCCGGTGCTCAATCCGGCCGATCGCCGCGACCGTGTCGGCCAGGTCAGCAACGCCACTCGCGCCGATGTCGACATCGCCCTGGAAGAGGCCCTGGCCGCCGCGCCCATCTGGCAATCCACCCCGCCCGAGCAGCGCGCCGCGGCCCTGGATCGCGCCGCCGAACTGATGGAGGCGCAGCTGCAGCCATTGATGGGCCTCCTGGTGCGCGAGGCTGGCAAGACCTACGCCAACGCCATCGCCGAGGTACGCGAGGCAGTGGATTTCCTGCGCTACTACGCTGCCCTGGTGCGCCGTGACTTCGCCAATGACAGCCACCGCCCGCTGGGCCCGGTGGTCTGCATCAGCCCCTGGAACTTCCCCCTGGCCATCTTCAGCGGCCAGATCGCCGCGGCCCTGGCCGCCGGCAACACCGTGCTGGCCAAGCCGGCCGAGCAGACTCCGCTGATCGCCGCCCAGGCCGTGCGTCTGTTGCTGGAGGCCGGCATCCCCGAGGGCGTGCTGCAGTTGCTGCCAGGCGAGGGCTCCACCATCGGCGCCGCCCTGGTCAACGATGTGCGGGTCAAGGGCGTGATGTTCACCGGCTCCACCGAGGTGGCCCAGATCCTGGCGCGTAACATCGCCGGACGCCTGGACGCCCAGGGCCGGCCGATCCCGCTGATCGCCGAGACCGGTGGCCAGAACGCCATGATCGTCGACTCCTCGGCGCTGGCCGAGCAGGTGGTGACCGACGTGGTCGCCTCCGCCTTCGACAGCGCCGGTCAGCGCTGCTCGGCCCTGCGCGTGCTCTGCGTGCAGGACGACGTGGCCGATCGCGTGCTGGAAATGCTCAAGGGCGCCATGGCCGAATGCCGCCTGGGCAACCCGGAGAACCTGGCCATCGACATCGGCCCGGTGATCGACGGCGAGGCCAAGACCACCATCGACAAGCACATCCAGACCCTGAGAGGCAAAGGCCGCCGGGTGCACCAGGGCGGTCGCGTCGAAGGCGACGCCATCCACCGTGGCACCTTCGTCATGCCCACCCTGATCGAGCTGGAAAGCCTGGCCGAATTGGGTCGCGAGGTCTTCGGGCCGGTGCTGCACGTGGTGCGCTATGGTCGCAAGGACCTGGACAAGGTGATCGACCAGATCAATGCCACCGGCTACGGCCTGACCTTTGGCGTCCACACCCGCATCGACGAGACCATCGCCAAGGTGATCGAGCGCGCCCATGCCGGCAACCTCTACGTCAACCGCAACATGGTCGGCGCGGTGGTCGGGGTGCAGCCCTTCGGCGGCGAAGGCCTCTCGGGCACCGGTCCCAAGGCGGGCGGTCCGCTCTACCTCTATCGCCTGCTCAGCACCCGTCCGGATGGCGATCCCGCCGTGGCTCTGGCCAAGGGCAGCACCGGCGAGACCGAATGGCAGGTGCGTGATGCCCTGCGTCAGCAGGCCGGCAATCCGCTGGGCGCCCTGCACGACTGGGCCAGGCAGCAGGGCCTGGGCGAGCTGGAGCAGGCCTGCCTGAGATTCGCCGAAGAATCCCTGAGCGGCCTGACCCGCCTGCTGCCGGGTCCGACCGGCGAGCGCAACAGCTACAGCCTGCTGCCACGTAGCCGGGTGCTGTGCCTGGCGGCCGACGACAGCGATCTGCTGCTGCAACTGGCAGCGGTCATGGCGGTGGGCAGCACGGCGCTGATCGAGGAGGCCCACAAGGCCACCCTGAATCGCCTGCCGCAGGCTGTACGCTCGCGGGTGCAGGTGGCGGCCGACTGGCGCAAGGACGAGGTTGCCTTCGAAGCGGTCCTGCACCATGGCGATTCCGATCAGCTGCGCCAAGTCTGCCAGCAGGTGGCCAAGCGCAGTGGTCCCATCGTCGGTGTCCAGGGCCTGGCCCGTGGCGAAACCGCCATCCCGCTGGAGCGCCTGCTCATCGAGCGCGCCCTGAGCGTGAACACGGCAGCGGCCGGCGGCAATGCCAGTCTGATGACCATCGGTTGAGGGCTCGTCGGGCTGAGCTGGATGCAGCAAAGCCCGCCATTCGCGTAGCCGTTGGGCTTCGACGATGGAGCTGTCTCAGCCCAACCTACTAAAGCACGTCCGTAGGTTGGGTTGAGCGTAGCGAAGCCCAACAGCAGGCCATGGCCTAGCTCAGGCGAGACTCCAGCAGGGCCTAATACTGCGCCCCATACCCCTCCGGCTCTACCGGAAAGCCGCCGTCGTTCGCCGCGATCAGCTTGTTCAGACGGACCGGGATGGCCTTGGCCGCCGGTACCTTGCTGCCTTCGGCATGGTGCCAAAGCGGGATCAGGGCATTGCATTCCGGGTAGTAGCCGCCACAGGCGCCTTCCGGGATGTTATAGGGCGTGACCCGCAGCGGTCCCACTTCGCGGCGCACGCCATCGTCGGCCACCGTCGACACCTGCACCTTGTCGCCTTCGGCCAGACCCAGGCGTTCGATGTCGTTGCGATTCATGAAGAGCACCGCCCGGGTGCCCTTCACGCCGCGGAAACGATCGTGATAGCCGTAGATGGTGGTGTTGAACTGGTCGTTGCTGCGCAGCGTCATCAGGGTCAGGACGTCACGCCCGCTCGCGGGCATGTCCGGGTCTTCTTCCAGGCTGCGTGGCACGATGAGATTGGCCTTGCCGGTTTCGGTCTTCCACTCGCGCTTGGCCGCTGGCAGCGGACGATGGAAGCCACCTACCTCCCACATCCGCGCATTGAAGTCGTGGAAGATCTCCGGAAAGGAGAGGGCGATCTCGTCGCGGATAAGGGCATAGTCGGCCACCCAGGCATCCCAGGTGACCTTGGGGTTTTCCGGCAGGGTAGCCTTCGCCAATCCGGCGACGATGGCTGGCTCGGACAGCAACTCACCCTCGGGCGGCTCGGCCGCGCCGCGCCAGCCGTGGATGCAGCCGGTGCTGTCCTCGGTGCTATGGGCCTGTTCCACCTCGTTCTGGCGATCGATCTCGGTCCGCCCCAGGCAGGGCAGCAGGTAGGCTTTGTCCGCCGGCACCAGATGATTGCGATTGAGCTTGGTGGCGATCTGTACCGACAGGCGCAGGGTGCGCCAGGCGGGCTCCATCAGGCTGGTCTCGGGAATGGCGCGCAGGAAGTTGCCGCCCAGGCCGATGAAGGCCTTTACCGAGCCGTCGAGGATGCCTTCGCAGGCCTCTACGGTATTGCGGCCCTTGTCTTGCGGCGGCGCGAAGCCGAAACGCTCGCCCAGCTGCTTCAACGGCGCCAGTTCCGGTTTTTCGGTGATACCCACGGTACGCTGACCCTGGACATTGGAATGCCCCCGAACCGGACAGATACCGGCACCAGGCTTGCCGAGGTTGCCGCGCAGTAGCAGCAGGTTGGCCAGCATCTGGATGGTTTCCACCCCGTAGCGATGCTGGGTCAGCCCCATGCCATAGATACCGATGACCTTCTGGCAGCGGGCATAGACGGTAGCGGCCGCTTCCAGCGCACTGCGGGTAAGGCCCGACTGGCGCTCCAGCTGCGGCCACTCCTGACGTTGCAGCCATTCGCAGAAGTCGGCGAAGCCATGGCAGTGCTCGGCGATGAAGGCATGATCGAGCACCGCGGCCTGGCCCTGTTCACGGGCCTGGTCATCGGCGGTCAGCAGCGCCTTGCACATGCCGGTAAGGGCCGCGAGGTCGCCACCCGGCTTGAGCTGATGGTACTGGGTGCTGATCTGGGTGGGGTGGTCGGTCAGCATCTCCACCGGCGATTGTGGATTGACGAAGGTTTCCAGGCCACGTTCGCGCAGGGGGTTGAAGGTGATTATAGGCGCGCCACGTTTGCGTGCTTCCTGCAGGTCATGCAGCATCCGCGGGCTGTTGCTGCCCGGATTCTGACCAAAGAACAGCAGGCAGTCGGTCTGATCGAAGTCGTCGAGGGTCACGGTGCCCACGGTCACGCCGATGCTCTTGGGCAGGGCCACCGAGGTGCTTTCGTGGCACATGTTGGAACTGTCCGGCAGGTTGTTGGTGCCGTACAGGCGGGCATAGAGCTGATAGAGGTAAGAGGTTTCCAGCGCGGCCCGACCCGAGGCGTAGAAGATCACCGAGTCCGGATCCAGCGCCTTGAGTTCGGCGCCGATGTCGGCGAAGGCCTCGGCCCAGCTCACCGGCCGATAACGGTCGCTGGCGACGTCGTAGCGCAGGGGGTGGGTCAGGCGTCCGACCTCTTCCAGATCGTAGTCGCGCCAGCCGCGCAGTTCGGTGAGGGAATGGCCGGCGAAGAATTCCGGTCCGCACCTCTTGCTGGTGACCTCCCAGGCAGTGGCCTTGGCGCCGTTCTCGCAGAATTCCAGCGGGTGGGGCTTGCCCGGCTTGGCCCAGGCGCAACTCACGCAGGCGAAGCCGCCATGCTTGTTCTGCCTGGCCAGCAGGGCGCCGGACTTGAGCGGCACCCGTTCGCGCAGGACGATCTCGGTCACCGAGCGCGCCGAGCCCCAGCCACCGGAGGGCGCATCGTAGCGTTCAACCTTGGGTTTGCCGATCTTGCTCATGGTGCGCCTCGTGTGACGGTCTGGCGATGTGCCTGTAGGTCATGGGACGGCGCGTCTGGCGGGAAGGTTCTGACGGTCAGCCCGGCGGTGCGGCGAAGTCCAGTTGCCGCCAGCCTTCGTAGACCGCCACGGCCACGGTGTTGGACAGATTGAGGCTGCGGCGATTGGGCAGCATGGGCAGGCGCAGCCGCTGCTCGGGCGGCAGGGACTCCAGCACCTCGGCCGGCAGGCCGCGACTTTCCGGGCCGAACAGCAGCGCATCGCCCGGCGCATAGGCGATCTCGGTGAAGGGATGGCTGGCCTTGGTGGTGAAGGCCAGCAGTCGGGGTGGCTGCAAATCTGCTATACAGGCCGCGAGGCTGGCATGGGTCCGCACGCTGGACCACTCGTGGTAGTCCAAGCCGGCGCGGCGCAATTTCTTGTCGTCCAGCGCAAAGCCCAGTGGCTCGATCAGATGCAGGCGGCAGCCGGTGATGGCGCACAGGCGAATGACGTTGCCGGTATTGGGCGGAATTTCCGGTTGGTAGAGGATGATGTCGAACATGAAGGGCAGGGCGCCTGGCAAAGCGCCTATGGTACTGCGCCACCGTCGCGCCGTCGCGAGCGGGGTAGGGCGATGAACCTCTGGCGCCGGCTGGTCGACTGGCTGTTGCGCGAACAGCGCGCCCGCCGGGAAGAACTGGCGCGGGTGGAGGATCCCGACCTGCTCAAGGCCGAATGGCGCAGCCAGCGCCAGCGCCTGACCCTCTGGCTGGCCTCGGCGGCGCTGGGCGCCGGTCTGTTCGGCATGATCATCGGCCAGCTGGTGTACCAGCGTACCCATCCCGATCCCTGGTCGTCCGAGGCCCGCCGCCCGGTCATCCTGGGGGTGGACAGTCGCCAGGAAGCCGGCCGCTTCGAATTGCTGATCACCGCCGATCGCTCGCTGTTCTACGAACGCTATCGCCCCGACGGCGCCCTCAGCCTGCGCCTGCCCCGCGCCCGCTGGGACGGCGGCGAACGCCAGGGGCGGGTGGCGCGGCCGGGCGGCAGCTTTTCCTGGACGGTACGCCAGGACGGACAGGACCTGAAGATTTTGCTGGTAGGCGTTGGCGGCGCCCTGCAGGCCAGTGATCGTATTGCCGAGGAAGGCGAGGACTGGGTGCTCCACGTCGAGGTCCCGCTGACCCGCTGAAATGCCCCGTTATCAGGCAAAAGGCCGCTGGTTTGCACCAGAGCGGAACGGGATGTGGCGCCGAGTTGCCTAGGTGCTTCGTCTGCCACGGCCAATCCCATGGGCTTGGCCGTGGGGTGAAAAGCGCTCTAGCCTGGGGTTCGCGACTTTTCACGGACGAAAAAAGAGGCCATCACACTGGGTGATGGCCTCGAGAAGAAAAGAGGGGATTCCCCAGCCTGCCTGTACCGAGGTCCCCAAAAGGGTAGTTACCTAGGATATTGCAGGAGGTGTGCCAAGTTTTGGTTTGGGTGTTTTGGGGGGCTTTGTTACCTGGGTTGAGTGTTAGCGAAGCCCAAACGTCTCGGGTTCGGGCTTGAGGCTGCCTCAGCGGATTATCGCAGTTTGCTGATCGTTTTATTTTCGCCCCCCTCAGGCGAGTCACTTTTGCCAGTCGCGGCTGCGCGCCCCGGACAAAAGTAACCAAAAACGCTGTCCCCACGTTTCGGCCCTCCGCTGCGCTCCGGGTCCCCTCACTCCGGCGCCGCTCCGGGGGGCACGGCACGAAGGGGCCTCCTGCCCCTCGCGCCTTGCTCGGCGTCCTGCCTCGCAACCCCCGCCACGACACCGGAACTCGGCCTCACTGACGGGGACGGGGCGCCAGCCTGAGAGTTCGGAGTTCAGGGGGGGGGGCGTAGCGTGGAAAACCGCGCAGCGTTTTCCACTGTTGGGCACCGACATCATCAGTGGACAAGGCTTCGCCCTTGTCCACGCTATGAGTCGCTTCCGTTTCTTCAACCAACACTTTCAGTCTGGCGAGTCGCCCCGTTCAGGAGGGCGAACGCCAGTGTCGTGGAGTGGGTCGAGCCGCATGGATGCGGCGAGAGGCCTAACGGGCCATGGACGGCCCGTGTAGGCCGACCCCGGAACGGCGCTGGTGTGAGCGAAACGTAGCGCAGCGAAGTAACAGCCGTAGGCTGGCCGGATGGTCGGGGCAAGCGTTTTTGCTTACTTTTGTCCGGGACGCGTAGTCCGGGGCGCGCAGCCGCGACTGAAAAAAGTGAGTCGCCCGAGTGGGCGAAAAAAGAGCTACCAGCAAAACACGATAAGCAGCTAAGGCACCGATATGAAGTTCAAGCCTGGCAATGTTGGGCTTCGCTTACGCTCAACCCAACCTACGGCACCGTCGAGAGCTTCAGTCCTCCCCCTCCTCATCCGGCCCGTCCACCTTCATGCCCAGCTCCTTGATCTTGCGGGTCAGGGTGTTGCGACCCCAGCCCAGCAGGACGGCGGCATCGCGGCGGCGGCCGGCGGTGTGCTTGAGGGCCGTCTCGATCATGATGCGTTCGAAGGCCGGTACGGCGTTGTCCAGCAGGCTCGACTGACCGCGGGTGAGAGCCTGGTCGGCCCACTGGCGCAGCGCCTGTTCCCAGTTGGCGGCGGGAGCGGCGTCCTGGGGCTGGTTGAGCAGCTCCGGCGGCAGGTCGTCGATCAGCACCTCGCGGCTGGAGGCCATCACCGTGATCCAGCGGCAGGTGTTCTCCAGCTGGCGCACGTTACCCTGCCAGGGCAGGCCTTTCATGTACTCCTCGGTCTCGCTGCGCAGGGTCTTGGGTTCCACGGCCAGTTCCTGGGCGGCGCGGGCGAGGAAGTGGCGGGCGAGGGCGGGGATGTCCTCGCGGCGATCGGCCAGGCGCGGGATGTGGATGCGGATGACGTTGAGGCGATGGAACAGGTCTTCGCGGAACTTGCCCTCGCGCACCAGGCCTTCGAGATTCTGGTGGGTGGCGGCGATGATGCGCACGTCCACCTTGACCGGAGTGTGGCCGCCGACGCGATAGAACTCGCCATCGGCCAGTACGCGCAGCAGGCGGGTCTGGGTGTCGGCCGGCATGTCGCCGATCTCGTCGAGGAACAGGGTGCCGCCATCGGCCTGCTCGAAGCGGCCGCGACGCTGGGCGGCGGCGCCGGTGAAGGCGCCTTTCTCGTGGCCGAACAGCTCGGATTCCATCAGGTCCTTGGGGATGGCGGCCATGTTCAGGGCGATGAAGGGCGCCGCGGCGCGCGGACTGTGGCGGTGCAGGGCGTGGGCGACCAGCTCCTTGCCGGTACCGGATTCGCCATTGATCAGCACCGTGATGTTGGAGTGCGAGAGGCGGCCAATCGCGCGGAACACCTCCTGCATCGCCGGCGCCTCGCCGATGATCTCGGGGGTGCGGGTCAGGTGCGCCGGTTCGGCGAATCCCTGCTGCTCCTGGGCGTGCTGCCCGGCGCGCTTGACCAGGGCCACGGCCTCGTCGACGTCGAAGGGCTTGGGCAGGTATTCGAAGGCGCCGCCCTGGTAGGAGGCCACGGCACTGTCCAGGTCGGAATGGGCGGTCATGATGATGACCGGCAGGCGCGGGTGCATCTCGCGGATGCGCGACAGCAGGTCCAGGCCACTGGTCCCCGGCATGCGGATGTCCGAGATCACCACGTCCGGCTGCTGGCGGCCGAGGCGGGTCATGACGCTGTCGGCGCTGTCGAAGGCAACGGTGGTCATGCCCTCCTGTTGCAGGGCTTTTTCCAGGACCCAGCGGATGGAACGGTCGTCGTCGACGATCCAGACGGTCTCCTGACGGCTCATGCGTACTCCTCGTTATTCCAGCGGCAGGAAGATGCTGAAGGCGGTGTGGCCAGGATGGCTTTCACACTCGATCAGCCCCTGGTGCTGGGTGATGATGTTCTGGGTGATGGCGAGCCCGAGGCCGGTGCCGTCGGGGCGACCGCTGACCATGGGATAGAAGATGGTTTCCTGCAGATCCTGGGGGATGCCCGGACCGTTGTCGGTGATCTCCACCTTGCACACCAGGCGATGGCGGTGGTGGCCGATGGTGAACTGACGCAGGGTACGGGTTCTCAGGGTCACCCGGCCCAGGCGCAGTTCGTTCTGCTGGGAGATGGCCTGCATGGCGTTGCGCACGATGTTGAGCACCGCCTGGATCATCTGCTCCCGATCGATCATCAGGTCGGGAATGCTCGGATCGTAGTCGCGCACCAGGTTGATCAGGCCCTGGCTTTCCGCTTCCACCAGGCTGCAGACCCGTTCGAGCACCTCGTGGACGTTGGTGATGGCGAGTTTCGGCAGCTTGTTGGAGCCGAGCATGCGATCGACCAGATTCCGCAGCCGGTCGGCTTCCTCGATGATGACGTTGGTGTAGTCCTTGAGTGCCTCTTCCGGCAGCTCGCGCGCCAGCAGCTGGGCCGCGCCGCGGATGCCGCCGAGGGGATTCTTGATCTCGTGGGCCAGACCGCGCACCAGCAGCTTGGTGGTCTCCTGCTTGGAGATCTGCGCCTCTTCCTTGGTGATGCGCAGCAGGCGGTCGCGCGGATGGACTTCCAGCAGCAGCAGGGTGTTGTGGCGATCCAGGATCGGGGTCACCGCATAGTCCACCGTGAGGCTGTTGCCCGAGGTGGAGATCAGCAGCGCCTCGCGCTTGGTGAAGGGGTGGGCATGGTCCACCGCCTGACGCAGTGCCTGCAGGGCCTCGGGCGATTCGGTGAACAGCTCGCTGATGAACTGGCCATGGCTGCGCTGGCCGCTGATGGCCAGCAGCATCTCGGCCGCCGGATTCATGTACTCCAGGCGCAACTCCGCATCGAGCAGGATGACCGCGGTGGTGAGGTTGTCGAGCAAGAGTCGGTGGATGACGTCGGTAGGCATGAGGGGCCACAGCGCTATAGGGACGATAGGAAAATGCAAGAAGCAAACCAAGACGCCCCGAGTTAGGGCAGATGGCTGTAACGTGCACTAACAGCCGCCGCGCGACAGGCGGAACGAAACCGTATTTGTATCAAGATGGTGCACAATGAAAAAACGCACCAAATAGGTGCGCTAGAGGAAGGGTAGCCAGGATTTCCTGGGTTCGGGCGGTTTCAGGTCCAGTGGGCATTCCGGGCGCTTGCCCCAATCCTTGTCGCTACAGGGATGGGCCAGGCGCTTCTGCTCCAGCGAGGGGCGGCGCAGGTGGAAGGGCTGCGCCGGCGTCCGCTCCAGCACGTTGCCATCGGCGGCGAGGATCTCCGCCACCAGACTGTGGCTGCCGCGATCCAGATTGCCCAGGGGAAACACCGGACTGTGCCCGACACCGGCTTCCTTGTCGTCCAGCAGCAGCCGGTAGCTGTGCCCCGGCTGCAACGCCGGCTCGCTGACCAGGCTGACGATGAGTTGCCCTTCCTGATCGATCACCGTGGCATCGGGCTCGGGTACCAGGATGCGCAGCATCTGGTAGCGGAAGGGCGCTGTCTTGGCGGGCCTGGCCGCCGGGGCGGCGGGTGTCGGGCTCAGCTTGCGGGTCGGCTGGCCCTGCTGGTTGAGATTGTTGGGCACCGTGAGCGGCACCTGGGTCGCCTTGACGCCCTTGGGTGGCTGGTCGGTGTAGACCCGATTGCCTTCCTTGTCGACATAGCTGTAGACCGCCGCCTGGACAGGCGGCAGCAGGCAGAGCAGCAGCAGGATCAGCAGCGGACGCATCAGCGGGCCGGGCTGTTGACGCTGATGCGCTGCACGGTCACGGTCTTCTCGGCACTGGTCTGGATCACCTCGCCGTTGCCGGACAGCACCTGGGCCGCGAAGCGGTGCTCGCCGCGCTCCAGATTGGCCACGCCGAAGCGGGTGCTCTGACCGGGGCTGCCATAGGGTGCGCCGTCCACCAGCAATTGCAGCGACTGCCCCGGGCCCAGGGCCGGTTCCACGGCTACCCCCACCGAGAAGGTGCCGTTGTTGGCGCGGATGGCCTCATCGTCGGGCACATTGACTTCCAGACGGCTGAAGGCCGGGCCGGCAGGGGTCGCCGCCGCAGGCGCACTGGGGATGGGCGGTGCCGGTCGTGGATTGTCCACGGTGTTGGTGGGCGCCACCTGCACCGGCTTGGCATTGGCCGAGGGCTGGTCGCTGAATACCGTGTTGCCTTCGGCATCCACCGACTTGTAGATCGCGGCCTGGGCGGAGCAGGCGAGGCAGAGCAGACAGCAGGCAAGCAGGCGAGGCATGGCGGAATCTCGGCCGGGCGATGGAGATCAAGGGTAGCAGGCGCGTCATGTGGGCAGGTAGGCAGCTCGGCCGCTCCGCGCTGGCGTCGGTCGCGGCAATTTTTCCAGGGCAAAAGAAAAGGCCTCCCGAAGGAGGCCTCTTTCAATTACCGCAGCGGGTTCAGACGCTGTAGTACAGGTCGTATTCCAGCGGGTGCACGAAGGTACGCACCTTGATCTCTTCCTCGGACTTCAGCTCGATGTAGGCATCGATGAACTCGTCGGTGAAGACGCCGCCCTTGGTCAGGAACGCGCGACCGGCGTCCAGGGCTTCCAGGGCTTCCTTCAGGCTGCCGCAGACCTGCGGGATCTTCTTGCCTTCTTCCGGCGGCAGATCGTACAGGTTCTTGTCGGCGGCATCGCCGGGGTGGATCTTGTTCTGGATACCGTCCAGGCCGGCCATCAGCAGGGCGGCGAAGCACAGGTAGGGGTTGGCGGCCGGATCCGGGAAGCGGGCTTCGATGCGGCGGGCTTTCGGGCTCGACACATAGGGGATACGGATGGAGGCGGAGCGGTTACGGGCCGAGTAGGCCAGCATGACCGGAGCTTCGAAGCCGGGCACCAGACGCTTGTAGCTGTTGGTGGACGGGTTGGTGAAGCCGTTCAGTGCCTTGCCGTGCTTGATGATGCCGCCGATGAAGTACAGGGCGGTATCGGACAGGCCGGCATAGCCTTCGCCGGCGAAGGTGTTCTTGCCATCTTTGGAGATGGACATGTGCACGTGCATGCCGGAGCCGTTGTCGCCGTACAGGGGCTTGGGCATGAAGGTGGCGGTCTTGCCGTAGGCATCGGCCACGTTGTGCACGACGTACTTCAGGGTCTGGGTCTCGTCGGCCTTCTTGACCAGGGTGTTGAACTGCACACCGATCTCGTTCTGGCCAGCGGTCGCCACTTCGTGGTGGTGGACTTCCACGACCAGGCCCATCTCTTCCAGGGCGTTGCACATGGCGGTACGGATTTCGTGGTCGTGATCGACCGGCGGCACCGGGAAGTAGCCGCCCTTGACGCCCGGACGGTGGCCCTTGTTGCCGGACTCGAAGTCGGCATCGGTATTCCAGGAAGCCTGCTCGGAGAAGATCTTGAACATGGAGCCGGAGATGTCCGACTTGAACTTCACTTCGTCGAAGATGAAGAACTCGGGCTCCGGGCCGACGAACACGGTGTCGCCGATGCCGGTGGACTTCAGGTATTCCTCGGCAGCGCGGGCGATACCACGGGGGTCGCGCTCATAGGGCTGCATGGTGGAGGGTTCGATGATGTCGCAGACCAGGATCAGGGTCGGCTCTTCGGTGAAGGGATCCAGAACGGCGGTGCTGTCGTCGGGCAGCAGGATCATGTCGGAGGCTTCGATGCCTTTCCAGCCGGCGATGGAGGAGCCGTCGAACATCTTGCCATGGGCGAAGAAGTCTTCGTCCAGCGCGTCACGCGCCGGCATGGTGACGTGTTGCTGCTTGCCTTTGGTGTCGGTGAAGCGCAGGTCTACCCACTTCACGTCGTTTTCTTTGATCAGTTGAACAGCCTTCGACATGGTTTCCTCCAGAGGAATTTCGGCCGGGAGCGGTTGGCGGTACTCCCGGTATCAGCTGTGCCCTTGAGGGGCGCTTCCGTACTGCCTGGTCAGCGACCGGCGTTCCACGAAAAGCGCCCTATGCTGGCCCAGGGGCGGCTGCCTCACAAGAGAGCAAGTTGTATGCCAGTGCCCTCAAATGGGCTGGAAGCCCTTCCTGACGCCAGTCGTGCCGTTTTCAGGCCAATCGGCGACGTATCTGCGCACCAAGTTGGTGCTTAAAAATTCATCACTGCACTCAAATGGCGCCTGAGGTGACTTTGTCGGCTGAATTCGAGTGAGTGATGGTTTTCAGGTATGATATTCGCCCTTTTCTTTCGCGTTACCCGCCCCCCGTTTCCCGCTCATGAAGCTCATCATCAAGGTCTTTCCGGAAATCACCATCAAGAGTCGCCCGGTGCGCAAGAATTTCATTCGCCAGCTGGTGAAGAACATTCGTGTCGTGCTGCGCGATCTGGATCCGGATGTCCGCGTGGAAGGGGTCTGGGACAACATCACCCTGGAGACCGCGCTCGCCGAGCCGCGGCTGCTGGCGGAGCTGAAGCAGCGGCTGGCCTGCACCCCTGGCATCGGCCAGTTTCTCGAGGTGCACGAGTATCCGCTGGGCGATTTCGACGCGATTCTCGAGTTGTGCGTCCGCCACTTCGGCGAGCGGGTGCGCGGCAAGGTGTTCTCGGTGCGCTGCAAGCGTGCCGGTCGCCATGACTTCTCCTCGATGGACGTCGAGCGCCATGTCGGCGGTGGCCTGCGCGAACGCTGCGGCGGCGCCGGCATCGCCCTGAAGAATCCCGAGGTGAACGTCCGCCTGGAGATCCGTGACCAGCGGCTGTTCATCATCGACGAGCACCACGAAGGGCTGGGCGGTTATCCGCTGGGCGCCCTGGAGCAGGTGCTGGTGCTGATGTCCGGTGGTTTCGACTCCACCGTGGCCGCCTATCAGATGATGAGACGCGGGATGGTCAGCCATTTCTGCTTCTTCAATCTCGGCGGGCGCGCCCACGAACTGGGCGTGATGGAAGTGGCCCACTATCTCTGGGAGAAGTACGGCCGCTCCCAGCGCGTGCTGTTCATCAGCGTGCCCTTCGAGGAAGTGGTGGGGCAGATCCTCACCCAGTGCGACGACAGCCACATGGGCGTGATCCTCAAGCGCATGATGCTGCGTGCGGCCAGTCGTATCGCCGAGCAGCTGCAGATCGAGGCGCTGGTGACCGGCGAAGCCGTCTCCCAGGTCTCCAGCCAGACCCTGACCAACCTGGCGGTGATCGACAAGGCCACCGATACCCTGGTGCTGCGCCCGCTGCTGGCCAGCCACAAGCAGGACATCATCGACACCGCCCAGCGCATCGGCACCGCCGACTTCGCCAAGCACATGCCTGAGTACTGCGGCATCATCTCGGTGAATCCCACCACCAAGGCCAAGGCCCTGCGGGTGGAGCACGAGGAAGGCAAGTTCGATATGGCGGTGCTCGACGCCGCCCTGGAACGCGCGCGCTTCATCACCGTCGACAAGGTGATCGAGGAACTGGGCAAGGACGTGCAGGTGGAAGAGGTGGACCAGCCGCTGCCCGGGCAGGTCGTGGTGGACATTCGCCATCCCGACGCCCAGGAAGACCTGCCGCTGGAGCTGCCCGGCATCGAGGTGCAGACCCTGCCGTTCTTCGCGCTGAACAGCCGTTTCAAGGAACTGGACGAGAATCGCCAGTACCTTCTCTATTGCGACCGCGGGGTGATGAGCCGGCTGCACGCCCATCACCTGCTCACCGAAGGGCACGCCAATGTGCGCGTTTATCGTCCGGCCTAAGCAGCCGGGCCTGCTGGGTGGCAGTATCCGCCACCGCCCTCCCGACCCCTTCTAGCCCTCCGGCCACGTACCGGTCGGCCGCGTTTCGCGCCTTTGCAATCTCCGGCTGTCAGCCTGCTGGCTGAAGCTCCTTCATTTCTATACCGAGAACACCACTGTGATCGAGAATCTCCGCAACATCGCCATCATCGCGCACGTCGACCATGGCAAGACCACCCTCGTCGACAAGCTGCTGCGCCTGTCCGGCACCCTGGACCGCAAAGAAGCGGAAAACGAGCGGGTGATGGACAGCAACGACCAGGAAAAGGAACGTGGCATCACCATCCTGGCCAAGAACACCGCGCTGAAGTGGGGCGACTACAACATCAACATCGTCGACACCCCCGGCCACGCCGACTTCGGTGGCGAGGTGGAGCGCGTGATGTCCATGGTCGACTCCGTGCTGCTGGTGGTCGACGCCCAGGACGGCCCAATGCCGCAGACCCGCTTCGTGACCCAGAAGGCCTTCAAGGCCGGCCTGCGTCCGATCGTGGTGGTCAACAAGATCGACCGTCCCGGCGCGCGTCCGGACTGGGTCATCGACCAGATCTTCGACCTGTTCGACAACCTCGGCGCCACCGATGAGCAGCTGGACTTCCCGATCGTCTACGCCAGCGCCCTGAACGGCATCGCCGGTCTGGACCACGAGAAGATGGACGACAACATGGATGCCCTGTTCCAGGCCATCGTCGACCACGTGCCGGCCCCCCAGGTCGATCTGGAAGGTCCCTTCCAGATGCAGATCTCCCAGCTGGACTACAACAGCTTCCTCGGCGTGATCGGCATCGGCCGTATCGCCCGTGGCCGCATCAAGGCCAACACCCCGGTCGTCGCCATCAGCGATGACGGCAGCAAGCGTAACGGTCGTATCCTCAAGATCATGGGCCACTCCGGCCTGCAGCGCGTGGAAGTGGCCGAAGCCGAAGCCGGCGACATCGTCTGCGTCTCGGGCATGGACGAGCTGTTCATCTCCGACACCCTGTGCGATCCGCAGAACGTCGAAGCCCGTCCGCCGCTGACCGTCGACCAGCCCACCGTGAGCATGACCTTCCAGGTCAACGACTCGCCGTTCGCCGGTCGTGAAGGCAAGTTTGTCACCAGCCGCAACATCAAGGACCGGCTGGAGAAGGAACTGCTGCACAACGTGGCCCTGCGCGTCGAGCCGGGCGAGTCGGCCGAGAAATTCAAGGTCTCCGGCCGTGGCGAGCTGCACCTGTCGGTACTGATCGAGAACATGCGCCGCGAAGGCTTCGAGATGGCCGTGGGCCGTCCGGAAGTGGTGATCATCGAGAAGGACGGCGTGAAGCAGGAGCCCTACGAGAACGTCTCCATCGACATCGAAGAGCAGCACCAGGGCTCGGTGATGGAGCAGATGGGTCTGCGCAAGGGCGATCTGACCAACATGATCCCCGATGGCAAGGGCCGTATCCGCCTGGAATACACCATCCCGGCGCGTGGCCTGATCGGCTTCCGTAACAACTTCCTGACCCTGACCTCGGGCAGCGGCATCCTGACCTCGACCTTCAGCCACTACGGTCCGATCAAGGCCGGCGAAGTGACCAACCGTCAGAACGGCGTGCTGGTGTCCATGGCCACCGGTACCGCCCTGACCTACTCGCTGGAAACCCTGCAGAGCCGCGGCAAGCTGTTCCTGGCGCCGGGCGACGAGATCTACGAAGGCCAGCTGTGCGGCATCAACAGCCGTGACAACGACCTGGTGCTCAACCCCACCAAGGGCAAGAAGCTGGACAACATGCGCGCCTCGGGCAAGGACGAAGTCATCGCCCTGGTGCCGCCGATCAAGTTCACCCTCGAGCAGGCGCTGGAATTCATCGCCGACGACGAGCTGGTGGAAGTGACGCCGAAGTCCATCCGTCTGCGCAAGAAGTACCTGAACGAGAACGACCGCAAGCGCTTCGAGCGTTCCAAGGTCTGATCCCGCCCGGGTAGTACAGGAAAGCGCCTTCGGGCGCTTTTTTGTTGGCTGTTTTTTCAGCGCGCGCGACGCGCGGAGCCGGTGGCTCTGCTAGGTTTGGTCTCATGGCCGCGCCACTCCGGACGGCCTCCCTGCAGGATGCTGCCATGCTCAAGACCACCCTCGTCGCCACCTTCACCCTGACCGGTATCTTCGGTTTCGCCACGGCTCAGGCCGCCGGTTGCGGCACGCCGCGCAATGCCTTCGATACCGTCTACTGCGCCAGCAACCTGTTCGCCCAGAGCGACAAGTCGCTGAACCAGACCTATGGCGAGCTGCGCAAGCAGCTGCCGGCCGATCAGCAGGCCGTGCTCAAGCAGCGCCAGCTGGCCTGGATCAAGCAGCGCGACAGCCAGTGCGCCCGCGAGGAGGCCGATGGCTACTTCGTCAATCTGGACTGCGCCGTCAGCCTGACCGACAGCCGCCTGGAGGTGCTCAAGGAACGCCTGCGCGAGTGCGCCAGCACCGGTTGCGAGGCGGGCAAGCTGGGGCAGTGAGGTAGCTGGCGGGACAGGGGTCTCGCCGCTCCCTCACCCCAGCCCTCTCCCAGAGGGAGAGGGGGTTATCCGAGCGGGCGCTCAGCATCATTGCCCCGGAGAAAATCGTAGCGTGAAAAACGGCGTTAGCCTTTTCCACTGGGGGTTCGCCGCCAGAGAGCCCTCACCCCAACCCTCTCCCCGGGGGAGAGGGGGCTATTCGAACGGGTGCTCAGCATCATTGCCCCGGAGAAAATCGTAGCGTGGAAAACGGCGCAGCCTTTTCCACTGGGGAGTCGCCGCCAGAGAGCCCTCACCCCAACCCTCTCCCCGGGGGAGAGGGGGCTATTCGAGCGGGCGCTCAGCATCATTGCCCCGGAGAAAATCGTAGCGTGGAAAACGGCGTTAGCCTTTTCCACTGGGGGTTCGCTGTCAGAGAGCCCTCACCCCAACCCTCTCCCCGGGGGAGAGGGGGCTATCCGAGCGGGCGCTCAGCGTTATTGCCCCGGAGAAAACCGTAGCGTGGAAAACGGCGCAGCCTTTTCCACTGGGGTTCGCCGCCAGAGAGCCCTCACCCCAACCCTCTCCCCGGGGGAGAGGGGGCTATCCGAGCGGGCGCTCAGCGTCATTGCCCCGGAGAAAATC
>NZ_JAPDIQ010000007.1:0-127521 GCF_029872515.1 Pseudomonas flavocrustae | reverse complement strand
GTAGCGTGGAAAACGGCGCAGCCTTTTCCACTGGGGTTCGCCGCCAGAGAGCCCTCACCCCAACCCTCTCCCCGGGGGAGAGGGGGCTATCCGAGCGGGCGCTCAGCGTCATTGCCCCGGAGAAAATCTTAGCGTGGAAAACGGCGCAGCCTTTTCCACTGGGGTTCGCCGCCAGAGAGCCCTCACCCCAACCCTCTCCCCGGGGGAGAGGGGGCTATCCGAGCGGGCGCTCAGCGTCATTGCCCCGGAGAAAATCGTAGCGTGGAAAACGGCGCAGCCTTTTCCACTGGGGATTCGCCGCCAGAGAGCCCTCAGCCCAACCCTCTCCCCGGGGGAGAGGGGGCTATTCGAACGGGTGCTCAGCGTCGTCGCCCCCACGAGCGCTGCCGCTGGTTAGCAGCAGACTCGACGGTCATGGCGGGCCGCCCTGGTCGAACTATCGACAGCCGTCTGGCATGCCGTCCAGACGGCATGAACGTCCTGCAAGTTTTTGTTCACACCCAGATACAACGTCACAAAAACCGTCTAGCGTGGGGCTACACGCCCTGACGCGTGCTCCGATAACAACAATCAAGGATGCAGGCATGACATCTTTTCTCCGGCAACGCCTGCCGCTGGCCATCGCCCTGGCCACGGCGCTCGCGGCAACCGCCCAGGCGGCTCCCAATCCCTACAGTGGCTTCACCGTGTTCGGCGACAGCCTGCTCGATGCCGGGCAGTTTCCCGACACCGGGGTCAATGGTGCCAGCCTCAGATTCACCAACCGTGTCGGGCCGGGCTACAGCCCGGCCAGCGGCGCGGTGACCGGACCGGTGTCCTCGATGCTGCTCGGCCAGCAACTGGGCTTCGATGTCCGTACCCTGGACGCCTCCACCTCGCTGATCAATCAGCGGATCGGCCTGAGCGATGGCGACAACTGGGCCACGGGCGGCTACACCACGGCGCAGATCCGCGACTCCATCACCGCTCGCAACGGCTCGGTGGTGGCGGTGGGTGGCCTGACCCTGCGCAGCCGGGACGGCTACCTGCCCGGACTTGCCAGCCAGGGCCTGAGTCTGGATCCCAATACCCTGTTCTACATCAGCGGCGGGGGTAACGACTTCCTCCAGGGACTGGTCACCTCGCCGGCCACCGCGGCAGCCGCGGCCAATCGCCTGGGTGACGGCGTCGCTGCGCTGCAGCAGGCCGGCGCCCGCTACATGGTGGTCTGGCTGCTGCCCGACATCGGCCAGACCCCGGCCCTGGCCGGTTCGCCGCAACAGGCGGCCAGCTCGGCCCTGAGCCGGGTCTACAACCAGGCGCTGGTGGCGCGCCTGGCCGGCATCGACGCCCAGATCATCGGCCTCAACGTGCCCCAGCTGCTGGCCGAGGTGGTGGCCGAACCGGGGCGCTATGGCCTGGCCAGCGGGCAGAATCTGACCGGCACCTGCTTCAGCGGCGACAGCTGCACCCGCAATGCCACCTATGGCCTGGGCGCGGCGGCGGCCGATCCCAGCCAGCTGCTGTTCAACGATCGCGTCCACCCGACCATCACCGGTCAGCGGCTGATCGCCGACTACGCCTATTCGCTGCTGGCCGCACCCTGGGAGGTCACCCTGCTGCCGGAGATGGCCCAGTCCACCCTCAGGGCGCATCAGGACGGCCTGCACCAGCGCTGGCTGGGCGACTGGCATGCCTGGCAGCCGGTGGGACGCTGGCAGGGCTATGTGGATACCAGCGCGCGGCGCCTGGACGTCGACGACCAGCGCAGCACTGCCGGCGGCGATGGCAACGGCTACAGCCTGGACCTGGGCGGCAGCTATCGACTCAGCGAGGAATGGCGCCTCGGTGTCGCCGCCGGGGTCGCACGGCAACACCTGGAACCCGGTGCGGCCGATTCCGACTATCGCCTCAACAGCTATCTGCTCAGCGCCTTCGCCCAGTACCAGGGCGAGCGCCTCTGGGGCGATCTCACCGCCACCGGCGGACGGCTGGACTACGACGACCTCAGCCGGCGCTTTGCGCTTGGCCCGACCACCCGCAGCGAGCAGGGCGATACCGACGGCGATCTGCGCGCCCTCTCGGCGCGCCTGGGGTACGACCTGGCAGCGGCCGGCAGTCCCTGGCACCTGAGTCCCTATCTCAGCGCCGACTATGCCCGTGTCCAGGTGGACGGCTACCGGGAGCGCGGCAACGACGCCACGGCGCTGGAATTCGACGACCAGTCGAGCACCTCGCGGCGACTGGGGCTGGGCCTGCAGAGCCGCTGGCAACTCGCACCGGCCACGGCGCTGTTCGCCGATCTGGGCCGCGAGCGGGAATTCGCCGACGGCACTCGCGATGTGACCATGCGCCTGAACAGCGTGCCGGGTCTGGACTACACCCTGGACGGCTACCAGCCCGACAGCGACCGCACCCGCCTGAGTCTGGGCGTGGTCCAGCGGCTGACGCCGGAGCTGACCCTGCGCGGCGGCTACAGCTATGCCGGTGCGGGCGATACCCACCAGCAGGGCGTGGGCCTGGGCCTGTCGCTGGACTTCTAAGCGCAGCTCCACCTGGTAGCGCTCGCTGACCTTGCGCCAGTGAGCGTTATCCCTAGACCCGGCTGGGATCGCCCAGGCGCTGGCGCTGCCAGTCGCGCAACTCGTCCAGACGCCGCGGCGGGCACACCAGAAAACCCTGCAGGAGATCGCACCCGGCCTGTTCCAGGCAGAGCTGCTTGAGTTCGGTGTCCACGCCCTCGGCGATCACCTGGGCATCGCGGGAATGGCAGAAGGCGATGAGCGCAACCAGGCTGGCCTGGTTGCCGGGTTGGCTGAGGCGCTCGACGATGAGCCGGTCAAACTTGATGGTGTCGGCGGGATAGTCGGTGACCTGCTGGATGGAGGTGTAGCCCACGCCGAAATCGTCGATGGCCACGCGAAAGCCCTCGGCGCGCAATTCGTGCAGCAGTCCCAGGGTCCGCTCGTTCAACTCGGCGGCGAAGGTCTCGGTGAATTCCAGTTCCAGGTGGGCCGGATCGACGCCGTGGTGGCGCACCCGCTCGCGCAGATAGGGCACGATGTCGGCCTGATCCAGTTGCGCGGAAGACAGGTTGACGGACAGCACCAGGTCGGTACCCAGTACCTCTTGCAGCGCGGGATATTCGCGGCAGGCCTGGTCCACGACCCAGCGATCGATCCAGCGGAAATGTCCCTGGCGCTCGGCGATGGGGATGAACTCCGCAGGCGACACGGCGCCGAGGCGGGGCGAATTCCAGCGCAGCAGGGTCTCGGCGGAGCGTACCTGGCCGGCACTGTCCACCGCCGGCATGTAGACCAGGTGAAACTCCTCGTCCGGGTTGAGGTGCCGCAGGTATTCGTCCAGCAGATCCTGGCGGCGCTGGCGCGCGGCCAGCTCCGGAGTGAAATGCACCAGGCGATTGCCGCCTTCGTTCTTGGCCCGCTCCAGGGCCAGATCGGCCTGGGCCAGCAGGTCGGCCAGGTCCAGCGGCGCCTCGGGGGTCGCCAGGCCGATGCTCAGGGTCACCGCATAGCGGCGTTCGCCCACCAGGGTGCCGTTGTCATGGTTCTGCTGCAGCTGCTGGCCCAGGGCGAGGGCATCGGTCGCCGCTGCCGGGCCACGTAGCAGGATGGCGAATTCATCGCCCGCCAGGCGGGTAAACACCAGCTCGTTGTCTGCCTGATAGGCCTCAAACTGTTGCTGGGTCTGCCGGGCGACGGCCTGCAGCAGTTCATCGCCCACCTCGTGGCTGAATCTGTCGTTCACCGACTTGAAATGGTCCAGGCCGAAATAGAGCAGGGCGATACGACGACCGTCCGGCTTGCCCGCCAGCCAGGATTCGCCCATGAGCTGGAAATAGCGGCGGTTGCCGATCTGGGTGAGGACGTCGGTGCGCAAGGCCGTGCGCAATTGCGCCAGGATGGCCAGGTTGTTGTCGTGCAGGCGCTTCATGTTGGCACCCAGGTGACCGATCTCGCCGGGTTCGTCGCCGGTTTCGAGCGCCTGGCGCTGGCCTTCCAGGACTTCCGTGAGCTGGCTGTCCAGGCGGGCGATGGGCCGGGTGATGTAGCGGCGGATCAGCACGATCAGCACCAGGATGCAGGCCAGGGTCACCAGCAGGCCGCCGCTGAAGTAGGCGATCGCCAGGCGGCGCAACTCCTTGTCCAGGCGTCCCGGGTCTGGGGTCAGGCGTACATAGAGATCAGGCGACAGCCGCTCGATGGCACTGAAGTCGCGGGTGCGGGTAGGCGGTGTCCGGCTGAATTCCAGGGGGGCGCCATAGCTCTGTTCCAGACTGCGGCGCAGGGCCTCCATCCGGTCCGGGCTGACCGCCAGCTGCAGTGTCATCGCCAGGCCGCGCTGTCCCGGCAGGGGTGGTCCGGCGGTGCTCGGCAGCAGCGAGGTGGTCGCCACCAGCAGTGAACGCCCCTGCTCGTCGAGCAGATAGTCGCGTCGTTCCAGCGGACCGTTCGGCTCCCGCGCCAGGCGTGCGAGCAACTGGCGCTGGACGCCGCTCAACTGGGCGAAGGGATCGCCGCTGCGCTCGTAGTAGTAGGCCAGGCTGAGATCGGGGCGGGCGATCGCCAGGGAGATGTGGCTGGGTGCATCGTCGCCGGCCAGCTGGCGCACCGCCAGTTGCAGCTGGGTACCCAGGGCTTCGTTGCGATAGGGCACCTCGGTCTGCCGCAGGAAGTTGCCCAGGGCGGCGCTGTTGGACAGGGCATAGAGCAGGTTGCGGCTGAAGTGATCGTACTCGCGATAGGTGGTTTCCAGCGCCGCCAGATCGTGGTTGAGCCGCGAACGTTCGAGGCCGATCACCGCCTCGCGCTGCACCGTGTAGCCCAGCCCCACCAGGGTCAGGCTGCAGAGCAGGGCGACCGGCAGGATCAGCAGCAGGGCGCGCCTATTGAGCGTCATGGCGACCTACCAAAGCGCTGCCGATGCGTTGCCGGGTCTGGAAGGTGTCGGGTGGACCTTCACGAAAGACTTGGCTGCGAGCAAGCACGTCGTCGGGGGGGAACAGGCTGGGATCCTGGCGCAGGTCTGCCGGCAGCAGGCGCAGGGCGCCGGCGTTGGGGGTCGCCAGGTACAGTTCCTCGGTCGCCAGCACGGCATTGCGCGGCTCGTTTAGGAAATCAATGAAGCGCCAGGCGGCCGCCTGGTGCCGGGAGTTGCTGAGCAGGGCCACGCAGTCCACCCATAGCAGGCTGCCTTCGCGGGGCGTGACGAAGCGCCAGGGCTGTCCGGGGGTCGCGGCATTGAGCAGGTGCTGGTCGCCGCTGTAGCCCAGGGCCAGCTCGATGCGATCGCTGTAGGCCGGATTGTGCAGGGCGCTGACCACGTACTGATAGGTCAGCACCGCCGGGGCCTGAGCCTTGAGCAGGGCGAAGCTGCGTCGGAGCAGCTCGGGATCGTCGCTGTTGATGGCGGCGCCCAGGGTGATCAGGGGGGCGACCAGCAGATCGTCGTGGTCTTCGAGCATGGCGATACGACCGTGCAGGGCCGGCTCCGGCTGCAGCAGCGGCTGCCAGGAAGAAGGCGCCTGGGCCAGGCGATCGCTGCGATAGAGCAGACCCAGGGTGCCCCAGACGTAGGGCACGGCATAGTCGCCGCAACTCTGGCGCCAGCGCGGATCGAGCTCGCGCAGATGCGGCAGGCGCTGAGGGTCGATGCGGGTCAGCAGGCCGTCCTGGCCGAGGCGGGTGGCGCTGACCTCGTTGATCACCACCAGGTCGAGATCGACATCGCCGCGCGCCAGGGTCGCGTCGCGCACGTCACTGCTGTCGAAATGGATTTCCTGCACGGTGGGATGGGCCTTGGCCCAGCGCTGCAGCAGGGTGTCGCTGAAGTAGCCTTCCCAGGTATAGAGCCGCAAGGGCTCGGCAGCCGCCACGGGTGACGCGGGCAGCCCGGTAAGCACCAGGCTGCAGACAAGGGGGAGGCAGTAGCGCATGCGGACGACTCGGCGGCAAGGACTGACTTAACTAGGAGGGGCCGAAAGGCCCTGGCGTTCACCCCGGGAACGTCGGGGCTTCTGCCAGTCTAGGAGTCCGCTGGGTATTCGCCAGCCGCGGGCCGTCTATTGCAGGTGCTGGGCCTTGCTCAGTTCTGCAGCGGTGCCACGCCGGCACGCTGATGGGCGCGGGTCCAGGGCTTCTGCTCGTCGGCGAATTTCACCGCCAACCGCTCCAGCACCCGTTGCGTCGGGGCGTTGGTGCCATGCAGCAGCAACAGGGGCAACAGCAGCAGGCTGGCGCCCAGCGCGGCCTGGCGCGGTCTGAGGTTGACCTCCTGGCCCCGCAGCAGCCACAGCAGGCTGCCGCTGGCGGCATAGCCGATGGGCAGGCCGGTCACCACTTCCGAGATCGAGTGATAGCCCAGCACCACCCGCGAGACGGCGATGAGCAGGGCACAGAGCGCGCCGAGGGCGGCTGCGCTCAGCCGCAGCGACGGCCGCGCCCGGCTGGCCAGCAGCCAGCCGAGGACCGGCAGCACGCTGCCAACCAGCATGGAGTGGCCGCTGAAGCCGGTGAAGTCCAGGCGGGGGATGCCCAGGCCCCAGCCGAAGAAGGCGATCTTCGACAGGGCAACGCTGAGCCCGGCGGCACCAAACAGCAGCAGCCAGAGCAGTGCCGCCCGTGCGGACAGACCGGCCAGCAGCCAGAGCGCGATCAGCACGGCGCAGGGAAGCATCACCGAAGAATCGCCGAAGTTGGTGATGAACAGCCACATGGATAAGCAGACTCCTGGGGAAGACGAGGCATTCTGACCATCAGATGCCCAGAGGTTGCATCGCGCGTGCCAGGCTGTGGACTGGCGCAAGAAAGCGCTGGGATCCCGCGTGCAGACCCAGAAAAAAGCCCCGGCACCAGCGGTGGCGGGGCTGTTTGCCGGGAGGCGGGTTACAGGCCGGCGGCGGCGCGCAGGGCGGCGGCGCGGTCGGTGCGTTCCCAGGTGAAGGTGGTGAAGGTGTCGTCGCCCACGGTGACTTCCTGCGGGTGGCGGCCGAAGTGACCATAGGCCGCGGTGGCCTGGTACATCGGGTGCAGCAGGTCGAGCATGGTGGTGATGGCGTAGGGGCGCAGGTCGAAATGCTCGCGCACCAGCTGCACGATCTTCTCGTCGCTGATCTTGGCGGTGCCGAAGGTGTTGATCGAGATGGAGGTGGGCTGGGCCACGCCGATGGCGTAGGACACCTGGATCTCGCAACGATCGGCCAGGCCGGCGGCGACGATGTTCTTGGCCACGTAGCGACCGGCGTAGGCGGCGCTGCGGTCGACCTTGGACGGGTCCTTGCCGGAGAAGGCGCCACCGCCGTGACGGGCCATGCCGCCGTAGCTGTCGACGATGATCTTGCGGCCGGTCAGACCGCAGTCACCCACCGGGCCGCCAATGATGAACTGGCCGGTCGGGTTGATGTGGAACTGGGTGTCCTTGTGCAGCAGCTCGGCGGGGATGACGTGCTTGACGATCAGCTCCATCACGGCTTCGCGCAGGTCGGCGTACTTGACCTCGGGATTGTGCTGGGTGGACAGCACGATGGCGTCGATGCCGACCACCTTGCCGCCTTCGTAGCGGCAGGTCACCTGGGACTTGGCGTCCGGACGCAGCCAGGGCAGCAGGCCCGACTTGCGTGCCTCGGCCTGACGCTCCACCAGGCGGTGGGAGAAGGTGATGGGCGCGGGCATCAGTACATCGGTCTCGTTGCAGGCATAGCCGAACATCAGGCCCTGGTCGCCGGCGCCCTGGTCTTCCGGCTTGCTGCGATCGACGCCCTGGGCGATATCCACCGACTGCTTGCCGATGATGTTGACGATGCCGCAGGTGGCGCCGTCGAAGCCCACGTCCGAGCTGTCGTAGCCGATGTCGACGATGACGTCGCGCACCAGTTGCTCCAGGTCGACCCAGGCGGAAGTGGTGACCTCACCGGCGACAATGGCCACACCGGTCTTGACCAGGGTCTCGCAGGCCACGCGGGCGTGCTTGTCCTGGGTGATGATGGCGTCGAGCACGGCATCGGAGATCTGGTCGGCGATCTTGTCCGGATGGCCTTCGGACACGGACTCGGAGGTGAACAGGGAATATTCGCTCATCGAATGGTTCCTAAATTACCAGGGGGTAGGGGCCCGCAGGCCGGTCGAGACAGCAGTTTCCTTGCTGGACATGACGCCCTTGAGCGTCGGGTCCGCCCGCCACTGGCCGGTTGGCCTCATGACGGGGTGTTTCCCTGATCCGGGCGCGCGAACTGACGCACCTGGATCTGAAAGCCGTTGCGCAGGCCCAGGTAGAGGCTTTCGCCCGCCTGCAGGCCGGCGGCCTGGGCCCAGCGCGCCAGTTCGTCCTGGTCGAAGCCGAGCCAGAGATCGCCACAGGCCGCGCGTGCCCAGGTCTGGTCGTGGGGGCAGAGGTCGGTGATCACCAGGCTGCCACCCGGCGCCACGCGCCGGGCCAGTTGCTGCAGGGCTTCCGCCGGTGCGGCCAGATGGTGCAGGACCATGTTGAGGACCACGCAGTCGGCCGCGGGCAGCGGCTCGGCGAGGGCGTCGGCCAGTTGCAGTTCGACATGGGCGAGACCGTCGCGCTGGCAGCGCTGACGCGCCAGTTCGAGCATGGCCGGGCTGTTGTCCACCGCCACCACCCGGGCGAAGCGCCGCGCCAGGTCCGGCAGGAAGGCGCCGTCGCCCGGGCCCACTTCCAGGGCGCAGCCGCGCGGATCCAGGGCCAGGGCGTCCAGCAGGCTGAGCAGGCCGTCGCGATACTGCGGCAGACTGGCGATGAGGTCCTGCTGGGCCTGGAATTTTTCCGCCACCCGGGCGAAGAAGTCGCGACTCACCGCCGCGCGCTGGGCATGCACCTCGCCGATCCGCGTCTGCACGGCGCCGGGCAGGGCCAGGCTGTCCACCTCTTCGAGCAGGGCGGCGTGCAGGGCGCCTCCCAGGCTGCCGGGACGCGGCAGGGCGCGGCGATAGAAGATGGCATTGCCCTCGCGGCGGGTGGCCACCAGCTGCGCCTGGGCCAGCACCTTGAGGTGGTGGCTGATGCCGGACTGGCCGGTGGCGAAGATCTGTGCCAGTTCCAGCACGCCGAAGGAGGCGCTGTGCAGGGCGCGCAGGACGTTCAGGCGCAGGGGATCGCCACCGGCCTTGCACAGGGCGGCGAGGGTGTCTCCTGGTTCCTGGCCGAGCGCCGGCACGCGTAGGGGATTCATGGGGCGCTAGTCTAGAGACCCGTCCCGGGCCTCGCAAGAAAAGCATCAAAAAGTTTTGATACTTGTCCGCAGCGGCTGGCCGCGCATACCTTCGCCGAGGAAGGTAAGATGCCCGGGCCTTTTGCTCAGCGGTCTTCGCGGCGTTGCGGTAACGACCGCGAGCCTCGCGCGTCCAACCTGCAGCCCCCTTCCAGGAGCGTCACCGGGTAACCCATGTCCGTCCAGCCACCATCTCCTTCCGCGCCTGCTGCCGGCACGCGCCTGGTGATCTGCGAGCACTGCGATTCGGTGCATCGCCTCGAACCCCTCGCGGTGGGTGAGCGGGCGCATTGTCTGCGCTGTGGCGCCTTGCTCTATCGCGCCAGCCGGCTGGATATCCAGGGTCTGCTGGCGCTGGCGATCGCCGCGGCGGTGCTGTTCGTGATCGCCAATGTCGGGCCGATCCTGCAACTCAGCTTTCGCGGCCTGCACAGCGAGGCGACCCTGCTGGAATCGGTGGTCGCCATGAGTCGCGGCTTCGCCGGACCCATGGCGCTGGTGGTGGCCATGACCCTGTTCGTGGTGCCGCTGCTGCAGATCGTCCTGCTGCTCTGGGTGCTCGGCTTCGCCCAGCTCGGCCGCCGCGCGCCCGGCTTCGCCACGGCCATGGTCACCCTGCATTACCTGCGGCCCTGGAGCATGATCGAGGTCTTCGTGCTCGGCGCCCTGGTGGCGGTGATCAAGCTCGCCGGGCTGCTGCACGTGGTGGTGGGCCTGGGGCTGTTCGGCATGGTCGGGCTGATGGTGGTCCTGCTGATCATCGCCAAGCGCGACCTGCACCCGCTGTGGGACGCCGTCGGGGAGCGCGAGCCGTGACCGCGCCCCAGCTGCCGCCGCGCGCCGACGAACTCGGCCTGTGCCTCTGCCACGTCTGCGGCAAGGTCTGCAGCGCGCCACGCCGGCACAAGGCCGGCTGTCCGCGCTGCGGCTCGGCGCTGCACCGGCGCAAGCCGAACGTCTATGCCAAGACCTGGGCCTATCTGCTCGCCGCGCTGATCCTCTATATCCCGGCCAATACCCTGCCGGTGATGTTCACCGGTACCCTGGGCCGCGGTACGGAAAGCACCATCCTCGAAGGGGTGATCGAATTCTGGGAGAACGGCTCCTGGGGCGTCGCCCTGGTGATCTTCATCGCCAGCGTGGCGGTGCCCTCCATCAAGTTTCTGGTGCTCGGCACCCTGCTGGTGACCTGCCAGCGCCGCAGCGACTGGGCCACCGCCCAGCGTGCCCGGCTCTATCGCTTCGTCGAGCTGATCGGCTACTGGTCGATGCTCGACGTGATCGTGGTGGCCCTGGTCTCGGCGCTGGTGCACTTCGGTGCCCTGAGTTCGGCGGCGCCGCGCCTGGGTATCGTGTTCTTTGGTTTCGTGGTGGTGCTGACGATGCTCGCCGCGATGAGTTTCGATCCCCGCTTGATCTGGGATGCAGAGGTGAACGATGACGGACAGGCATGAACCCGACGCCCTGGCGCCTACCCCCGAGGTACGCCGCAGTCGCTGGAGCGTATCGCTGATCTGGCTGGTGCCCATCGTGGCGGCCCTGATCGGGCTGTCCATGGTGATCCACAGCTGGGCCTCGCGCGGTCCGACCATCACGGTGACCTTTCTCACCGCCGAGGGCCTGGAAGCCGGCAAGACCCAGGTCAAGTACAAGAACGTGGTGATCGGCACCGTCAGCGACATCCAGCTGGCGCCGGATCGCAACCGGGTGATCACCACCATCGAGCTGGAAAAGTCCGCCGAGGGCTTCGCCACCAAGGACGCCCGCTTCTGGGTGGTGCGTCCGCGCTTCGGCGTCAATGGCGTCTCTGGGGTCGACACTCTGGTGTCGGGCGCCTTCATCGGCGCCGACATCGGCGATTCCAGCGAATCCCATCGCGACTTCCGCGGTCTGGAGCAGCCGCCGGCGCTGATCCACGGGGCCTCGGGCAAAAGATTCATCGTCACCGCCGACGACATCGGCTCGCTGGACGTCGGCTCGCCGGTCTATTACCGGCGCATCCAGGTCGGCCGGGTGGTGTCCTTCCACCTCAATCCGGATGGCAAGGGCGTCAGCGCCCAGGTCTTCATCGATTCGCCCTACGACCGCTTCGTCACCGCCAACAGCCGCTTCTGGAACGCCAGCGGGGTCGATGTCTCGCTCAGCGCCTCCGGGCTCAAGCTCAATACCCAGTCGCTGGCCACGGTGGTGGCGGGCGGCATCGCCTTCGTCACCCCCGAATGGCCGAAGGATCCGCAGGAGGCCCAGGAAGACCAGAGTTTCACCCTGTTCGACGACCAGACCAGCGCCCTGGCCCCGCCGGATGGCGAGCCCTTCTATGTACGGATGAGATTCCAGCAGTCGCTGCGCGGGCTGTCGACCGGAGCACCGGTGGAATTCCTCGGCATGAACGTCGGCCGGGTGGTGTCCCTGACCCCCGACTACGAGGACAGCCAGGATCGCTTCTCGCTGATCGTCGGCGCGGTCATCTATCCCCAGCGGCTGGGTGACGTCGGCAAGCGCATCGAGACCAAGGACCGCGACGGCAAGCTGTTCGCCGGCTGGGTGGCCCGTGGTCTGCGCGCCCAGGCCCGCACCGGCAACCTGCTGACCGGCCAGCTCTACATTTCCGTCGACTTCGTGCCCAATGCGCCCAAGGTGGCCTTCGATCCCCAGGCCAAGCCGCTGTCGATCCCCACCGTCACCGGCAGCTTCGATCGCCTGCAGGAGCAGATGGCCGGCATCGTCAACAAGATCGACAAGATTCCCTTCGATTCCATCGGCAAGAATCTCGACACCAGCCTGGCGCAGCTCAGCGGCACCCTCAAGCAGCTCAACGCCGGGGTCCTGCCGCAACTGACCACCACCCTGATGGGCGTGCAGCAGCTCACCGGCAGCGCCAGCCAGAGCCTGGGCGCCGATTCGCCGGTGCAGCAGAATCTGACCCAGACCCTCGAAGAGATGCAGCGCATGGCGCGTTCCCTGCGCGTGTTCGGCGACTACCTCGGCCGCCATCCGGAATCCCTGATCCGCGGTCTGGTGACCGATCCGCCGCCCAAGTTCGAGCCGGGCTCCCGCGATCCCGCCAAAGGAAAACTGCAATGAAGCGCCTGACCTGCCTGGCTCTGCCCCTGCTGCTGGCCGCCTGTTCGTCCAAGGCGCCGCTCAACTACCACACCCTGACCAGCGCCGCGGAACCCGCGTCCCAGGCGCGCACCGCGAATTTCCGCTTCGCCCTGCAAGGCGTCTCGGTCCCGCCGCAGGTGGATCAGCCGCAACTGGTGGTCCGCCAGGGCGACGGCATCGCCCTGCTGGAAAACGAACGCTGGATCGCGCCCCTGGCCGACGAGGTGCGCAGCGCCCTGTCCGCCGACCTGTCCCGGGACCTCGGTACCCTGGACCTGGGCGATGCCCCGCGCGGCAGCGGCGCCCCGGTGCTGCGCATCAAGGTGGATCTGCAGCGCTTCGATTCGCAGCCTGGGCGTGGCGTCCAGCAGGACGCGCTCTGGACCCTGCGCCTGGCCGAACCGGGCGGGGAGCGGGTGCTCACCTGTGGCAGCCGGATCAGCCAGCCCGCCGGCGGCTCCTATGCCGAGGTCGTGGCGGCGCACCGCCAGGCCCTGGCGACCCTGGCCAGGCGCATCGAACCGGTGGCACGCGCCTTCGTGGTCGACGGCGCCACGGTCTGCCCGGCGGGCTGAGGCGACCGCGCCGATTGCTGGAAGTGCCCTGGCTGGGCCAGAATAACGGCCCCTTCGCTCTGCCTCTGCCAGGAGACACCGCAATGCCCAGCCGTCGTGATCGAGCCAACGCCATCCGCGCCCTCAGCATGGATGCCGTGCAAAAGGCCAACAGTGGCCACCCCGGCGCCCCCATGGGCATGGCCGACATCGCCGAGGTGCTCTGGCACGATCAGCTCAAGCACAACCCTGGCAATCCCCTGTGGGCCGACCGCGACCGCTTCGTGCTGTCCAATGGCCACGGCTCCATGCTCATCTATTCGCTGCTGCACCTGTCCGGCTACGACCTGTCCATCGACGACCTGAAGAATTTCCGGCAGCTGCACAGCAAGACCCCGGGCCACCCCGAATACGGCTACGCCCCGGGTATCGAGACCACCACCGGCCCCCTGGGTCAGGGCATCGCCAACGCCGTGGGCTTCGCCCTGGCGGAAAAGGTCATGGCCGCCCAGTTCAACCGTGACGGCCACCGGATCGTCGACCACCACACCTACGCCTTCCTCGGCGATGGCTGCATGATGGAAGGCATCTCCCACGAGGTCTGCTCCCTGGCCGGCACCCTGGGCCTGTCCAAGCTGATCGCCTTCTACGACGACAACGGCATCTCCATCGATGGCGAGGTCGAAGGCTGGTTCACCGACGACACCCCCAAGCGCTTCGAGAGCTACGGCTGGCAGGTGATCCGCAACGTCGACGGCCATGACGCCGACGAGATCCAGACCGCCCTGGACACCGCGCGCAAGAGCGACAAGCCCACCCTGATCTGCTGCAAGACCGTGATCGGCTACGGCGCACCGCACAAGCAGGGCAAGGAAGAGTGCCACGGCGCGCCGCTGGGCAACGACGAGATCCAGGCCGCGCGCGAGCTGCTCGGCTGGGCCCATGCGCCCTTCGAGATTCCCGCCGACATCTATGCCGAGTGGAGCGCCAAGGAGCGCGGCGCCGCCGCCGAGGCCGAGTGGAACGAGCGGTTCGCCGCCTACGCCCAGGCCCATCCGCAACTGGCCGCCGAATTCAAGCGCCGCATGGCCGGTGACCTGCCCGCCGATTTCGCCGAGCGCGCCGCCGCCTTCATCCAGGACGTCGCCAGCAAGGGCGAGACCATCGCCAGCCGCAAGGCCAGCCAGAACGCCCTGCAGTTCTTTGGTCCGCTGCTACCCGAGCTGCTCGGCGGTTCCGCCGACCTGGCCGGCTCCAACCTGACCCTGTGGAAGGGCGCCCAGGGCGTCACCGCCGAAGACGCCAGCGGCAACTATGTCCACTACGGCGTGCGTGAATTCGGCATGAGCGCCATCATGAACGGCGTCGCCCTGCACGGCGGCCTGGTGCCCTACGGCGCCACCTTCCTGATGTTCATGGAATACGCCCGCAACGCGGTGCGCATGTCGGCACTGATGAAGCAGCGGGTGCTCTATGTCTTCACCCACGACTCCATCGGTCTCGGCGAAGACGGCCCCACCCACCAGCCGGTGGAGCAGCTGGCCTCGCTGCGCTACACCCCCAACCTGGACACCTGGCGTCCGGCCGACGCCGTGGAATCCGCCATCGCCTGGACCTCGGCCCTGGAGCGTCGCGACGGTCCCAGCGCGCTGATCTTCTCGCGCCAGAACCTGACCCACAGCGTGCGTGACGCCGCCACCCTGGGCAACGCCGCCCGTGGCGGCTACGTGCTCAAGGACTGCAACGGCGAACCCGAGCTGATCCTCATCGCCACCGGCTCCGAAGTCGGCCTGGCGGTGCAGGCCTATGACCGCCTGACCGCCGAAGGTCGCCAGGTGCGCGTGGTCTCCATGCCCAGCACCAGCGTCTTCGACCGCCAGAGCCCCGAGTACCGTCAGCAGGTCCTGCCGGTGGAAGTCGGCGCGCGCATCGCCATCGAGGCCGGCATCGCCGACTTCTGGTACAAGTACGTCGGTCTCGACGGTCGTATCATCGGCATGCACACCTACGGCGAATCCGCTCCGGCGGCGGCGCTGTTCGAGCACTTCGGCTTCACCCTGGACAATGTCCTGGCGGTGGCCGGCGAGTTGCTGGAAGACTGAGTCCTGTTGCGGTAATCCGAAAAGCCACGCCCAGGCGTGGCTTTTTTGTGTCCGCGATTCGGCACGCGCTCAGGGATTCACCCGGATGCTCGGGCCAGCCAGGGTGACCCCGCCGGCATCCAGCTGCACAAAGCTGCCGCCGGTCCTGAGGGTGAGGCGGGCGCCGGCTTCCAGGACGATCTTCTGGCCACTGTGCAGCCGGATCTCGCTACCGGCCTCGACCAGCAGGCTGCCGTCCAGCCGCAGATGCTGACTCGTGTTTATGTCCAGGTGGTCGTCGGCGCGCACCTCGGTGCGGCGTTCGCCCCGGGTGATGCGGTGTTCCTCGGCGTGGAAGGCGCTGTAGCTGTTGCCCCGGATGCGCTGATGGCGCTCGTGGCCGATCTCGCTGCGGTGGTCATGGCCGATGCGTTCGTCCCAGTCGCGCTGGGCATGCACATGGATTTCCTCCTGGCCCTGGCGATCCTCGCTGCGAATTTCGTTGTAGCCGTGGCCCCCGGGGCTGCTCAGCGTCTTGAAGGTGCTGCGGGTCTGGTCCCTGGGCGGTTCCAGCGGCGGCCGCTGCTCGGCGTGGTACAGGCAGCCGATCACCAGCGGCTGATCGGGATCGCCTTCGAGAAAGCCGACCAGTACCTCCATGCCGATCCGCGGCAGGCTCAGGGCGCCGTGGCCGTTACCGGCCCAGCCGCTGGCGACCCGCAGCCAGCAACTGCTGTGCTCATCCGCCTGGCCTTCGCGATCCCAGTGGAATTGCACCTTGATTCGGCCCAGGGCATCGCAGTGTATTTCCTCGCCGGTCGGTCCGGTGACCACGGCGCTCTGGGCGCCCAGCAGCCGGGGTTTGGGATGGCGCAGGGGCAGGCGGAAGGGCAGCGCCCACGGCCGCGCGACAAAGCTGTTGCGATAGCCCTGGGCGAAGCCGTCGGCCGGGATCCGGTCGGCAACGTCTTCCTCGAGGACCTGCGGCTGCCGGCCCTGGTGCTGGATCTCGGTCAACAGCCAGAGCTGATTCCAGTCGGCGCGCGGATGCTGTTCCAGCGGCAGGAAGTGCCCGCTCACCAGGCTGGGCTGGTCGCTCGTGCCCTGGGCCTGGAGGGCGTCGCCTCTCAGACGTTCCAGGCGCCGGCTGCTCAGGCGCTGCCCGCGTGCGCGATCGGTGAAGCGCCCGGGAAAGCCATAGTCCTCCAGCGCGGGCTGGGCCGCGGCGTCCGTACTGCTCTGCAGGCGCAGCCGAGGTTGCAGCGGATCATGAGCGCGCAGGAGGCTGGCGCTGCTGCGGATCTGCAGCGCGACCGCCAGGTGACTGATCGCGGGCTCGTCCGCCACCAGGCCGCTGCCGGGCCGATAGCGGGTGGCGCCCAGCTGCGCAAAGCTGGTGGCGTCATCGCCAAAGACCAGCACATGACCGTCGCGACGATGCTGGTGGTGAAAGTGCAGGCCCTCTTCCTCGCAGAGCCGGGTGAGAAAGGCCAGATCGCTCTCTCCGTACTGTACGCAGTAGGCGCGCGGCGGATAGCGCGTCGGTCCCAGGGCGAAGCGATAGTCGCCATCGAGGATGCCGTGCTCCTCGAGGAGCTGCGCGAGGATCTCGGGGACGCTGCGCCCCTGGAAGAGGCGGGAATTGACGCGGTGAGCCAACTGGGCCAGGCGTGGCACCAGCTCGGCGCGATAGCGGGTCAGGCGTCGACCGGAATCGCCCTGGGCCACGGCGGCGAGCTGGCCGTGGATGCCCCGGTCACCTGCACCCAGGGCGAGAAAGGCGGAGCGCTGCAACAGTGACTCCAGCGGCCAGTCCGGGCGCTCGCTGACCAGCTCGAGCTGGAAGCGATAGGGCTGGCCGATGGCTTCGTGGCCGTCGAAGGCGAGCACCTGGAAATCGTGGGCGACGCCGTCCAGCGTCAGGGTGAAGGTCGGGGCGTTGGCTGAGCTGGACATCGCATCGCATCCTTGCGAATGGAAAATTCCAGTTTGCGCTACAGAAGTGCACCGACTCAAGCGCTGGAAGGCGCATGCTAGAGCCTTTTATCAGCCAGGTTCTGGCGCGGTGGCGGGCTAGGACGCCGCGAAGAGATCCCGCGGCGCTGGCAAGGCGCCTTCCAGTTCCAACAGGAATTGCTTGGTCGGCAGGCCGCCACCAAAGCCGGTCAGGGCGCCGGACGCCCCTATCACCCGGTGGCAGGGCAGCACGATGGGCAACGGATTGCGCCCGTTGGCGGCGCCCACCGCGCGCATCGCCTGGGGCCGCCCTAGGTGGCTGGCGAGCTGACCATAGCTCCAGGTCTGGCCGTGAGGGATCTCCGCCAGGGCCTGCCAGACCGCCAGCTGGAAGGGGGTGCCGCGCGGTGCCAGCGGCAGCTCGAAGGTCTGACGCTGGCCGGCGAAATACTCGCCGAGCTGCGCGCGGGCCAGGTCGAGGATCGGATGGTCGGCGGCGCTCCAGCTGGCATCGCGCTTGGCCAGGTAGCGATTCTCGGGAAACTCCACCACGCGCAGGCCACTGTCGTCGGCGGCCAGGGTAAGCGTTCCTATGGGGCTGTCCAGCAGGCAGTAGGCGATCATCGGGGCGACTCCTTGGCGAGACGGGTGGGTACGGGTTCGGCGGGGGCGTCGGCAGGTGCCTTCCAGGTGGCCTCGCGCCAGACCTGCATCACCCCGTAGGCGCGCCAGGGTCGCCAGGCTTCGGCGCGGGCGTACAGGGCCTTGGCGGTCAGGCGCTCGCCGGGCGGCGCCAGGCGTTTCTGCAACACCAGGTCTTCCACCGGACAGGCATCGGGATGGGCGAGGGCGCGCAGGGCGATGTACTGGGCGGTCCAGGGACCTATGCCCTTGAGCGCGATCCAGCGCCGGGCAAAGTCGTCCAGGGTGCGCCCGGTGTCGAAGTCCACCTCGCCGGTACGCAAGGCCCGGGCCACCGTGCCGAGGGTACCGGCGCGGGCGCGGATCAGGCCGAGGCCGGTGAGGTCTTCCAGGGCGGCATCGGCCAGGGCCTCCACCGTGGGAAAGAAGTGGTGCAGACCGGCTGGCGGACGACTGGCCTCGTGGCCGGGCTCGCCCCAGGGCCGCCCGAAGCGCTGCACCACCCGGGCGGTCATGGTGGTGGCCGCCACCACGCTGACCTGCTGGCCGATGACGGCGCGCACGGCGATCTCGAAGCCATCCCAGCCGCTGGGCAGGCGCAGGCCGGGCCGGCGCGCCACCAGTTCGGCCAGGGTCGGGTCGACGGAAAGGCCCTGGGCGATGGCTTCGGGATCGGCGTCCAGATCGAACATGCGGCGGATGCGTGCCACTGCCGCCTGCAGTTCGCCGGGTGCGGCACCGTGCAATTCCAGGCGCAGCGCCGGCGTGTCGTCATCCCAGACCGAGACGCGCAGCCAGCCCGGCTGTTCGGGCGTGCCAATCACCCGGGCGTAGCTGGTGTCGTCCAGCACCTCCACTCCGGGCAGGGCGTGACCGCGAAGGAAATCCAGCTGGGCGGCAAAATCATAGGGCGGACGATAGGCCAGGCGCAGGACCAGCACCGGCGAAGCCGCGGCCTGGCCCTTGCGCACCTGGCTGGGGGCCAGGTCGTAGGCATCGCGAAAGGCGGTGTTGAAGCGTCTGAGACTGCCGAAGCCGGCGGCCAGGGCCACCTCGGTGATCGGCAGCCGGGTCTCGCTGAGCAATTGCTTGGCGAACAGCAGCCGGCGGGTGGTGAGCACCGCCAGGGGCGCGGCGCCCAGGCGCTCGACGAACAGCCGGCGCAACTGGCGTTCGCTGAGATCGAGGCGGGCGGCGAGGGCGGGCAGACCGCCTTCCTCCAGGCCTTCGTCCATCAGTCGCAGGGCACGCGCCAGGGTGGCGTCACCGCGTTGCCAGTGGCCGCCGGCAGGGGAGAGTTCCGGGCGGCATCTCAGGCAGGGGCGATAGCCGGCGGCCTCGGCGGCCGCGGCGCTGGGGTAGTAGCTGACGTTTTCCGGGCGTGGCGGTTGCGCCGGGCACACCGGTCGGCAGTAGATGCCGGTGGTGAGCACCGCGGTGTAGAACAGGCCATCGAAACGCGGGTCCCGCGCCAGGCGGGCGCGTTCGAAGGCGGGTATATCGGGGAAGGCGTTCATGGCGGCAGGTTAGCACCGCCAGGTAGCGGCGACTGGCCGTTTTCGGACGGGGCCGCTGAGGTAGAGAGCTATCGCGGTCGTGGGCGGGCGTCTGATAGAGCAGCTGTGCTATCGCGGCCATGGGCCGCTCCTACAAAAGCAGCGCTGCCCTGTAGGAGCGGCCCATGGCCGCGATAAGCCGTACTACTTATTAGCGTAGTAGCGTGGAAAACGGCGCAGCCTTTTCCACTGGGACTTTGTCGCGAGGGACGCCCTCTCCCCAAGGGAGAGGGGGCTTGCCGGAGCAGCGGGTTGGCTCAGAAATTCCAATCCTCGTCTTCGGTACTCACCGCCTTGCCAATGACATAGGACGAGCCCGAGCCGGAGAAGAAGTCGTGGTTCTCGTCGGCGCTGGGCGACAGGGCGGCGAGGATCGCCGGGCTGACGTCGGTCATGCTGCTGGGGAACAGCGCTTCGAAGCCCAGATTCATAAGCGCCTTGTTGGCGTTGTAGTGGAGGAATTTCTTCACGTCCTCGCTCCAGCCCACGCTGTCGTAGAGGTCCTCGGTGTAGGCCACCTCGTTGTCGTAGAGGTCCTGCAGCAGCTCGTAGGCGAAGTCCTTGACCTGCTGGCGGCGCTCCGGACTTTCCCTGGCCAGGGCCTGCTGGAATTTGTAGCCGATGTAATAGCCGTGCACCGCCTCGTCGCGAATGATCAGGCGGATCAGGTCGGCGGTATTGGTCAGCTTGGCGCGGCTGGACCAGTACATCGGCAGGTAGAAGCCCGAATAGAAGAGGAAGGACTCCAGGAAGACGCTGGCCACCTTGCGCAGCAGCGGGTCCTCGGCGTGGTAGCGCGCCAGGATCAGGTCGGCCTTGGTCTGCAGATAGGGATTCTCCTCGCTCCAGCGATAGGCCTCGTCCACATCCGGCGTCGAGCAGAGGGTGGAAAAGATCGAGCTGTAGGAGCGCGCATGGACCGCCTCCATGAAGCCGATGTTGGCGATCACCGCTTCCTCGTGGGGGGTGACGGCATCGGCCAGCAGGGTTGGCGCGCCCACGGCGTTCTGGATGGTGTCCAGCAGGGTCAGGCCGGTGAAGACGCGGATGGTCAGCTGCTGCTCCTTGGGCGTCAGGGTCGCCCAGGAGGGGATGTCGTTGGACAGCGGGATCTTTTCCGGCAGCCAGAAGTTGCCGGTCAGGCGGTTCCACACCTCCAGGTCCTTGTCGTCCTGGATGCGGTTCCAGTTGATGGCGTTGATGAGCTTCAGGCGCGGCGCGTTGACGGGTGCGTTCATGATGATTTCCTCACAGGCTGCAGGACACGCAGCCCTGCACCTCGGTGCCTTCCAGGGCGGCCTGGCGCAGGCGGATGTAATAGAGCGTCTTGATGCCCTTCTTCCAGGCATGGATCTGCGCCCGGTTGATGTCACGGGTAGTGGCGGTGTCGCGGAAGAACAGCGTCAGCGACAGCCCCTGGTCGACATGGCGGGTGGCCTCGGCATAGGTGTCGATGATCCTTTCCGGGCCGATCTCGTAGGCGTCCTGGTAATACTCCTGGTTGTCGTCGGCCAGGTAGGGCGCCGGGTAGTAGACGCGGCCCAGCTTGCCTTCCTTGCGGATCTCTACCTTGGCGACGATGGGGTGGATGCTCGAGGTGGAGTGGTTGATGTAGGAGATCGAGCCGGTGGGCGGGATGGCCTGAAGGTTGCGGTTGAACAGCCCGTGCTGCATCACCGAGGCCTTGAGTTCCTGCCAGTCGGCGCGGGTCGGCAGGCGGATGCCGGCGACCTCGAACAACTCGGCCACCCGTGGGGTACGGGGGGTGAAGTCGCCCTCGGTGTACTGGTCGAAATAGGCGCCGCTGGCGTACTTGGAGTCGGCGAAGCCTTGGAAGCTCTGGCCACGTTCGATGGCCAGGCGATTGGAGGCACGCACCGCGTGGTAGGTGACGGTGTAGAAGTACAGGTTGGTGAAATCCAGGCCTTCCGGCGAGCCGTAGTGGATGTGCTCGCGGGCCAGGTAGCCGTGCAGGTTCATCTGGCCCAGACCGATGGCGTGGGAGGCGGCGTTGCCGGCGGCCACCGAGGGCACGCAGCGGATGTCACTCATTTCCGAGACCGCGGTGAGACCGCGGATGGCGGTTTCCACGGTGCGGCCCAGGTCCGGTGAATCCATGGTGCGGGCGATGTTCAGCGAACCCAGGTTGCAGGAGATGTCCTGGCCGATGTGCTCATAGCCCAGGTCTTCGTCGAAGCGGCTGGGAGTGTTGACCTGGAGGATCTCCGAGCAGAGGTTGCTCATGTTGATGCGTCCAGCGATGGGGTTGGCGCGATTCACCGTGTCTTCGAACATCAGGTAGGGATAGCCGGACTCGAACTGGATCTCCGCCAGGGTCTGGAAGAATTCCCGGGCGTTGATCTTGCGCTTGCGGATGCGCGCATCGGCCACCATCTCCGCGTATTTCTCGCTGACGCTGATATCGGCGAAGGGCACGCCATAGACCCGTTCCACGTCATAGGGCGAGAACAGGTACATGTCGGCATTGCGCTTGGCCAGCTCGAAGGTGATGTCCGGAATGACCACGCCGAGAGACAGGGTCTTGATGCGGATCTTCTCGTCGGCGTTCTCGCGCTTGGTGTCGAGGAATCTCAGGATGTCCGGGTGATGGGCGTTGAGGTAGACGGCGCCGGCGCCTTGGCGCGAACCCAGCTGGTTGGCATAGGAGAAGGCGTCTTCCAGCAGCTTCATGATCGGGATGATGCCCGAGGACTGGTTCTCGATGCGCTTGATCGGCGCCCCGACCTCGCGCACGTTGCTCAGCAGGAAGGCCACGCCACCGCCACGCTTGGACAGCTGCAGCGCCGAATTCACCGCGCGGCCGATGGACTCCATGTTGTCTTCGATGCGCAGGAGGAAGCAGGACACCAGCTCGCCGCGCTGGCGCTTGCCGGCGTTGAGAAAGGTCGGGGTGGCCGGCTGGAAACGGCCGCTGATCATCTCGTCCACCAGGGACTCGGCCAGCTGTTCGTCACCGCGCGCCAGACTCAGGGCAACCATGCACACCCGGTCTTCGTAGCGTTCCAGGTAGCGCTGGCCGTCGAAGGTCTTGAGGGTGTAACTGGTGTAGTACTTGAAGGCGCCGAGAAAGCTCTGGAAGCGGAATTTGTAGGCATAGGCGCGCTCGAACAGCGCCTTCACGAAGGCCGGCGCATATTGCTCCAGCACCGCCGCCTCGTAGTAGCCCTTGTCCACCAGATAGCCGAGTTTCTCGTCCAGGTTATGGAAGAACACCGTGTTCTGGTTGACGTGCTGCAGGAAGTACTGCCGCGCCGCCTGGCGGTCCTTGTCGAGTTGCAGCTCGCCGTTGGGACCATAGAGATTGAGCATGGCATTGAGTGCGTGATAGTCCGCGTCGCTGCCGGTCGGGGTCAGGCCTGCCGTTGCCAAAAGTCGTTCACTCCCGTGCGCACCCGGTCGACATCCTCCGTCGTGCCGAGCAATTCGAATTGGTAGAGCAGGGGCACCGCGCATTTCTGGGCGACGATGCGTCCACCCAGGCAGTAGCCCTCGCCGAAGTTGGTGTTGCCGGCGGCAATGACGCCGCGGATCAGGGCGCGATTGTGCGGATCGTTGAGAAAATGAATCACCGGCTTGGGCACCGCGCCCTTGCTGCCCCCACCGCCATAGGTCGGCAAAACCAGGATGTAGGGCTCGCGGGCCTTGAGCGGTTCGGCGGCGGGATCCTGGGGAATGCGCCGCGCCGGCAGCCCGAGTTTCTCGACGAATCTGTGGGTGTTCTCCGAGGTGCTGGAGAAATACAGCAGCTCGCCCATGGCCCCGGCCTCAGGCCACCAGCTGGCCGAGCTTGTCCGGGCGGAAGCCGGCCCAGTGGTCGTTACCGGCCACTACCACCGGCACCTGGCGATAGCCCAGGGATTCCACGGTCTGGCGCGCCTGGGCGTCCTGCTCGATATCCACCACCTGGTAGGTGATGCCCTGACGGTCCAGGGCACGATAGGTGGCGTTGCACTGCACGCAGGCGGGCTTGCTGTAGATGGTGATGGTCATGGCTGACTCCTGTCCGTAGTGGGGCGAATTCAAAGGAAAAAGCCTGTCGCCAGCCGGCGTTTGCCAGAGCGGCGCGGGTCTTTTCCTTCGAGCGCGGCTTGGGCCTCAAGTTCGGTCCAGATACTACATATGGTGTTTTTTAATTTCTACAACACAACAAGTGGGGTTTTTGATCTGGGTCATGCCTTTGATCTATCGCCCTCGGATGAGGGTTTTCGCCAGGCCATGGGCGAAGCGTCAGGTAGCCCCGCAACCCCTGGCACTACCTGCTTGGCTTCCCTGCAGACCGCGATCCGTTGTCGCTGCGGCAGGCATGTCGGGCCAGGCGGCGGATTTCTTTCCTGTCTGCCAAGGAGAGCGCCTTTTTGTAGTGCGAAAGTCGACCTGACTACCCTGGCGACTCCCATTCGTCGTCGAACCGCCGCATAATCGGCCTTTCGCTTGCGCCCGGGTCCGTTCACGCATGAGTTCCGCTCGCTATCGCCTCGCTCTCAACGGCTACGGTCGCATCGGTCGTTGCGTGTTGCGTGCGCTGCACGAGCGTGGCGTGGCCACCCAGCTCGCCATCGTCGCCCTAAACGATCTGGCCGACCGGCCCAGCCTGGAATACCTCACCCGCTTCGACTCCACCCATGGCCGCTTTCCCGGCCGGGTCGCGCTGGAGGGTGAGCGCCTGCGCATCGGCGATCAGGCCCTGGAAATCCGCCGCGAAGCTGAGCCCGAGCGGGTGGACTGGCGGGCGCTCGACGTCGATCTGGTGCTGGAATGCTCCGGCGCCTTCAGCACCCGCGCCGAGGCCGGACGCTTTCTCGCCGCCGGTGCGCCGCGGGTGCTGTTCTCCCAGCCCATGGTCAGCGAGACCGACGTGGACGCCACCGTGGTCTACGGAGTCAACCAGCAGGCCCTGCGCGGTGACGAGACGCTGGTCTCGAATGCCTCCTGTACCACCAACTGCAGCGTCCCGGTACTGAAACTTTTGCACGAAACACTGGGTCTGGAGTACGTCTCCATCACCACGATCCACTCGGCCATGAACGACCAGCCCGTGATCGACGCCTACCATGCCGAAGATCTGCGGCGGACGCGTTCCGCGTTCCAGTCGATCATCCCGGTGGCGACCGGCCTGGCGCGCGGCATCGAACGGCTGCTGCCCGAGCTCGGCGGGCGCATCCAGGCCCGCGCCGTGCGCGTACCCACAGTCAACGTCTCCTGCCTGGACATCACCTGCATCGTCGGCCGCGACACCACGGCGCCCGCCCTCAACACCCTGTTGCGTGACGCCGCCCGGAGCGGTCCCCTGGCCGGGCTGATCGACTACACCGAGTTGCCCCACGCCTCCTGCGATTTCAACCACGATCCCCATTCCGCTATCGTCGATGGCAGCCAGACCCGCGTTTCCGGCCCCCGGCTGGTCAATCTGCTGGTGTGGTTCGACAACGAATGGGGCTTCGCCAACCGCATGCTCGACGTCGCCGGCCATTGGCTGCGCATCGCCAAGCCCACCTGAAACAAGCACAACTAAGGGATTGCCTGTATGTCCGTGTTGAAAATGAGCGACCTCGATCTGAAGGGTAAGCGCGTCCTGATTCGCGAAGACCTCAACGTTCCGGTGAAGGAAGGCCAGATCAAGAGCGATGCCCGCCTGGTCGCCGCCCTGCCGACCCTCAAGCTGGCCCTGGAAAAGGGTGCCGCGGTGATCGTCTGCTCGCACCTGGGCCGTCCCACCGAGGGCGAATTCAGCGAGGAAAACAGCCTGGCACCGGTCGCCGCCTATCTGAGCAAGGCCCTGGGTCGTGACGTGCCGCTGGTGAAGGACTATCTGAACGGCGTCCAGGTCGAGCCGGGTCAACTGGTATTGCTGGAGAACGTGCGCTTCAACGTGGGCGAGAAAAAGAACGCCGACGACCTGGCGAAGCACTATGCCGCCCTGTGCGACATCTTCGTCATGGACGCCTTCGGCACCGCCCACCGCGCTGAAGGCTCGACCCACGGCGTGGCCAAGTTCGCCAAGGTTGCCGCGGCCGGTCCGCTGCTGGCCGGCGAGCTGGACGCGCTGGGCAAGGCGCTGGGCAATCCGGCCCGGCCGATGGCAGCCATCGTCGCCGGCTCCAAGGTGTCCACCAAGCTGGACGTGCTCAATTCCCTGGCGCAGATCTGTGACCAGCTGATCGTCGGCGGCGGCATCGCCAACACCTTCCTGGCCGCGGCCGGCTACAAGGTCGGCAAGTCGCTGTACGAAGCCGATCTGGTGGACACCGCCAAGGCCATCGCCGCCAAGGTCAGCGTGCCGCTGCCGGTGGACGTGGTGGTCGCCAAGGAATTCGCCGAGACCGCCGAAGCCGTCACCAAGTCGATCAACGACGTGGCCGACGACGACATGATCCTCGACATCGGCCCGGTCAGCGCCCAGCAATTCGCCGACCTGCTCAAATCGGCCAAGACCATCCTCTGGAACGGTCCGGTCGGCGTCTTCGAATTCGACCAGTTCGGCGAAGGCACCCGCACCCTGGCCCAGGCCATCGCCGACAGCGACGCCTTCTCCATCGCCGGTGGTGGCGACACCCTGGCCGCCATCGACAAATACGGCATCGGCGAGAAGGTCTCCTATATCTCCACCGGGGGCGGCGCCTTCCTCGAATTCGTCGAGGGCAAGGTCCTGCCGGCCGTCGAAGTCCTCCAGCAACGCGCCCAGGAGTAATCGCCATGCGTATGCCGCTGCTCGTCTGTTCCGCTGTCCTGATGCTGGCCGGTTGCGCCGGTGGCAATGCCGACAAGGCCTGCGCGGTGTTCGCGCCGCCGCCCGCGGCGGCCGCCACGCCCACGGCGCAGAACGGCGAGCGCGTCGATACGCTCACCGGCAACGCCAGCCGTCCTGCCAGCGGTTGCGCCCAGTGAAGGGGCGCACGCTCGCCCTCGGGCTGCTGGGTCTCGCCCTGCTGGCCGGTTGCGCCGGCCGCGGCGCGCAGCAGACCGGCGGCTGGACCCACTGGGTCTGCGATTCCAAGGCGGCCTTCGACTGGCGCTATGTGGATCGCAGCCAGTCCATCGTCGACCTCAAGCTGGAAGGCGATGGCCTGATCCGCCATCTCAACCGCGAACCGGCCACCGATGGCCAGTCCTACACCGACGGGCTGGTGGCTTTCCACATCCGTGGCGACCAGGGCCTCGTCTACTGGATCGCCAACAACGACCTCATCGGCCGCGGCTGCCGGACGCCTTGAACGGGCGAATGTCAGCTGAACCGATTAATCCAGGGCGGCCAGGGGTCGGCCGCTTGAACCCTGCCAGCCGCTCATGCAGGCTGGCGCCACCACCGCCTTTGTAGGGAGATAATCACCAATGGCACTCGTCAGCATGCGTCAGCTGCTGGATCACGCCGCCGAATTCGGCTACGGCGTTCCGGCCTTCAACGTCAACAACCTCGAGCAGATGCGCGCCATCATGGAAGCCGCCGACAAGACCGATTCGCCGGTCATCGTCCAGGCCTCCGCCGGTGCCCGCAAGTACGCCGGCGCTCCCTTCCTGCGTCACCTGATCCTGGCCGCGGTGGAAGAATTCCCGCACATCCCGGTGGTCATGCACCAGGACCACGGCACCACTCCCGACATCTGTCAGCGCTCGATCCAGCTGGGCTTCTCCTCGGTGATGATGGACGGCTCGCTGATGGCCGACGGCAAGACGCCGTCCGACTACGACTACAACGTGCGCGTCACCCAGCAGACCGTGGCCTTCGCCCATGCCTGCGGCGTGTCCGTGGAAGGCGAGCTGGGTTGCCTGGGCAGCCTGGAAACCGGCATGGCCGGTGAAGAAGACGGCGTGGGCGCCGAAGGCACCCTGGATCACAGCCAGCTGCTGACCGATCCGGAAGAAGCCGCCCAGTTCGTCAAGGCCACCAAGGTCGATGCCCTGGCCATCGCCATCGGCACCAGCCACGGCGCCTACAAGTTCACCAAGCCGCCGACCGGGGACACCCTGTCGATCCAGCGCATCAAGGAAATCCATGCGCGCATCCCGGACACCCATCTGGTCATGCACGGCTCCAGCTCGGTGCCCCAGGAGTGGCTGAAGATCATCAACGAGTACGGTGGCGACATCAAGGAAACCTACGGCGTGCCGGTCGAAGAGATCGTCGAAGGCATCAAGTACGGGGTCCGCAAGGTCAACATCGACACCGACCTGCGTCTGGCGTCCACCGGTGCCATCCGCGAGTTCATGGCCAAGAACCGCAGCGAGTTCGATCCGCGCAAGTACCTGGCCAAGACCGTGACCGCCATGCGCGAAGTCTGCATCGCCCGTTACGAAGCCTTCGGCACCGCCGGCCAGGCCTCCAAGATCAAGCCGATCTCCCTGGATGCCATGTTCGAGCGTTATGCGCGCGGCGAACTGGATCCCAAGGTCAACTGATCCCGGATGTAGAAAAGGCCCCGTAAGGGGCCTTTTTTTCGCCTGCCGATCGCCTGGAGCCCGAACGGCGGCGTGTTACCCCTTACCGCTCGGTTGCGGTCAGGACCTCTTCCATCCAGGCGACCATGGCGGCGCCGTCCATGCCCAGGCAGACCGTTACCAGCGGATTGCCGGACCAGCGCCCGTCCAGGTAGGCGCGACCCTCGGGCGCGAAGAAGGTCTGGCCTTCCGCCAGGCCTTCGGTACCGACGCTGAGATGGCCGCGCGCGGTGTGGAACAGCTCGGGACGGCGCAGGTAGGCGAGGGCGCAGCTGTCATGGGGATGGCAGCCGTCGATGTCCTTTACGCTGCGGTAGAAGTCCGCATAGAAATCATAGCTGCGCGCGAGCACCTCACCGAGGGCGCCCTGGCGCGCCGCGATGCGCTGCAGGCGGGGCGGGTCGAGGACGGCGCGGTGGGTGGCGTCGAGGCCGACCAGGGTCAGCGGCCAGGGCGCGGCGAAGACCCGCGCCGCGGCATGGGGATCGGAAAAGATGTTGGCTTCGGCCACCGGCGTGACGTTGCCCGGCTCGACGATGGCGCCGCCCATCACCACCACCTCGCGGACGCGCTCGGCGACCGTGGGATCCAGCGCCAGGGCGAGGGCCAGGTTGCCCAGCGGCCCGACCGCCACCAGGGTGATCTCACCCGGTCGCAGGCGGGTCTGCTCGACGATGAAACGCGCGGCGTCCAGGGCGTGGGGCGCCTGGCTCGGCGCGGGGAGCTGCTGATTGCCCAGGCCATCCTGGCCATGCACATGCAGGGCATGGTTGCCGGCCGGCTTGACCAGGGGTTCGGCGACACCCGCGGCGACGGGCGTGTCCCGGCCAGCCAGCTCGGTGAGCAGCAGGGCGTTGCGGGTCGCCGTGGTGACCGGCACGTTGCCAAAGGTGGTGGTCAGGCCGATCACCTCGAAAGCGGGATCGGCAAACAGCAGGGCGATGGCCTGGGCGTCGTCCACGCCAGGATCGGTATCGAAGATGATGGGAAGGGACAAGAGGCTTTCTCCGGCTCAGATCTCTTCCCAGGCTACCCGAGGGGCGGCGCCCCTTGCTAGCTGGGCAGGTCCAACTCGCCCAATGCATCCGGCTGGTTGCGAAATGCGCGGGCGAAGACCTCGCGATTGCGGGCCATGAACAGCCCCAGGTCTTCGCACTGCTTTTCGGCAAGACCGGGTACGGCCTTGTCCAGCACGCTGGCGAGCGACTCGGCCAGTTCCAACATCTTGTCGTGACGATCGGCTTCGGCTTTATCCATGAACAGGCGCTCCGGATCTCGGCTGCTGCGATACAACACTTCGACGGCCATGCGTCACCTCGTTTCTGTATCTGGTTATATATACAGTATTCGGCTTGCGCGGCGATTGCAAGGACTACCGCTCGGCGGTCAGGCGCCAGCCAGTCATGGCAATTTGCCAATCGTTCGACATTTCTGCGTGTCTCTGGAATTGCTTCGGGAAACTTAAGCGCGGAAGCTGGTCTCTGAGTCTGGACCAAACGGGCAGCCCTGCTCGCCATTCTCCGGATTACCTCCGGCTCACGGAACGAGACCGCTCAATGCACGCCTTCCCTATCCGTCTGCGTATTACTGCGCTTGGCCTGTCGTGGCCGACCGAGGTGCGGGCGTGAGTTCGACGCTTATCATCCTGGCCATCACCGTCGCCAGCTTCCTGCTGGGGTTCCTGCGCGACCTGCTGATCGCCCGGCAATTCGGCGTGAGCTGGGAAGCCGACCTGATCTTTGTCGCGCTCATCCTGCCGGTGTTCTTCGAGAGCTTCTTCGGCCTCGCCCTGCGCGATGCCATGATTCCCTATCTGCAACGCATCCGTGACCGCTGCAACGCCCAGTACGAGCAGGTCGGTCGCTGGCTGTACTGGCGCATCGGCCTGTTCGGCCTGCTGCTGTCGGTGATCGGTGTCCTCGCCAGTCCCTGGCTGATGCATGCCCTGGCCCCGGGCTGGAGCGATGAGCAGGTCGAGACCGGCAAGCTGGTCTTCGCCGTCGGCACCCTGCTGATCTGCGTGCAGGCCATCCTCTATTGCCAGGGCGCGCTGCTCAACCTGGATCGCATCTTCATCCTGCCGATGACCCGCACCCTGATGCTCAATCTGGGCGCCATCCTGGCCATCGTCATCCTGCAACCGAGTGGCATCGCGCTGTTCACCGGCATGCTGCTGCCCCAGGTGCTGCTGATCGTCATCCAGCACCAGCGGCTGGGCTATCTCAGCCAGCGCTCGGTAGCCTTCGAGAAGCCCGAGGGCAGTCCCTTCGCCGTGACCTTCGCGCCGGTGCTGCTCGCCGCCGGCGCTCAGCAGGGCTGCATGCTGGCGGAGCGCTTCTTCGCCTCGCTGCTGGCCGAGGGCAATATCACCATGCTGTCCTTCTCCTACCGCATCGTGACCATTCCGCTGACGCTCTATGCGCTGTCCATCCTGGCGATGATCTTTCCCGAGCTGACCCGCAGTTGGAACGAGGGCAATGTCGACAAGTACAGCGCGCTGATGCGCAAGGCGCTGCTCGGCACCTTGCTGTTCCTGGTGCCGGCCGCCGTGGTGCTGTTCAGCTATTCGGAGCCGGTGGTCAAGGTGCTGCTGGAGCGCGGAGCCTTTGGCGCCGAGCAGAGCGCGGCGACCGCGACCCTGGTGGTGGCCTATGCCCTCGGCCTGCCCTGGATGGGCCTGGCCCTGCTGTGGGGGCGTGCCCTGCTGTCGCAGCAGCGCGCCCGCACCTTCCTCTATACCACCCTGGCCAGCTCCTTCATCACCGTGGCACTGGACGCAGCTGTGTACCAGCCGTTCGGCGCCCAGGGGCTGGCCTATTCCTTTACCACCGGGGCCTTCCTGCAGGCCGTGTTCATGGCGCTGGCGCTTTATCGCCACGCCCTGGCGGGACTGCACCTGTCGCTGCTGCTGCGCTGGTTCAGCGCCGGCAGTGCGGTGGCCCTGCTGACTTTCCTGTTGCCCAAGCCGGTCGGCCTGCTGGAGCTTATCGTCAGCATCAGCGTGGCGATGCTGGGCTTCCTGGTGCTGTTGCTGGCGCTGGGCGAACGTGACCTGTTCCGCCGCGGCTATTGGGCGCGCGGTGCTGATGGTGCGGAGCGCGCAGAACCGACGAGTTGAACCGCCGTCACGGTACGGCTAGGAAAAAGGTGGCGATCTGCGGCCATTGGTCGCTATCTGTTACGAAGTCATGAATTTTTGATTTGGCTTCGAGTCGCACGGAAAGATTGATCCCAGTCATAGAATTTCTGATGGAAGCGGTTTTTCCATTTGCAAGAGATCGGACACGCAGTTGGGGTCGGCACTTCGCATGGTGGTCTTGCTCGCCACCGACATTCTCTTTGAAAGGAATCGATCCTATGTCCTCCCAATCCCCTGTCACCCGTATCGGCATCGTCGGTACCGGCATGATCTCGCGCTGCCTGGCCCGGCTCATCAGCCGTCACTATGACGACATGACCGTGACCCGAGTCCTGACCCGCCGGCCCATCGCCACGGTTACCGACTATCCGCTGACCGAGGCGCTCACCCAGTCGGTGGCGGATCTCGTCGATCATTGCGATCTGCTGGTGGAATGCAGTGGCGACCCCTACCACGGTACCGAGATCATCGAGCGCGCCTTCGAGGCCGGCATCAAGGTGGTCACCATCAATGCCGAACTGCAGGTGACGACCGGTTCCTACCTGGCCGGCAAGGGGTTCCTGACCGAGGCCGAGGGCGACCAGCCGGGTTCGCTGGCGGCACTGCACGAAGAAGCCGTGCAGATGGGCTTCAAGCCGCTGGTCTACGGCAACATGAAGGGCTATCTGAACCATAATCCGACGCCGGAAGACATGGCCTACTGGTCCGCGCGCCAGGGCACCAGCGTCGACCAGACCACCTCCTTCACCGATGGCACCAAGGTGCAGATCGAGCAGGTGGTGGTGGGCAACAACTATGGCGCCACCATCACCCGCCAGGGTCTGGAAGGCCTCAACTCGACCAACCTGCAGGACAGCGCGAACATCCTGGCGCAGATGGCCGAGCAACTGGGCACGCCCATCGTCGATTACGTGATCCCGAGCGGCTACTCCGCGGGTGGCGTCTTCGTCGTCGGTCGTCATGACGAAGACCAGGCCGGTGCCATCGAATACTTCAAGCTGGGCAAGGGTCCGTACTATGTCCTGGTACGCCCCTTCCACCTGTGCTCCCTGGAAGTCGGCAAGACCCTGCGTCGCGTGATCGCCGGCGGCAAGATCCTGCTAAACAACTCCACCACGCCGACCCTGAGTGTGGCCGCCATCATGAAGAAGCCCATGGCAGCTGGCGACATCATCGAGCGCGGCATCGGTGGCTACAGCGTGCGCGGCGAAGCGGTGAAGATCGCCGAGTGCCCGGATCACCTGCCGATCGGCCTGCTCAAGCACAGCGTGCTGAAGCGGGCCATGGAGCCGGGTCAGATCGTCACCTTCGACGACGTCGAACTGACGCCCAGCCGCGCCCTGGACATCGTCCTGCAGCAGCACCGTGAGGCGATCCATCGCCAGCTGCTGGAAACCCAGCTGAGCGAGGCGACCTGGAACGCGACGGCCGATCTGGCACCGGTGGCACTGCCCAAGGCGGTAGGGGCGGTCCTGTCCTGATTCCGCTGACGCGGAAAGCGAAGGGGCCCTGAGGGCCCCTTTTTCATTGCCCGCCGCTGGCGGCGGCGCGGAGGCGGGCGACGGTCGCGGGCAATTCGTCCATGTGGGCGATCAGGGCGGTGACGCCCAGGGCGCTCAGGGTCTCGCCGTGGCTCGGCGGAATATGGCTGGCGCCGGTGAAGCCGATGACGCGCATGCCGGCGGCCAGGGCCGCACGCACGCCGGTGGCGCTGTCTTCGATCACCAGGCAGCGCTCTGGCGCGACGCCCAGGGTCCTGGCCGCGAGCAGATAGACATCGGGTGCCGGCTTGGGCTGGGCGACCATGTCGGCGCTGAAGATGTGGCCCGCTAACCGCGCCACCAGATCGGCCCGGCGGACCGAGGATTCGACGCTGTGCCTGAGGCTGTTGGAGGCGACCGCCAGCGGCAGGTCGATGCTCTCCAGGGCCCGCTTCACCCCGGGAATGGGCTCGACGCTGGTGGCGATCAGCGTTTCCGCCTGGGCGCGCAGGTCGCTGAACAGTGCCGGCGGCAGGGTGATGCCGAAGCGCTGTTCGACCAGGGCGAAGATATCCCGGGTGGTCAGGCCGAAGGTGCCGTGCAGCAGGGCCTCGAGTTCAGCGCGCGGTGCATGGGCGGCCAGGCCGTCGAGGACGACCCGTTCGGCGAGGATTTCACTGTCGACCAGCACGCCATCGCAATCGCTGATCAGCAGTTCCACAGGGGTGACGTTCATCGGTATTCCTTGCAGGGGGATTTCAGGGCGGAGCAACGGGTCCGAGGCCTTTCGAGAGCTACGCCAGACTGCGGCGAAGCAGTCTGGCTGCGGTTTTGCCGGGCTGTCCGGGTGGTCGAAAACCAGCTCGACAGTACCTTGCGCGAGGTGACAAAACAGCCCTTGTCAAAAAGGATTTCGCCCTCCGGAGGGTAATCGCTTTCCAGAAAAATATGGCGTAGAGTTCGAGAACTGTGTTTGCTTGGGTCGCCGTCGATCGTGACCTGAGGCGGTAGGCTCTTCGTCCACCCCTTGCTGCTCGATTCTTGTTACTCCTTGCAACTCAGTACCGGGCGTCTGGTCAATGCAACGCATTACCGCGCCAGCCAGTGTCAATAACAAACTCGTGCTTCCAAGGAGCAACACCCGTCATGTCGAATCGTCAGAACGGTACCGTCAAGTGGTTCAACGAAACCAAAGGCTATGGCTTCATCACTCCCGAGAGCGGTCCGGACGTGTTCGTGCACTTCCGCGCCATCGAAGGCACTGGTTTCAAGACCCTGGCTGAAGGTCAGAAGGTCAGCTTCGAAGTCGTGCAAGGCCAGAAGGGCATGCAGGCAGAGCGCGTACAGGTCGTCTGACACCTGACAGCGCCCGAAGCTCACGAAAAACCCCGGCCAGGCCGGGGTTTTTCGTTTCTGCCGATTGGACCGGCGTGGCCGGCCGCTTCACTCCACGTTCTGCGCGCTCTTTTCCGGCTCGGCCGCCAGCGGCTTGACCCGCCGGCCGGTCTCGCGCGAGGCCTGCAGGAAGATCGCCGCCGCCAGCATCGACAGGGCGCCGACGCTGAGAAAGGTCGCGCGAAAGGCGGACAGCACCTCGGTGTCGCCATAGTCGTCCTGGAAACCGCCCAGCAGGGCGGCGGCGCAGGCGACGCCAAAGCTCATGGCCAGTTGCATCACCACCGACAGCAGGCTGTTGCCGCTGGCTGCCTGCTGGTCGTGCAGGTCGATGAGGGTGATGGTGTTCATGGCGGTGAACTGCATGGAGTTCACCGCGCCGAGGATACCCAGGTGGATGAGCAGCCAGACGAAGGGCGTGCCAGGGCCGATCAGGGCGAGGCTGGCGATCAGGCACCCCAGCAGCAGGGTGTTGCCCACCAGCAGGCGCCGATAGCCGAGCCGCCCGATCAGCGGGCCGGCGATGGGCTTGGCCAGCATCGCCGATAGCGCCAGGGGCATCATCAGCAGACCGGCCTGGGTCGGCGAATAGCCGAGGCCCACCTGGAACAGCAGCGGGATGAGAAAGGGCAGGGCGCCACTGCCGAGGCGGGCGAAGAGATTGCCGAAGATGCCCACCGCGAAGCTGCGGATGCGAAACAGCTCGGCGGAGAACAGCGGCTGGTCGTGGTGCAGGGCGCGCAACCAGTAGGCGACCATGCAGGCCATGCCGCCCATCAGCAGCAGCACCACCCGCACATGGGGCAGGTGCAGTTCGCCGAGGCCTTCCAGGGCGACGCTGATGAGGATCATGGAGGTGCCGAAGAGCAGGAAGCCCAGGCCATCGAAGCGTTGCGGGAGGGGGCTGCGCAGATCCGGCAGCAGGCGGCGGGTGGCCAGGCAGCCGAGGATGCCCACCGGCAGGTTGATCAGGAAGATCCAGTGCCAGGACACGGCTTCCACCAGCCAGCCGCCCAGTGCCGGGCCCGCCAGGGGACCGATCAGGCCGGGAATGGTGATGAAGCTGAGGATGCGCACCAGCTCGCTGCGCGGATAGACGCGCAGGATCACCAGGCGCCCCACCGGCAGCATCAGCGAACCCCCGAGTCCCTGGATCACCCGGGCGGCGATCAGCAGGTTGAGGCTGGGCGCCAGGGCGCAAAGCAGCGAGCCAAAGGTGAAGAGAGCGATGGCGGTGAAGAAGACGCGGCGACTGCCGAAGCGATCGGAGATCCAGCCGGAGGCCGGAATCAGCAGCGCGACGGTGAGCAGGTAGGCGATCACCACCCCCTGCATGCGCAGCGGATTCTCGCCGAGGTCGGCGGCCATGCGCGGCAGGGCGGTGTTGACGATGGTCGCGTCCAGCGACTGCATGAAGAAGGCGACGGCGATCAGCCAGGGAAGCCAGCGGGTCGTGGTGGTATCCAGCGTCGGGGTGGGCATGGGAGATCCTTGTCGAGACAGCCGACTACCCGCTCTCTGACTGTCTGCACGCGGCAGGGTGCCCCGCTCGATCAGCGCGAGCGGGAATCTAGCAGCGCCTCGATCCGCTGGTCCTTCTCTGCCCAGAGCGTGCTGACCCACTGCTGGAAGCCTGCGCGAAATTCCGCATCTTCGCTGTAGTCACCCGCCCAGCGCGCCGGATCCAGAGGTCGCGCGCGAATATCGATGATAACGCGTTTGACGCGTCCGCAGAGCAGGTCCCAGAAGCCGGGCACGCGACCGTCCGGATAGACCAGGGTGACATCCAGCAGGGTGTCCAGCTGCTCGCCCATGGCGGCGAGGACGAAGGCCATGCCGCCGGCCTTGGGCTTGAGCAGGTGGCGATAGGGCGAGTGCTGCTCGGCATGCTTGGCGGCGCTGAAGCGCGTGCCTTCCAGGTAATTGACGATGGTCACTGGCTGGCGGCGGAATTTCTCGCAGGCACGGCGGGTAATGGCCAGGTCCGCGCCCTTGAGTTCCGGGCGGCGGGCCAGTTGGGCGCGGGTGTATCTCTTCATGAAGGGGTAATCCAGGCCCCACCAGGCAAGCCCCAGGAAGGGCACCCAGATGAGCTCCTTCTTCAGGAAGAACTTGAAGTAGGGCACCTTGCCGTTGAAGGTCTCGATGAGCGCGGGGATGTCGACCCAGGACTGGTGGTTGCAGATGACCAGGTAGGAGCTGTCGCGGTTGAGCGTCTCGGTGCCGCGGATGTCCCAGACGGTAGGGGTGAGCCGAGCGAAGATGACCTTGTTGATCTCGGCCCAGGTCTCGGCGATGGCGGTGACCACCCGGGAGCAGAGGTCGCGCAGCGCAACGATGGGCAGCAGCTTGATCAGGGCGAAGGCCAGCAGCGGACCGATCATGACCAGGGTGTTCAGCAGGAGCAGCGCAGAGACGGTGATACCGGTCAGGAGGTGCATGGATTCTCTCGTCTAGAACTTGGGGCGATAGTCTTTGGCGTGACATAGCATTTTGCGATCATCTGCTCTGGATGGCTGCTGCCGATCAGCTGCGAAGTGAACGCCATGCTCAAGAAGGTTACCAGTGCCGAGGTCTGCCTCGGCATGTACATCCACAGATTCGAAGGCAGCTGGATCGACCATCCGTTCTGGAAGGCGCGGTTCCTGCTCCAGGAACCGCGCGACCTGCAGAAGATCAAGGACAGCGCCGTGACCGCGGTGTGGATCGATATCGCCAAGGGGCTGGATTGCCCGCCGCCAGCGGAGTGCCCGCCCGCAGTGGATCCGGTGCTGCTCTCCGAGCCCGTCGCCGCGCCGGCCATTGCTCCCGAGGTGCCCCCAGTCGCCGCTCCGGTCCCGGTTGTCGGCACCGCGCCAGGCGCCGCCCTGAGCTGTCCGCAGGAAATGGCCCAGGCTTCCGCCGTGAGCGCCCACGCCAAGCAGGAGGTGGCGCGGCTGTTCCAGGACGTGCGCCTGGGCCAGGCCATCGAGCTGAGCGAGGTGGCGACCGTGGTCGAGCAGATCTCGGCGTCGGTGCTGCGGCATCCCACGGCGCTGATCAGCCTGACGCGGCTGCGCACGGCCGACGAGTATACCTACATCCATTCGGTGTCGGTCTGTGCCCTCATGACGGCGGTGGCACGGCAGATGGAGCTGCCGGCGGACCAGGTGCAACTGGCTGGCCAGGCCGGCCTGCTGCATGACGTGGGCAAGATGCGCACCCCGCTCGAGGTGCTCAACAAGCCGGGCAAGCTGACCGAGGCGGAATTTGCCGTGATGCAGCGGCATCCCGCGGAGGGCGTCGCCCTGCTGCAGCAGTGGGGTGCGACCGCGGAGGTCATCGACGTCTGCCTGCACCATCATGAGAAATTCGATGGCAGCGGCTATCCCCATGGCCTGGCCGGTACGCAGATCAGTCTGCTGTCGCGCATCGCCGCGGTCTGCGACGTCTACGACGCCATCTCCTCGACCCGGCCCTACAAGACCGCCTGGAGTCCCGCCGAAGCGATCCGGCGCATGGCGGAGTGGAAGGGGCATTTCGATCCGCGGGTGTTCCAGGCCTTCGTCAAGACGCTGGGCATCTATCCGATCGGTTCCCTGGTCCGACTGAGCAACGAGCAGCTGGCGGTGGTGGTCGAGCAGCACCCGGACAGCCTGCTGACCCCGCAGGTGCGGGTGTTCTTTTCCGCCCGCTCGCGTACCCCGCTGCCGCAGCGGCTGCTGGATCTCGCCCGGCCACCCGCCGATGAGCGCATCGTGCGGCGGGAGGATCCGGAGGAGTGGGGTTTTCGCAACCTGGAGCGGCTCTGGCAGCAGGCCTAGCGCCGGCTCAGGGGCGGGTCGTCTGCAGCGAGGGGCGCTCGCCGGTACGGGCGTACCAGGCGGCGATGCGCGGGCAGTCGCTGCGCCAGGCGAAGGTGGGGATGCGGAAGTCCAGATAGCCCAGCAGGCAGGCCATGCCCAGGCAGGCCACGTCGAATTCGCCGTCCAGCTCGGCGATCGCCTCGCGCTCGAAGTAGTCCAGCGCCCGGGCGATCTTCTCCTGCTGGTTGTCCAGCCAGAGCTTCCACTGCATGCCCGGCGGGCGCATGAAGCTCTCGTAGCGGATCTGCACCGCGGCTTCCATCATGGCGTCGCACAGCGAAGCCAGGGTCAGGCGGCGCCAGCGCTCCGGACCCTGGCGCGGGATCAGCGGGGTGCGCTCGTGCAGGGTGTCCAGGTAGTCGAGGATGACGCGACTGTCGTGCAGGCAGGTGCCATCGGCCAGGCGCAAGGCGGGAATCTTGCCAGCCGGATTGGTATCGAGAACATCGCGATTGGGATTGAGCGGCGTCTGCTGGACGATTTCCACTTCCACCTGCTCGATCAGGTCCGTCTCGTGGAGCATCACCACGACTTTGCGACCGAAGGGCGAGGCGGGAGTGTGGTACAGGATCATGGACATGGGCCGGGCTCTCCAGAATGCAGGACTGCATTCGCTTGTGGCGAATCCCTGCACTGTAAGCCCTAGGCCGGCCCGGATAAAAGATGGCCTTGGTCGTAGCTGGCCGGATCAGGCCAGGCCGGGCAGCTCGACGTACACCCCCAGCCCGCGTCCTTGCAGGCCTTCGCCCAGGTGCAGGCTGCCGCCATGGATTTCGACGATACGTTTGACGATGGGCAGGCCCAGGCCGCTGCCGACGTTCTGACCGGCACTCTCGCTGCGGTAGAAACGGGTAAAGATCACCGCCCGCTCTTCCGGGCTGACCCCGGGGCCGCTGTCGCAGACATTGATGCGTACCCGGCCGGGCACGTCCTCGACGACCCGCACCAGTACCTGACCCCCGCTGGGGGTGTAGCGGATGGCGTTGCCCACCAGGTTGGTGAGCAGCACGCTCAGCCAGGTGGGAATGCCGGACAACTTGACCTCCTGATCCTCCAGCACCAGGTCGATGTTCTTCTCGATGGCCAGGGGCGCGAGTTCCGACAGGGTATCCGCCGCCAGCCGGCCGAGATGGACCGGGACGAACTGCTCCTGCAGGGCACCACTGTCCAGGCGGGCCAGGAGCAGGATCTGCTCCATCAGCTGGCAGATGCGTTCGGCGCTGCGGCGCACCTGCACCAGGCCGCGGGCGTGGGCCTGGGGATCGCTGGACCTCAGGGCGACCTGGGTGTGGGTCAGCAAGCTGGCGAGGGGCGTGCGGATCTCGTGGGCGGCGTCGCTGGTCAGGCGCCGCTCGGCTTCCAGGGCGCCGTCCAGGCGCTGCAGCAGGGCGTTGATCTCCTCGACCAGGACCGCGGCTTCCAGGGGAACCTGATTCAGCGCCAGGGGCTCCAGGCGCTGGGCGGAACGCTGCTTGATCTGCGCCGCCAGCTGGCGCAGGGGGTCGAGACCGCGGGTAACGCCGAACCAGATGAGTGCGGCCAGCACTGGCAGGGCCAGCGCCAGGGGAAACAGCGAGCCGAGCAGCAGCAGGTTGGTGGCGCCGCGGCGATCGGCCAGGTTCTCGTAGATCCAGATGCGCCCGTCGCCGCTGCTCAGGCGCAGCACGCGCCAGTGCTGCCCGTCGGCCAGCAGACTGCTGAAACCGGGTGGCTGGTCGGCCAGGCCGGCGGGCGGCGCGGGGGTGCCGAGGCGCTGGTCACCGGCCTGCAGCAGATAGCCCAGGGCGTTGCGGCGCTTGAACAGCGGCAGGTCGGCGATGGCCGTGCGGCTGCGTTCCAGGGCGCGCGCCGCGGGCGGCAGGCTGTGGTCGCCCCCCTCGCTCAGGGTGGCCAGGTGCAGGGCGGCCGAGCCGAAGTCGAGCATGTCTTCATCCGCCAGGCGATTCACCTGGCGCAGCACCAGCTGGTAGGTCACCAGGGCGGCGATCAGCCAGCAGGCGAAGATGCCACACAGCAGCAGCGTCAGCAGACGCCGCCGCAGCGAGACGGCCGGGCCGTCGGTCATGGAGCCGGCCGCTCGGGCTGGTCGATGCCGTAGCCGATGCCGCGCACGGTGCGGATCAGGCTGGTGCCGAGCTTGCGCCTGAGGTGATGGATATGGACCTCGATGGCATTGCTCTCGACGTCGCCGTCCCAGCCATAGAGCGCCTGTTCCAGGCGATTGCGCGAGAGCACCTTGCCCATGTTTTCCAGCAGCAGGCGCAGCAGGGCGTATTCGCGCGGTGCCAGTTCGACCGGCTGACCGGCCAGGGTCACCCGGTGGGTGGCCGGATCGACCCGCAGGTCGTTGTGTTCCAGTTGCGGCAGCGCCCGGCCGGCACTGCGCCGGGTAAGGGCGCGCACCCGGGCGAGCAGTTCGTCCAGATCGAAGGGCTTGGTCAGGTAGTCGTCGGCGCCGGTGTCCAGGCCGGTGACCCGGTCGGTGACCTTGTCGCGGGCGGTGAGGATCAGCACCGGGGTGGCGTCGCCGCGCTTGCGCAGGGCGGCCAGGACCTCGAGTCCCGAACGGCGGGGCAGGCCGATGTCGAGCACCACCAGATCGAAGGGATCGGTTTCCAGCGCCGCCTGGGCGGCCTGGCCATCGGTCACCCAGTCGACGGTATCGCCTTCCAGCGCCAGACCGGCGCGGATGCCGTCGCCCAGCAGCATGTCGTCTTCGGCCAGCAGTATTCTCATCGGATTTTCCCAGGCGGTTGAGCGGTTGTACCGCTCCGGGCCGGCCTCGGCAAGAGCGGTGACCACCTCCGGGATGGTCAGCCTCCAGCCTAGGCCAAGGCGCTTAAGGGCGGATTAACAACGCTCAGGGGCGCTGGGCGCTGACCCGCCAGAGGGTGTTGCCGACGTCGTCGGCCACCAGCAGGCCGCCACGACCATCGTTGACCACCCCGACCGGCCGCCCCTGAGCTTCCTCCTTGCCATTGAGGAAACCGGTCAGCAGGTCCCGCGGCGGGCCGCTGGGCTTGCCGTCCTGGAAGGGCACGAAGATGACCTTGTAGCCGCTCTTGGGATCACGATTCCAGGAACCGTGCTGGCCGACGAACAGCCCCTGGCGGAAAGCCGTCGGCAACTGGCTGTCGGCGCTGGCGAAGGCGAGGCCCAGGGAGGCCGTATGGGTGCCCAGGGCATAGTCGGGGGTCAGCGCCTTGGCCACCAGATCCGGACGGGGCGGCTGCACCCGGCTGTCCACGGTCTTGCCCCAGTAGCTGTAGGGCCAGCCATAGAAGCCGCCATCCTGCACCGAGGTGGCGTAGTCAGGCACCAGGTCGCTGCCGATCTCGTCGCGCTCGTTGACCACCGTCCACAGCTTGCCGGTGGTGGGCTCCCAGTCCAGGCCATTGGGATTGCGCAGGCCGGTGGCGAACAGGCGCTTCTGGCCACTGGCGCGGTCCAGCTCCCAGATGGCGGCGCGGCCTTGCTCGATGTCCAGACCGTTTTCGCCGACGTTGCTGTTGGAGCCCACGGTGAGATAGAGCTTCCTGCCGTCGCGACTGGCGATGACGTTCTTGGTCCAGTGGTGATTGATGCCGGCCGGCAGGTCGGTGACCGTCACCGGCGGACCTTCCAGGTGAGTCGCCCCGGGGCGGTAGGTGAAGCGCACCAGGGCATCGGCGTTGGCGACATAGAAGTCCTCGCCCACCAGCGCCATGCCGAAGGGCGAATGCAGGTGCTCGGCGAAGACCATGCGGGTCTCGGCGACGCCATCGCCGTCGCCATCGCGCAGCAGGGTGATGCGGTCAGCGCTGGGTACCCCGGCGCCGGCCTTCTTCATGAGCAGGCCGGCGATCCAGTTCTTGATGCCGGGAAAATCATCGCGCCCGGGCGCATTGCTTTCCGCCACCAGCACATCGCCATTGGGCAGCACATAGAGCCAGCGCGGATGGTCCAGCCCACGGGCGAAGGCCTGGACCTGGGTGCCGGGCGCGGCAATGGGCTTGCCGCCCTCGGGCCAACCGATCGCCGGCGCCACGTTGATGGTCGGCAGCAGGGTCTTGTGGGGCTCCGGCAAGGTGGGGGTCGGGCCATACCCGGCTTCGCGCTGCAGCCGCGCGGTCTCGCCGCAGCCGACCAGGATCACGACGGCCAAGGTCAGGGCCAGGGTACGCAAGGGATGGGGCGCGCTCAGGGACATGGCGGGGCTCTCGCGAAGGGCTCGCAGGATAGAGCGCGGCGTCCGGGGAACGTTCCGGGCCCGGTTCTGGAGCACAACAGGCAGGCTCGTTCCGAGCGGTTTTGGAAATGACTCCTTTTGGTCTATCGGTCTTTTTGCGTGCTGCGGCTCCTCACCCGTCCTTTTACGGATACAGAAAGTCGTGTCGATTCAAGGCGTTAGCCTGACTGCGCTGGCGCCTATGGAAAAGTGGCGGCTATCTGACGCGAATTAATGCGTAACCGGCTGTTTTTGCAGGAAAAAATCTCTAAAGCTGGCGGCTGGGACGCCGATAGCTGCCCCAACAATGACGACGAAGTCGCACCCAGTGGCGCCGCAACCGGACGCGGTCGCCTGAGCTCGCCTACGCCAGAACCCGCTAGCTTGCGGGGGCGGGGAGTCTTTCTCTTTCACAGGTGCAGTCATGCAATCCCTTACCCGGCGCTTGCGCCAGTTTTCCCTGCGGCTGGCCGGTACCCTGGCCCTGAGCAGCGCCTTGCTAGGTTCGGTCCAGGCGGTCGAACTGGTCGGCCTCAACTTTTCCGGTGCCGGCTTCGCCAGCCAGGTGCTGCCCGGTCTCAACAACCGCAACTACATCTTCCCCAGCGAACAGCACTTCAAGGACTGGAGCGCCAAGGGCATCAAGCTGGTGCGCTTTCCGATCATCTGGGAGCGCATCCAGCCCAGGCTGAATGCCACGCTGGATCCGGACTATGGCGCCCTGGTCACCCAGACGCTCAACTACGCCCAGAAATACGGCGTCAAGGTGATCCTCGACCTGCACAACTATGCGCGCTATCGCGGCGAGGTCATCGGCGCCGGCAAGGTCAGCTATTTCAACTACTGGGACGTGACCTATCGCCTGGCTTTCCGCTTCGGCAAGCATCCGGCGCTCTTTGGCTACGACATCATGAACGAGCCCCACGATGCCGTGGCCTTCTGGCCGACCGCCGCCCAGCACGGCATCAACGGCATTCGTACCGTGGACAGCGTCCATCCCATCATCGTCGAGGGCAACGGCTGGTCCAGCGCCGCTCGCTGGCCGCAGTGGAACGATCCGTTGCTGGCGCTCAAGGACCCGGCCAACAAGCTGATCTTTTCCGCCCACGTCTACTTCGACAATGACGGCGGCGGCCAGTACGCCAGCAAGGACATGAGCGGTTTCGACCCCATGGTCGGGGTGAATCGCGTCAAGCCCTTCGTCGACTGGCTGAAGAAGAACGGCAAGCAGGGCTACATCGGTGAATTCGGCGTGCCGGACGACGATCCGCGCTGGCTGGTGGCCATGGACAACATGCTGGCCTATCTCAAGCAGCACTGCATTCCGGCCAGCTACTGGGCCGCCGGCCCCGGCTGGGGCAACTACAACCTGGCGGTGGAACCCATCAACGGCGTGGATCGACCCCAGTGGGCGACCCTGAAGAAGTACGTCGACAGCAGCAGCTGCGCCAGCATCGGCCCCAAATAAGCCCGGCCGGCGATGGCGGTCCCCGGGGTCGGCAGGCTACCCTTGCCTTTTAACCGTGCCAGCCCCGAGGACCTCTCATGAGCCAGATTCCCGCCGACCTGCGTTATGCCGCCAGCCACGAATGGGCCCGCCTGGAAGCCGACGGTAGCGTGACCGTCGGCATTTCCGACCACGCCCAGGAAGCCCTGGGCGATGTGGTCTTCATCGAACTGCCGGAAGTCGGCAAGACCCTCGCCGCCGGTGACCAGGCCGGGGTGGTGGAGTCGGTCAAGGCGGCCTCGGACATCTATGCCCCGGTGGGCGGCGAGGTGATCGCCGTCAACGAGGCGCTGGCCGACGCGCCCGAGCAGGTCAATGGCGAGCCCTATGGCGCCTGGTTCTTCAAGCTCAAACCGCAGGATGCGGCCGAGCTGGACAGGTTGCTCGACGCCGAGGGTTATCGCGCGGCCAGCGAAAGCTGAGGCATCTTTCGCCGCCCGGATTCCAGGCAAAAAAGAACCCCGCCGGCTAAGCCGCGCGGGGTTCTTTTTTGCCTGGACCTTACTGGGTCAGGATACGCATGGCGAGGTCGTTGTCGCTGGCCTGCAGGCCCGGCTCGGCGGCGCGCATGTCGCGCAGCGCGGCTTCCAGGTACGGGCCGCGGATCTGGCCATTGCTGGCCAGGTAGGAGCTGGCGTCGTCCTGGGTGGCGGCGACGATCTTGTGGTCGTCACGGCTGGTGGTATAGAACGAGCCGGAGGTCGCCCCCAGGGTCGCGGCATGCCGCCAGAACCGCGCGTCCGCATTGGCGGCGGTGGTCGCGGCCAGCAGCGGCAGACCGATCAGGGAAACCAGAGCAAGCTTCTTCAGGCGCATGGATGAGATCTCCTTCTTGAGGTCTCCTATAGAGAGCTCAGACGTCCGCTGAGTTCCAGAACTCTGCATCAGCCTAGCGCTGGATCATGCTGTGGATGCGTTCGGCCAGGGCGTCGATGTCGAACGGCTTGATCAGCATGTCCATGTTCTCGCCGAGGAATTCGCCGCGTACCTTGGCGTTCTTGGCATAGCCGGTGATGAACAGCACCTTGAGCTCGGGCCGCCGGCCACGGGCAATCTCGGCGAGCTGGCGACCGTTCATGCCGGGCAGGCCGACATCGCTGATGAGCAGGTCCAGGCGCTGATCGCTCTCGATGATCGGCAGGGCGCCGTCGGCATCGCTGGCCTCCAGGGCGGTGTAGCCCAGTTCGGCGAGCACCTCCAGCACGATCATGCGCACGGCGTATTCGTCTTCCACCACCAGCACGGTCTGGCCGGCCTCGGCACGGGGCGCGACCTTGAGCGTCGGCTGATCGGTGCTGGCCGCCGCCACCTCGGGGTGGCGTGGCAGATAGAGACTGATGGTGGTGCCCTCGCCCTGTTCGGTATCGATGCGCGCGGTGCCGCCGGACTGCTTGACGAAGCCGTAGATCATCGACAGGCCGAGGCCCGTGCCCTGGCCGGCCGGCTTGGTGGTGAAGAAGGGCTCGAAGGCCTTGGCCTTGACCTCCGGTGGCATGCCGGTACCGGTGTCGGCCACGCTCAGCCGGACATAGTCGCCCGGAGTCAGGGATTCGCGCGCGGCCGCCTCGGCGTCCAGGCTGAGGTTGGCGGTGGCGATGCACAGCTCGCCGCCGGCGGGCATGGCGTCGCGACCATTGATGACCAGATTGAGCAGGGCGTTTTCCAGCTGGTGGGTATCGCTGTAGGCGAGCCAGGCGACCGGTGCGAGATCCAGGCGCAGGGCGACGTTTTCGCCCACGGTGCGCACCAGCAGATCCTGCAGCGAAGCGACCAGCTGGTGCACGTCCACCGGCTGCGGATCCAGGGTCTGGCGGCGGGCGAAGGCCAGCAGGCGATGGGTGAGGGCGGCGGCGCGGTCGGCCGAATTGACCGCGGCATTGATGTAGCGGTCCAGGTCCTGGGTGCGGCCGTTGGCGATTCGCAGGCGGATCAGGTCGAGGGCGCCGACGATGCCGGTGAGCATGTTGTTGAAGTCATGGGCGATGCCGCCGGTGAGCTGGCCGATGGCTTCCATCTTCTGCGACTGGCGCAGGGCTTCCTCGGTGCGCTCACGCTCGTAGATTTCGGCGATCAGCCGCGCGTGGCTGCGCCCCAGTTCCTGGGTCCGCTCGGCGATGCGCTGTTCCAGCTGGTCGGTGGTCTGCCGCGCCTCGGTGACGTCCACGCCACAGCCCACCAGACCGTGGAATTCGCCATCGAGCTCCAGGCGCGGGGTGCCTTCCAGGCGCAGCCAGCGCCATTCGCCCTGCGCATTGCGCACCCGCACCTCGGCGCGCAGGGCGCTGTGGGTGGCGACGGCCTGCTTGAAGGCACCTTCGAAGGCCGGACATTCGCTGTCCGGGAGCAGGGCGCTCCAGCCCTGGTCGTGCAGATCGGCGTCGTGCAGATCGAATTCGCTGGCGAAGCGCTGGTTGACGAATTGCAGCTGGCCGTCGGCATCGCAGGCCCAGATCAGCACCGGAGCACTGTCGGCCATGAGGCGGAAGCGGCCCTCGCTCTCGCGCTGGGCGTCCTGGGAGCGCTGCCGGCAGATGGCCGACCAGAGCCGGTCGGTGACGTCGCGCAGGAATTGCACCTCACCTTCCGTCCACAGCCGGGCGCGCTGGTCATGGGCGACGAACAGCGCGCGCAGGCGGCCATCCTCGTAGAGCGGGATGTCGACCAGCGCCGCGATCTCCAGATCGAGCAGGCGCTGGGCATTGGCCTGGGCGCGCGGATCCTGGCTGACATCGTCGATGACCAGGGGCGCTGCGCCGTCTTGGTTGCCCAGGTGGTCGGAGGCGAGCAGCGGATAGGCCAGGGCCTGGTCGAAGCTGCCGTTGGGCGTCCACAGCTGCTGCGGGAAGAAGGCGCCGCTGCTCTCGTCCAGACGGGCATAGCCGACCCGGCGCAGGCCCAGCCGCGTACCGACCAGTTCCAGGGCGGCGGCGACCCCGGCGCTTTCCGGATCGCCTTCGCGCAGGCGATCGCCCAGTTCGATCAGGGCATGCTGGCGGGCCTCGGCTTCGCGGCGCTCCTCGATCTGCCGCCGCAACTGGCGATTGGTCTCGCTGATGCGATCGGCGTCGTGGCGTTCGCGGGTGATGTCGCGCGCGATACCCACCAGTCGCCGGCGCCCACCGGGCTCCAGGCGTTCACGCCCGCGGATGCTCAGCCATACCGGCTCGCCCTGGCGCGAACCTCGTACCCGAAAGGTCAGCCGCAGGTCATAGGCATTGCCACCGCCCTGGATGGCGGCCGTCACATAGGCGCGTACCCGGGGCGCATCGGCCGGATGCAGGGCGTGCAGCAGGGCCGCGCCGCGCATCGTGCAACGACGCTCGCCGGCTCCGACCAGATGGGCGAGGCGGGTATCCCAGCTGATCAGGTCGCGGTCGATGTCATAGTCCCAGACACCGAGGTCGGCGACGTCCATGGCCAGGGCGATGCGCTGCTCGGCCAGGCGCAGAGCGTCGGCCGCGGCGGTGCGTTCGATGACGATGCGGATGCGCTCGGCCACCTCGCGCACCAGGGCCACGTCGCCGATGGTCCAGTGACGCGGCGTATCGGCATAGAGGAACAGCAGACCGACCAGCTGTTCCTCGGCCAGCAGCGGCACCACCAGGCCGGCGCGTACGCCATGGTCCACCAGTTGGGCGCGCATCTCGCCCAGGCGGCTGTCCTGGGCGCTGTCTTCCACGCTGACGATGATGCCGCGGCGCAATTCCTGCACCGCCGAGGTGTGCCAGTGACCCAGGCTGGGCAGGTTGAGACGATGGGTTCGCCCCTGTTCGAGCCAGTCGCTGTCGATGGTCAGGCTGCCGTCGCGACCGACCCGGGCATAGCCGATGCGCTGCACGGCCAGCAGATGGCCGAGGCTGTCGCCCAGCACCGAGGCGACTTCGCCGGTGTGGGTCACGCCATGCAGCAGGTCGCCCAGTTCGAGCAGAAAGCGCTGGCGATCATGGCTGCGGATGCGTTCGCTGAGATCGACGAAGGTGCAGATGGCGCCCTGGACCTCGCCGTCGCGCCAGAGCGGCTGGGCGCGCCATTCCACTGGCAGCAGACTGCCGTCCTCGCGCAGCAGGGCGTCGGCGGACAGGTGCAGGGTGGCGCCTTCGCTGGCGGCGCGCTGCAGCGCCCGGGCGCCATCCTCGCTGCGGGCGGAGCTGAGGCGGGTGTCCAGGCGTTCGCCGAGAATGTCGCGCTCCTCGGGCAGCCCGAGCATCTGCCGGAAGGCGCGGTTGCAGAGGGTGGCGCGCCCTTCGCGATCCAGGGCGCAAAAGCCTTCGTGGGTCGATTCGAGGAGCAGATGGGCAAAGGCCTCGCTCTCCCGCAGCGCCGTTTCCGCCCGCTTGCGGCTGTCGATGTCCTGGGCCACGCCGACCCAGTGCTCGATCTCGCCGCTGGCGTTGGTGAAGGGCATGGTGCGGGTTTCGAACCAGCGGTAGTGGCCCTCGGCGTCGCGCAGCTGCAATTCGAGGCTGCCGGCGACTCTCTGCTCGCGCACCTCGCGCCAGCGCCGCAACAGCTGCGGACGCTGCTGGGGATGGATGGCATCGGTCCAGAGATCGGGATCGGCGACCACGTTGGCCGGACTCAGGCCGCTGTATTCGTACCAGTAGCGATTGGCGTATTCGAAGCTGCCATCGGGCCGCGCGAACCAGATGATCTGCGGATTGACGTCCATCAGGGCGCGGTAGTGGGTTTCGTCGAGGGTGCTGTGCCGCGCCGGCGCCGCCGCCTGCAGCCGGGCCTCGAGCAGGCGCAGCACCTGGCGCGCCAGGCGTTCGAGGCCGGTCAGGCGCGCGGCGCTCAGTTCGCGAGGTTGCCAGTCGAGAACGCAGAGCGTGCCGAGAAAGACGCCTTCGGCCGTCCGCAGCGGGGCCCCGGCATAGAATCTCAGTCCGGCCGGATCCCTTACCAGGGGGTTGTCGATGAAGCGCGGGTCCTGGCTCAGGTCTTCGATCTGCCGCGCTTCCCGGGCAGCGTGCAGGTACTGGCAGAAGGACAGGGCCAGGGGGATTTCCGCTACACCCAGGCCGCGTTCGGCGATGAACAGCTGCTGCTGTTCGCCCAGCAGGTTGACCGCGGCGATGGGGGTTTCGCAGAGGGTAGCGGCCAGCTCCACCAGGTCGTCGAGCGCCGGCTCCGGCTGGCCGTCGAGCAGGCCATAGGCCGCCAGGACCTCCTGGCGACGGCGTCGCTGCTCGGCGTCCTCGGCACCCACGGCAGGGTTCACGACGGTTGTCTGCACGGCTGCTATCCTTGTTCCGCTCGCGGGCTGCTGGGGCCTTAACGTTCGCTCTGGGGCGTGACGCGCAAGACTTCTTCCACGGTGGTGAAGCCGGCGGCGATCTTTTGCGCGCCGGACAGGCGCAGGCTGCGCATGCCTTCCTTGAACGCCTGCCGCCGCAGCGCGGTGATGTCGGTATCCGCCGTCACCAGTTCGCGCAGACTATCGGAGAGGGTGAGGATTTCGTATACCCCGGCACGACCGCGATAGCCGGTGTCGCGACATTCCGGACAACCTACCGGCTGCATGGCGCCGGTCGGCAGCGGCGCGTTCCAGGGCTTGGTCAGCTCCTGCCAGGCGGCCGGGTCCAGCTCGGTGGGCGTCTTGCAGGCCGGGCAGAGGGTGCGCACCAGCCGCTGGGCCATGACGCCCAGCACCGTGGCGCGGATCAGGTAGTAGGGCACGCCCAGTTCGATCAGCCGGCTCACTGAGCTGGGGGCGTCGTTGGTGTGCAGGGTGGAAAGCACCAAGTGCCCGGTCAGCGCCGCCTGGATGGCCATCTCGGCGGTTTCCAGGTCGCGGATCTCGCCGATCATGATGATGTCCGGGTCCTGCCGCATCAGCGCCCTGACGCCGCTGGCGAAGGTCACCTCGATGTTGTGCTGCACCTGCATCTGGTTGAAGGCGTCTTCCACCATCTCGATGGGGTCTTCGATGGTGCAGACATTCACCTCGGGCGTGGCCAGCTGCTTGAGGGTGGTGTACAGCGTGGTGGTCTTGCCCGAACCGGTGGGGCCGGTGACCAGGATGATGCCGTTGGGCTGCCCGGTCATGCCGGCCCAGCGGCGCAGGTCGTCGGCGGAGAAACCGAGCTGGTCGAAGCTCTTGAGCAGCACGTCCGGGTCGAAGATCCGCATCACCAGCTTTTCGCCGAAGGCGGTGGGCATGGTCGACAGGCGCAGTTCGACTTCCTTCTCGCCGGCCATGCGCGTCTTGATCCGGCCGTCCTGGGGCTTGCGCTTCTCGGCGACGTTCATGCGGCCGAGGTTCTTGATCCGGCTGACCACCGCCAGGGTGACCTGGGCGGGGAACTGGTAGACGGTGTGCAGCACCCCGTCGATGCGAAAGCGCACCGCACCCTGTTCGCGGCGCGGCTCGACGTGGATATCGCTGGCGCGCTGCTGGAAGGCGTACTGGAACAGCCAGTCGACGATATTGACGATGTGGGCATCGTTGGCATCCGGCTCGCCATCGGCGGCGCCGAGATTGACCAGCTGCTCGAAGTTGCCGACGCCGCTGGTCTTCTGCTCCACCGCCGAGGCACCGGTGACCGAGCGGGCCAGGCGAAAGAATTCCTGGGTGTAGCGGGTGATGTCCGCGGGGCTGGCCACCACGCGCTTGATCGGCCGCTGCAGCACATGGGTGAGGTTGCTCTCCCAGCTGTGCACGAAGGGCTGGGCGCTGGCCACCGTCACCTCGTCCGGACTCACCGCCACGGCCAGGATCTTGTTGCGCTGGGCGAAGGCGTAGGACATCAGCGGGGTGACCGAGGCCACGTCCACCTTGAGCGGATCGATGCGGTAGAAGGGCTGACCCGAATACTCGGCGAGCCAGCGGGTGAGGCTGTCCAGATCCAGCTTGCGCCCCGGGCGGCTGAGGTCGTCCACGCTTTGCGCCGCGAGGAATTCCAGCGGATGCTGCTGCGGATTGGCCGAGCCACGGCGCAGGAGCAGACACTGCTCGGCGGTCTGCTGATCGATCCGCTGCTGGCTGACCAGCTCGCGCAGGATGTCGCCCAGGTCGAGCCAACGATCAGCGGAAGGGGAAGCTATGGCGGACATCTGGACTCCTTGGAAAGGTGGTCGCACCGGGGTGACACCCGGCGTCTGACCGGGGGCGACCCGCCTGCCGTACCCGCCAGGTTGGTCGCCTCCTCCAGCATAGCGATTTTGTATTAAGGAATCGCTCGCGGCCTTGTGCCATCAGGATGGACGGCCGGATGCGCCAGGCGTTCCCGCCGTCCGGCGGCTCAGGCCAGGGCTTTCCAGGGCGCCAGGCCATAGACCAGGCGCGCCTGTTCGGCGACCCCGGCGAGATCGCCGTGGGCGCTCAGCGGCGCCAGCTTGCCCAGCTCGCCATACAGCCGATCGGCTTCGGGCAGGTCCAGGGCGCCACGCGCCAGGTGCAGCCAGACCTGCATCCGCTCCAGCCGCGGCAGCTGCTGCTGGATCAGCTCGGGTTCGGTGATGGCGCGCAGCAGCGGCAACTCGGCCGCTTCCTGGGCCAGGAAGCGCGGCAGCCATTGGCCGAGGGGCGTCACGCCCTGGCGTTCGCCACGGCCGGTGCGACCCTGGATCCAGGCGCGCTCATGCAGCCAGCGTGCGGCGCGCAGGGAGAACAGGCCCCAGCGCGGCTGTTCCAGTTCGGCGGCGAAGCGCTGCGGTGCCTGGCGGCGGGCCTCCTCGTCGTCCTGGCCGATGGCGGCCAGCGGTCGCCAGTCGGCGAGCAACTCGTCGAGGGCCTGGCGCAGGTCGCGGCTGGTGGCCCGCGGGGCGGCCTGGCCGAGACTGCCGAGCAGAGCGCGCAGGTCGATCAGCTGGTGCACCCAGTCCACCAGTAGGCGCCAGTGGCCGTTCCAGCGATACTGTTCGGCCAGGCGTTGGCTGCCGGCCAGCAGGTGCCAGCCGAGGCGGGCGACGGCCTCGTCCAGCGGCGTCTCGGCGTCCAGTTCCGGCGCGGACAGATAGAGGGTATAGCTCGAGGCATCGTGCAGGCGATAGCCGCGCTCGGCCTTGCTGATGTCGCAGGGCATCAGCGGGAATTCGGCGGCCAGCTGCTCGGCCAGTTCCAGCAGCGCGGCCGGTTCACCCTGGCGCAATTCCAGCTCGACCTCGGCAATGGCTTCGCGCTGCTCGCCGGCGCGCACCTCGCCCTGGTCCAAGGCGACTTCGATGATAGTGCGGGCCTTGCCCCGGCCCCAGGCGATTTCCGCGGCGTCGCGGACGAAGTCGGTGTCGAACACCGGCTGCAGGCGGCGCAGGTCCAGGTCGGCCAGCTCCGCCGGCCAGCAGCTGTCGTCGAACAGCGCGGTGTCCAGGGTGGCATCGGCCAGCGGCCATTCCCATTCGTTGCGCTCGGACAGCCCGGCCAGGCTCTGGCCACGGCTCTTGAGCGTCTGGATGAAGCGCTCGCCATCGCGCCGCACGCGCAGGGCGACCTTGGCATGGGCCAGGTCGCGGGTGTCGGTGTCGTAATAGCAGTTGGAGAGTTCGTGGCGCTGCCAGCCCTCCTTGCAGCGCTTCTTCAACAACGGATGAGCGCGCAGGGCGTCGAGGGTGGCCGCACTGGCGCGCAGCTTGATTTCGGTTTCTTTGGCCATTGGAGGATCCTGGCGCCGGAAGAGAACGGTCCGGCTCCGTGCCGAGCGCGTCATGACGACGGACGGCGAGAACGTGGGCGCTAGTTTAGCCCGTCCCGCCCCCCTGGCGCATGAAGGTTTCATCGCGCAGCGGATGGCGCCATGATGGAGGCGTGACCAGGAGACCCCGCATGACCCTGCCCGCGCTGAAAGCTCTGTTCTCGACCCTCATCGCCGAAAGCTCGGTGAGCTGCACCCAGCCGGCGCTGGACCAGTCCAACGCCGGCGTCATCGCCCGCCTGAGCGACTGGTTCGGCGCCCTGGGCTTCGCCTGCGAGACCCAGGAGGTGACCCCGGGCAAGTTCAACCTGATCGCCACCCTGGGCAGCGGGCCGGGCGGCCTGGTGCTGGCCGGCCATACCGATACCGTGCCCTATGACGCGGCGCTCTGGCAGGCCGATCCCCTGCGTCTGCGCGAAGCCGACGATCGCTGGTACGGCCTGGGCAGTTGCGACATGAAGGGCTTCTTCGCGCTGATCCTCGAAGCGGTGCGCGAACTGGATCCGCGCCAGTTGCGCCAGCCGCTGATCGTGCTCGCCACCTGCGACGAGGAATCCTCCATGGACGGCGCCCGGGTGCTGGCCGACGCCGGCCGCCCGCTGGGCCGCGCCGCGGTGATCGGCGAGCCGACCGGACTGCGGCCGATCCGCCTGCACAAGGGCATCCTCATGGAGCGCATCGACATCCTCGGGCAGAGCGGCCATTCCTCCGATCCGAGTCTGGGCCACAGCGCCCTTGAGGCCATGCAGGCGGTGATGGGCGAGCTGCTCGACCTGCGCGCCCAGTGGCAGCGCGAATACCGCAATCCACTGTTCCTGGTGCCCCAGCCGACCCTCAACCTGGGCTGCATCCATGGCGGCGACAACCCCAATCGCATCTGCGGCCAGTGCGCCCTGGAGTTCGACCTGCGCCCGCTGCCGGGCATGCAGCCCGAAGCCCTGCGCCAGGCCATCCGCGGACGGCTGCTGCCGGTTGCCGAACGCTTCGGGGTGCGGATCGACTACCAGCCGCTGTTTCCCGCCGTGCCGCCCTTCGAGCAGCCGGCCGAGGCCGAGCTGGTGCGCCTGGCCGAGCGCCTGACCGGGCACACCGCCGACGCCGTGGCCTTCGCCACCGAGGCACCCTATCTGCAGGCGATCACCCAGGAGGTGCTGGTCCTCGGTCCCGGCGACATCAGCTGCGCGCACCAGCCCGAGGAACACCTGGCGCTGGCGCGGATCACGCCCACCGTCAGGCTGCTGCAGCAACTGATCGGCCACTACTGCCTGGGCAAGGCCGCGGCTGTCCGATGAACAGATCCGCGCGCCCGGCGTGACTTTTTGTAAACTCCGGACGGTCTACTGACGCTGCCTGCCCATCCGCTCCCTGTCGAGGAACCCCCGTGCTGCGACGACGCTGAACGCCCTGCCTGCCCTCGTTCACCCTCCCGCCTATCCACCAAGGGTCTTCGTCTCGATGCACGATTACGTCAACTGGCTCCGCCACGCCTCGCCCTATATCAACGCCCACCGCGACGCCACCTTCGTCGTCATGCTGCCCGGTGATGGCGTCGCCCACCCCAACTTCGGCAACATCGTCCACGACCTGGTGCTGCTGCACAGCCTGGGCGTGCGCCTGGTGCTGGTGCACGGCTCCCGTCCGCAGATCGAATCGCGCCTGGCCGCCCGCGGCATCGAGCCGCGCTTCTACAACGACCTGCGCATCACCGACGGCCCGACCCTGGAAGCGGTGATCGATGCCGTCGGCAGCCTGCGCAGCGCCATCGAGGCACGCCTGTCCATGGACATGGCCGCCTCGCCCATGCAGGGCTCGCGGCTGCGGGTCGCCAGCGGCAACCTGGTCACCGCGCGCCCGGTCGGAGTACAGGACGGCGTCGACTTCCATCACACCGGCGAAGTCCGCCGCATCGACCGCCGTGGCATCGGCCGGCTGCTCGACGAGCGCACCATCGTGCTGCTCTCGCCCCTGGGTTATTCCCCCACCGGCGAGACCTTCAACCTGGCTTGCGAAGACGTCGCCATGCGCGCCGCCATCGACCTGGGTGCCGACAAGCTGGTGCTCTACGGTGCCGAACCGGGCCTGCTGGACGAACACGGCGCCCTGATCCGCGAGATCGGCCCGCAGCAGATCCCCACCCATCTGGCGCGCCTGGGCAGCTCCTACCAGGCCGAGCTGCTCGACGCCGCCGCCCAGGCCACCCGCGGCGGTGTGCGGCGCTGCCACATCGTCGGCTACGCCGAAGACGGCGCCCTGCTCACCGAACTCTTCACCCGCGCCGGCAGCGGCACCCTGGTGGCCCAGGAACCCTTCGAGACCCTGCGCGAGGCGACCATCGCCGACGTCGGCGGCCTGATGGAGCTGATCCGCCCGCTGGAAGAGCAGGGCATCCTGGTGCGGCGTTCCCGCGAGGTGCTGGAGCGCGAGATCGAGCAATTCAGCATCGTCGAACGCGAAGGCCTGATCATTGCCTGCGCGGCGCTCTATCCCATCGCCGATTCGGCGGCGGGCGAGCTGGCCTGCCTCGCGGTCAACCCCGACTACCGCCACGGCGGCCGCGGCGACGCCCTGCTGGCGCGCATCGAGCAACGCGCCCGCGAGCGTGGCCTCGGCACCCTGTTCGTGCTCACCACCAAGACCGCCCACTGGTTCCGCGAGCGCGGCTTCGAACCGAGCGGCGTGGAACGTCTGCCGGCAGCACGGGCGTCGCTGTACAACTTCCAGCGCAACTCGAAGATCTTCGAGAAGGGCCTGTAAGGGCGCGCTCGTAGGTTGGGCTGAGACGGCTGCATCGTCGAGGCCCAACGCTACCAAGCCGCTCGTCATCGCGGCCATGGGCCGCTCCTACACCTTCTAGGCACACCTGTAGGAGCGGCCCATGGCCGCGATAGCTCCAGTCCGAACCGAAGCCGCTCCAAGGTGTAGCTGGCCCTTCCTGCATCGATACCGGAAGGCGCCCTCATCAACCATCGATTCGTCCGCTGGCGTCTGAAGATGTAGCGTGGAAAACCGCGCAGCGTTTTCCACTGGTGGGCATCGCAGCTATTCGTGGACAAGGCTTCGCCGTTGTCCACGCTACGGGCTACGGGCTACGGGCGGTTCACGGCTCTGCAACCAGAACTTCCAGGCTGGCGAATCGCCGCGAACGCCAGTGCTGTGTAGTGGGTCGAGCCGCAGGGATGCGGCGAGAAGCCTAACGGGCCATGGAAGGCCCGTGTAGGCGACCCCGGAACGGCGCGGCCGCGACTGGCAAAAGTGAGTCGCCCGGGTGGGCGAAACAAGAAACACCAGCAGAGCTCAATGAACAGCTAGGACACCAACAAGCTCTTTGGCACCACAACGTTGGGCTTCGACGATGGAGCCGTCTCAACCCAACCTACCTACACCCCGATCGTCGCCAGGATACTCGCCTGATACGCCGCCACGAAGGTGTCGAAATCCCCCTGGGGCGCCGCCTCGATCTCCGCCTGTTCCTCCAGCGACTGGCGCGCCATCTGTGCATAGCCCTCGCGCTCGCCTTCGTTCAGCGGATGGCTGGCGAAATAGGCCGCATGGGCCTCGCTCTGGCGCAGGCCGAATTCGGCAAAGCTCTCGCCGCGTTCGCGCAACTCCTGCAGCACCCGCGCCGAAGGCGTGAGGCGGACGTCGGCGACCTTCTGCCGCTGTACCGCCACGGCCCGGCGATGGGCATCGCCGCCCAGGCTGGCGTCCAGGGTCTCGGCGCAGCGTTCGATCTGGTCGAGCATCTCCGCCGCCCAGTCGATCATGGTCACCGAGGCGCCATGGCGCTGCAGACGCAGACCGGGCTTGCGGCCTTCACGCACCACGCTGGCGAAGTTGTCGGTGCATTCGCGACACTCGCCGTTGAGTGGCGGGCTGCCTTCCAGGGCGCAATAGAGCAGGAAGGCGTCGAGGAACAGCGCGGTGGTGGTATCGATGCCCAGCGGCAGGAAGGGATCGATGTCCAGGCAGCGCACCTCGATGTACTGCACGCCACGGGCCATCAGCGCCTGCACCGGCCGCTCGCCGCTGCGGGTGACGCGCTTCGGGCGGATGGTGGCGTAATACTCGTTCTCGATCTGCAGGATGTTGGTGTTGAGCTGCACCCACTCGCCGTTCTGGTGGGTACCGATCTCCGCGTAGGGCGGGTAGGGCGTGCCCACCGCGCGTCTCAGACTCTCGGTGTAGGTGGTCAGGTCGTTGTAGTCCGGCGTCAGGCTGGCCTGGGCGTTGCTCTGGTAGCCCAGGTCGCTCATGCGCAGGCTGGTGGCATGGGGCAGGTACAGGGTCCGCTCGTCGAGGGTCTGCAACAGATGCGGCCGGCCACGCAGGAAGCCCGCGTCCAGCGCTGGCGAGGCGCCGAACAGGTACATCAGCAGCCAGCTGTAGCGGCGGAAATTGCGGATCAGGGCGATGTAGCGAGCCGACTGGTAGTCGCGGGCATCGCGGGCGTCACCCTCCTGCTGGCGCAGCAGTTCCCAGGCCGCTTCCGGCAGCGAGAAGTTGTAGTGGATGCCGGCGATGCACTGCATGGTACGGCTGTAGCGCAGGGCCAGGCCGCGGCGATAGACGTGCTTGAGCCGGCCGATGTTGGAGCTGCCATAGTCGGCGATGGGGATCTCGTCCTCGGCCGGCAGCGCGCAGGGCATGGAACCGCTCCAGAGGCGCTCGCCATCGAGTTCGGCGACCGCGGCTCGGTGCACCCGATCCAGCGCGTCCAGCACCTCGGGTGTGCGGGTGCCGGTGGGGGTAATGAATTCCAGCAGCGCCTCGGAATAGTCCGTGGTGATCTGCGGGTGGGTCAGGGCCGAGCCCAGCGCCTGGGGATGGGGACGTCGGGACAGGTCGCCACGGGCGTCCACCCGCAGGGTCTCGCGCTCGATGCCGTGCAGGCATTCGGTCAGGAGGGAGGGATCAGCGCCGAGCAGGGCCAGGCGGCGGGACAGGATATCGCTCAAGTTGACTTCCTTTGGCGGTACTCGCCCCGGGCAGGGTAGAAGAAACCGACTGAAATGAGGGTTGCCGGCCAGGGCCGACGCGGGGGCAGCAGTCACTGCTGCGGTCCGGGTTCAAGCCTCAGACCGCAACCCGCTCAGTTGTCTCCCAGCGTAGCTCAGGCAGCGGCAAAGGGCGATATGCGCCGCTTCGCTGCTGCCCGCTCTGGCCGGTCACAGACAGGCAAAGGTCGCCTGGGCCAGGGCGATCAGCTTGTCGCCCTGATGCACCTGGGCTTCCAGCACATGGGTCTTGCGGCCCGGGTGGATCACCCGGGCGCGGCAGACCAGCTCGCCGTCGCTGACGCCACGCACGTAGTTGACCTTGCACTCCAGGGTCACGCTGCCGGCCTGGCCGTCGAACAGACTGTGACTGGCCTGGCCCAGGGCCGTGTCGATCAGCGAGAAGATGGCACCGCCGTGGAGCTTGCCGTGCAGGTTGATGAGCCTGTCCTGCACGCTCATGCGCACCTCGGACTCGCCACCCTCCGCCTTGTGGATGGTCATGCCCAGCAGGGTGCTGAAGGCGCTGTCCTTGCCTGCGAGAGATCCGCTCATAGCTATTTCCTCAGTTGCTTGGCATTGGCGAACAGCGACGCCATGGCCTGGTTGGCCGGAGCCGGTTGATTCTGACGCGGTGCGCCCTTGTCGGCGCGGGGCTTGCCACCGTTGCCGCGGGCCTGACCGCCGGGCTTGCCGTCGACCTTCTCGCCGGGAGTGTCGCCCATGCGCATGGACAGGCCCACGCGATTGCGCGGCACGTCCACCTCCATCACCTTGACCTTGACGATGTCGCCCGCCTTGACCACCTCATAGGGGTCCTTGACGAATTTCTCCGACAGCGCACTGATGTGCACCAGGCCGTCCTGGTGCACGCCGATGTCGACGAAGGCGCCAAAGTTGGTGACGTTGGTGATGACGCCCTCCAGCACCATGCCGGGCTTGAGGTCGGAGAGTTTCTCCACGCCGTCCTGGAACACCGCGGTCTTGAATTCCGGGCGCGGGTCGCGACCGGGCTTGTCCAGTTCCTGGAGGATGTCGGTCACCGTCGGCAGGCCGAAGCTCTCGTCGGTGAATTTCTTCGGATCCAGGCGCTTGAGAAAGGCCGAGTCGCCGATCAGCGAGCGGATGTCACGGCCGGTGTCGGCCGCGATGCGCTGCACCAGCGGATAGGTCTCCGGGTGCACCGCCGAGGCATCCAGCGGATTGGCGCCGCTCATGACGCGCAGGAAGCCGGCGGCCTGCTCGAAGGTCTTCTCGCCCAGGCGCGGCACCTTCTTCAGCGCCTCGCGGGTGGCGAAGGCACCATTGGCGTCGCGGAACTGCACGATGTTCTGCGCCAGGGTCGCGTTGAGACCGGAGATCCGCGCCAGCAGGGCGGCGGAGGCGGTATTCACGTCCACGCCCACGGCGTTCACGCAGTCTTCCACCACGGCATCCAGGCTGCGCGCCAGCTTGAGCTGGGAAACATCGTGCTGGTACTGGCCGACGCCGATGGACTTGGGCTCGATCTTCACCAGCTCGGCCAGCGGATCCTGCAGGCGGCGGGCAATGGACACGGCGCCACGCAGGGAGACGTCCAGGTCGGGGAATTCCCGGGCGGCGAGTTCCGATGCCGAGTACACCGAGGCACCGGCTTCGCTGACCATCACCTTGGTCAGGCCCAGGCCCGGGTACTTGCTGATCAGCTCGCCGGCCAGCTTGTCGCTCTCGCGGCTGGCGGTGCCGTTGCCGATGGCGATCAGGTCCACGCCATGCTTGGTGCAGAGCACGCCGAGGGTGGCCAGGGTCTGGTCCCACTGATTGCGCGGCGCATGGGGATAGACCGTGTCGGTGGCCAGCAGCTTGCCGGTGGCATCCACCACGGCGACCTTGCAGCCGGTGCGCAGACCCGGGTCCAGTGCCAGGGTGGTGCGCGGGCCGGCCGGCGCGGCGAGCAGCAGATCGTGCAGGTTGCGGGCGAAGACCGCGATAGCCTCTTCCTCGGCCTTTTCGCGCAACTCGCCGAGCAGATCGGTTTCCAGGGAGGTATAGAGCTTGACCTTCCAGGTCCAGCGCACCACCTCGGCCAGCCATTTGTCCGCGGCGCGGCCCTGGTTCTTCAGGCCGAAGTGCGCGGCGATCAGCCCTTCGCAGGGATGGGCGATGCCCGGGCCTTCTTCGCCGAGTTTGAGCGCGGCGCTGAGGATGCCTTCGTTGCGACCCCGGAAGATCGCCAGGGCGCGATGCGACGGCACCGCCTTGAAGGACTCGTCATGCTCGAAGTAGTCGCTGAACTTGGCGCCTTCGGTCTCCTTGCCCGGCACCAGGCGCGCGCTGAGGATGGCGTCCTGTTGCAGGACGCCGCGCAGTCGCGCCAGCAGGTTGGCGTCCTCGGCGAAGCGTTCCATGAGGATGTACTTGGCGCCTTCCAGGGCAGCCTTGCTGTCCGCCACGCCCTTGTCCGCATCGACGTAGGCGGCCGCCTCGGTCTCCGGGGTCAGCGTCGGATCCTGCAGCAGGGCGTCGGCCAGCGGGCCCAGGCCGGCTTCCAGAGCGATCTGGCCCTTGGTGCGGCGCTTCTGCTTGTAGGGCAGGTAGAGGTCTTCCAGGCGCGTCTTGGTGTCGGCCAGATTGATCTCGCGGGCCAGTTCGGGAGTCAGCTTGCCCTGCTCCTCGATGGAGGCCAGCACCGCGCCGCGGCGGTCTTCCAGCTCGCGCAGATAGCGCAGCCGCTCTTCGAGATGACGCAGCTGGGTGTCGTCCAGGCTGCCGGTGACTTCCTTGCGATAACGGGCGATGAAGGGCACGGTCGACCCTTCGTCGAGCAGGGCCACGGCGGCGGCGACCTGTTGCGGGCGGGCGCCGAGCTCTTCGGCGATGCGGCTATTGATATCCATCGGGCTACCTGGCTTGCACGAGAAAAAGCGGGCCGCAGTATACCCGAGCCCGCCGGAGCCCTGCCTCCCGTGCCGGCACCGCCGCCCCAGCGTGGGCAAAATCTGCTAACAATGGCCCAATGCCGCGGTCGGATGGCCTACGGCATAATCCAGTGCTAGATCACAAGGAGATATTATGAGCACCCCCGTTGCCCCGGAAGGTGAAAAGATTCTGGTCGTCGACGACGACGCCCGGCTGCGCCGCCTCTTGGAGCGTTTTCTGGCCGAACAGGGTTATCGCGTACGCACGGTCGAAAGTGCCGAACAGATGGACCGCCTGCTGGCCCGCGAGGTCTTCAACCTGGTCGTGCTGGACCTGATGATGCCTGGCGAAGACGGCCTGTCCGCCTGCGGTCGACTGCGCGAGAGCGGCAACCGCATCCCCATCATCATGCTGACCGCCAAGGGCGACGAAGGCAGCCGCATCCAGGGTCTCGACCAGGGCGCCGACGATTACCTGGCCAAACCCTTCAACCCGCTGGAGCTGGTAGCCCGGATCAAGGCCGTGCTGCGCCGTCAGGCCCCGGTGGTACCCGGCGCTCCTGCCGGTACCGACGAGGTGGTGACCTTTGGCGACTACGCCCTGCACCTGGCCACCCGCGAACTCAAGCGCGGCGAAGAGACCCACATGCTCACCACCGGCGAATTCGCCGTGCTCAAGGCACTGGTCGACCACGCCCGCGAGCCGCTGACCCGCGACAAGCTGATGAATCTGGCCCGCGGTCGCGAATGGGATGCCTTGGAGCGCTCCATCGACGTGCAGATCTCGCGCCTGCGCCGGATGATCGAACCCGATCCGTCCAAGCCGCGCTATATCCAGACCGTCTGGGGCGTGGGCTACGTCTTCGTGCCGGACGGCGCCGGCAAGTAAGGCGGGTAGCCGGGGCATCGCGCCCCGGCTAGGGGGTGGCTCAGGCGAACAGGCCTTGATGCACGCCGACCAGCAGGAAGATCCCCAGCAGCGCGCGATAGATGATGAAGGGCCAGGTCGAGAAGCGCTCCAGGAAGCGCATGAGCCCCCAGATCGCCGCAAAGGCCGACAGGCTCGCCACCAGCAATCCCACCAGCAGCAGCGACCAGGCCTCGGCCGGGATGTGCGCGTGCCAGAGCACCACCAGCTCCTTGAGTCCGGCCAGGGCGATGGCCGGCAGGCCGAGCAGGAAGGAGAAGCGCGCGGCTTCCTCGCGACGCAGATTGAGGAACATGGCGGCGGTCAGGGTCGAGCCCGAGCGGGACACGCCCGGAATCAGCGCGCCGACCTGGGCGATCCCCACGATCAGCGCATCGCGCAGGCGCATCTGCGAGATGTCTCTGTTGTGCCGACAGATGCGCTCCGCCAGGGCCAGCAGGGCGGCCATGGCCAGGCAGGCATAGCCGATGACGCTGAGGCCCCGCAGCGGCGAGCCGCAGGCATTGAGCAGGGGCGCCAGCAGCAGGCCGGCGATGCAGATGGGAATGGTCGCCAGCACGATCATCACCGCCAGCAGGAAGTCCGGGCTGTCGAAGTTGCGCTGGCGCACGGCGGCCAGGCTGCCGCGGGTCACGCCGCTGACATCGCGCCAGAAATAGCTGATCACCGCTGCCAGGGCCGCCATCTGCATGGCGGCGGAAAAGGCCGAGCCGGGATCGTGCCAGCCGAGCAGGGCAGGGACCACCCGCATGTGCGCCGTGGACGAAATGGGAAGCAGCTCGGTGATACCCTGCACCACGCCGAGAAAGGCGATCTGCGCGTAGCTGAGCGAAGCGAAGCCGATGTCCAGGCCGGTCTGGCAGATGTCGGACACGAGAGAACTCCAGGTCGAAGGGAAGAAATGGACGAGCAAATGTATCCGAATGTGTCTGTCTCGGGTGGCCTATCTGGACCCCGCAACCCCGGAGGTTGTGATGGCTTTCGCGCCGTTTTGCGCGGAAAGTCCGGGCAATGAAGGCGCCCGGCTGGTTTCCCCAGAGTTTCTTCGCCCGCTCGCTGTGGATGGTCCTGCTCGCGGTGCTGTTTTCCAAGGCGCTGACCCTGGTCTATCTGCTGCTCAATGAGGACGTTCTGGTCGATCGTCAGTACAGCCACGGCGCGGCCCTGACCCTCCGTGCCTACTGGGCCACCCCGGAAACCGAGCGGCCGCGCATCGCCCAGGCCGCCGGCCTGCGCTACGAATCACCCGAGACCGTGCCGGCCGGGGAATACCACTGGCCCTACAGCGAGATCTTCGAGCGCCAGATGAAGCAGGAACTGGGCGAGGAGACCGAGGTGCGGGTGCGGGTCCAGCATGGTCCGGCCATGTGGGTCCTGGCGCCCTCCCTGGGGCCGGACTGGATCAAGATCCCGCTCATGGCCCATCCCTTGCGCGGGCAGCACATCTGGAGCGTGCTGGGCTGGTTTTTCGCCATCGGCCTGCTGTCCACCGGCGCCGCCTGGGTCTTCGTCCGGCAGCTCAACCAACCGCTGCGCCGCCTGGTGAACGCGGCGCGCGAGCTGGGCAAGGGCCGCAGCGTGCGCTTGCCGGAAACCGATGCACCCAGCGAGATTCAGGACGTCTACCACGCCTTCAACCAGATGGCCGAGGACGTCGAGCAGGCCGGCCGCGAGCGCGAGCTGATGTTGGCCGGGGTCTCCCATGACCTGCGCACGCCCCTGACCCGGCTGCGCCTGGCGGTGGAGCTGATGCCACCGGCCGAGCGCGAAGAGGCCGAGGACATGATCCGCGACATCGAGGACATGAACGCCATCCTCGACCAGTTCCTCGCCTTCGTCCGCGATGGCCGCGACGAACCGCAAGAGCTCACCAATATCAACGAGCTGGCCCGCCAGGTGGTGGCGCCCTACAACCAGGAGGAGGAGCGGGTACGGCTGATGCTGGACGTGCTGCCACCCTTGCCGGTGCGGCGCATCTCCTTCAAGCGGCTGCTGACCAACCTGGTGGAAAACGCCCTGCGCCACGGCGGCGGTGGCGGTATCGAGGTGGTCGGGCAGGTGGCGGGCTCCGCCACGGCGCCCTATGTCGCCCTGAGCGTGATGGATCGCGGTCCCGGCATAGATCCCAAGGACCTGCAGGACATCTTCAATCCCTTCACCCGCGGCAATCGTGCCCGCACCGTCAGCGGTTCCGGGCTGGGCCTGGCGATCGTCAAGCGCATCGCCGCGCAGCACGGCGGCAGCGCCGAACTGCGCAATCGCGAAGGTGGTGGGGTGGAAGCCCGGGTACTGTTGCCCCTGGGCCTGCTGCTCCCGCGCAGCGCCAGCTGATACCGGATCCTGCTGCTGTGGCCTGTAGGAGCGGCCCATGGCCGCGATAGCGGCATCCGCCTGACGTGCGGCCCATCGACCGAGGGGTAGGTTGGGCTAAGCGCTAGCGAAGCCCAACAGCTCCTCAAGACAGAAGCCTCAGCCCTTGCCCTTGGTCCGCGTCAGCCCCGGCTCGGCGTTCTTTTCCAGGTACTCGATGATGATCCCGGCCACGTCCTTGCCGGTGGTCTGCTCGATGCCTTCCAGGCCGGGCGAGGAATTGACCTCCATCACCAGCGGGCCGTGATTGGATCTGAGAATATCCACCCCGGCCACGCTCAGACCCATGGCCCGGGCCGCGCGCAGGGCGGTCATGCGTTCCTCGGGGGTGATCTTGATCAGGCTGGCGGTGCCGCCGCGATGCAGATTCGAACGAAATTCCCCCGGCGCCGCCTGGCGCTTCATCGCGGCGATCACCTTGTCGCCGACCACGAAGCAGCGGATGTCCGCGCCACCCGCCTCGCGGATGTATTCCTGCACCATGATGTTCTGCTTGAGCCCCATGAAGGCCTCGATCACCGATTCGGCCGCCTTCTCGGTCTCGCACAGCACCACCCCGATACCCTGGGTGCCTTCCAGCACCTTGATCACCAGAGGGGCGCCGTTGACCATCTGGATCAGGTCCGGCACGTCGTCCGGCGAGTGGGCGAAACCGGTCACCGGCAGGCCGATGCCCTTGCGCGCGAGCAGCTGCAGGGAACGCAGCTTGTCGCGCGAACGGCTGATGGCCACGCTCTCGTTGAGCGGAAAGACACCCTGCATCTCGAATTGGCGCAGCACCGCGCAGCCATAGAAGGTCACCGAGGCACCGATGCGCGGGATGACCGCATCGAAGCCTTCCAGGGGTTTGCCGCGGTAATGGATCTGCGGCTTGTGGCTGGCGATGTTCATGTACGCGCGCAGGGTGTCGACCACGACCACCTCATGGCCGCGGCTGACGCCGGCTTCGACCAGGCGCCGGGTGGAATACAGATTGGGATTACGCGAGAGGACGGCGATTTTCATGGGGCACCGGAAGCCGGAGTAAGGGACAACTGGGGTTTGTCTTGCGCATAGGAGACGGCCGGATTCACCAGCAGGCCACCATCGATCAAAGCCTTGGACCCGAGCAGCATGCGATAGCGCATGCTCTTGCGGCAGGCCAGGGTGAATTCCACCGGCCACTGGCACTCGCCCAGGGCCAGCAGGGTACGGATGACATAACGCGTCTGAGCGATGCCATTGGAACTGCGAATGGTCTTCTTCGCCACCAGAGGGGCTTCGCAATGGCGATGACGGGACTGAACCAGCGTCCCCAGGTGCACGGTGAATCTCACCCAGCGTTCCTTGCCGCGCATGAACGGCTGGACTTCCGTTGCATGCAGCGCCGAGGTACTGGCGCCGGTATCGATCTTGGCTCTCAGGCCCACCACGCCCAGATCGGGCAGGGCCACCCATTCACTCAGGCCGATAATGACCGGTTCGGTGGAATTGCTCATCGCTGCTCCTTGAAATCAGTGGCCTCCGCCTAAATGTTGCGGATCAATGAGCTGTTTGAAGGCTGGTTTGGCGAACAGATACCCCTGCATCAGCTCGATGCCGAGGTCACGCAGGCAATCGCGTTCGGCCACGGTCTCCACCCCTTCGGCGATCACCTGGGTACCCAGTTCGCGGCACATGACGATCAGGTTGCGCACGATGGTTCGCCGCACCTGATCCCGGTCGATGTGGCGGATGAGCGCCATGTCGAGCTTGACCAGGTCCGGCTGGAATTCGGCCAGCAGCGTCAGGCCGGAATGACCGGCGCCGAAGTCGTCGATGGCAGTCTTGAAGCCGAATTGCTGATACTCGCGCAGGATGTGCGTCAGATGGTCACTCGCGACGTGTTCGGTTTCCACTGTCTCGAAGATCAGCCGTTCCAGCGGAAAGCCATGCTCGCGCGCGGCAGCCAGCGTACTGCGAATGCACAGTTCCGGGCGGTAGACGGCGTTGGGCAGGAAGTTGATCGACAGACTCTCCTGCATGCCCAGGGCTGCTGCGGTGGCGATGGCCTTGGTGCGGCAAAGCTGGTCGAAGCGATAGCGGTTGCTGTCGGTCACCTGATTGAGCACCGACAGCGCGCCTTCGCCGCCTGGTCCGCGCACCAGTGCTTCCCGGGCGAAGACCGCGCCTTGGCCCAGATCCACGATGGGCTGATAGGCGAAGTCGAAGTCGAAGCCCAGGGGTTCCGACTGCTGGCATCCCGTGCAGCGGGTCTGGCCAGTCAGATCGGAAGGAAAGAATGTGGTCATGGCTCTCCAGAGGCGCGCTTGCAGCGTCGGTCCGATGGTTTAGAGTTCTTGAGAAGAGTCTAAGACCCAACAGGGGGCTTTTTATTCGATGTATGCAGTAGATCACACTGAAGAACGGATGCGCCTCGATAAATGGCTATGGGCTGCGCGTTTTTTCAAGACCCGCGCGCTGGCCAAGGCGGCCCTGGAAGGCGGCAAGATCCAGTGCCGTGGCGAGCGCTGCAAGCCGAGCAAGGAGCCGCGCATTGGTGACGTTCTCACCATCCGTCAGGGCTATGACGAAAAGACGGTGGTGATCGTCGCCCTGTCGCAGAACCGCCGGGGTGCGCCCGAAGCTCAGCAGCTCTACACCGAGACGCCGGAAAGCCTCAAGGCGCGCGAACAGGCCGCGGCCGCCCGCAAGGCCGGCAACCTCGGCGTGCAGACCGATGGCCGTCCCACCAAGAAGCAGCGGCGCCAGATCCACCAGTTCCGCGAGTACGTCCATCCGTTCGACGACTGAGTTCGTCGCGGCTCGCCGGAGCCTCTCAATGGCCAGGTCCGCTCGCCGGTTCTGGCCTGCGCCGTGAACGCCACGCTTCGCGGCCTCCTTCCTTATATAGGTAGTTCATGACTTCCCACGATTTCACCCAACGTTTCCTGTTTGACGAAACCGATGTCCGCGGCGAACTGGCCACCCTGGATCGCAGCTATGTCGAGGTCCTCGCCAAGCATGCCTATCCGGAGCCCGTGGCCCAGCTACTGGGGGAGCTGCTCGCGGCGGCCGCGCTGCTGTGTGGAACCCTCAAGTTCGAAGGGCTGCTGGTGCTACAGGCGCGCTCCAGCGGTCCCATCCCGCTACTCATGGTCGAGTGCTCCAGTGAGCGCGAGGTGCGCGGCATCGCACGCTACGAAGAGGCCGAGATCACCACGTCCGCCTCCTTGAGCGAGCTCATGCCCGATGGCGTTCTGGCCCTGACCATCGACCCGCGCCATGGTCAGCGCTACCAGGGTATCGTCCCGCTGGAGGGCGCGAATCTGGCTGAGTGCCTGTCCAGCTATTTCGCCACCTCCGAGCAGCTGCCCACCCGTTTCTGGCTGAACGCCGATGGCCGCCGCGCCCGCGGCCTGCTGCTCCAGCAATTGCCGCCGTCGCGGATCAAGGATGCCCAGGCCCGCCAGGACAGCTGGGAGCATGTGGTCACCCTGGCCGATACCCTCACGGCCGAAGAGCTGCTGGGTCTCGACAACGAAGTGATCCTGCACCGCCTGTTCCACGAGGAAAAGGTACGCCTGTTCGACGAGCAGCCGGTGGCCTTCAGCTGCAGCTGTTCCCGTGACCGCGCGGCCAATGCCCTGATCAGCATGGGTCAGCCGGACGTCGAGAGCTTGCTCGACGAACAGGACGGACAAATTCGGGTCGATTGTCAGTTTTGCAATGAACAGCAGGTATTCGACGCTGCCGATATCGCGCAGATTTTTGCGGGCGGCGGCACGCAAACCCCGGGAAATACCCGGCACTAGCCGTTGCAAAAGCCCGAAGGCTTTCTGGCATAATCCCGCAACGTGTAGTTCTGCCGTGTAAGAGCTACAAGCATGAGGAACGGCCCAGGGCCATGGGGAACGAAATGACGAAAGCCAACGTGTATACCGATATCAGCGTCGCGCAGTTAGTGGAAGAGTCCCTGCGACGTGGCGAAGGAGAGCTGGCCGCCAATGGCTCGCTGGTCGTCAAGACGGGGCATCGCACGGGGCGTTCGCCGGTAGATCGCTTTATCGTCGAGGAAGCTTCCACGCGCGATGCCATCCACTGGGGGCCGATCAACCGTGCCTTTCCGGAGGAGAAGTTCGCACCGCTGTGGGAGCGCGTGAGCGCCTACCTGGACGAGCGTGATCAATTCGTCTCCCATGTTCATGTAGGCGCTGATGTAGAGCACTACCTGCCCGTCGTCATGCGTACCGAGACCGCCTGGCACAACCTGTTCGGCCGCTGCCTGTTCATCAATCCGGCCGAATACAATCCCCAGTCCAAGCCGGCCTGGGAGATCATCAACGCGCCCGAGTTCGTCTGTGAGCCCGCGCGTGACGGCACCAATTCCGACGGTACCGTCATCATCAACTTCGCGGCGCGCAAGGTGCTGATCGCCGGTATGCGCTACGCCGGCGAGATGAAGAAGGCCATGTTCTCGGTGCAGAACTTCCTGCTGCCGGAAAAGGACGTGCTGCCGATGCACTGCGCGGCCAACGTAGGCGAGGAGGGTGATGTCACCCTGTTCTTCGGTCTGTCCGGTACCGGCAAGACCACCCTGTCTGCCGACCAGAGCCGCTACCTTATCGGTGACGACGAGCACGGCTGGGGTGTGGGCACCGTCTTCAACATGGAAGGTGGTTGCTACGCCAAGTGCATCGACCTGTCCGAGAAGAACGAGCCGGTCATCTGGAAGGCCATCCAGTTCGGCGCCGTTCTGGAAAACGTGGTTCTGGATCCCCAGACCCGTCACCCTGACTATGCCAACGACAGCCTGACCCAGAACAGCCGGGCGGCCTATCCGCGCGAACTGATCGACAAGCGCGCCGAGCACAACCTGGGTGGCGAGCCCAACGCGGTCATCTTCCTGACCTGCGACCTCACCGGTGTCCTGCCCCCGGTATCCATCCTTAATAATGAGCAGGCGGCCTACCACTTCCTGTCCGGCTACACCGCCCTGGTCGGCTCGACCGAGATGGGTTCCGGTCCTGGCATCAAGTCGACCTTCTCCACCTGCTTCGGCGCACCCTTCTTCCCGCGTCCGGCGGCTGAATACGCCGATCTGCTGATCAAGCGCATCCAGGGCTTTGGCTCCAAGGTGTACCTGGTCAACACCGGTTGGACCGGTGGCGGTTACGGCGTCGGCAAGCGCTTCAACATCCCGACTACCCGTGCGGTCATCGCAGCTATTCAGAGCGGTGCCCTCATCGGTACCGAGACGCGCCACGTCCCGGTCATCAACCTCGACGTCCCGGTTGCCGTTCCCGGCGTGGACAGCGTCCTGCTCAATCCTCGCGACACCTGGCAGGATGGTGCTGCCTATGACGCGGCGGCGCGCGAGCTGGCTGGCAAGTTCGTCGAGAACTTCAAGAAGTTCTCCGGCGTATCCGAAGGCATCCTGGCCGCCGGTCCCCAGCTGTAAGCAGGGCTGGTTGTCTGCAAACAAAGGCCGCCGCTAGGGCGGCCTTTGTTTTTTAAGCTTTTTTTACGTCTTGGGGTTGCATGGTCCGCTGCGATTGCATAAACTGCGCCCGCTTTCGCTGATAACGCTAGCGAGCGATGCGAAAGCATTGATTGTTAAGGAGATTTTAAAAAGATCCTTGACAAGAGGAGGGCAGATGAAGAAAATGCCGCCTCACTTTGGAGGGGTTCCCGAGTGGCCAAAGGGATCAGACTGTAAATCTGACGTCGCAGACTTCGAAGGTTCGAATCCTTCCCCCTCCACCAGATTGTTAGAGCGCTTAGGCTCTGCGGGTATAGTTCAGTGGTAGAACCTCAGCCTTCCAAGCTGATGATGCGGGTTCGATTCCCGCTACCCGCTCCAGTTTGACTGGCAAATGTTTTGCTCATGTAGCTCAGTTGGTAGAGCACACCCTTGGTAAGGGTGAGGTCAGCGGTTCAAATCCGCTCATGAGCTCCATCTTAAAAAGGCAGATATGCAAATATCTGCCTTTGTTTTAATGGCGGCATTGCTTTGCTCAATTCGTGAAGGGAGAGAGTGTCGATGGCTAAAGAAAAGTTTGAACGTAACAAGCCGCACCTGAACGTGGGCACCATCGGTCACGTCGACCATGGCAAGACCACTCTGACCGCTGCGCTGACCAAAGTCTGTGCCGACACCTGGGGCGGTTCCGCTCGTGGTTTCGACCAGATCGACAACGCGCCGGAAGAAAAGGCTCGTGGTATCACCATCAACACCTCCCACGTTGAGTACGACTCGGCGATCCGTCACTACGCGCACGTCGACTGCCCCGGCCACGCCGACTACGTGAAGAACATGATCACCGGTGCTGCCCAGATGGACGGCGCGATCCTGGTTTGCTCGGCTGCTGACGGCCCCATGCCGCAGACCCGCGAGCACATCCTGCTGTCCCGTCAGGTAGGCGTTCCCTACATCGTCGTGTTCCTGAACAAGGCCGACATGGTTGACGACGCCGAGCTGCTGGAACTGGTCGAGATGGAAGTTCGCGATCTGCTGAACACCTACGACTTCCCGGGCGACGACACCCCGATCGTGATCGGCTCCGCGCTGATGGCGCTGAACGGCAACGACGACAACGAAATGGGTACCTCTGCCGTGCGCAAGCTGGTCGAGACCCTGGACTCGTACATCCCCGAGCCCGAGCGTGCCATCGACAAGCCGTTCCTGATGCCGATCGAAGACGTGTTCTCGATCTCCGGTCGCGGCACCGTGGTAACCGGTCGTGTCGAGCGTGGCATCGTCCGCATCCAGGAAGAAGTCGAGATCGTGGGCATCAAGGCCACCGTCAAGACCACCTGCACCGGCGTTGAAATGTTCCGCAAGCTGCTGGACGAAGGCCGTGCTGGCGAGAACGTCGGCGTGCTGCTGCGTGGCACCAAGCGTGAAGACGTGGAGCGTGGCCAGGTTCTGGCCAAGCCGAACACCATCAAGCCGCACACCAAGTTCGAGTGCGAAGTGTACGTGCTGTCCAAGGAAGAAGGCGGTCGTCACACCCCGTTCTTCAAGGGCTACCGTCCGCAGTTCTACTTCCGCACCACCGATGTGACCGGTAACTGCGAGCTGCCGGAAGGCGTCGAGATGGTGATGCCGGGCGACAACATCAAGATGGTTGTCACCCTGATCGCTCCGATCGCGATGGAAGACGGTCTGCGTTTCGCCATCCGTGAAGGCGGTCGTACCGTCGGCGCCGGCGTGGTTGCCAAGATCATCGAGTAATCGATTGATCTTGGTCTGTCAGGTCGGCATAATGGTCGGCCTGATTCAAGTTACAGGCCAGTAGCTCAATTGGCAGAGCGGCGGTCTCCAAAACCGCAGGTTGGGGGTTCGATTCCCTCCTGGCCTGCCAGATTCCCATCTGGCACTCCTTACAGGATTCATGCAATGAGCATCAAGGCGGAAGCCAAAGAGTCGCGCTTCGATGCGCTGAAGTGGCTGGTGGTTGTCGTTCTGGTGGCGATTGGTGTTGTTGCCAATCACTACTTCGCTGCTCAGTCCATCCTGTATCGAGTGGTAGGTCTGTTGGTGCTGGCAGCTGTCGCTGCCTTTATTGCCCTGCAGACCGCCAAGGGGAAAGCCTTCTTTGGCTTGCTGAAAGACGCCCGTACCGAGATTCGCAAAGTTGTCTGGCCTACCCGGCAAGAGACCACTCAGACCACGCTGATCGTGGTTGCCGTGGTGCTCGTGATGGCTTTGTTGTTGTGGGGGCTCGACTCCCTGCTCGGTTGGCTGGTTTCCACGATTGTTGGTTGAAAGGGTTCGCCGTGGCTAAGCGTTGGTACGTCGTGCATGCCTACTCGGGTTACGAGAAGCATGTCATGCGTTCGTTGATCGAGCGCGTCAAGCTGCACGAAATGGAAGACGAGTTCGGCGACATTCTCGTGCCCACCGAAGAAGTGGTGGAAATGCGCAATGGCCAGAAGCGCAAGAGCGAGCGTAAGTTTTTCCCGGGATACGTTCTGGTGCAGATGGAGATGAACGAAGGGACCTGGCACCTGGTCAAGGACACTCCTCGCGTCATGGGCTTCATCGGTGGTACTGCCGACAAGCCGGCACCCATCACTGATCGTGAAGCGGACGCGATTCTGCGTCGTGTCTCCGACAGCAGCGACAAGCCCAAGCCCAAGACCCTGTTCGAAGCAGGCGAGACGGTTCGGGTGGTGGACGGTCCGTTCGCCGACTTCAACGGCGTTGTCGAAGAAGTCAACTACGAAAAGAGCCGCATCCACGTGGCGGTACTGATCTTTGGTCGGTCGACCCCTGTGGAGCTCGAGTTCAGCCAGGTCGAAAAGGTCTAGGTTGTTCGCATCCCTCACCCCGTAGCCCAGGCTGCGGGGTTTTGTCGTCACTGGGATATAGCAAGTAATTGGGGAGCCCTGCGGGGCGTCGAACCCATCATTGGAGTAGCACATGGCTAAGAAAATTCAGGCTTACATCAAGCTGCAGGTTAAGGCCGCTCAAGCCAACCCGAGCCCGCCAGTCGGTCCGGCGCTGGGTCAGCACGGCGTCAACATCATGGAATTCTGCAAGGCGTTCAACGCCCGCACCCAGGGCATGGAGCCCGGTCTGCCCACCCCGGTGATCATCACCGTGTACAGCGACCGTAGCTTCACCTTCGAAATCAAGAGCACCCCGGCCTCCGTGCTGCTCAAGAAGGCTGCCGGCATCAAGAGCGGTTCCGCTCGTCCCAACAGCCAGAAGGTCGGTACCGTCACCCGCGCCCAGCTGGAAGAGATCGCCAAAGCCAAGAATGCCGATCTCACCGCCGCCGATATGGACGCCGCCGTGCGTACCATCGCCGGTTCCGCTCGTAGCATGGGTCTGAATGTGGAGGGCGTGTAATGGCCAAGCTCACTAAGCGTCAAAAGGCTTTCGCCGAAAAAATCCAGGCTGGCAAGCAGTACGGCTTCGAAGAAGCTGCAGCCCTGCTGGCCGAGCTGTCCACCATCAAGTTCAAGGAGTCCATCGACGTCTCCGTGAACCTGGGTGTGGATCCGCGTAAATCCGACCAGGTCGTTCGTGGCGCCACCGTGCTGCCCAATGGCACTGGCAAGTCGGTTCGCGTTGCCGTGTTCACCCAGGGTGCCAACGCCGAAGCTGCGCTGGCTGCCGGTGCCGAACGAGTCGGCATGGACGACCTGGCCGCCGAGATGAAGGGCGGCGACCTGAACTATGACGTGGTCATCGCCTCGCCGGACGCCATGCGTGTTGTCGGTCAGCTGGGCCAGCTGCTCGGCCCGCGCGGTCTGATGCCCAACCCCAAGGTTGGCACCGTGACCCCGGACGTCGCTACCGCCGTCAAGAATGCCAAGGCTGGTCAGGTGCGTTTCCGTACTGACAAGAACGGCATCATCCACGCTTCCGTTGGCAAGATCGATTTCGAGCCCGTGAAGCTGAAGCAGAACGTTGAAGCTCTGCTGGCCGACCTGAAGCGCCTGAAGCCCTCGACCTCCAAGGGCATCTACGTCAAGCGCATCACCCTGAGCTCCACCATGGGCCCGGGTCTGCAGATCGACCAGGCTTCCCTGGAAGCCTAAGCAGGATACAAGTCGCCGTGCCTTCGGGCGCGGCGCCAAGATTGGGGTCCCTGCCTGGCGGGGGCTGTCCAAGACCGTAGGGGACGCAGGTCTTAAACCGGGGAAACCCTAGCCTACGCAGATGGTGCTCCCGATTCGGTTACCGAGTCAGACACCAAAACGCCGCCCAGTCCATCGGGCGAAACGGTAACATCCAGGAGTTAAACCCGTGGCAATCAAACTCGAAGACAAGAAGGCTATCGTCGCTGAAGTCAACGAGGCTGCCCAAGGTGCCCTGTCCGCTGTCGTGGCCGATGCCCGTGGCGTGACTGTGGGTGCCATGACCGGACTCCGTAAAGAGGCCCGCGCGGCTGGTGTCTATGTACGTGTCGTACGTAACACCCTGCTGCGTCGTGCCGTTGAAGGCACGTCTTTCGACGTTCTCAACGACACGTTCAAGGGCCCGACCCTGATCGCGTTCTCCCAAGAGCATCCGGGCGCTGCCGCCCGTATCTTCAAGGATTTCGCCAAGGGTCAGGACAAGTTCGAGATCAAGGCCGCCGCGTTCGAAGGCAAGCTCATCCCGGCTAACCAGATCGACGTATTGGCAACTCTGCCGACCTACGACGAAGCTGTGTCCCAGCTGATGAGTGTCATCCAGGGCGCTACCAGCAAGCTGGCTCGTACCCTCGCCGCCATTCGCGACCAAAAGGAAGCTGCCGCCGCCTAATCGCGCGTGCTGCGTTTCCTGCAAGTCTTTCTTATTATTTGCGGCCTGAAGCCGCACCCTGTTATAGGAATCTAGAGTCATGGCTCTGACCAACGAAGACATCATCAACGCCGTATCCGAAATGTCCGTCATGCAAGTGGTGGAACTGATCAAGGCGATGGAAGAGAAGTTCGGCGTGACCGCCGCTGCCGCCGCTGCCGCTGGCCCGGCTGCTGCCGCTGCCGTCGTCGAAGAGCAGACCGAATTCACCATCATGTTGACCGAGACCGGCGACAAGAAAGTGAACGTCATCAAGGTCGTTCGTGAACTGACCGGCCTGGGCCTGAAAGAAGCCAAGGCTGTCGTTGACGGCGCCCCGGGCGTGGTCAAGGAAGGCGTCTCCAAAGAGGAAGGCGAAGCTGCCAAGAAGGCTCTGGAAGAAGCAGGCGCCAAGGTCGAGCTCAAGTAAGTTCGGTTCTTGCGTCTACAGCCGCAACGTTTCACGTTCGGCTGATGGCTGGTGGCGAACGCCACCGGCCTTTTGCCGTTTTGTACAGAGCGAGCATATCCGCCTGACAAGATGCGCTGTATCCACCTCGCTCTCGGGGTGCGGCAAACCAAGGGTTTGCACGATTTTCCGGCTGCTCCCGTCGGAGAGGCCAAACAAGCTGGTGACCAAGCTGGGGAACGCTGATGGCTTACTCATACACTGAGAAAAAACGTATCCGCAAGGACTTTAGCAAGTTGCCGCACGTCATGGACGTGCCCTATTTGCTGGCTATCCAACTGGATTCGTACCGCGAATTCCTGCAGGCGGGCGCAGGCAAAGACCAGTTCCGCGATATCGGCCTGCATGCGGCCTTCAAGTCCGTTTTCCCGATTATCAGCTATTCCGGCAATGCGGCCCTGGAATACGTCGGCTATCGCCTGGGCGAGCCGGCTTTCGATGTGAAGGAATGCGTCCTGCGCGGCGTGACCTTCGCCGTCCCGCTGCGGGTCAAGGTTCGCCTGATCATTTTCGACCGCGAGTCGTCGAACAAGGCGATCAAGGACATCAAGGAGCAGGAAGTCTACATGGGGGAAATCCCCCTGATGACCGAGAACGGTACCTTCATCATCAATGGTACCGAGCGCGTCATCGTGTCCCAGCTGCACCGCAGCCCGGGCGTGTTCTTCGACCACGACCGCGGCAAGACCCACAGCTCGGGCAAGCTGCTGTACTCGGCGCGCATCATTCCCTACCGCGGCTCCTGGCTCGACTTCGAGTTCGATCCCAAGGACGCGGTATTCGTCCGTATCGACCGTCGCCGCAAGCTGCCGGCCTCGGTACTGCTACGCGCGCTCGGCTACAGCACCGAAGAGGTGCTGGATGCGTTCTATGACACCAACACCTTCCACATCAAGGGTGAGATGCTGACGTTCGAGCTGGTGCCCCAGCGCCTGCGCGGCGACATCGCCAGCTTCGACATCAAGGATGGCAGCGGCAAGGTGATCGTGGAGCAGGGCCGTCGGGTGACCGCTCGCCACATCAACCAGCTGGAAAAATCCGGTCTGAGCGAGCTGGAAGTGCCCTTCGATTACGTCATTGGCCGTACCACCGCCAAGGCTGTCGTGCATCCGTCCACTGGCGAGATCATCGCCGAGTGCAACACCGAACTGACCCTGGACATGCTGGCCAAGATGGCCAAGGCCAATGTCGTGCAGTTCGAGACGCTGTACACCAACGACATCGACTGCGGTCCGTTCATCTCCGATACCCTGAAGATCGACTCCACCGGCAATCAACTGGAAGCCCTGGTCGAGATCTACCGGATGATGCGTCCCGGCGAGCCGCCGACCAAGGAAGCTGCCGAGACCCTGTTCAACAACCTGTTCTTCAGCGCCGAGCGTTACGACCTGTCCGCTGTCGGCCGCATGAAGTTCAACCGCCGTATCGGTCGCGACGCCATCGAAGGCTCGGGCGTCCTGAGTCGCGAAGACATCGTCGATGTGCTCAAGACCCTGGTCGACATCCGTAACGGCAAGGGCATCGTCGACGACATCGACCACCTGGGTAACCGCCGTGTCCGTTGCGTCGGTGAAATGGCCGAGAACCAGTTCCGCGTGGGTCTGGTGCGGGTAGAGCGTGCCGTCAAGGAACGCCTGTCCATGGCCGAGAGCGAAGGCCTGATGCCGCAGGATCTGATCAACGCCAAGCCCGTGGCCGCCGCGATCAAGGAATTCTTCGGCTCCAGCCAGCTGTCCCAGTTCATGGACCAGAACAACCCGCTGTCGGAGATCACCCACAAGCGCCGCGTCTCCGCACTCGGCCCGGGCGGTCTGACCCGTGAGCGTGCCGGCTTCGAAGTCCGTGACGTACACCCGACGCACTACGGCCGGGTCTGCCCGATCGAAACGCCGGAAGGTCCGAACATCGGCCTGATCAACTCCCTGGCTGCCTATGCCCGCACCAATCAGTACGGCTTCCTCGAAAGCCCGTACCGCATGGTCAAGGACGGCGTGGCCACCGACGAGATCGTCTTCCTGTCGGCCATCGAAGAAGCCAACCATGTGATCGCCCAGGCCTCTGCAGGGCTGGACGAGAACAACCGGCTGATCGACGAACTGGTAGCCGTGCGTCACCTGAACGAATTCACCGTCAAGGCGCCCGAAGACGTCACCCTGATGGACGTTTCGCCCAAGCAGGTCGTCTCCGTCGCCGCCTCGCTGATTCCGTTCCTCGAGCACGACGACGCCAACCGCGCGCTGATGGGTTCCAACATGCAGCGTCAGGCCGTGCCGACCCTGCGTTCGGACAAGCCGCTGGTCGGTACCGGCATGGAGCGCAACGTCGCCCGTGACTCCGGCGTCTGCGTCGTCGCCCGTCGGGGTGGCGTGATCGACTCCGTCGATGCCAGCCGTATCGTGGTGCGCGTCAACGATGACGAAGTCGAGACCGGTGAAGCCGGCGTCGACATCTACAACCTGACCAAGTACACCCGTTCCAACCAGAACACCTGCATCAACCAGCGTCCGCTGGTGAGCAAGGGTGATCAGGTGGCCAAGTTCGACATCCTGGCCGATGGCCCCTCGACCGACATGGGCGAGCTGGCACTGGGTCAGAACATGCGCGTGGCCTTCATGCCCTGGAACGGCTTCAACTTCGAAGACTCCATCTGTCTGTCGGAGCGCGTGGTCCAGGAAGATCGCTTCACCACCATCCACATCCAGGAACTGACCTGTGTGGCCCGTGACACCAAGCTCGGCCCGGAGGAAATCACCTCCGACATCCCGAACGTGGGTGAGGCTGCGCTGAACAAGCTGGACGAGGCCGGTATCGTCTACGTCGGTGCCGAAGTCGGTGCCGGTGACATCCTGGTCGGCAAGGTCACGCCCAAGGGCGAAACCCAGCTGACTCCGGAAGAGAAGCTGCTGCGCGCCATCTTCGGCGAGAAGGCCAGCGACGTGAAGGACACCTCCCTGCGTGTGCCCACCGGCACCAAGGGTACCGTCATCGACGTCCAGGTCTTCACCCGTGACGGCGTCGAGCGCGACTCCCGCGCCCTGGCCATCGAGAAGTCCCAGCTCGACGAGATCCGCAAGGATCTGAACGAGGAGTTCCGCATCGTCGAAGGCGCGACCTTCGAGCGTCTGCGTCAGGCCCTGGTCGGTCAGGTCGCCGAAGGCGGCCCGGCGGTCAAGAAGGGTGCCGTCATCACCGACGAGTACCTGAACGGCCTCGAGCGTGGTCAGTGGTTCAAGCTGCGCATGGCGGAAGATGCTCACAACGAGCAGCTGGAAAAGGCCCAGGCCTATCTGTCCGACCGTCGCCAGCTGCTGGATGACAAGTTCGAAGACAAGAAGCGCAAGCTGCAGCAGGGCGATGACCTGGCGCCGGGCGTACTGAAGATCGTCAAGGTCTACCTCGCCATCAAGCGCCGCATCCAGCCGGGCGACAAGATGGCCGGTCGTCACGGTAACAAGGGTGTGGTCTCGGTGATCATGCCGGTCGAAGACATGCCCTACGACGCCAACGGCACGCCGGTGGACATCGTGCTGAACCCGCTGGGCGTACCTTCGCGGATGAACGTCGGTCAGATCCTCGAAACCCACCTGGGCCTCGCGGCCAAGGGCCTGGGCGAGAAGATCAACGTGATGATCGAAGAGCAGCGCAAGGTTGCCGAACTGCGCAGCTTCCTGCACGAGATCTACAACGAGATCGGTGGCCGTCAGGAGAAGCTCGACGACCTGAGCGATAAGGAAGTTCTCGACCTGGCGAAGAACCTGCGTGGCGGTGTACCCATGGCCACCCCGGTGTTCGACGGTGCCAAGGAAAGCGAGATCAAGGCTATGCTGAAGCTGGCCGATCTGCCGGAGAGTGGCCAGATGCGTCTGTACGACGGCCGCACCGGCAATGCCTTCGAGCGCACCACCACCGTCGGCTACATGTACATGCTCAAGCTGAACCACCTGGTGGACGACAAGATGCACGCTCGTTCCACTGGTTCCTACAGCCTGGTTACCCAGCAGCCGCTGGGTGGTAAGGCGCAGTTCGGTGGTCAGCGTTTCGGGGAGATGGAGGTCTGGGCACTGGAGGCCTATGGCGCGGCTTACACCCTGCAGGAAATGCTGACGGTGAAGTCGGACGATGTGAACGGCCGGACCAAGATGTACAAGAACATCGTGGACGGGGATCACCGCATGGAGGCCGGCATGCCCGAGTCCTTCAACGTACTGATCAAGGAAATCCGCTCGCTCGGCATCGATATCGAACTGGAAACCGAATAACACGAGACCCTAGAGGAGGCGACCGCGCGGCGGTCGCCTCCGGTCCGTGAGGAGGAAAGGCCTTGAAAGACTTGCTCAATCTGTTGAAAAACCAGGGTCAACTCGAGGAGTTCGATGCCATCCGTATCGGTCTGGCCTCGCCCGAGATGATTCGTTCCTGGTCGTTCGGTGAAGTGAAGAAGCCGGAGACCATCAACTACCGTACCTTCAAGCCCGAGCGCGATGGTCTGTTCTGCGCCAAGATCTTTGGCCCGGTCAAGGACTACGAGTGCCTGTGCGGAAAGTACAAGCGCCTCAAGCACCGCGGCGTGATCTGCGAGAAGTGCGGCGTGGAAGTCGCCCTGGCCAAGGTGCGCCGCGAGCGCATGGGTCACATCGAGCTGGCTTCGCCCGTCGCCCACATCTGGTTCCTGAAGTCGCTGCCGTCGCGTATCGGCCTGCTGCTGGACATGACCCTGCGTGACATCGAGCGCGTGCTCTATTTCGAGAGCTACGTGGTGATCGATCCGGGCATGACCACCCTCGAGAAGTACCAGCTGCTGAACGACGAGCAGTACTTCGAGGCACTGGAAGAATTCGGTGACGACTTCGACGCCCGCATGGGTGCGGAAGCCGTATTCCAGCTGCTCGGCGCCATTGATCTGGAGCACGAGATCGGTCGCCTGCGCGAAGAGATTCCGCAGACCAACTCCGAGACCAAGATCAAGAAGCTGTCCAAGCGCCTGAAGCTGATGGAAGCCTTCCAGGGTTCCGGCAACAAGCCGGAGTGGATGGTCATGACCGTGCTGCCCGTGCTGCCGCCGGACCTGCGTCCGCTGGTACCGCTGGATGGCGGTCGCTTCGCGACCTCCGACCTGAACGATCTCTATCGTCGCGTCATCAACCGGAACAACCGCCTCAAGCGGCTGCTCGACCTCGCCGCGCCCGACATCATCGTGCGCAACGAGAAGCGCATGCTGCAGGAAGCCGTTGACGCCCTGCTGGACAACGGCCGTCGCGGCCGGGCCATCACCGGCTCCAACAAGCGCCCGCTGAAGTCCCTGGCCGACATGATCAAGGGCAAGCAGGGTCGTTTCCGTCAGAACCTGCTGGGCAAGCGCGTCGACTACTCCGGTCGTTCCGTTATCACCGTGGGCCCGACCCTGCGTCTGCACCAGTGCGGTCTGCCCAAGAAGATGGCGCTGGAGCTGTTCAAGCCGTTCATCTTCGGCAAGCTGGAAGCCCGCGGCATGGCGACCACCATCAAGGCCGCCAAGAAGATGGTCGAGCGCGAACTGCCCGAGGTCTGGGACGTTCTCGCCGAAGTCATCCGCGAACACCCGGTGCTGCTCAACCGCGCCCCGACCCTGCACCGTCTGGGTATCCAGGCGTTCGAGCCGGTCCTCATCGAAGGCAAGGCCATCCAGCTGCACCCGCTGGTCTGCGCCGCGTACAACGCCGACTTCGACGGTGACCAGATGGCCGTGCACGTGCCGCTGACGCTGGAAGCCCAGCTGGAAGCGCGCGCCCTGATGATGTCGACTAACAACATCCTGTCGCCCGCCAACGGCGAGCCGATCATCGTGCCGTCGCAGGACGTGGTGCTGGGTCTGTACTACATGACCCGCGAAGCCATCAACGCCAAGGGCGAAGGCCGCGTGTTCGCCGACCTGCAGGAAGTCGATCGCGTCTTCCGTGCCGGCGAAGCCGCCCTGCATGCCAAGGTCAAGGTGCGCATCAACGAGACCATCCGTCACAAGGACGGCAGCCTGACCAAGAACACCCGCATCGTCGACACCACCGTCGGCCGCGCGCTGCTGTTCCAGGTCGTGCCTGCCGGTCTGCCGTATGACGTGGTCAACCAGTCGATGAAGAAGAAGGCCATCTCCAAGCTGATCAACCACTGCTACCGCGTGGTGGGTCTGAAGGACACCGTCATCTTCGCCGACCAGCTGATGTACACCGGTTTCGCCTATTCGACCCTGTCCGGCGTCTCCATCGGCGTCAACGACTTCGTCATTCCGGATGAGAAGGCGCGCATCATCGATGCTGCCACCGCCGAGGTGAAGGAGATCGAGAGCCAGTACGCCTCCGGCCTGGTGACCCAGGGCGAGAAGTACAACAAGGTGATCGACCTCTGGTCGAAGGCCAACGACGAAGTGTCCAAGGCGATGATGACCAACCTCTCGAAAGAGAAGGTCATCGACCGCGAGGGCAAGGAAGTCGATCAGGAGTCCTTCAACTCCATGTATATGATGGCCGATTCCGGCGCCCGGGGTTCCGCGGCCCAGATTCGTCAGCTCGCCGGCATGCGTGGCCTGATGGCCAAGCCGGACGGCTCCATCATCGAGACGCCCATTACCGCCAACTTCCGTGAAGGCCTGAACGTACTCCAGTACTTCATCTCCACCCACGGTGCCCGTAAGGGTCTGGCGGATACCGCACTGAAGACCGCGAACTCCGGTTACCTGACCCGTCGTCTAGTCGACGTGGCCCAGGACCTGGTGGTGACCGAAGTCGATTGCGGTACCGAGCGCGGCCTGATCATGACGCCGCACATCGAAGGCGGCGACGTGGTCGAGCCCCTGGGTGAGCGCGTGCTGGGTCGAGTCATCGCCCGTGACGTGCCCAAGCCGGGTACCGACGAGATCATCGTGCCGGCCGGCACCCTGGTCGACGAGCGCTGGGTCGAGTTCCTCGAGCTCAACAGCGTCGACGAAGTCGTGGTGCGTTCGCCGATCACCTGCGAAACCCGTCATGGCATCTGCGCCAAGTGCTACGGTCGCGATCTGGCTCGCGGTCACCAGGTCAACATCGGTGAAGCGGTCGGCGTCATCGCCGCCCAGTCCATCGGTGAGCCGGGTACCCAGCTGACCATGCGTACCTTCCACATCGGTGGTGCGGCCAGCCGGACCTCCGCGGCCGACAGCGTCCAGGTCAAGAATGGCGGTGCCATCCGTCTGCACAACCTGAAGCACGTCGAACGTGCCGATGGCGCCCTGGTTGCCGTGTCCCGTTCCGGTGAGCTGGCCATCGCCGACGACTTCGGTCGCGAGCGCGAGCGCTACAAGCTGCCCTACGGTGCGGTGATTTCGGTCAAGGAAGGCGACAAGGTCGACGCTGGCGCCATCGTCGCCAAGTGGGACCCGCACACCCACCCCATCGTTACCGAGATGGACGGTACCGTGGCCTTCGTCGGCATGGAGGAGGGCATCACCATCAAGCGCCAGACCGACGAACTGACCGGTCTGACCAACATCGAGGTGCTCGACGCCAAGGATCGTCCGACTTCCGGTAAGGACATCCGTCCGGCGGTCAAGCTGATCGACGCCAATGGCAAGGACCTGCTGCTGCCGGGTACCGACGTACCGGCCCAGTACTTCCTGCCGCCGAACGCGCTGGTCAACCTGAGCGACGGTGCCAAGGTGCATGTGGGTGACGTTATCGCCCGTATCCCCCAGGAAACCTCCAAGACCCGCGACATCACCGGTGGTCTGCCCCGCGTGGCTGACCTCTTCGAGGCGCGTCGTCCCAAGGAGCCGGCAATCCTGGCGGAGATCAGCGGTACCATCTCCTTCGGCAAGGAAACCAAGGGCAAGCGTCGTCTGGTCATCACCCCGACCGATGGCACCGATCCCTACGAGGAGCTGATTCCGAAGTGGCGCCACCTGAACGTCTTCGAAGGCGAACAGGTAAGCCGCGGCGAAGTTATCTCCGACGGTCCGAGCAACCCGCACGATATCCTGCGTCTGCTGGGTGTCAGCGCGCTGGCCAAGTACATCGTCAACGAGATCCAGGACGTGTACCGTCTGCAGGGCGTGAAGATCAACGACAAGCACATCGAGACCATCCTGCGGCAGATGCTGCGCAAGGTCGAAGTGAGCGACACCGGCGACTCGAGCTTCATCAAGGGCGATCAGGTCGAACTGACCCACGTCCTGGAAGAGAACGAGCAACTGGTGGGCAATGATCGTTTCGTCGCCAAGTACGAGCGCGTCCTGCTGGGTATCACCAAGGCTTCGCTGTCCACCGAGTCCTTCATCTCGGCCGCTTCCTTCCAGGAGACCACCCGTGTCCTGACCGAAGCCGCCGTGACCGGCAAGCGCGACTTCCTGCGCGGCCTGAAGGAAAACGTGGTAGTGGGTCGTCTGATCCCGGCCGGTACCGGTCTGGCCTACCACAGCGAGCGCAAGCGTCAGCGCGAACTCGGCAAGCCGCAGCGCGTGAGCGCCAGCGAGGCCGAAGCCGCCCTGACCGAGGCGCTGAACTCCAGCGCCAGCTGAGTTCGGTAGCAGGTCTCGCTTGACAAAGCCCCCGGCGCCCCAGGCGTCCGGGGGCTTTGTCTTGACTGGAGCGCCCAAGCTCTTTAGACTTTCGTTCCCCGAAAATGGGCAGGACTGACGTTCTGCTATTTCGTTTATGTCGCAAGACAATCAGTGGAGCTATAGATGGCAACTATCAACCAGCTGGTGCGTAGTGCACGCAAGCGTATCGTCGAGAAATCCGACGTGCCTGCGCTGCAAAACTGCCCGCAACGTCGTGGCGTGTGCACCCGCGTGTACACCACCACTCCCAAGAAGCCCAACTCTGCACTGCGGAAGGTCTGCCGTGTACGTCTGACCAACGGCTTCGAAGTCACCTCCTACATCGGCGGTGAAGGTCACAATCTGCAGGAACACAGCGTCGTGCTGATCCGCGGTGGCCGGGTCAAGGATCTGCCGGGTGTGCGTTATCACACCGTGCGCGGCTCGCTGGACACCACCGGTGTGAAGGACCGCAAGCAGGGCCGTTCCAAGTACGGCACCAAGCGTCCGAAGTAATCACCTTTCTTTTTGTTCGAGTCGATAAGAGTAAGGTCGGGCAACGAGTCCCGAGCTAACCTGAAGACCGTTTTGAGGGCTTATCAATGCCAAGACGTCGTGTAGCGGCCAAGCGCGAAATACTTGACGATCCGAAATACGGAAGCCAGATCCTGGCCAAGTTCATGAACCACGTGATGGAGAGCGGCAAGAAAGCCGTTGCCGAGCGTATCGTTTATGGTGCTCTGGACAAGGTCAAAGAGCGTTCCAAGAATGCCGAACCCCTGGAAGTTTTCGAAAAAGCGCTCGACGCCATCGCTCCGCTGGTCGAAGTGAAGTCCCGCCGTGTCGGCGGTGCTACCTACCAGGTGCCGGTTGAGGTTCGTCCTTCCCGTCGTAATGCCCTGGCCATGCGCTGGCTGGTGGACTCCGCGCGCAAGCGTGGTGAGAAGTCCATGGCTCTGCGCCTGGCGGGTGAACTCATGGACGCTTTTGAAGGCAAGGGTGCCGCAGTCAAGAAGCGCGAAGACGTGCATCGCATGGCAGAAGCCAACAAGGCCTTCTCGCACTACCGCTTCTAAGCCTAGCGCTTCCAATCAAGCGAGGACCTTATGGCTCGTACAACCGCTATTAACCGCTATCGGAACATCGGTATCTGCGCCCACGTGGACGCAGGTAAGACGACTACCACCGAGCGGATTCTGTTCTATACCGGCGTGAACCACAAAATGGGTGAGGTTCACGACGGCGCTGCGACCATGGACTGGATGGTGCAGGAGCAGGAGCGTGGTATCACCATCACCTCCGCTGCCACCACCGCGTTCTGGTCCGGTTCGACCAAGCAGTACGACAAGTACCGCGTAAACATCATCGATACCCCCGGTCACGTGGACTTCACCATTGAGGTGGAGCGTTCCCTGCGCGTGCTGGACGGTGCGGTCGTGGTGTTCTGCGGTACCTCCGGTGTCGAGCCCCAGTCCGAAACCGTATGGCGTCAGGCCAACAAGTACGGCGTCCCGCGCATCGTCTACGTCAACAAGATGGACCGTGCCGGTGCCAACTTCCTGCGCGTCGTCGAGCAGATCAAGAAGCGCCTGGGCCACACTCCGGTCCCGGTTCAGCTGGCCATCGGCGCGGAAGAGAACTTCCTGGGCCAGATCGACCTGCTGAAGATGAAGGCCATCTTCTGGAACGATGACGACCAGGGCATGACCTATCGCGAGGAAGACATTCCTGCGGACATGCTGGCCGATGCCGAGCAGTGGCGCTCCAACATGGTCGAGGCTGCGGCCGAAGCCAACGAAGAGCTGATGAACAAGTACCTGGAAGGTGGCGAGCTGTCGATCGACGAGATCAAGGCCGGCCTGCGTCAGCGTACCATCGCCTGCGAAATCGTCCCGGCCGTCTGCGGTTCGTCCTTCAAGAACAAGGGCGTGCCCCTGGTTCTGGACGCCGTGATCGACTTCCTGCCGGCGCCGGTCGAGATTCCCGCGATCAAGGGTACCAACCCGGACAACGAGGAAATCCACGACGAGCGTCACGCAGACGATAACGAGCCCTTCTCGGCTCTGGCGTTCAAGATCGCTACCGACCCCTTCGTGGGTACCTTGACCTTCGCCCGCGTCTACTCGGGTGTACTGAGCTCCGGTGACTCCGTCATCAACTCGGTGAAGGGCAAGAAGGAGCGCGTCGGCCGTATGGTGCAGATGCACGCCAACACCCGTGAAGAGATCAAGGAAGTTCGTGCTGGCGACATCGCCGCCCTGATCGGCATGAAGGACGTCACCACCGGTGACACCCTGTGCTCGATCGAGAAGCCGATCATCCTCGAGCGCATGGACTTCCCGGAGCCGGTGATTTCGGTCGCCGTCGAGCCGAAGACCAAGGCCGACCAGGAAAAGATGGGTATCGCACTGGGCAAGCTGGCTCAGGAAGATCCCTCGTTCCGCGTCAAGACCGACGAAGAGTCCGGTCAGACCATCATCTCCGGCATGGGCGAGCTGCACCTGGACATCCTGGTGGACCGCATGAAGCGCGAATTCGGCGTGGAAGCGAACATCGGTAAGCCTCAGGTCGCCTACCGCGAAACCATCCGCAACACCTGCGAGATCGAAGGCAAGTTCGTTCGCCAGTCGGGTGGTCGTGGCCAGTTCGGTCACTGCTGGATTCGCTTCGCGCCGGCCGACGAAGGTCAGGAAGGTCTGGAGTTCGTCAGCGAAGTCGTGGGTGGTGTGATTCCGAAGGAATACATCCCGGCGATCCAGAAGGGCATCGAAGAGCAGATGAAGAACGGCATCGTTGCCGGCTATCCGCTGCTCGGCCTGAAGGCCGCTGTGTTCGATGGTTCCTACCACGACGTCGACTCCAACGAGATGGCGTTCAAGATCGCCGCCTCCATGGCGACCAAGCAGCTCACCCAGAAGGGTGGTGCCGTGCTGCTCGAGCCGATCATGAAGGTCGAGGTCGTGACCCCGGAAGACTACATGGGCGACGTCATGGGCGACCTGAACCGTCGTCGTGGCCTGATCCAGGGTATGGAAGACACCGTGACCGGCAAGGTCATCCGTGCCGAGGTTCCGCTGGGCGAGATGTTTGGCTACGCTACGGATGTCCGCTCCATGTCTCAGGGTCGCGCAAGCTACTCCATGGAGTTCTCCAAGTACGCCGAAGCTCCGTCGAACATCGCCGAAGCCATCATCAAGAAACAAGCTTAATCAGCGCTTTGACTAGAGGTTTTATCTCGTGGCTAAAGAAAAATTCGAACGTAACAAACCGCACCTGAACGTGGGCACCATCGGTCACGTTGACCATGGCAAGACCACTCTGACCGCTGCGCTGACCAAAGTCTGTGCCGACACCTGGGGCGGTTCCGCTCGTGGTTTCGACCAGATCGACAACGCGCCGGAAGAAAAGGCTCGTGGTATCACCATCAACACCTCCCACGTTGAGTACGACTCGGCGATCCGTCACTACGCGCACGTCGACTGCCCCGGCCACGCCGACTACGTGAAGAACATGATCACCGGTGCTGCCCAGATGGACGGCGCGATCCTGGTTTGCTCGGCTGCTGACGGCCCCATGCCGCAGACCCGCGAGCACATCCTGCTGTCCCGTCAGGTAGGCGTTCCCTACATCGTCGTGTTCCTGAACAAGGCCGACATGGTTGACGACGCCGAGCTGCTGGAACTGGTCGAGATGGAAGTTCGCGATCTGCTGAACACCTACGACTTCCCGGGCGACGACACCCCGATCGTGATCGGCTCCGCGCTGATGGCGCTGAACGGCAACGACGACAACGAAATGGGTACCTCTGCCGTGCGCAAGCTGGTCGAGACCCTGGACTCGTACATCCCCGAGCCCGAGCGTGCCATCGACAAGCCGTTCCTGATGCCGATCGAAGACGTGTTCTCGATCTCCGGTCGCGGCACCGTGGTAACCGGTCGTGTCGAGCGTGGCATCGTCCGCATCCAGGAAGAAGTCGAGATCGTGGGCATCAAGGCCACCGTCAAGACCACCTGCACCGGCGTTGAAATGTTCCGCAAGCTGCTGGACGAAGGCCGTGCTGGCGAGAACGTCGGCGTGCTGCTGCGTGGCACCAAGCGTGAAGACGTGGAGCGTGGCCAGGTTCTGGCCAAGCCGAACACCATCAAGCCGCACACCAAGTTCGAGTGCGAAGTGTACGTGCTGTCCAAGGAAGAAGGCGGTCGTCACACCCCGTTCTTCAAGGGCTACCGTCCGCAGTTCTACTTCCGCACCACCGATGTGACCGGTAACTGCGAGCTGCCGGAAGGCGTCGAGATGGTGATGCCGGGCGACAACATCAAGATGGTTGTCACCCTGATCGCTCCGATCGCGATGGAAGACGGTCTGCGTTTCGCCATCCGTGAAGGCGGTCGTACCGTCGGCGCCGGCGTGGTTGCCAAGATCATCGAGTAATCGATTGATCTGAAACGAAAAAAGGCCCCTCGGGGCCTTTTTTCTTGCCTCGTGAAATTGACAGATGGCAAAAGAGGCGTTCTTGACAGCCGCTGGCGACATCCTTAGAATTGCGCCTCCTTTAATCGGGCACCTTTTTGTCCGAGAGGAAAGCTTGGAGTCTGAGGTCAAATGCAAAATCAACAAATCCGTATTCGGTTGAAGGCTTTTGATCATCGCCTGATCGATCAATCCACCCAGGAAATCGTAGAAACTGCGAAACGTACTGGTGCTCAGGTGCGTGGTCCGATTCCTCTGCCTACCCGCAAGGAACGTTACACAGTGCTGATTTCTCCGCACGTCAACAAGGACGCTCGTGACCAGTACGAAATTCGTACCCACAAGCGTGTGCTCGACATCGTTCAGCCCACCGACAAGACCGTCGATGCGCTGATGAAGCTCGATCTCGCCGCTGGCGTTGAAGTGCAAATCAGCCTCGGCTGAGACCGTCAAGGTTTCAGTCGTGTAACGCTCTGAAATGGGCGGCCATAGCGGGTGAAAGCCCCGTACACTCAAGAGGTTCTCAACATGACGATTGGTTTAGTCGGTCGTAAATGCGGTATGACCCGCGTTTTCACCGAAGAAGGCGTTTCCGTTCCGGTCACGGTCATTGAGATCGAGCCGAATCGCGTAACCCAATTCAAGAGCGAAGAAACCGATGGCTATCGCGCCATTCAGGTAACCGTGGGCGAGCGTCGTGCTTCCCGCGTGACCAAGGCGCAAGCCGGTCACTTCGCCAAGGCCAGCGTTGCTGCTGGTCGTAGCGTCCTCGAATTCCGCCTGGAAGACGGTGAGTACAAGGCAGGTGACGAAGTCACCGTAGCCCTGTTCGAAGCCGGTCAGATGGTTGATGTAACTGGTCAGTCCAAAGGTAAGGGCTACGCCGGTACCATCAAGCGCTGGAACTTCCGTGGTCAGGACAACACCCACGGTAACTCCGTTTCCCACCGTGCACCTGGTTCCATCGGCCAGTGCCAGACTCCTGGTCGAGTGTTCAAGGGCAAGAAAATGTCCGGTCACCTGGGTGCGGAGCGTGTAACCGTTCAGTCGCTGGAAGTCGTGCGTGTAGACGCCGAGCGCAACCTGCTGCTGGTCAAGGGTGCCGTCCCCGGCGCGCCGGGTGGTGACGTGATCGTGCGTCCCGCTGTCAAGGCCCGTGGTTGAGAGGAGAGAGAACATGCAACTCAATGTGAATGGCTCTCAAGCTATCGAAGTCTCTGAGCACACCTTCGGCGGTGAATTCAACGAGACCCTGGTTCACCAGGCAGTCGTCGCCTACATGGCTGGCGGTCGTCAGGGCACCCGTGCCCAGAAGACCCGTTCCGAAGTCCGTGGCGGCGGCAAGAAGCCTTGGCGTCAGAAGGGCAGCGGTCGTGCCCGTGCCGGTACCATCCGCAGCCCCATCTGGCGCTCCGGTGGCGTGGCTTTCGCAGCCAAGCCCCAGGATCACAGCCAGAAGCTGAACAAGAAGATGTACCGCGCTGCACTGCGCTCCATCCTCGCCGAGCTGGTCCGTCTGGATCGTCTGGTCGTGGTTGACGACTTCGCCGTCGACGCGCCCAAGACCAAGACCCTGGTCAGCAAGCTGGACGGCCTGGGTCTGAGCGACGTGCTGATCGTGACCGACGCTGTCGACCAGAATCTGTATCTGGCCGCCCGCAACCTGCCTTTCGTCGACGTGCGTGATGTCCAGGGTTCCGACCCGGTCAGCCTGATCGCCTACGACAAGGTGCTGGTCACTGTGTCCGCCGTGAAGAAATTCGAGGAGCTGCTGGCATGAACCAGGAACGCGTATTCAAAGTGCTGCTTGGCCCGCACATCTCCGAGAAGGCCACCATGCTGGCGGACAGCCAGAAGCAGTTCGTATTCAAGGTTGCCACCGATGCAACCAAGCTGGAAATCAAGAAGGCCGTCGAGCAGCTGTTCGAGGTCAAGGTCCGCAGCGTCAGCACCCTGAACGTCCAGGGCAAGACCAAGCGTACCGCTCGTGGTCTGGGCAAGCGTAACGACTGGAAAAAAGCGTACATCGCGCTCCAGCCGGGCCAGGATCTCGACTTTTCCAGCAGCGCCGAGTAATCAGGGGGCATCATGGCAATCGTAAAATGCAAGCCGACCTCCGCTGGCCGCCGCTTTGTGGTCAAGGTGGTCAACTCCGATCTGCACAAAGGCGCGCCCTACGCTCCTTTGCTGGAGAAGAAGAGCAAGTCCGGCGGCCGTAACAACAATGGTCGTATCACCACTCGCCACATCGGCGGTGGTCACAAGCAGCACTACCGTCTGGTCGATTTCCGTCGCAACAAGGATGGCATCCCTGCCGTCGTTGAGCGTATCGAATACGATCCGAACCGTACTGCACACATCGCTCTGCTGAAGTACGCCGATGGCGAGCGTCGCTACATCATCGCCCCCAAGGGCGTTGCTGCCGGTGACCAGCTGCTGTCCGGTGCTGGCGCGCCCATCAAGGCTGGCAATAACCTGCCGCTGCGTAACGTGCCGGTCGGTAGCACCATCCACGGTATCGAGCTGAAGCCTGGCAAAGGCGCTCAGATCGCTCGCTCCGCGGGTACCTCCGCTCAGCTGGTCGCCCGCGAAGGCGCCTACGTCACCGTGCGTCTGCGCAGCGGTGAAATGCGCAAGGTGCTGTCCGAGTGCCGTGCCACCCTGGGCGAAGTGTCCAACGGTGAGCACAGCCTGCGTTCGCTGGGTAAGGCCGGTGCCACCCGCTGGCGTGGCGTGCGTCCGACCGTTCGTGGTGTTGCCATGAACCCGGTCGATCACCCGCACGGTGGTGGTGAAGGTCGTACTTCCGGTGGCCGTCATCCGGTTTCGCCGTGGGGCGTCAAGACCAAGGGTCTCAAGACGCGCTCCAACAAGCGTACCGACAAGATGATTGTCCGTCGCGGCAAGTAATCAGTAGAGGATTCGACTGTGCCCCGTTCTCTGAAGAAAGGTCCTTTTATCGATCTTCACCTGTTGAAGAAGATCGAAGTCGCGGTGGAAAAGAACGAACGCAAACCGATCAAAACCTGGTCGCGTCGTTCGATGATCCTGCCGCAGATGGTCGGTCTGACCATCGCTGTGCACAACGGTCGTCAACATGTCCCCGTTCTGGTGAACGAAGACATGGTCGGCCACAAACTCGGCGAGTTCGCTGCTACCCGCACCTATCGCGGTCATGCGGCTGACAAGAAAGCCAAGCGTTAAGGGGTAAGGAAGATGGAAGTAGCCGCTAAGCTGTCGGGCGCTCGTATCTCCGCCCAGAAAGCCCGCTTGGTCGCCGACCAGATCCGCGGGAAGAAGGTGGGCGAAGCGCTCAACCTGTTGACTTTCAGCAGCAAGAAAGCCGCTGAAATCATGAAGAAGGTGCTGGAGTCGGCTGTTGCCAACGCCGAGCACAATGAAGGCGCCGACGTGGACGACCTGAAGGTTTCCACTGTCTTCGTAAACGAAGGTCGTTCGCTCAAGCGCATCATGCCGCGTGCCAAAGGTCGTGCTGATCGCATCGTGAAGCGGTCTTGCCATATCACGGTCAAGGTTGCGGACAAGTAACGGAGTCGATCAGATGGGTCAGAAAGTACATCCCAATGGCATTCGCCTGGGTATCGTCAAGGAGCACACTTCGGTCTGGTACGCGGATAAGCGCACTTATGCGGACTATCTGCTGGCCGACCTGAAGGTTCGTGAGTACCTCCAGGACAAACTAAAAAGCGCGTCCGTAAGCCGTATCGATATTCATCGCCCGGCTCAAACCGCACGCATCACCATCCACACCGCCCGTCCCGGTATCGTGATCGGCAAGAAAGGTGAGGATGTCGAGAAGCTGCGTCAGGACCTGACCGCAAGAATGGGTGTGCCCGTGCACATCAACATCGAAGAGATCCGCAAGCCGGAGCTCGACGGTGCCCTGGTTGCGCAGAGCGTTGCGCAGCAGCTTGAGCGTCGTGTGATGTTCCGTCGTGCCATGAAGCGCGCCGTGCAGAACGCGATCCGCATTGGTGCCAAAGGCATCAAGATTCAGGTGAGCGGTCGTCTGGGCGGTGCTGAAATCGCCCGTACCGAGTGGTATCGCGAAGGTCGTGTGCCCCTGCACACCCTGCGTGCCGATATCGACTACGCCACTGCGGAAGCTCACACCACTTACGGTGTGATCGGTGTGAAGGTCTGGATCTTCAAGGGTGAGGTCATTGGTGGCCGCCAGGAAGAGCTCAAGCCCGTCGCCCCGGCTCCGCGCAAAAAAGCTGCTGCTAAGTAAGGAGTACGCAACATGCTGCAACCCAAGCGTACAAAATTCCGCAAGCAGATGACCGGCCACAACCGTGGTCTGGCTCATCGCGGTAGCAAGGTCAGCTTCGGCGAGTACGCGCTGAAGGCTGTCGGCCGTGGCCGTCTGACCGCTCGCCAGATCGAATCCGCACGTCGTGCGCTGACCCGTCACGTGAAGCGTGGCGGCAAGATCTGGATCCGCGTCTTCCCTGACAAGCCTGTCACCAAGAAGCCTCTCGAAGTGCGGATGGGTAAAGGTAAGGGTAGTGTCGAGTACTGGGTAGCCCAGATCCAGCCGGGCAAGGTCCTGTACGAGATCGAGGGTGTTTCCGAGGATCTGGCTCGTCAGGCATTTGCCCTGGCCGCTGCCAAGCTTCCGCTCGAAACCTCCTTTGTTAAGCGGACGGTGATGTGATGAAAGCGAAAGATTTGCGTGAGAAATCCGTAGAGGAGCTGAACGAGCAGCTTCTCAACCTGCTGCGTGACCAGTTCAATCTGCGTATGCAGAAGGCAACTGGCCAGTTGGGTCAGTCTCACATGCTCTCGCAAGTGAAGCGCGACATCGCTCGCGTCAAGACTGTGCTGAACCAGCAAGCAGGTAAGTGATCATGGCTGAAGCTGAAAAAACTGTCCGTACGCTGACCGGCCGAGTGGTCAGCGACAAGATGGACAAAACCGTCACCGTACTGATCGAGCGTCGCGTCAAGCACCCGATCTACGGCAAATACGTGAAGCGTTCCACCAAGCTGCACGCTCACGACGAAACCAATCAGTGCCGCATTGGTGACCTGGTCACCATTCGCGAAACCCGCCCGCTGGCCAAGACCAAGGCGTGGACCCTGGTTGACGTCGTCGAGCGCGCCGTTCAGGTATAAGGGTAGAGAGCCATGATCCAGACTCAATCCATGCTTGACGTCGCCGACAACAGCGGCGCTCGTCGCGTGATGTGCATCAAGGTGCTCGGCGGTTCCCACCGCCGTTACGCCGGCATTGGCGACATCATCAAAGTCACCGTCAAGGAAGCAATTCCGCGCGGCAAGGTGAAGAAAGGTCAGGTGATGACTGCAGTCGTCGTGCGTACCAAGCACGGCGTCCGCCGCACCGACGGTTCCATCATCCGCTTCGACGGCAACGCCGCGGTTCTGCTGAACAACAAGCAAGAGCCGATTGGCACCCGTATCTTTGGGCCGGTGACCCGTGAACTTCGCTCCGAGAAGTTCATGAAGATCGTCTCCCTTGCCCCCGAAGTGCTGTAAGGAGTAGCCGACATGCAAAAGATTCGTCGTGACGACGAGGTAATCGTCATTGCCGGCAAGGACAAGGGCAAGCGTGGCAAGGTGCTGAAGGTGCTCGCCGATGACCGTCTGGTCGTTGGTGGGGTCAACCTGATCAAGCGCCACACCAAGCCCAACCCCATGCTGGGTGTTCAGGGTGGCATCGTAGAGAAAGAAGCTCCTCTGCATGTCTCCAACGTTGCCATTTTCAACTCCGAGACCAACAAGGCTGACCGCGTTGGTTTCAAAGTCGAAGACGGCAAGAAGATTCGTATCTTCAAGTCGACCCAAAAAGCGGTCCAGGCCTGAAGCTGCTAGGTAGATCACCATGGCTCGATTGAAAGAGATTTATCGGAAGGAAATCGCGCCCAAGCTGAAAGAGCAGCTTCAGCTGGGTAACGTGATGGAAGTTCCGCGCATCACCAAGATCACCTTGAACATGGGTCTGGGCGAAGCGGTCGGTGATAAGAAAATCATCGACAACGCTGTAGCTGACCTGGAAAAGATCGCTGGTCAAAAGCCGGTCGTGACTTATGCCCGCAATTCCATTGCTGGCTTCAAGATTCGCGAAGGCTGGCCGATCGGCGTCAAGGTGACCCTGCGTAGCGATCGCATGTATGAATTCCTGGATCGTCTGCTGTCCATCTCCCTGCCGCGCGTGCGTGACTTCCGCGGCCTGAATGCCAAGTCCTTCGATGGTCGTGGCAACTACAGCATGGGCGTGAAAGAGCAGATCATCTTCCCGGAAATCGATTACGACAAGATCGATGCGCTGCGTGGTATGGACATCACCCTGACCACCACCGCTCGTACCGACGAGGAAGGCCGTGCGCTGCTGCGCGCGTTCAACTTCCCGTTCCGTAACTGATTGAGGTCTTCAGATGGCTAAGCAAAGCATGATTAACCGCGAGCTGAAGCGTCAGCAGACGGTTGCCAAGTACGCCAAGAAGCGCGCCGAGCTGAAGGCGACCATCGGTAATGTCAACGCCTCCCCCGAGGACCGTTGGAATGCCCAGGTCGCCCTGCAGAAGCAGCCCCGTGACGCCAGCGCCAGCCGCATGCGTAACCGCTGCCGCCTGACCGGTCGTCCGCATGGCGTGTACCGCAAGTTCGGTCTGTCCCGCATCAAGCTGCGTGAAGCAGCCATGCGCGGTGACGTGCCCGGCCTGGTGAAGGCCAGCTGGTAACAGCTAGCGCCTTTCATCGCGGTAATTGAATCAAGCCCCTTTTGGGGCTTGATTCGTTTCAGGCTGGTCTCTAGAATGCTCGGCTCGCCCGAATCGGCCTATTGCCGAGGGGTGATTTTGAGAGCCGGTAGGCTCAATTTCTGTATTAGGAGCTAATAGCCCATGAGTATGCAGGACCCGTTAGCAGACATGCTAACTCGTATCCGTAATGCCCAGATGGCTGAAAAGGCCGTTGTGAGCATGCCTTCTTCCAAGCTGAAGGCTGCCGTTGCCAAAGTCCTCAAGGACGAAGGTTACATCGCGGATTTTCAGGTCAGCGCGGAATCCAAGCCGTCGCTGTCCATCGAGCTGAAGTACTTCGAAGGCAAGCCTGTCATCGAAGAGCTGAAGCGTAGCAGCCGTCCCGGTCTGCGCCAGTACAAAGCCGTTGACCAGCTGCCGAAAGTGCGTGGCGGTCTGGGCGTGTCGATCGTTTCCACCAACAAAGGTGTGATGACTGATCGCGCAGCCCGTGCTGCTGGTGTTGGCGGCGAAGTGCTCTGCACAGTCTTCTAAGGGGAATCAGCATGTCTCGCGTTGCTAAAAACCCTGTAAGACTGCCTGCAGGCGTCGAAGTTAATCTGGCCGGTCAGGCTCTTTCGATCAAGGGTGCCAAGGGCGCTCTGGAACTGAAGGTCCATCCGTCCGTTGAAGTCACTCAAGAGTCCGGTGAGCTGCGTTTCGCCGCTCGCAATGGCGATCAGCAGACCCGTGCGATGGCCGGCACTACCCGTGCCCTGGTCAACAACATGGTGGTCGGCGTTAGCCAGGGCTTCGAGCGCAAGCTGCAACTGGTCGGTGTGGGCTACAAGGCCCAGGCCAAAGGTCAGGTGCTGAACCTCGCTCTGGGCTTCTCTCACCCCGTGGACTACGACCTGCCGCAAGGCATCACCGCAGAAACCCCCAACCAGACCGAAATCCTGATCAAGGGTATCGACAAGCAGCTGGTCGGCCAGGTTGCGGCTGAGATTCGTGGTTTCCGTCCGCCGGAGCCCTACAAGGGCAAGGGTGTACGGTATGCCGACGAAGTCGTCCACCGTAAAGAAGCCAAGAAAAAGTAGGGCATAGCAAATGACCGTCAAGAAAGAAACCCGACTGCGTCGCGCTCGCAAGGCTCGCCTGAAGATGCGCGAGCTGGAAGTGGTCCGTCTGTGCGTGTACCGCTCTTCCCAGCACATCTATGCCCAGGTCATCGCGGCCGATGGCAGCAAGGTCCTGGCCAGCGCTTCTACGCTGGACAAAGAACTGCGCGAAAGCGCTACCAGCAACGTCGAGGCGGCCAAGAAAGTTGGTCTGCTGGTCGCCGAGCGTGCCAAGGCCGCTGGCGTTACCCAGGTGGCCTTTGATCGTTCTGGCTTCAAGTACCATGGTCGCGTCAAAGCGCTGGCCGACGCTGCTCGTGAAGGCGGGCTGGAGTTCTAAGTCATGGCAAATAACGATCAAAAGCGCGACGAAGGCTATATCGAGAAGCTGGTTCAAGTTAACCGCGTAGCCAAAACCGTGAAAGGCGGCCGTATCTTCGCCTTCACCGCTCTGACCGTGGTTGGCGATGGCAAAGGCCGCGTTGGCTTCGGCCGTGGCAAGGCCCGTGAAGTGCCTGCCGCCATCCAGAAGGCTATGGAAGCTGCTCGCCGCAACATGATCCAGGTGGATCTGAATGGCACCACCCTGCAGTACCCGGTCAAGGCCGCCCATGGCGCCTCCAAGGTGTACATGCAGCCCGCTTCCGACGGTACCGGCATCATCGCCGGTGGTGCCATGCGCGCCGTCCTGGAAGTCGCTGGTGTGCAGAACGTCCTGGCCAAGTGCTACGGCTCCACCAACCCGGTAAACGTTGTGTACGCGACCTTTGAAGGTCTCAAGCACATGCAGGCGCCGGAAGCTGTTGCCGCCAAGCGTGGCAAGAGCGTCGAGGAGATTCTCTGATCATGGCTAACGCAACCGTCAAGGTCACGCTGATCAAGAGCGTCCACGGCCGTCTGGCCAATCACAAGGCTTGCGTCAAGGGTCTCGGCCTGCGTCGCATCGGTCACACCGTCGAAGTTCAGGACACCCCTGAAAATCGCGGCATGATCAACAAGGCCTACTACCTTCTGCGTGTGGAGGGTTAAGTCATGAAACTGAATGATCTGCGTTCCGCTCCCGGCGCTCGCCGCGAGAAGCTGCGTCCCGGTCGTGGTATCGGTAGCGGCCTGGGCAAGACCGGTGGCCGCGGCCACAAGGGTCTGACCTCCCGTTCCGGTGGCAAGGTTGCCCCCGGTTTCGAGGGTGGCCAGCAGCCGCTGCACCGTCGTCTGCCGAAATTCGGCTTCGTCTCGCTGAAAGCCCTGGACCGTGCCGAGGTTCGTACCTCCGAGCTGGCCAAGGTTGATGTCGATGTGGTCGATCTGCAGGCGCTGAAAGACGCCAACGTGATCAGCCGCGACATCAAGCGTGTCAAGGTTGTGCTGTCCGGCGACGTCACTCGTGCCGTCACCCTGAAGGGCATTCGTGCCACCAAGGGCGCACGTGCAGCCATCGAAGCAGCTGGCGGCAAGATCGAGGAATAAATGGCTAAGCAAGGTGCTCTCTCTGCGCTCAGCAAGACCGGTGGTATGTCCGAGCTGTGGACCCGCCTCCGATTCCTGTTCCTGGCGATCATCGTCTACAGGATCGGTGCGCACATCCCTGTTCCGGGTATCAATCCCGATCAGCTGGCCGCACTGTTCAGGCAGAACGAGGGGACCATTCTTAGCCTCTTCAACATGTTCTCTGGCGGTGCGCTGGAGCGGATGAGCATCTTTGCACTGGGGATCATGCCGTACATCTCGGCCTCGATCATCATGCAGCTGCTTACCGCCATCAGCCCACAGCTGGAGCAATTGAAGAAAGAGGGTGAGTCTGGTCGTCGCAAGATCAGCCAGTACACCCGTTACGGCACGCTGGTTCTGGCGCTCGTTCAGGCCACCGGGATGTCGGTTGGACTCGCCAGTCAGGGCGTCGCGTTCAGCGTGGGCTTCAGCTTCTATTTCGTCGCTGTCACCACGTTTGTCGCCGGCGCGCTGTTCATGATGTGGCTGGGTGAGCAGATCACCGAGCGCGGTATCGGCAATGGCATCTCGATGCTGATCTTCGCCGGTATCGTCGCGGGCTTGCCCCGCGCCATCGGTCAGTCCTTCGAGTCGGCACGGCAGGGCGATATCAACATCTTCGCGCTGATCATGGTGGGTGTGGTAGCGGTTGCCATCATCGCCTTCGTGGTGTTCATCGAGCGTGGGCAGCGTCGTATTGCCGTGCACTACGCCAAGCGTCAGCAGGGCCGCAAGGTCTTCGCGGCGCAGAACAGCCATCTGCCGCTCAAGGTGAACATGGCTGGGGTTATCCCGGCGATCTTCGCCAGCAGCATCCTGCTGTTCCCGGCATCGCTCGGTTCGTGGTTTGGTCAGTCCGAAGGTCTCGGCTGGTTGCAGGACGTGGCTCAGGCCATCGCTCCCGGTCAGCCGCTGAACATCTTGCTGTTTAGTGCAGGGATCATCTTCTTCTGCTTCTTCTATACAGCGCTGATGTTCAACCCCAAGGACGTGGCCGAGAACCTGAAGAAATCCGGAGCGTTCATTCCGGGTATTCGTCCTGGTGAGCAGTCCGCGCGCTATATCGATGGCGTGCTGACCCGACTGACCATGTTCGGTGCCCTGTACATGACGGCGGTGTGCTTGTTGCCCCAGTTCCTGGTGGTCGCGGCGAACGTGCCGTTCTATCTCGGTGGGACGTCGTTGCTGATCGTGGTGGTAGTGGTCATGGACTTCATGTCTCAGGTCCAATCCCATCTCGTATCTCATCAATACGAGTCCCTGATGAAGAAAGCCAACCTGAAGGGCTACGGCGGCGGCATGATGCGCTGATCCGTTACCCGTAAGGTTAGAGGAGTTGTCATGAAAGTTCGTGCATCGGTCAAGAAGCTGTGCCGTAACTGCAAGATCATTCGCCGCGAAGGCGTCGTGCGCGTGATCTGCAGCGCTGAACCGCGTCACAAGCAGCGCCAAGGCTGAGTGTGAATCACGCGTCTAACCCGGCAGCTAGTGTGCTGCCGGGTTGATCATTTGTTCCTACAGCGTTAATATCGCGCGCCCTTTTCTTGGCTTCCGGGGCGTCGGTAGCTGTCAATTGGAGTTTTTCTGAATGGCCCGTATTGCAGGCGTCAACATTCCAGATAACAAACACACTGTTATCTCGCTGACCTACATCTATGGTGTCGGTCGCACCACCTCTCAGAAGATCTGCGCGGCCACCGGCATCCAGCCGACCGCCAAGATCAAAGAACTGAGCGACGAGCAGGTCGATCAGCTGCGTAACGAGGTCGCCAAAATCCTCACCGAGGGTGACCTGCGCCGCGAAATCAACATGAACATCAAGCGCCTGATGGATCTGGGTTGCTACCGCGGTCTGCGTCACCGCCGTGGTCTGCCGGTCCGTGGTCAGCGCACCAAGACCAATGCCCGTACCCGTAAGGGCCCGCGCAAGCCGATCCGCAAGTAATCGCATCCGCGAATCGACAGGAATCTAGTCATGGCAAAACCTGCTGCTCGTCCTCGTAAGAAAGTCAAAAAGACAGTGGTTGATGGCATCGCCCACATCCATGCGTCTTTCAACAACACCATCGTGACCATCACCGATCGTCAGGGCAATGCATTGTCCTGGGCGACCTCCGGTGGCTCCGGCTTCCGTGGCTCCCGTAAGAGCACCCCGTTCGCTGCCCAGATTGCAGCCGAACGTGCCGGCCAAGCCGCTCTGGAATATGGTCTGAAGAATCTGGACGTGAACGTCAAAGGTCCCGGCCCCGGCCGCGAGTCCGCTGTTCGCGCCCTGAATGCCTGTGGTTACAAGATCGCCAGCATCACCGACGTGACGCCTATCCCGCATAACGGGTGCCGTCCGCCGAAGAAGCGTCGCGTGTAATAGGAGACAGTGAGAAATGGCTCGTTACATTGGTCCCAAGTGCAAACTGTCCCGCCGCGAAGGCACTGACCTCTTCCTGAAGAGCGGCGCTCGTGCCCTCGACTCGAAGTGCAAGCTGGAAACCGTTCCTGGCCAGCATGGTCAGCGTCGCGGTCGTCTGTCCGACTACGGTCTGCAGCTGCGTGAAAAGCAGAAAGTCCGCCGTATCTATGGCGTCCTCGAGCGTCAGTTCGCCGGTTACTACCAGGAAGCTGCCCGTCGCAAGGGTGCTACCGGTGAAAACCTGCTGCAACTGCTCGAATGCCGTCTGGACAACGTGGTGTATCGCATGGGCTTCGGTGCCACTCGCGCTGAATCGCGCCAGCTGGTCTCCCACAAGTCGATCACCGTCAACGGTCAGACCGTCAACATTCCCTCCTATCAGGTCAAGGTCGGCGACGTCGTCGCGGTCCGTGAAAAGGCCAAAAACCAGCTGCGTATCGCTCAAGCTCTCGAGCTGTGCGGCCAGCGTGGCCGGGTTGAGTGGGTCGAAGTGAGCACCGAGAAAAAGGAAGGCACCTTCAAGAGCGTGCCGGCCCGTGGTGATCTCTCCGCCGACATCAACGAAAACCTGATTGTCGAGCTCTACTCCAAGTAAGGGCTAGAAAGTAGGTGCATCCATGCAGAGTTCGGTAAATGAGTTCCTGACCCCCCGCCATATCGATGTGCAGGCGGTTAGTCAGACCCGTGCCAAGATCACCCTCGAGCCTCTCGAGCGTGGTTTCGGCCATACCTTGGGCAACGCGCTGCGGCGTATCCTGTTGTCCTCCATGCCTGGCTGCGCGGTAGTCGAAGCAGAGATCGACGGTGTCCTGCACGAGTACAGCGCCATCGAAGGCGTGCAGGAAGACGTGATCGAGATCCTGCTCAATCTCAAGGGTCTGGCCATCAAGTTGCACGGCCGTGACGAAGTCACCCTGAGCCTGAGCAAGAAAGGTCAGGGGCCGGTTCTGGCCTCTGACATTCAGGTCGATCACGACGTCGAGATCGTCAACGGCGATCACGTCATCGCCCACCTGGCGGACAACGGTTCGCTGAACATGAAGCTGAAAATCGCTCGCGGTCGTGGCTATGAGCCCGCCGACGCGCGTCAGAGCGAAGAAGACGAAACCCGCGCAATCGGTCGTCTCCAGCTCGATGCTACGTTCAGCCCGGTTCGTCGCGTGGCCTATGTGGTGGAAAACGCCCGGGTCGAACAGCGTACCAACCTGGACAAGCTCGTGCTTGACCTGGAAACCAACGGTACCCTGGATCCGGAAGAAGCCATCCGTCGTGCCGCCACTATCCTGCAGCAGCAGCTGGCAGCGTTCGTCGACCTCAAGGGCGACAGCGAGCCGGTCGTGGTCGAGCAGGAAGACGAGATCGATCCGATCCTGCTGCGTCCGGTGGACGATCTGGAACTGACCGTCCGTTCGGCCAACTGCCTCAAGGCGGAGAACATCTACTACATCGGTGACCTGATTCAGCGTACCGAAGTGGAGCTGCTCAAGACCCCGAACCTGGGCAAGAAGTCCCTGACCGAAATCAAGGACGTTCTGGCCTCGCGTGGTCTGTCGCTCGGTATGCGCCTGGACAACTGGCCCCCTGCAAGCCTTAAGAAGGACGACAAGGCTACTGCCTGATCGTCATTGTTCACCGAACGATAGTTTGGGAAGGAATTTCAATCATGCGTCATCGTAAAAGTGGTCGTCATCTGAGCCGCACGAGCGCACATCGCAAGGCCATGTTCCAGAACATGGCTGTGTCGCTGTTCGAGCACGAGCTGATCAAAACTACCCTGCCGAAAGCCAAGGAACTGCGCCGCGTTGCCGAGCCGCTGATCACCCTGGCCAAGGAAGACAGCGTCGCCAACCGTCGTCTGGCTTTCGACCGCACCCGCTCGAAAGCTGCCGTTGGCAAGCTGTTCAACGACCTGGGCAAGCGCTACGCCAACCGTCCGGGTGGCTACCTGCGTATCCTGAAGTGCGGCTTCCGCGCTGGCGACAATGCGCCCATGGCGTACGTCGAGCTGATCGACCGTCCGGTCGGCGGTACTGTGGAACAAGCTGCTGAATAAGTAGCGCTGTTCTGGAAAAAGCCGGGCTCCTGCCCGGCTTTTTCATGCCTAGCGTTTGGCGAAGCCGCAGGCAGGGTCCTTCTACTTGGATTTTCTATCAGGATGCTAGGATCAATAAAATAGTCCTAAAGTATTGCCTTGGCGATACTTCTCCCACGAGATCAGCAAGCGCTATTCAAGGGAGACAACCTGTGACCGATACCAAGATCTTCACCACCGCCAGCGGTATTCCGGTGGCCGACAACCAGAATTCCCGTACCGCCGGCCCGCGCGGTCCGCTGATGCTCGACGACTTCCATCTGATCGAGAAGCTGGCCCACTTCAATCGTGAGGTCATTCCCGAGCGACGCGTGCACGCCAAGGGTTCTGCCGCCTATGGCACCTTTACTGTCACCCAGGACATCACCCATCTCTCCAGCGCCAAGCTGTTCGCCAGCGTCGGCAAGCAGACCGAGACCATCCTGCGCTTTTCCACCGTGGGTGGTGAGCGCGGCTCTGCGGATACCGAGCGCGATCCGCGTGGCTTCGCCCTCAAGTTCTATACCGAAGAAGGCAACTGGGACATCGTCGGCAACAACACCCCGGTGTTCTTCATCCGCGATCCGCTCAAGTTTCCCGACTTCATCCACACCCAGAAGCGCGATCCCTGGAGCAATCTGAAGAGTCCGCAGATGATGTGGGACTTCTGGTCGCTGTCGCCGGAATCGCTACATCAGGTGACCATCCTGTTTTCCGATCGCGGCATCCCGGATGGCTATCGCTTCATGCATGGATTCGGCAGCCATACCTTCAGCCTGATCAATGCCCAGGGCGAACGGCACTTCGTGAAGTTTCACTTCAAGAGCCAGCAGGGGATCAGGAACCTGGCGCCGACCGAGGCCGCACGTCTGGCCGGGAGCGATCCGGACTACAGCCAGCGCGACCTGTTCCAGGCCATCGAGCGCGGCGAATTCCCCCGCTGGAAGCTGTGCATCCAGGTGATGAGCGAGCAGGAAGCGGCCGGTCGCGCCGAAAATCCTTTCGACGTCACCAAGGTCTGGTCGCAGCAGGACTATCCGTTGCAGGAGGTAGGCCTGCTGGAGCTCAATCGCAATCCGCAGAACTACTTCGCCGAGGTGGAGCAGGCGTCCTTCGCGCCAAGCAACGTGGTACCGGGCATCGGCCTGTCGCCGGATCGCATGCTGCAAGGACGGGTGTTCGCCTATGCCGATGCCCAGCGCTATCGGGTGGGAACCAACTACCAGCAGTTGCCGGTCAATGCGCCGCGCTGCCCCTATGCCAACAACCAGCGTGACGGGGCCATGAGATTCGATGGCAATGGCGGTTCCCAGCCGAACTACGAGCCCAACAGCTATAGCCATACGCCCAGGCAGGCGCCGCAATATCGTGAGCCGGCGCTGAATTTCGCCGGTCCGGCCGATCGCTACGACCACCGGGTGGACGAGGATTACTACAGTCAGGCCGGTGCGCTGTTCCGCCTGATGAACGCGGACCAGCAGGCGTTGCTGATCGACAATATCGTCGGTGCCATGGCTTCGGTGACCCGGGATGTCCAGCTGCGGCAGATCGGTCATTTTCTCAAGGCCGATCCTGCCTATGGCATGGGTATCGCCAAGGGGCTGGGGATGGATCCCAGCGAAGTGGCCTGACCCAAGGGGTAGAAGGAGCCCGGCGGATGCCGGGCTTTTTTTCGCCGCTAAAAAAGTGCGGGAAAGGCTGCCTCGGACGCCACTTGCGACGTCGCAGTGCTAAGGTTCGCATCAAGCGCGAAAACACGAGGCTCGCTCTCCCGTCATGACTGTGTTTGGAGTGTCTTTGCGCCAGCTCTGGGCGCACGAAAAGGCCAGCTATGGCGTTCGCGTCTTTGTCGCCCTGAGCGGCGCCATGGCTGTCTGCTGGTCGCTGGGCGATCTGCGCGCGTTGTCGCCGGTGTTTCTCGGCATCATCGCCAGCGCCCTGGCGGAAACCGATGACAGCTGGCTGGGCCGTCTCAAGTCCCTGGTGGTCACCCTGCTGTGCTTCGCGGTGGCCGCCTTCGCGGTCGAACTGCTGTTTCCCTATCCCTGGATCTTTGTGGTGGGCCTGGGCCTGGCCACCTTCAGCCTGACCATGCTCGGCGCCATCGGCGAGCGCTACGCGTCCATCGCCCAGGCTACGGTGATCCTGTCGATCTACGCCATGATCGGTGTGGATCAGCGGCTGGGTACCCAGGTGCCGTTGTGGTACGAGCCGGCGCACCTGCTGGCCGGGGCGCTGTGGTACGGCCTGCTCTCGGTGCTCTGGTGCGCGCTGTTCGCCCACCAGCCGGTGCGGCAGAATCTGTCCGCGCTCTATGGCGAACTGGAGACCCTGCTCCGGCTCAAGGCGGAGATGCTCGAACCGGTGCGCGGGGTGGATCTGCATCGGCGGCGGGTGCTGCTGGCCCAGCAGAACGGCAAGGTGGTGCAGGCGCTGAACCAGGCCAAGGCGACCATTCTCAATCGCTTCGGCCGCTCGGGGCGGCCGGGCGCACGTTCAGGGCGCTACTTCCGCCTGTATTTCATGGCGCAGGATATCCATGAGCGCGCCAGCTCCTCGCACTATCCCTACAGCGCCCTGACCGAGGCCTTCTTTCACAGTGATATCCTCTTTCGCTGCCAGCGCCTGCTCAAGCTGCAGGCCGCAGCCTGCCGCAACATGGGCGAGGCGATCCGACTGGGGCAGCCCTTCGAATATGGCCAGCAGAGTCAGCAGGGGCTGACCGATCTGCAGGCCTCGCTGGAGTATCTCAAGCAGCAGCAGAATCCGCGCTGGCGAGGCCTGCTGCGCTCCCTGGACCTGCTCGGGCACAATCTCTCGACCCTGGAGCGGCAATTTTCCGAGGCGGGCAACAGCGACTCGGGGGCGGCGGATCTGGATACCAGTCTGCTGGATCCGGCGGCGCGCTCGTTGCGCGAGGTGTTACAGCGTATCCGCCTGCAGCTGACCCCGACCTCGCTGCTGTTCCGCCATGGCCTGCGCATGGCGCTGGCGCTGATGGCCGGCTATGGGGTGCTGCACCTGATCCACCCGGTCAACGGCTACTGGATCCTGCTGACCACGGTGTTCGTCTGCCGCCCGCAGTACGGGGCGACCCGGGTGCGGCTGGTGCAGCGGATCGTCGGCACGGTAATCGGCCTGTTGCTGGGCAGTGCCTTGCTGGAGCTGTTCGCGCAACCGGAGATCCAGCTGCTGCTGGCGCTGGTCGCCGGTCTGGTGTTCTTCATCACCCGGACCGATCGCTACACCGTCGCCACCGCGGCCATCACCCTGATGGTGCTGTTCTGCTTCAACCAGGTGGGCAACGGTTTCATGCTGATCTGGCCGCGGCTGCTGGACACCCTGCTGGGTTGCCTGATCGCGGTGCTGGCGGTGTTCTTCGTCCTGCCGGACTGGCAGGGGCGCCGCCTGCACCTGGTGATGGCCAACACCCTGCGCACCAACGCCCTCTATCTGCGCCGGTTGCACGAGCAGTACCGCACCGGCAAGCGCGACGACCTCGATTACCGCGTGGCGCGGCGCAACGCCCACAATGCCGATGCGACGCTGTCGGCGGCGCTGGCCAACATGCTGCGCGATCCCGGGCATTTCCGGCGCAACCTGGAAGCGGGCTTTCGCTATCTGGCGTTGTCCAACACCTTGCTGGGTTATCTGTCGGCCTTGGGCGCGCATCGCCGCCAGCTGGAAGCGGCCGAGCACGATGCCCTGGTGGAGCGCGCCGTGACCCGTATCGCCGAGGGCATGGAGACCATAGCCGCCGCGGTGGCGGAGCGGCGCAGTCTGCCGCCTACCGCCGAAGAGGAAAGCAGCCTGGCCGACCAACTGGAAGCCGCGGCGGATGATAACGACGACGGCTATCGACTGGTGTGCACCCAGCTGGCGCTGATCTGCCGGCTGCTACCCAATCTCAAGAGCGCCGCCAACCATACCCTGCGCGAACAAACCCGCGAGGAACCGGCAGCGGTTGCCGCCGGTGCTTGAGCAAGGTTGGCGCGACGCGCTATGTTGACCGATGTCCGTCGAATCTTTCGACGCCTGTTTATGCTGGTTTGAAGGCTGTTCCAACACATGCGTATGCGTCTTCTAGTAGTGGGCGGGGAGAGCGCCCTGGGCAAGGCGCTACTCGCCGCCGGTGCCGAAGCGGGCATCGAATTCGTCGCCCCCGAGACTCCCGCGGAGGGCTGGTACGCTGCCGGACTGACCGAGGTCCTCGACCGGGTACGGCCGGGAGCGGTGATCAATCTCGCCTACTACCGCGACTGGTTGCAGGCCGCAGACTTCGATCCGGCCCTGATGCAGCGCCAGGCGCTGGCCGTGCAGCGCCTGGCAGGCCTCTGCCAGCACTATCAGATTCCGCTGATCCAACCGTCCAGTTATCAGCTGTTCGATGGCTCCCGCGTGGCCGGCTATAGTGAAAAGGATCTTCCGCGGCCCCCCGGGGCGCGTGGCGAAGCGCTCTGGCGGGTCGAGCAACTGGTGCGAGCGCTGTGCCCGATGCATATCCTGCTGCGCCTGGGCTGGGTGCTGGACGACTCCCGCGACGGGCGTCTGGGGCGTCTGCTGCAGCAGCTGGATACCGAGCAGGTGGTGCCGATGGCGGGCGACCGGCGCGGCAATCCGACCACCGTGGGCGATGCCGCGCGGGTGTTGCTGGCGGTGGTCAAGCAACTCGACTGCGGCGCGCCGCTCTGGGGGACCTATCACTATGGCGCCCAGGAAGCGGTATCGGAATTGGGCCTGGCCGAGACCGTCGCCCAGCTCTGGCAGGAGTTCGACCGGCCGGTGCGCTGCGAATGGCAAGAGGTGACGCACCTCGAGCGCGCGGATGCCGCGGAAGAGCCACAACAGGGGGTGTTGATCAGTCGCAAGCTGCTCAACACCTTTGGAATCAAGGCGCGGCGCTGGCAGCAGGAGCTGCCCGCGCTGTTGCAGGGCTTTCGGTAGGACGAGGTAGGTTTCCATGAGTGATGCGCCCATTCTGATCACTGGCGGTGCCGGTTTCATCGGCTCCCATCTGGCCGACGCGCTGCTGGCGCGGGGCCGGCGGGTGCGGGTGCTGGACGATCTCAGCACCGGCAAGCGCGAGAATCTGCCGCTGGACAACGAACGTATCGAGCTGCGGGTGGGCGACGTGGCTGATACCGCGACGCTGGAAGCCGCGGTGGCCGGCTGCGCAGCGGTGGTGCACCTGGCCGCGGTGGCCTCGGTGCAGGCGTCGGTGGAAGACCCGGTGGGTACCCACCGGGCCAATTTCATCGGCACCCTGAATCTGTGCGAGGCCATGCGCAAGGCCGGCATCAAGCGCGTGGTCTATGCCTCCAGCGCGGCGGTCTATGGCGCCAACGGTCAGGGCCAGGCCATCGACGAAGAGCTGCCCAAGGCGCCCCTGACGCCCTATGCGGCCGACAAACTGGCCGGCGAGTACTACTTCGACTTCTATCGCCGCGAGCACGGGCTGGAGCCGGCGATCTTCCGCTTTTTCAACATCTACGGCCCACGGCAGGATCCGTCTTCGCCCTATTCCGGGGTGATCAGCATCTTTACCGAGCGTGCCCGCCGCCAGACGCCGATCACGGTGTTCGGCGATGGCGAGCAGACCCGCGATTTCGTCTATGTGGCCGATCTGGTGGGCATCCTGGTGCAGGCGCTGGAAGCCACCGAAGTAACGGCCGGGGCGGTGAACGTGGGGCGCGGCGAGACCATCAGCCTGAACGGCCTGCTGGCAGAGATCGGTCAGGTGCTCGGTGGCCTGCCGCAGGTGACCCATGGGGTCGCGCGGGCGGGAGACATCCGCCATTCGAAGGCGGACAACCGTCGTCTGCGCGAGCGTTTCGACTTCAGCCAGCCTACCGCCATGGGCACGGGGTTGGCGGCGCTGCTGCGGGACTAGCAGGCGAGGCCAGGGGCAAGCCCTGGCCTGTTGAGCTGCGCCGCTGGAGCCGTCTCGGCGCCAACCTAAGGCGCGAGTGGCTGGCGGTGGCCTAGAAGCGATAGCCCAGGCCGACCATGTAGACCCAGGGATCCACGTCCAGATCGACCTTGGCGCGGGCGCCGAGGGCGGTGTTGTCGACGTGGGCGGTGGTGGCTATGTCGATGTAGCGGATCTGGGCATTGAGCATCACCCGGTCGGTGAGCATGAGATCGGCACCGACCTGGGCGGACCAGCCCCAGGAGTTGTCGGCGCGGAAATTGTCGAAGCCGGCCGCGCTGGCGCCGCTGCCGACGTGCTCGTCATAGATCCAGGTGTAGTTGAGGCCGGCGCCGACATAGGGCTGGAACGTCGCCTTGGCGTCCAGCGGGTAGTAGACCAGGCTCAGCGTCGGCGGCAGGTGCTTGAGGCTGCCCAGCTTGCCATTGGCGGCGTCGAGCCCGGTGCCCTTGATGTTGACCTGGTGCTCGAAGGGCGTGGCCGCGAGCAATTCGAGGCCCAGGTGGTCGGTCAGCATGTAGGCGACGTTCAGCCCCAGCTGGGTGTCGCTGTCCATGGTCGCCTTGCCGCCCAGATTGGCGCCACTCAGGGCGCCTCTGTCGATCTTGACGTCGGAGCTGCGCTCGTGGGGATCCACGGTGATGGCGCCGGCGCGCAGGATGATGTCGCCGGCCTGGTGGGCCTGGGCGAAGGGGGCGGCCAGCGCGAGGGCGAGCAGGCTGAGACGGAAGAGAGGACGCATGGCGAGGGCTCCGAAGGCATTGAAAAATGGCTGGGAGCAGCCTAGCGAAGCCGGAACGGCGGACTCTTGATCTCGCTCAAGCGCAGGGCAGATCCCTCAGGAGCCGTCGCCCTTGAGGATGTAGGGCTGGATGCGCTGGGCCTGCAGCCAGTAGCCGGCGACGGCCACCTCGCTGCGCTGGGTGCCCACGCCCAGGCGGCCTTCCACCCAGTAGGGCAGGTGCAGCTTGGACAGCCAGAGATCGTGGCTGCCCTTGACGTAGACGATCTGGTTGCCGGGCGGCGGCGGTACGTGGATGCAGGCGCCGTAATAGGGGACCAGCAGGAATTCGGTGACTTCGCCCTCTTCGGTGACCATCAGCGGCACCACGTAGCCGGGCAGGCGCACCTCCTGGCCGTCCAGGGCGGCCACCGTTGGCGCGTCCGGCCAGGGCTGGCTGGCGGCCGGGCCGTCTTCGCCGAGGCCGTGGTCGACGCTGTCGGGATTGAAGCGCGGCGCATCGGCCGGCACCAGTTCGCGCCAGGCGAGTTGGCGGGGGTCGGCCTGGGCCCAGGACAGCCAGCAGAGCAACAGCAGGAGCGCCAGGCGCATGGGGAAGCCTCGTCTACAAACGCACGGACAACCCGTCCGTGAGGGCCTGGCGACAGCCGCGCCAGGCCGGAATGCAGCCGAGCACCAGCGCCGCGAGCAGGATACCGCCGAGCAGTTGCCCATCGTAGAGCGAGGGCCAGTCCAGCGGCAATGCCAGGCCGTATTCCGCCAGCAGCCAGGGCCGGCCCAGCGCGATGGCGCCATAGAGCAGCGCCAGCCCGGCGAGACAGCCGGCCAGCGTAAGGGCCAGGGCTTCGGCCAGCAGCAGGCCGAACAGATGACGCGGCTGGGCGCCCACCGAGCGCAGGATGGCCATCTCGCGGCGTCGTTCGTTGAGACTGGCGAGCAGGGCGGTGAGCATGCCCACCAGCCCGGTGAGCACCACGCACAGCGACATCACCAGCAGCGCCTGTTCCGCCGTGCCGAGCAGGCCCCAGAGTTCCTGCAGGGCCACGCCGGGCAGGATGGCCAGCAGCGGCTCGCCACGGTACTCGTTGACCGCGCGCTGCACGGCAAAGGTGGCCACCCGACTCTTGAGGCCGACCAGGGCGGCGGTCAGGTCCTGGGGCGTGAGATCGCGCCGGCGCACCTCGGCGTCGCTCAGCGCAGGACCGGGCATGCCACCGCGCCAGTCCAGGTGCAGGGCGGTCATGCCGCTCAGCGGGATGTGCAGGGTGCGGTCGACGGGGGTACCGGTGGGGGCGAGGATGCCGACCACCGTGAAGGGGTGGTCGCTATGCTCGGTCAGGCTGATGGTGGCGACACCATGGGCCAGCACGACCCTGTCGCCCAGTTGATAGTGCAGCGCCTTGGCCACCTCGGCGCCCAGCACCACCTCGAAGACGTCGTTGAAGGGGCGACCCTGGGCCAGCCGCAGCGGCTGGTTGCGCCCGTAGTGATAGTGGGCGAAGTAGTTGCCGTCGGTACCCAGCACCCGGTAGCCGCGGTGGGAGTCGCCGAGGGACAGCGGGATGGTCCAGGCGACGCGGGGATCGGCGGCGAGCTTCTCGTAGCTCTCCCAGCGGATGTTGTTGGTGGCATTGCCGATGCGGAACACCGAGTAGAGCAGCAGATTGACCGCACCGGAGCGGGCGCCCACCACCAGGTCGGTACCGGCGATGGTGCTGGCGAAGCTGGCCTTGGCCTCGGTGCGCAACCGTTCGACGCCCAGCAGCAGGGCCACCGAGACGGCGATGGTGAAGACGGTGAGGAGGGCGGTGGCGCGACGATTGCGCAGGCTGGCCCAGGCCAGCGGCAGAAGCGGCATCCTAGGTCTCCGGCCGGGCGGCGTTGAGTTGGGCCAGGGTCAGGTGGCGGTCGAAACGACTGGCCAGACTGCGGTCGTGGCTGACGAACAGCAGGCCGGCGCCGGCGGCGGCGCACTCGGAGAACAGCAGCTGCAGGAAGGCATCGCGGTGATCGGTGTCCAGCGCCGAGGTGGGTTCGTCGGCGATCACCAGCTCCGGCTGGCCGATCAGGGCGCGGGCGGCGGCGACCCGCTGCTGCTGGCCGATGGAGAGTTCGCGGGCTGGACGGCGCGGCAGCGCGGGATCGCTCAGCCCCAGGGCGCAGAGCAGGGTCAGGGCCGCACCCCGCGGATCGCCGTGCCGCGCGGTGGCGCGCTCGCGGCGCAGCGCCGAGAACTGGCAGGGAAGCAGGACGTTGTCCAGCACCGAGAGAAAGGGCAGCAGGTTGAATTGCTGGAAGAGAAAGCCGGTGTGGTCGACGCGAAAGCGGTCGCGCCGGGCGGTGGCGAGCGTCCCCAGGTCCTGACCGAGCAGGCGCACCTGGCCGCGACCGGGGCGCTGCACGCCACCCAGCAGGCCGAGCAGGGTGGTCTTGCCACTGCCCGAAGGGCCTTCGAGGAACAGCGCCTCGCCGGGTGCCAGCTGGAAGTGCCGGATGTCCAGGCATTCCGCCTGGCCCGGCCAGGCGAAGCCGAGGTCCTGGATCTCGACCAGCGGGGCGGCGGTCACGACCGTCTTACCATTTCAGCTGCGGTTGCTTGGCGGTCAGTTCGGCGCCTTGCTGACCGCTGGCGACGATGGCCTGGGCCTCGACACTGTGACTGTTGGGGAAGCGGGCGAACCAGCCGGAGAGATCCAGGCTGGCGAGCGCGCCCGGCTTGCTGCAGCTGAAGCTCATGCTGGCGTCCACGTCGAGATGGCCGCTCGCGCTGGCGTCCTTGGCGAACAGCGGGCTGATGGCGCTGGCTTCGGTCAGGCGGCAATCGGCTGCCGCGGGCAGCTTCACCAGCGGCTGGGGATTCTCCAGGCTTTGGCGCAGAGCCGCGACGGCGTCCTCTTCCTGCTGGTTGCGCGGGGCATGTTCGAAGCCCAGCAGATCGGCCGCCGGACTGCGCCACTGCAATTCCAGGCCGGTTTCCGTCTGGGCCAGGTCGAGGTGGGATTCGCCGTGCACATGGGCGCCCAGGGCACCGTGCTCGTGTTCGTCATGGTCACTAGCGGTGCCTTGGGCAAAGGCCGGTTGAGCGAGCGCGGCGGCGAGGCAGAGGGTCAGCAGGGGCAGGCGCATGGATGGCTTCCAGTGGGTGGAAAGGCGCTATGTTATGTTGTTGCATTTGCCTGTCGCAACCTCGGTTTGGCGTCGGCCGATGGCTGTGGGAGCATGGGCCTCTGCACGACGAGGAGAACACCATGGTACGCATTCGCGGAACCATCGGCAGCCAGCCTGTGGATCTCACGGTGGAACTGGACGAGACCGACTGGCAGCGCCTGGCCGCAGCCCTGCAGCCGACGGCAGCGTCCCTCCCTGCTGCGGCGGTGGCCGCCGCCCCCAGCGGGCCCAAGTCGGGCGGCGACATGCTCTGGGATCAGGTGGTGAAATTGCTCAGCCAGGCTGGCCGACTCAGCGGGCCGGACATCCTGGTGGCCCTGGAAAAGCTGACCGGCAATCTGGGCGTGGCCAAGCAGCTGCTGGTACGGCTGAGGCACAGTCCCCAGGTGCGCATGGAGCGGGTGGGGGAGGCGCAGTTCTATATCTGGCAGGGATGAGACTGGGGGTAGGTGAGTGGAAAACGCTGCGCGGTTTTCCACGCTACGAAAGGTCCGCAGCGCCAGGCTGGCGCCGGCTGTGGACAAGGCTGCGCCTGGGGCGACGCAGCCGTTATCAATAGGTGCCTAGTACAGTGCCTGGTACAGGCGGCGGCGATAGGTGGCGACCAGCGGGTGATCGTTGCCCAGCAGATCGAAGACCTGCACCAAGGTCTTGCGCGGCAGGTCGTCACCGTAGCCGCGATTGCGGCGGAACAGGTCCAGCAGACCATCCAGGGCGGGTTCGTATTGCTGGCGGGCCAGTTGTTGCACGGCCAGCTGGTAGGCGGCTTCATCGTCGCCGGCATCGCGCGCCAGGCGACTCTTGAGCTCGGCCACCTCGGGCAGGCTGGCGGCCTGGCGCAGGAAGGTCAGCTGGGCCCGGGCGCCGGCCAGCGCCTGCTTGTGCTCATCGCCCTTGACCGCGTCCAGCACGGCCTGGGCGTCGTCCAGTTCGTTGCGCTCGGCCAGGCAGCGGGCATAGAGGATCAGCGCCAGGGCGTCACTGTTGTCTTCTTCGAGCAGCGCCTTGAGCAGCGCCTCGGCCTCGGCGAAGCGGCCCTCGGCGAACATCGCCTGGGCGGCGTCCAGCGGATCTTCCTCGGCCGGCGGCAAGGCCTGGACATGGGGTTCGAGCAGGGCGCGGATGGCCGATTCGGGCTGGGCGCCGGCGAAGCCGTCCACCGGCTGGCCATCCTTGAACAGCACCACCGTGGGCAGGCTGCGGATGCCGAATCTCATCACCAGTTCCTGCTCGATGTCGCAGTTGACCTTGGCCAGGTGCAGGGCGCCGCCATAGGACTCGGTGATCTTGGCCAGCAGCGGCATCAGCACCTTGCAGGGCGCGCACCACTCGGCCCAGAAGTCCACCAGCACCGGGGTGCTGAAGGAGGCGTCGATGACCTGTTGCTGGAAGGTGTCGAGGGTGGCGTCGAAAATGTAGGGGACCTGGCTCATGGCGGACTCGGCAGAGGCGGGTGGCCCCAGATCATTCCTGATCCGGAGCCCCCTAAGAACCGTGCTTGCGACTTTCACAGCACACGGCTCAAGCTTACGAAAAGTCAGCCCAGAGGCTGACCGGCAACGTTGACTAACGATCCTATCATTACAGACCGCTGTGTCGCAGAGTCACTTGTTTACGCTGGCTGTGAATCAGCGAGTGACAGTTGGGATGGAGAAGTACGCGATTTTTCAGAGTGTCCTTGCCGCCGTCCACCCGTCGAATGACATGGTGGTCGTCCCAGCCCGTTTCCCTGGTAATCGCGTGACCGCACAGAGCGCAGTTCCCTTTCTGGCGCCGGTAAAGGCTTAGGATTTGTTTCCTGAAACGCAGCTTGTGCTGCATCCTTTGAACCCTTAGCTTTTCCCATTTCTGCTCAAGCGCAGCGTCGTACGGGTGGTACCCGCCTGATAGACGCTTTTGGCGCTTGATTACGGTCTTCGCTAGCTCATAAAGCTCACGATACTTTCGCTCTCCCTTCTTGCCTCTATAGGGATGCGCGAACACCTGTTTCCGCCCGCCGATGGAATGGAAGTATTTGTTCCAGCTCCACGTAGCTAGCTTCTTCGGATGTCGGCGCTTCGCCCACCTTCGCAGCAACCAGAAAATCAAGTTATCTAGTTTCTTGAAGGTAGCTTTAGCAACAGCCTGAGAATGGTATTGAGCCCACCCTCGTAGTACCGGGTTCAGACGGCTGATCAACTCTTCCTGAGTCAGAGCCCCACTGGATCTCACTATGTCCCTTACCTTTCGATAGAACGTCGAGATGTTCTTCTTCGAGGGTTTGGTAAACAGTTTGGTCCGTCGGTAAGGCGATTTCGGCACGTATTTCCTGAAATTCCACCCTAGGAAATCAAAGCCCTGAAGGATGTGGGTTATCTGCGTTTTCTCTTGGGACAAGCTCACTCCTCGTATTGACAGGAATTGCTCGACCCAAGGTATGACCTCGTCAGTCAACAGCTCTTTGGTAGCTGCTGTGATGATGAAGTCGTCCGCGTATCGCACCACATGCACTCTGGGCGTATCGGCGTTGGTACCCGCTAGCTTTCTGGCCAGATGGCCTTTGAGCTGCTTCTCCAAACCGTTAAGGGTGGCGTTAGCCAAACAGGGCGAAATAATCCCACCTTGTGGCGTCCCGGCCTCCGTAGCCATGAAGTGTCGCCGGTCAATGACCCCGGCCTTCAACCAAAGCCGCAGTACCTTTTTGTCCATAGGGACGTTCTGGCACAGCCACTCGTGATTGATGTTGTCGAAGAACCCCTTGATGTCACCTTCCAGAACCCACATAGGTGAGTCGTCTTGCGACATTAACTGAAAGATTTCAACCATCGCATCAGCGGTCGAGCGATCCGGCCGGAAGCCGAAACTTTTCGGGTCGCTGGTGCTTTCGATGACGGGTTCCAGGGCGGACAGGTAGAGCGCTTGCATGGCCCGATCAAACATCGTCGGTATGCCTAGCGGGCGCTTTTCCTTCTTCCCTGGCTTCGGTATCCAAACCCTTTTTAGCGGTTTGGGCCGATAGCCTCGTTTCTCCGATAGACGCTTCGCGGCGTGGAGCTTGGCTGGAGGCGTCCCCCAGGTTTCTCCATCGACGCCCGGAGTCTTGCGACCCCGGTTTTCCGTCACCCGTCTTACAGCCATACAGCGGCCATAAAACGAATGGGTCAGTAACCGTTGTAGGCGTTTAACCCTACGCCAGTCACCGGCCATTGTTGCCTGCGCAATCTTCAACTGCGTTTTCCGAACGGAGATCTGGATCTTGGCCCAATCGAGATCGTGCCAGCCCTTCACGCCTTCAGGAGACGCAGACGAAACCGATGTTTCTGGTTGCGTATTCATACAGTCCTCCTCAGGTCAGTAACCTTCGGGACGGACTTCTCCCCCTAGGGGTTGAAGTCACCCCTAGGGTCGTTTCGCTGGAAATCAGCACTAGATCATGCGCCCGTAAACCAGGTGCACGTCAGCCAGGGTTGCCCCTGTCGATGATGTTTCAACCGATATGCCGCCCATTACAGACAGCCATTCGCTTTTTGCACCCTCCCATTCCCCACACCCAACAGCTTTCCTTGCGGATTGCCTGCCTTCCGATGTTGCTGGTTAGGCGGGTGGTCGGGATTGCCACGTTCCCCGCTGTGCATCGATTCCCCGGTTAGGTTCCATCTTTCCCCCGGCAGTCGTAGTGGTACCGCGTCGCTTCTTTCGACAGCGAGCGCCGATCTGCTTTGCCGATTTTGGCCAGGGCCCATAAATTGCCGTGGGCCCAGTAGTGCTTACGAGGGTTCGAACGATGATTCACATGAGTTAACCATGCGGGTTGGGTCACTAGCCCCTTGCCTCCGTGCAATTCGGAAGCGTCACGCTGCTGTTGCCAGACCTGCGTGTCCCGTGAGGGATAGGACGTTGTCCACCGGGCTTCACACCTCAGGGTTGGCCCCCGACGCATGCCGATGTAGTGAACTGGCAGGTACATGCCAGGCTCGGTACCCCCTGTATTAGCAAGGTTGAGCAATGCACAAGCGGAGCGGTTGCTCCGTGCTTGGACGAGATACCCTAGCGTCTCACGACGTTGGCATGGGCCAAATGAGACCAAGGCATCCCAGAGATGGATTGACCCCTTGCGGGGTCAAATCACCCACAGGGATTCTTGTTACATTTAGATACAATTTCCATGGCGGAAACTGCTCTCTGTTACGTCTGACTGATCAATTTATAGCCAAAAATGGCCAAATTTGAGACGTACTTACCCTGGCAAGCAGGGATCGCATTGTCCCCACAAGTGGGTCGAATCAGGCGCGGCAGAGCCGGCTCTCGTGCTTTATTTAGGCTTCAAACCCCTGGAGAACAAGGGTTTCGGCGCCAAGACTAAGCTGGTCGACCAAGCACAACACGAGCATTCGTGTCGCACCGAAAGATGCACTATAGGTGGGGGCGCCGGGCTTGGAAACAAGGCGGGCCAGCTCAACCCCGATAGAGCGCCACGCGGCGGAATTCGTCCGGCTCGGCCAGATCCGGCAGGGTGCAGGCGTGGAGTTCGGTGATGCGGGTGAAGCCGGGGTGGGCCAGGTCGCGCATCCGCGAGTCGGCCAGCAGGATCCGTTCTGCACGCGTCTGCAGGAGCGCCAGTAGCGGCAGGTTGGCACGGTCGTAGAGCACATCGGCGGCCAGGATGAGCTCGAAGCGCTCGGTGCTGGCGTGCAGATCGTCCAGCGTCTCGATCTGCACGGCGTTGGCCCGGGCATTGGCACGGCAGGCTTTCAAGGCCAGCGGATCGAGGTCGCAGCAGACCACCCGCGCCGCGCCGGCCCGCGCGGCGGCGAGTCCGGCGATGCCCGAGCCGCTGCCGAAATCCAGCACCTGGCGGCCGGCGACGTGCTCGGGATGGGCGACGATCCAGCGCGCCAGGGCCAGACCGCTGGCCCAGCAGAAGGCCCAGTAGGGCGGTGCCTCCAGCAGGCGCTGGGTTTCCGCCGGGGAAAAGGCCCGCGCCATATTGGCCGGATCGATCAGCCACAGCGACAGGTCGCTGCCGGGCAATGCCTGCAAGGAGAGGCAGGCGTCGCCCAGCAGGGCGGTCAGGGCGGCAGCGAGATCGGCAGGGGGCGTCACGGGGTCTGGTTCAGCACCAGTTCGCCGAGATTCTGCGTGGTCGGTCCGCCGACATTCACCGGCGGCAGATAGCTGGCCAGTTGCCCGGCCTGGATCAGGCGCGCGTGGAATTCCACCTTGAGATCCGGGCGGGTGGGAAAGATCTCTGGATTGAAGGGCAGGCGGAAGGCCAGGGGCGCGCCCTTGCCGGTCACCGTCTCGCTGGCCAGCAGACGCTGGGGCAGGCCCTTGGCGTTGACCGCCAGCAGCGCGATCTCGACCTGGGCACCCGCCGGGACCAGACCCTGGGCATTGCGCAGCACCCCGGAGATCTCGCGCAGGTTGGCCGGAGTGGGGGCACCGACCACCGGAACCGGTTCGTCGGCCGGGGTGGTGGGCTGCGGCGGCGTGGTTTCGGGTGGGCTGGAGCAGGCCGCGAGCAGACCGGTGAAGAGCAGGGGCAGGAGGGCGCGTGGGGTCATGGCGGGATCCGGAGGTCGCGGCCGGCGAGGGCTGCACGGGAGGCTGGAGAGGTCGTCGAACACAGGGCGCTCTTATAGCCCGGCGGCCCCTGGCTGTCGATTCGTCAGGCACCCGGAGGTTCCCGGCAGGGAGTGATCGGGTACCATGAGGGCTTTCCCTTCCGGCGATCGACTCTCTCATGCATTGTCCCTTCTGCGGCGCCCACGACACCAAGGTCACGGATTCCCGGCTGGTCGCGGCCGGTGAGCAGGTGCGCCGGCGACGTGAGTGCCTGGCCTGCCAGGAGCGCTTCACCACCTTCGAGACCGCCGAACTGGTGCTGCCACGGCTGATCAAGCAGGACGGCACCCGCCAGCCCTTCGACGAGGACAAGTTGCGCGCCGGCATGCAGCGTGCCCTGGAGAAGCGGCCGGTCAGCGTCGAGCGTCTGGAAGAAGCCATCGCCCTGATCAAGCACCGCCTGCGCGCCACTGGCGAGCGCGAGATCCGTTCGCGGGTGGTGGGTGAACTGGTGATGGACGAACTGCGCAAGCTGGACCAGGTGGCCTACATCCGCTTCGCCTCGGTCTATCGGCAATTCCAGGACCTGGCCGAATTCCGCGACGAGATCGAGCGCCTGGCCCAGGATCCGGGCAAGCAGCCGGTATGAGCGCCATGGGGAGCGACGAAGTCTGGATGGCCCGCGCCCTGGCGCTGGCCGCCTGCGGCCGCTACAGCACGGCGCCCAATCCGCGGGTGGGCTGCGTCATCGTCCGCGACGGCCAGGTGGTAGGCGAAGGCTGGCACCGCCAGGCCGGCGGTCCCCATGCCGAGGTGCACGCGCTGCGCCAGGCGGGGGAGGCGGCGCGTGGCGCCACTGCCTATGTGACCCTGGAGCCCTGCAGCCATCATGGCCGCACCCCGCCTTGCGCCGATGCCCTGGTAGCCGCCGGCGTGGCCGAGGTGGTGGCGGCCATGACCGATCCCAATCCGCTGGTGGCCGGGCGCGGCCTGGCGCGGCTCTCCGCCGCCGGCATCGCCACCCGCGCTGGCGTCCTGGAAGCCGAGGCGCGAGCGCTCAACGCCGGCTTCATCCAGCGCATGCTCACCGGGCGGCCCTTCGTGCGGGTCAAGCTGGCCCTGAGTCTGGATGGCCGCACCGCCATGGCCAATGGCGAAAGCCAGTGGATCACCGGCCCGGCGGCGCGCCAGAGCGTCCAGCGGCTGCGCGCCGAGGCGGGGGTGGTGATCACCGGCGCCGATACCGTGCTGGCCGATGGCGCCCGCCTGACCGTGCGTCAGGCGGAACTGGGCCTGAGCGGAGACGAACTGCAACTGGCCACCCTGCGTACGCCGCAGCGGCTGCTGGTGGACGGCCGTGGCCGGGTGCCGCTGGATGCCCCCTTCTTTCAGGCCGGCGCGGCACGGGTCGCCGGTATGGCCGCGGCGGCGCCCGGCTATGCAGCGGCCGGTCACGACTACCTGGCGCTGCCCGGTAGCCAGGGCCAGGTCGATCTGGCGGCCCTGCTGACCCGCCTGGGCAGCGAGCAGGTCAATGACGTCCTGGTGGAAGCCGGGCCGCGTCTGGCCGGTGCCTTCGCCCAGGCCGGGCTGGTCGACGAATATCACCTGTTCCTGGCGCCCAGGTTCCTCGGTTCCAGCGCCCGGCCGCTGCTGGACTGGCCGCTGGTGCACCTGGCCGAGGCCCCGCAGCTGGAGATCCTCAGCGTCACCCCGGTAGGCGCCGACCTGCACCTGATCGCCCGACCGGCCAGGGACACCTGACGCCCCTGGCCCCGCGGCGGCGAACTGTGTTACAAAACCTGCGCTGCCCTCGGGTGGCGAGTTCTCAGGGCGGGGTGCAATTCCCCACCGGCGGTAACGCCCGATAAGTCGGGACGAGCCCGCGAGCGCTCTCTCGTCCTCTGCGGCGGGAGAGGTCAGCAGACCCGGTTGGATTCCGGGGCCGACGGTCATAGTCCGGATGAGAGAGAACGGGATAGCCTTGCCTGGCAGGGGTGCGAGCCCCTCGTCCGTCTGATTTCCCTTCTGTCCGTACGCCCTGTTTTTTCACCGAAACAGGAGTTCGTCGATGTCTAGCTGCACCGCCTTTCTGGCTCTACCTCGCGGAGGCCTGAGCTGATGTTTACCGGAATCATCGAAGCCCTCGGCGAGATCCGCGCGCTCACGCCCAAGGGCGGAGACGTGCGCCTTTATGTCGCCACCGGCAAGCTCGACCTTGCCGACGTCAAGCTCGGCGACAGCATCGCCGTCAACGGAGTCTGCCTTACCGCCGTGGACTTGCCTGGCGACGGCTTCTGGGCCGACGTCAGTCGCGAGACCCTGAGCCTCACCAGCCTGGGCGGCCTCAAGCCCGGCAGCAAGGTCAACCTGGAAAAGGCGCTGATGCCCACCAGTCGCCTCGGCGGCCACCTGGTCAGCGGCCACGTGGACGGCCTCGGCGAAGTGGTCTCCCGCACCGATAATGCCCGCGCCGTGCAGTTTCGCCTGCGTGCCCCGGCCGAGCTGGCCCGCTACATCGCCCTCAAGGGCTCGATCACCGTGGACGGCGTCAGCCTCACGGTGAACGCGGTGGACGGCGCCGAATTCGAGCTGACCATCGTCCCCCACACCCTCGGCGAGACCATCATGGCCGACTACCGCCCCGGTCGGCGGGTGAACCTGGAGGTGGACCTGCTGGCCCGCTACCTGGAGCGCCTGCTACTGGGCGACAAGGCCGCCGAGTCCAGCAAGGGCGGCGTCACCGAAACCTTTCTCGCCGAACACGGCTATCTGCAGCGCTAAGGACGACACCGTGGCACTTTCCAGCATCGAAGACATCATCCAGGACATCCGCGCGGGCAAGATGGTCATCCTCATGGACGACGAGGACCGCGAGAACGAAGGCGACATCATCATCGCCTCCGAATGCGTCACCGCCGAACACATCAACTTCATGGCCCGCCACGCGCGGGGCCTGATCTGCATGCCCATGAGCAAGGGCCTCTGCGAGCGCCTCAACCTGCCGATGATGGCCAGCCGCAACGCCTCCGGCTTCGGCACCAAGTTCACCGTCTCCATCGAGGCCGCCGAGGGCATCAGCACCGGCATCTCCGCCGCCGACCGCGCCCGTACCGTGCAGGCCGCCATCGCCAAGGACGCCAAGGCCGGCGACGTGGTCAGCCCCGGCCACATGTTCCCGCTGATGGCCCAGCCCGGCGGCGTGCTGGCCCGTGCCGGCCATACCGAAGCCGCCTGCGACCTGGCGCGCATGGCCGGTTTCGCCGAGAGCGGGGTGATCTGCGAGGTGATGAACGACGACGGCACCATGGCCCGTCGCGACGAACTCGAAGCCTTCGCCGAGCAGCATGGCCTCAAGGTCGGCACCATCGCCGATCTGATCCACTACCGCCTGCTCCACGAGCACACCGTCAAGCGCATCGACGAGCAGCAGCTGGAGACCGAGCTCGGTCCGTTCAAGCTGGTGACCTACCGCGACGAGGTGGAGGGCGACGTCCACCTGGCGCTGATCCGTGGCGACCTGGCCGGCCAGGAGCTGCCGCTGGTGCGGGTGCACAACATGGATCCGCTGCGCGACCTGCTGCAGGTGCAGCAACCGGGTCGCTGGAGTCTGCGTGGCGCCATGGAGCGCGTGGCCCGCGAGGGCACCGGCGTGGTGCTGCTGCTCGGTCACTCGATCGAGGGCGACGACCTGCTGGCGCACCTGCGCGAGCCGCTGCCGGTGCCCAAGGCGCTGTCCACCTACAGCACCGTCGGTGCCGGTTCGCAGATCCTCCGCGACCTGGGCATTCGTCAGATGCGCCTGCTCAGCTCGCCGATGAAGTTCAACGCCATATCCGGCTTCGACCTGGAAGTAGTAGACTATCTGCCTCCTGAAGAATGACCCTTCCGCCTGGCGCGCCCCGCCCGGGTGGTGCGGCGCGCTTCACCTGGATTTCCACGGACGGCCTGGCACTGCCGGCCGTCCGGCTCTTTGACAACTGGACCCGCACATGAACATCAAGACCTTTGAAGGCACCTTCATCGCTCCCCAGGGCCGCTTCGCCCTGGTGGTCGGTCGTTTCAACAGCTTCGTCGTCGAAAGCCTGCTGCAGGGCGCCATCGACGCCCTGGTGCGTCACGGCATCAAGCCGGACGACCTGACCATCATCCGCGTCCCTGGCGCCTTCGAGATCCCGCTGGCGGTGCAGAAGATCGCCCAGCGCGACGAATTCGACGCCATCATCGCCCTCGGCGCGGTGATCCGTGGCGGCACCCCCCACTTCGAATACGTGGCCGGCGAGTGCACCAAGGGCCTGGCCCAGGTCTCCATGGAATTCGGCGTACCGGTGTCCTTTGGCGTCCTCACCGTCGACTCCATCGAGCAGGCCATCGAGCGCTCCGGCACCAAGGCCGGCAACAAGGGCGCCGAAGCGGCCCTGTCCGCTCTGGAAATGGTCAGCCTGCTGGCGCAGCTGGAGGCCAAGTGAGCGGCGATCTGACTCCGCCCGCGGCCGGCAAGCCCGCGGGCAAGAAGGCCCCCACCGGCAAACTGGCTGCTCGCCGCGAAGCGCGCAGCCTGTCGGTCCAGGCCCTGTACCAGTGGCACATGGCGGGCCAGGCGATCAACGAGATCGAGGCGCAGTTTCGCGTCGACAACGATTTCGCCAAGGTCGACGGCGCCTACTTCCATGAAGTCCTGCATGGCGTCCCGGCCAACAAGAGCGAGATCGACGGTCTGATCCTGCCCTGCCTGGACCGCGCCATGAACGAGGTGGATCCGGTCGAGCTGGCCGTGCTGCGGCTGTCCTGCTACGAGCTGCTCAAGCGCATCGACGTGCCCTACCGGGTGGTGATCAACGAAGGCATCGAGATGGCCAAGATCTTCGGCGCCACCGATGGCCACAAGTTCGTCAACGGCGTGCTGGACAAGCTGGCGCCCAAGCTGCGCAGCGCCGAGTTGCGCGGCAAGCGCTGATTGCCCACGTCGGCATGGGTGAATTCGAACTCATCCGTCGCTATTTCGCCGCGGCGCCCTGCGCTCGCGGCGGTCCCGGCGTGGCGCTGGGCATCGGCGATGACTGCGCGCTGCTGGCACCCGCTCCCGGTGAGCAACTGGCGGTCTCCACCGACACCCTGACCGCCGGGGTGCATTTCCCCGATCCCTGCCCGGATGCCCATGGCCTCGGCCAGCGTGCCCTGGCAGTGAGCGCCAGCGACCTGGCCGCCATGGGCGCCGCGCCCCTGGGTTTCACCCTGGCGTTGACCCTGCCGTCCGTCGAGCCCGCCTGGCTGGAAGGCCTGGCGGCAGGCCTCGCGCAGATGGCCGAACAGTGCGAGCTGCGCCTGGTCGGTGGTGACACCACTCGCGGTCCGCTGTCCCTCACCCTCACGGTCTTCGGCCAGGTGCCGGCCGGCCAGGCGCTGCTGCGCAGCGGTGCCCGCCCGGGCGATCTGCTGTGCCTGGGCGGTGCGCCGGGTGAGGCGGGCGGGGCCTTGCCCTTCGTCCTCGGTCAGCGTGCAGCGGAGGGCGCCGCCAGTCGGCACCTGCTGGCGCGCTACTGGGCACCCCAGCCGCAATTCGAGCTCGGCCTCTGGCTGCGCGGGCGGGCGACGGCGGCCCAGGACGTTTCCGACGGCCTGGTCGCCGATTGCGGCCACATCGCCGCCGCCTCCGGCGTCCGCCTGGTCGTGGAGACGGCGCGGCTGCCGGTGAGTCCTGCGCTGACCGAACTCTTCCCCGCCGACGAGGTGCTGCGCCTGGCCCTGGGCGCCGGCGACGACTACCTGCTGGTCTTCACCCTGCCGCCCGAGCAGGCGCCGGCCCTGGCCGCCGCCTGGCCCCAGGCACAGGTGATCGGGCGGGTCGAGACGGGTAGCGGCGTCCAGGTGCTCGCCGCCGACGGTCAGCCGCTGACGCCGATACACACCGGTTTCCAACATTTCTAGCGCCCTGGCGCGGAGTCCATCCTTGAGCGAACAGCAAGCCCCCGCCCAGCCGGTCCCCCTGTCGGTCTGGCGCGATCCCTGGCACTTCCTGGCCTTTGGCCTGGGTTCCGGCACCCTGCCCAAGGCGCCCGGCACCTGGGGGTCACTGATCGCCTTGCCCTTCGTGCCGCTCTGGCAGTTGCTCAGCGGCTGGAGCTATCCGCTGCTGCTGGTGCTGCTCTCCGTGTTCGGCTGCTGGCTGTGCGGCAAGGTCGCCCGGGAGCTGGGCGTGCACGACCACGAGGGCATCGTCTGGGACGAGATGGTCGGCATCTGGATCACCTTCTGGCTGGCGCCTCCGGGCTTGATCTGGCTGCTGGTGGGTTTCGTCGCCTTCCGCGTGCTGGACATCTGCAAGCCCTGGCCAATCCGCTGGCTGGATGTCAATGTCCGCGGCGGCGTCGGCATCATGGTCGACGATGTACTGGCCGGCATCCTCGCCTGGCTGGTGGTTCAGGGATTACACATCGGTTGGGGTCATCTCGTCGGCTGACGAGACGCAGGCCCAAGGAGCAGGGCAGTGAAGAGACTGGGCGCGTGCGGCCTCATCTGGGCCGTCGGTACGCTCGCCTGGGCGCAACCCCAGGTCAGGGTCGTGGGGTTGTTCAATGGCGCCGCGGTGGTCAACGTCAATGGCCAGCGCAAATTGCTGCGAGTCGGCCAGCGCCTGGACGACGTCGAGGTGGTCAGCGCCGATCCCCAGCAGGCGGTGCTGCGTATCGACGGCCGGACCCAGACCTTTGCCCTCGACCGCGAATACAGCGACGGCTACAGCGCTCCGCAGCGCCGAGAATTCAGCGTGCCGCGCAGCAACAACGGTCATTACCAGGTCACCGCCAACGTCAATGGCCGTCCGGTGTCGCTGCTGGTGGACACCGGCGCCACCAGTGTCGCCCTGAGTGGCGCCCAGGCCGATCAGCTGGGCATCAGCTATCGCGACGGCACCCCGGGCTGGGTGGAAACCGCCAGCGGTCATGCCCGCGCCTGGCGCACCACGCTCAAGCAGGTGCGCCTGGGTGATATCGAGGTGGTCGGGGTGGACGCCATGGTCCTGGAGGGCAACTATCCCAGCCAGGGCCTGCTGGGCATGAGTTTCCTCAATCGCGTGGGCTGGCGGGAGGCCCAGGGCATCTTCTACGTGCAGGCACGCTGATAGATCAGCGGGTATCGACGTCATAACCCCTGGCGATGACGCCGGGCCCGGGGAAAAGGTTACAATGTACGTCTTTCCCCGCCAGGAGCCCGCAGGTGTCCGTCGTCTTTGTCGCCGCCTCCCAATTGCCCACCCCCTTCGGCCTGTTCACCATGCACGGTTTCCTCGACGAGACCGATGGCAAGGAGCATGTCGCCCTGACCTTCGGTGACGTGGCCGATGGCGAGCCGGTGCTGGGCCGCCTGCATTCCGAGTGCCTGACCGGCGACGCGCTGTTCAGCCTGAGATGCGACTGCGGCTTCCAGCTGGAGGCGGCGCTGCGCGCCATCGCCGAAGCCGGTCGTGGCGTGCTGCTCTATCTGCGTCAGGAAGGGCGTGGCATCGGCCTGCTCAACAAGATCCGCGCCTATGAGCTGCAGGATGCCGGGGCCGATACCGTGGAAGCCAACGAGCGCCTGGGCTTCGGCGCCGACCAGCGCACCTATGCGCTGTGCAAGCCGATGCTCGACCACCTGGGGGTCACTTCGCTGCGCCTGATGACCAACAATCCGCGCAAGGTGAAGGCGCTCGAGGTCCTGGGCATTCCGGTCGCCGAGCGGGTGCCGCTGCAGGAAGGCCTCAATCCGCACAATCGCCGCTATCTGCTGACCAAGGCCGGCAAGCTCGGCCATATGCTCGGCAATCTGCATCAGAACGAAGACGTGGAAAAGGCGCCCTAGGGCGCCTTTTTTCATCTCAGCCTGGCTGCCGCTCAGGCTTCCTTGCGCAGACCGGTCGGCGCTGCCGCAAGGTCCGGGAGGGCCAGGCGCTCGCGGACCGCGCGCTCGATGCCGGCTTCATCAAGGCCGCACTCGGCCAGCATGTCGGCCGGCTTGGCGTGTTCGATGTAGCTGTCCGGCAGGCCCAGGTTGAGCACGGGCTGGACCAGGGCACTGGCCTGCAGGAATTCGTTGACCGCACTGCCGGCGCCGCCCATGACGCTGTTTTCCTCGACGGTGACCAGCAGATCGTGGTCCGCGGCGAACTGGCGGATCAGCGCCTCGTCCAGCGGCTTGACGAATCTCATGTCGGCCACGCTGGCGTCCAGGCGCTCGGCGACCTGCAGGGCCTCGGCCAGTTGCACGCCAAACACCAGGAAGCCGACCTTGGGGCCGCTCTTCAGGCCGCTCTGGCGACGCACCACGCCCTTACCGATGGGCAGGGGTTCCAGGCCCGGATCGAGGGCGGCGTTGGGACCGCTGCCGCGCGGGTAGCGCACCGCGGCGGGGCCCTGGTGGCGATAGCCGGTGGTGAGCAGGCGGCGCAGCTCGTTTTCGTCGCTGGGCGCCATGATCACCATGCCGGGAATGCAGCGCAGGTAGGACAGGTCGAAGCTGCCGGCGTGGGTCGGGCCGTCTTCGCCGACCAGGCCGGCGCGGTCGATGGCGAAGAGTACGTCCAGGTTCTGCACCGCCACGTCGTGGATCAGCTGGTCGTAGCCACGCTGCAGGAAGGTGGAATAGATGGCCACCACCGGCTTCATGCCATCGCAGGCCAGGCCCGCGGCCAGGGTCACCGCGTGCTGCTCGGCGATGGCCACGTCGAAGTAGCGCTCGGGATAGCGTTCGGCGAAGCGGACCAGGTCGGAGCCTTCCTTCATCGCCGGGGTGATGCCCACCAGCTTGGTATCGGCGGCGGCCATGTCGCACAGCCAGTCGCCAAAGATGTTGGAGTACTTGGGTGCGCCCGGGCGCTTGGGCTTGGCGTCCAGCGGCTCCAGCTTGGTGATGGCGTGGTAGCTGATGGGATCGGCCTCGGCGATGGACAGGCCCTTGCCCTTGCGGGTGATGACGTGGAGGAACTGCGGACCCTTGGCATCGCGCAGGTTGCGCAGGGTGGTGACCAGGGTCGGCAGGTCGTGGCCGTCGATGGGGCCGATGTAGTTCCAGCCCAGCTCCTCGAACAGGGTGCCGGGTACCAGCATGCCCTTGGCGGCCTCTTCGGTGCGGCGGGCGATTTCCCAGGCGCCGGGCAGCTTGGAGAGGGCCTTCTTGCCGTTCTCGCGCAGGTGCTGGTAGGTGCGGCTGGAAAGCAGCCGCGCCAGGTAGTTGGACAGGCCACCGACGTTGCGCGAGATGGACATGTCGTTGTCGTTGAGCACCACCAGCATGTTGGCGCCGGTGTCAGATGCGTGGTTGAGCGCCTCGAAGGCCATGCCCGCGGTCAGGGCGCCGTCGCCGATCACAGCGACCGACTTGCGCTCGAGCCCCTGCAGCTGGGCGGCGATGGCCATGCCCAGGGCGGCGCCGATGGAGGTGCTGGAGTGACCGACGCCAAAGGTGTCGTACTCGCTCTCGCTGCGGCGCGGGAAGGCGGCCAGGCCGTCCTTCTGGCGCAGGCTGGCCATGCCTTCGCGACGGCCGGTGAGGATCTTGTGCGGATAGGCCTGGTGACCGACATCCCACACCAGCCGGTCTTCCGGGGTGTTGAAGACGTAGTGCAGGGCCACGGTCAGTTCGATGACACCCAGGCCGGCGCCGAAGTGACCGCCGGTCTGGCCCACGGTCCACAGGAGAAAGGCGCGCAGTTCGTCGGCGACGGCTTCCAGCTCGGCGTCACCGAGCTGGCGCAGCTGGACCGGCGAGTCGATGCGGTCGAGCAGGGGCGTCGCGGGACGCTGGCGGGGAATCTCGTGAAACGTCTTGGGCATCTGGCTGATCACTTTGCGCAGAGAATTAGGCAGTTTACCCGATGCCCGCGTGGCATCCCAACAGCGGGCAGGGCGTCTTGTTATGCCCCTGTGACAACGGACCCGGGGGCAAATGCGGCCCGGGGCACGAGTTTTTCCGCCGGAGGCGCGTCTAGCTACGTCGTTCCACGATGTAGCGGGCCAGGGCGCGCAGGGGTTCGGCCGGAGTGCCAAGCGGCTCGATGGCGGCCAGGGCGGTGTCGCGCAGCTCCAGGGCATAGGCCTTGGCGGCGTCCAGGCCGAGCAGCGCCGGGTAGGTCGGTTTGTCGCGGGCGAGATCGGCGCCCTGGCGTTTGCCCAGGGTCTGGGTATCGCTTTCGATGTCGAGCACGTCGTCCCAGACCTGGAAGGCCAGGCCGATGGCCTCGGCATAACGGGCCAGGGCGTCGCGCTCGGCGGCACCGGCGGCTTCGCTGGCCAGGGCGCCGAGTTGCACGCTGGCGGCGATCAGGGCGCCGGTCTTGTGCAGGTGCATGGTCTCCAGCGCCGGCTGGTCGATGCGCCGGCCGACCGACTCCAGGTCGATGGCCTGGCCGCCGACCATGCCCGCCGGACCGCTGGCGCGCGCCAGTACCGCGATCATCTCCAGTCGCACCGCGGCAGCCTGGGGCGCCGCCAGCAGGGTCTCGAAGGCCAGGGTCTGCAGGCCGTCGCCGGCAAGGATGGCGCAGGCCTCGTCATAGGCCTTGTGGGTGGTGGGCCGGCCGCGGCGCAGGTCGTCATCGTCCATGGCCGGCAGGTCGTCGTGGACCAGGGAATAGGCGTGGATCAGCTCCACCGCGCAGGCGGCCTGGTCGGCGCGCGCCGGATCGCCACCCAGGGCTTCGCAGGCGGCATAGACCAGCAACGGCCGTACCCGCTTGCCGCCACCCATGACGCTGTAGGCCATGGCGGCATAGAGCCGGGCGAGTTCGGCGCGGGGGGCGGTGAAGAGCGGGGCAAGGGCGGTATCGACGCGGGTCTGGCAGCGTTGCTGGTAGGCCTCGATCATGCGTCGTCCCCGACCGGGGCGAAGGGGGCGGTGCTGAGTTCGCCGTCCTTTTCCAGCAGGATCTGCACCTTCTGCTCGGCCTGGGCCAGGGCACCCTGGCATTCGCGGGTCAGGCGGATGCCCTGTTCGAAGGCGCCGAGGGAGTCCTCCAGGGACAGCTCGCCGCTCTCCAGGCGTTCCACCAGGGTCTGCAGTTCGGCCAGGGATTGTTCGAAGTCGGGAGCTTTCTTGCGGGCCATCGGGATTCTCGGCAGAGGCGATCGGGTCGCGGGAAGTGGGCAACAGGTTGACCATTGTGCCACAGCCATCGGCGCCGCTTGACGCCGTGCCCGGCCAGGCCCTAGGGTAGCGCTCATGAACACGCGCAGCCGCCAACGCCCCAGCATTATTACCGCCATTACCTGATGGCGGGACAGCGTTAGCTGCGTAACCAGACCCGCCCAAGAGGCGGGTTTGTACTTTCTGACTCCTGGGCCCCGACGAAACACCCCAGGAGCCCGCCATGACCGTCCAGGAACCCGCCACCGATCTCTTGCATCGCTATGCCCGCAAGATCCTCGAAGCCCCCGTCTACGACGTGGCGATCGAAACGCCCCTGCAACCGGCGCGGGCGCTGTCCGAGCGGCTGGGCTGCCAGGTGCTGCTCAAGCGCGAAGACCTGCAGCCGGTGTTTTCCTTCAAGATCCGCGGCGCCTACACCAAGCTGGCCAGCCTCTCGGCCAGCGAGAAGGCCCGCGGGGTGATCACCGCCAGCGCCGGCAACCACGCCCAGGGCCTGTCCCTGGCGGCCCGCG
>NZ_JAPDIQ010000006.1:0-375182 GCF_029872515.1 Pseudomonas flavocrustae | reverse complement strand
ACCCCAACCGGTGCCCAAGCCGGAGACGCCGCCCTCGCCACCGCCCCAGGCCGCCCCGGCGCCCCAGCCGGCTCCGCCCGCGCCGCCACCCGCATCGGTCAAGGAAACCCCAGCGTCGGCAACCGCCGGCTACCTGCGCAATCCGGCGCCCGAGTATCCCGCCCTAGCCCTGCGCCGCAATTGGGAAGGCACGGTATTGCTGCGGGTGCGGGTGCTGCCCAACGGGCGTCCCGGTGACATCCAGATCCAGCAGAGCGCCGGGCGGAGCCAACTCGACGAGGCGGCCGTGGCGGCGGTCCGGCGCTGGAGCTTCGTGCCCGCCAAGAAGGGTGACCAGGCCATCGAAGGCTGGGTCACCGTCCCCATCGATTTCAAGATTCGCTGATCCGCCATCATTCGAGGATATCCATCATGACGACGCTGCTGTCTCCCACCCAATCCGTCGAAGGCGCCGTGATCTGGCTGCTGATCGGCTTCTCCGTGGTTACCTGGGGCCTGGCGCTGCTCAAGGGCGCCCAGTTCGGTCGCCTACGCGGACAGGATCGACGCTTCCTGAAGCTGTTCTGGGCAGCGCCCAACCTCGCGGCCGGCGCCGAACTCAGCCATAACCAGCCCGGCGCCGCGGCGCGGGTAGCCGCCGCGGGTTACGCCGCCATCGCGGTCAACGACGAGGGCACCCCGGCGGACCTGGCCCAGGCGATCAATCACCAGGATCGCCTGGAGCGCGCCCTGCGCCAGCAGATCGTGCGGGAGCGTCGCTCGCTGGAATCGGGCCTGGCGGTGGTGGCCAGCATCGGCAGCACCTCGCCCTTCATCGGTCTGTTCGGCACCGTCTGGGGCATCATGGAAGCGCTCAAGGGCATCAGTGCCGCAGGCAGTGCCAGCCTGGAAACCGTGGCCGGCCCCATAGGCGCGGCGCTGATCGCCACGGGCGTCGGCATCGCCGTCGCCGTGCCGGCGGTGCTGGTCTACAACTACTTCGTGCGCAGTCTCAAGCTCAAGGCCGCGGATCTCGACGATTTCGCCCATGACTTCTATAGCCTGGCGCAAAAGAGTGCCTTCAAGGTGCTGGTGCATCCCAACGCCCGGCGCAGCTCGGCTGGCCACACAGTAAAGGAGGCGGTGTGACATGGCCTTTTCGACCCAGGACAACGATGAGGTGATGAGCGAGATCAACGTCACGCCGCTGGTGGACGTGATGCTGGTGCTGCTGGTGGTGTTCATCGTCACCGCGCCGCTGTTGACCAATTCCATCCCCATCAATCTGCCCAAGACCGAAGCCGTGGCGCCGGTGGAGCAGAAGGACCCCCTGGTGGTGAGCATCGACGGCGCCGGCAAGTGGTTCCTCAACAAGAACGAGATCCAGCCGGAGCTGTTGCGCACCAACCTGGAGAGCGCCAAGCAGCAAGACCCCCAGCTGCGGGTGCAGCTACAGGCCGACGACGGTGCCAATTACGGCCAGGTGGCCAAGGCCATGGCGGCCATCGAGAAGGCGGGTATCACCAAGTTGGCGGTGATCACTGCCCGCTGAGCGATATGGAACCGGCGCCCTGGTCGAGAGCCCTCGACCAGGGCGTTTTCGTCTGCGTAGCTCAATCCTGATCGATGATCACCAGGTTGCCGTGGCTGCCGGCCAGGACCCGATGAGGTACGCCAAGGCGTGCCTCGAAAAGTTCGCCAGCGCCTATCGCGAGCGCGCGGCCCTCACTCTCCAGGTGCAAGACGCCGTCGAGGACCAGCAGCACCTCGGTATAGCCATGGACTTCTTCGGGCAGCGCTTGCCCATCCATACGCAGGATCTTGATGGCGGCAGAACCCACTCGCGAGATGACACGCGACTCCCAGGCAGCCGGCAACTTATTGGCGAAGACACTGATATCAAGGGACGACATGGGTAATCCAAAAAGCACAGTGGGAGAGTGACAATAGCCGCGTCGAATAACTCTTGCCCAATAACTGAAGGTTCGTTGGCTAGATATAAAAGGCAGGCGTTGAAGCACCGGGCGGAAGTTGTCCGTCCGGCGTTGGGATAATTATCTGCTGTGTAGCGACGTGGTCGAACTTCCTGATTAAATAAGCGCGGCCTTTACCTCTACCTTGCGTGGCAAGAGTCCATTGCTGACGAAGAGGTCAGCCGACCGCTGCTGCGCGGCCAGTATCTCGGGGGTAATGGGGCCGATAGGCGAGGGCGGGCGATGGTCGAGGTAATCGGCCACCACCTGCCGGTCCAGGCCCATTACCCGGACCAGGATGTCCAGGCTGCCTTCGCGGTCGCTACGGGTCAGGGCTTCGGCCTGGCTGAGCTGGGCCAACAACTCGTTCAGGAAGGCGCCATGGGCGCGGGCATAGTCGCGCCGTGCGGTATACAGCGGGCCGTTGAGACCCAGGCCCGTGCCATCCGCCAGCAGGCGTGCCTGCCCCTGGTGCAGCACCAGGGCCGAATAGGGGGCCCAGATCGCCCAGGCATCCAGACTGCCCTGGCTGAAGGCGGCATTGGCATCCGCCGGGGCGAGGTAGACGGGCTGGATGTCGCTGAAGGCCAGGCCCTCGCGCTGCAGCAGTCGCAGCACCAGGTTGTGGGAGCTGGAGCCTTTCTGCAGGCCGATGCGCTTGCCCTTGAGCTCGGCGACGCTGTGCAGTGGACTGCCCACGGGCACCAGCAGCGTTTCGGCCCTGGGTTTGGCCGGCTCGGCACCGATGTACACCAGGTCGGCACCGGCCGCCTGGGCGAACAGCGGCGGCAGGTCGCCGGTGGAGGCGACATCGAGACGGCCGAGATTGAGCGCCTCGAGCATTTGCGGTCCGGCGGGGAATTCCAGCCAGTCTAGGGCGAGCTGTGGATAGGCGCGTTCCAGCAGCCGGTGCTCCTTGGCCAGCACCAGGGCGATGGAGCCCTTCTGGTAACCCAACCGCAGTCGCGCCGGTCTAGCCGTTTCGCCCCAGGCGCGGGCCAGGGGCGCCGCCACGACGACGGCACCCAGTTGCTTGAGTAAGGTGCGACGATTCATTCGGCACTCGATGGCTTGGCCCAGAGATTGATGCCACCTTCGACCGCATGGGTGTCGATCTCGGCCAGCTCTTCGGCGGTAAAGGCCAGGTTGTCCAGGGCCGCTACGTTCTCGACGATCTGCTCCGGCCGGCTGGCGCCGATCAGGGCGCTGGTCACGTGCGGGGCGCGCAGGGTCCAGGCCAGGGCGAGTTGCGCCAGGCTCTGGCCGCGGCGCTGGGCGATGGCGTTCAGCGCGCGGACGCGCTCCAGGTTTTCGGCAGAGAGATGGCCTTGCTGCAACGACTGACCACCCGGCTGATTGACCCGGGCGTCGGCCGGCACGCCATTGAGGTACTTGTCCGTCAGCAGACCCTGGGCGAGAGGGGTAAAGGCGATCACGCCGCTGCCGAGTTCCGCGGTAGCGTCCAGCAGATCCTTTTCGATCCAACGATTGAACAGGTTGTAGGCCGGCTGGTGGATCAACAGCGGGATCTTCCACTCGGCCAGCAGCGCAGCGATCTCGCGGGTCTTGGTGCCGGAATAGGAACTGATCCCCACGTACAGCGCCTTGCCTTGCTGGACAGCGCTGGCCAGGGCGCCGGCCGTTTCCTCCAGGGGCGTATCCGGATCGAAACGGTGCGAATAGAAGATGTCGACGTAGTCCAGGCCCAGGCGCTTGAGACTCTGGTCAAGGCTGGCGAGTATGTATTTGCGCGAGCCACCACCCTGGCCGTAGGGGCCGGGCCACATGTCCCAGCCAGCCTTGCTGGAGATGATGAGTTCGTCGCGATAGGCGGCGAAGTCTTCGCGCAGCAGCCGCCCGAAATTGATTTCGGCACTGCCATAGGGCGGGCCGTAGTTGTTGGCCAGGTCGAAGTGGTTGATGCCCAGGTCGAAGGCGGTGTGCAGCAGGGCGCGCTGGCGCTCCAGCGGCGTACTGTCACCGAAGTTGTGCCACAGCCCCAGCGATAGGGCGGGCAGCACCAGGCCGCTGCGGCCGACGCGGCGATAGGGAATACGGTCGTAGCGGTCAGACGCGGCGTGATAGGCCATGAGGGGCTCCTCTAGGTGAAATGGGGGTTGGCGGGCTGCGCAAGGCCCAGGTGTTCGCGGAGGGTGCGGCCCTGGTAGGCCTTGCGAAACAGGCCGCGGCGCTGCAATTCGGGAACCAGGTGCTGGACGATGTCCGCAAGGCCACTCGGCAGCAGCGGCGCCATCAGATTGAAGCCGTCGGCGGCGCCCTGTTCGAACCAGCGTTGCAACACATCAGCGACCTCGCTGGCCGTGCCCACCAGGCTCAGATGCCCCCGGCCGCCGGCGATGCGCCGGCCGAGTTGGGCGAGGCTCAGGTTTTCGCGGCGGGCCAGGTCGGTCAGCAGGCGTTGGCGTGATTGCTGGCCGCTGTCGGTCAGGGGCAGTTCCGGCAGCGGGCCGTCGGGTGGATAGCCGGAGAGATCGAAGTTGCCCAGCATGCGTCCGAGCAGGGCGATGCCGACCTGGGGATCGACCAGCTCGCGCAATTCGGCTTCCTTGGTCCGCGCCTCGGCGGCGGTGGCGGCCACGGTGACGTAGACGCCAGGCATGATCTTGAGAGAGTCCGGAGAGCGCCCGGCGGCGGCCACGCGCCGCTTGAGATCGCCGTAGAAGGCCTGGGCGCTGGCGAGGTCCGGCTGGGCGGTGAAGACCACCTCGGCGCTGCGGGCCGCCAGGTCGAGCCCGGCGGGCGAGGCGCCGGCCTGGACCAGCACCGGGCGGCCCTGGGGCGAGCGCGGCACGTTGAGCGGACCGCGCACGGCGAAGTGCTCGCCACGGTGGTCCAGGGCGCGGACGCCATCGGCGCGGTAGTACTGGCCGCTGGCCTGGTCGCGGACGAAGGCATCGTCCGCCCAGCTGTCCCAGAGGCCGTTCACCACCTGCTGGAATTCGCTGGCACGGACATAGCGTTCGGCATGCCCCAGATGGCTGTCGCGGCCGAAATTGCCGGCCTCTGCGGCGGCATCGGAGGTGACCAGGTTCCAGCCAGCGCGCCCCGCGGACAGCTGGTCCAGCGAGGCGAAGGCGCGGGCCACCGAATAGGGTTCGTGATAGCTGGTGGTGACCGTGGCCACCAGGCCGATGCGCTCGGTCACACCGGACAGCGCGGCCAGCAAGGTGAGCGGCTCGAACAGATCGGAGCGGGCCATGCGCGCGGCCTGGGGACCTTCGGCAGCGGCCACGCTATCGGCGATGAACAGCAGGTCGAAGCAGGCGGCTTCCGCCAGGCGGGCGAGCGCCCGGTAGTGCGCGATGTCCACCCCGGCACCGCGCGGCACGGACGGATGGCGCCAGGCGGCGATATGGTGACCGGTGGCCATGAGAAAGGCGCCCAGGTGCAGTTGTCGGCTCATGCTCAGAAGTCCTTGCGCAGCTGCACGCCGAAATAACGACTGTCGTCCCGCGGTACCTGGCGATAGATGTAGCCGCTGCCACTGGCCAGCAGCGGCGAATAGGACTTGTCCGCCAGGTTCTTGCCGATCAGCGCCACCCGCCAGCCGGCATCGTAGTCGGCCACCGCCAGGCTGGCATTCCAGATCCCGTAGGCGCCTTGCTTGGTATCGGGATTCTGCGACAGGTCGTATTGCACCTCGCTCTGCCAGCTGTAGTCGGTGGCCAGCTCCAGGTCCAGGCCGTTACCCAGCGGCACGCTGTAGTCGGCGCGCACGTAGCTCTTCCAGTCGGGCGCGAAGGGCAGGGTCTTGCCGTTGACGTTGCAGGAAGCGGCCGCGCCGCTCGGGCAGCTGAAGCTGTCGATGCGGGCGTGGGTATAGGCCAGGGCCGCCGAGAGTTTGAGTGCTCGGGTCGCCTGTAGCGCCAGGTCGAACTCGGCGCCCTCGCTGGTGACGCTGCCGGCATTGATCAGGCGGGTTACCACCTGGCTGGCCACGGTATCGAAGAAGTTGGCCTGGTAGTTGTCGTAGGTGCTGTGGAAGAGGGCGCCATTGGCGGTCAGGCGGCCATTCCACGCCGTGGCCTTGAGGCCCAGCTCCCAGGTATTGGAGGTTTCGGGCTTGAGCGGATCGGTATCCCGCGGCTGCATGTTGAAGAAGACGTTGTAGGCCGGTCCCTTGTAGCCGCGGGAGTAGGTCAGATAGGCCATGAGGTCGTCGGTCAGGTCGTACTGCACCCCCAGGCGGCCGGACCAGCCGTCTTCGTCCACCGAGCCGCTGCTGGCCGTGCTCGGTTGGATACCGTTGACCGCCACCGGCGAGGTGGAGGTACGGCGATGGTCGTAGCTCAGGTAGTCGTGGGTGTAGCGCAGGCCGGCGATGCCGCGCAGCCGCTCGGTGAAGTTGAGGGTGGTTTCGCCGAACAGCGCGCTGCTGTCGCTGCGGGTGCCATAGTCCGCCACCCCGGTCTGCAGGCTGGTTGGGCTGCGCAGATTGCGGCGATAGGTTTCGTCGTCATGGCCGTGCATGTAGTAGGCACCCGCCACGTATTCGACGAAGCCGCCCTTGGGCGAGGCCAGGCGTAGCTCCTGGGAATACTGGTCGAAGGCCAGGTCGCCCTTGTCTTCAATGCCGGGAAAGGCCGCACTGATGGTGCCCAGGCGGTCGCCGTCCTGCCACTGGGTGTTATCCCAGCCGCGCCAGGCGGTGATGGAGGTGAGGGTGAAGTCGCCCAGCCGGTAATCCACCTGCGCCGAGACCCCCTTGTTGGCATCCTCCACCCGACTGCGATAGTCGCTGACGATATCGCGGTTGTGGTCGCTGGCACTGACCGGGGCGAGGGCGTTGGCGAATGAGGCATCGAGCGTCTTGGCCACCACACCGTTGGGGATGTCGTCGTGGGCCTGCAGATAGTCCGCCGCCAGGGTCACGGTGAGATCGTCGTTGGGGGTGAATTCCAGCTTGCCCCGGGCACCGCGATGGTTATAGCCGTTGACCTCGTGGCCGTTGCTCTGGTTGTCGACGTTGCCGTCGTAGCTGCTGACCAGGGTGGTGAGCGAGCCACGCAGCACCCCCGGTACCAGCGTGCCGCCGATGCCGAAACGGGTCCGGCTCTCGTTGCCCTGGTACCAGTCCTGTTGCACGTAACCACGGGTCTCCGCGGGCGGTTGGCGGGTGACGATATTGATAACGCCGGCCGAGGCGTTCTTGCCGAACAGGGTGCCCTGGGGGCCGCGCAGCACCTCCACCCGCTCCGGGTCCAGCAACTCCAGGGTGGCCTGGCCAGGACGCGCCAGCACCACGCCATCCACCACCGTGGCCACGGTCGGCTCCACGCCGGGCGAGGTGGAGATGGTGCCTACGCCGCGGATGAACAGCGCGGTGTCCTTGTTCGAGGCATTGGTGCGGAAGTTGAGCGTTGGCACCTGCTGGGCGAGACCGGCGACGCCACTGCGGTTGTCGCGTTCGAGCTGCTCGCCATCCACCACGCTGACGGCCACGGGGACCGATTGCAGGGTTTCCTCACGGCGCGTGGCCGTCACGGTGACCGCGTCCAGGGTCACCGTCTCGCCATCGGTATCGGCGGCAGCGACCAGAGGCGCCTGGCTGATGGCGGCGAGCAGGGCGATGGCGTGGGGCAGGGGGCGAAGGGTGAAGCGCGCAGTGGGTCTGGTCGACATGACGATCTCTGGTCCTGATTCCGTTGCGCCCTAAGCGGGCGGTCGCGCTGCAACCGGCTTTCCTCGCCTCCTTGTTAGCGCTAACATCATTATGTTCCGACGTCGCCGTCGCGGCGGTCCAATATTGAAAAGTCAGGTGGTTATAACGAATGGCACGCAAAAGACGCGGGGCAGGGCGCGTGACCCTGGCCGAGGTGGCGGCGAGCGCCGGAGTCTCCACCATGACCGTCTCGCGGTTCTTCAATAGTCCCGACAAGGTCTCGCCCGCCCAGCGTGAACGCATCGCCCAGGTGGTCGCCGAGACCGGCTACGTGCCCAACCAGGCGGCCGGCGGCCTGGCATCGGCCCATAACCGCATCGTCGGCATGGTGGTACCCAACATCTCCGGCCCCATCTTCGCCCCCACCATCCAGGCGTTCAGCGACACCCTCGGCGAGCACGGCTACCAGGTGCTGCTGGCCTCCAGCTATTTCTCCGCCGAGCAGGAAGAGCGCGCGGTACGTGCCTTTCTCGGCTGGGCACCGGCAGCCTTGGTGGTGACCAGCCATTTCCATACCGAGGCGACCGAGCGGATGCTCGAGCAGGCCGCCTTGCCGGTGTTGGAGACCTGGGATTACCGGCCCGAACGCCAGCCTATACAGATTGGCTTCTCTCACTATGAGGTCGGCGTGCTGGCCGCAGAAGCCGTCCACGCCCGAGGTTATGCCCGCCCGGCATTCGTGCTGAACAGCGCGACCGGCGACCTGAGCGCTCTAGAACGCTGCCAAGGCTTCACGGAGATTCTTGCGCAGAAGGGAGTCGACGTCCTGGTCCATACGCCTGCGCCTGATCTTGCGCCTTTTGAGGCCGGTGAGCAGGCAATGCAGCAATTGCATGCTGGAGCGACGCCAGTGGACCTTATCTTTTTCGCCAACGACAACCTGGCAGCGGGTGGACTACTGGCTGCGCAGCATGCTGGGATAAGGGTGCCGGAGCAATGTGCGGTGCTGGGTTTCGGCGATTATCCCTTCGCGCGGATGCTGATGCCGAGGTTGACTACGATTCGTCCGCCTGCGTCGGCCATTGGCGAGAATGCTGCCCGTTGGATACTCGCTGTCGCGGACGGGCAGGTACCAGAGGCTCCACTCGAGCGGCTGACCTGCGAGGTAATAGTCAGAGACAGCCTCTGACCTGCCAGGAGAGCGACGGGTGCAGGGATCACGTGACGCTGGACGGAAGGTTGTCTCCACCTCGTAAGTGGCAGGGCCAACCTTCCGTTTTGTCAGATCTGAAATATCCAAAAGAGCGCGCTACTCCAGCGCCACTTCCGGCTCCCCGAGGTTAAGCATGAGCCGATTCGCCCACGCGAAGATCGCCACGCTGTGGATCAGATCCAGTATTTCCAGATCACCCAACCCTGCCTCATACAGCCGCTGCAGATCATCCGGTCCAATCTCTTCGGGGGCTACCGTCAGGCCAGCGCTGAACTGCGCGATCGCCCTTTCCCGGGGTGTATCACCGGCGTCCTGTGGGTCAGCGAATACCGCAGGAATTGGCGCCAGCTGCTTGGACAGCTGCTGGTAGCGCTGGGCATGGACCGAGGCGCAATACACGCACCCGTTGATTCGGGATACCACCGTGCTCGCCAGCTCGCGATCGGATCGTGCAAGGCCTCCTGGCGCATACATAATGGCGTTGAAGGCTGCGGAGCGCTGCTCGAGGATCAACGGCTGCCAAACCAGTAGGCGATAGTAGTCGGAGACCTTCGCTTGCGGATGGCTGCTTTCCAGCACCGCGATCTGCTCAGGGGTTGCCTGATCCAACGACACTACCGGCAGCCAGGCGCGCCAGTTCAAGGGGCGGTCGGTGAAGCCCTGGATATCGAGATAGTCGGTCACGCGTCACGCTCCACGGCAGCCATGGCGCGCAGGCCCGCCAATAACCGGATCTGGTAGGTCAGAAAGCCGACAAGCTGAGCCAGAACCACACAGTCGCTGATCGTCAGCTCTGCCTCTGTCAGCAATCGCTCCAGCGCGATTCGGTCGCCGTCCAGTGGACGCTGGACCAGGGTCGCGGTGAATTGAAGGATGGTGGCCAGACGCGTGGGGTAATCGTTCGACCAGGGTTCGCCCTTCGCTTCCAGTCCAGCAAGGTCCTCTGGGGCTACGCCTTCCGCGAGGGCCAGGGTAACGTAGTGCTGCGCCAGCAAGGACGAACCGCTCAAGCGGCAGGCCAAGACGGCCACCTGTAGCCGCTCGGCCACGCTCAGGCTTTCGAGATCGCTGGACAGTAGTGCTTCCAGGCTGGCCTCGGTGGCTGCCTTTACCTTGATACGGCGGTCACGTAGGGCAGAGACCGATTCAGGAAAGGCGCCCAAGGTATCGAGCAGATCGGGCGTGTTCATAGAGGGCTTACCATGGTGGCAGTGGTCCGGTCGCTCGAGAGCGGTTCTACCTTCAGACCTTTGCGAGCGGCCCAGACGTTCTGGTAATGGAAGAGGGGCAGGACGCCCGACTCGCCTTGCACCACGGCGGCGGCGTCGGCCAGAATCGCGGCGCGCTTCTGCGGATCGAACTCGGCGGTGGCAGCGGCCAGCGCCTGGTCAACCTGGGGATTGCTGTAGCGACCCCAGTTGGAGGCGCCGATACCCTTCTGCGGATCGACGCTCGCCAGGACGTTGACCAGGGCGTAGCTGGCTTCGCCGGTGCCGTTACCCCAGGCGAGGGTACTTACGGCATATTCATTCTTGCCGGCGCGACTGGCATAGACTGCCCAGGGCACCACGTCCACCTGCGTCTTGATGCCGATGCGGGTCCAGAACTGGGCGACCGCCTGGGCCACCTCCGGCGCCTGGGGGTAGCGGTCATTCGGTACGTGCAGGGTGAGCTGGAAGCCTTCTGGGTAGCCGGCCTCCGCCAGCAGCCGCTTGGCCTCGGCCGGATCATTGGGAATGGGTTTGAGTGCGGCGTTGTAGCCAAAGGTGTCGGCAGGCATCCATTGGTCAGCGGCACTCGCCGCGCCCTGTAGCAGGCGATCCACCAGCGCCTGGCGGTTGATGGCCAGATCCAGCGCACGCCGTACCCGCGCGTCACGCAATGGATTCTCGGCCAGTGGCTTGCCAGCGTTGTCGCGGATAAATTCATTAGGTCCCGGACGCTGGCTGGGTTGCAGCAACAGCACCCGCAGGCCTGGGTAGGCATAGACCTTGACCTGGTCTGCACTCTTAAGTCGCTTAAGGTCAGCGACCGACACCTTGTCGATGACATCGACATCGCCTGCGAGCAAGGCGGCCGTACGCGCCGCCGCATTGTTCACATAGCGATAGCTCACGGCCTCCCACGTGGGTTTCGGCCCCCAGTAGGTCTCGTTGCGGACCATCTCCAGGCGATCGCCTGGCAGGTAAGATTTGAAGCGGTAGGGGCCGCTGCCCACCAGGGCCTTACCGCTGTTGTAGTCCTCGGTAGCGGCGGTCTTGCCCACGTGCTCGCTGACGATATGCACGGAGGCCAGGTTCAGCGGCAGATCCGGGTTGGGCACACTGGTCTTGATGACCAGGGTGTGGTCGTCCTTGGCCACCACTTCCGCGACGGTGCGCAGATAGCCGGCGAAGGTGGCGACGCTGCCTGGCACCTGGCGCGCACGCTGGTAGGAGAACACCACGTCCTTGGCGGTGAAGGGGACGCCGTCCTGCCATTTTACGTCGTCACGCAGGCTGAACTCCCAGGTCAACGGGTCCAGGTTGCGCCAGCTCCTGGCCAGTCCCGGTTGCAGCGCGTTGTGGTTGTTCTCCACCAGCAGATCCCAGAAGTGCAGGTCGACGGACCTGTCACCCGCATGGTTGTTGAGCTGCGGATCCAACGAGGAGACCGGGTCGGCGAAGGCGATGCGCAAGGGATCCGCCTTGACGGTCAGCGCGCCGAGTAATGCTGCGCTGGCCAACGCGAAGCGAAGAGGGTGCGGGTTCATGGATGTGGGCTTCCTTGGGGTTTCAGGTCGGGTAAAGAGATGGCGACAGCCGGAGCGTCCAGGTGGCAGGCGGTGTGGTGGCCTGGCGCCGATTCATGCAACACAGGCGCTCGCTCGCGGCACTGCGGCACGGCACGCGGGCAGCGCGGGTGGAAGGCACAGCCGGTAGGCGGCGCGAAGACGCTGGGTGGCTCGCCGGCCAGCCCGGCGTAACGCCGCCGCCGCTGGCTGACGTCAGGTACCTGCGCCAATAGCGCCTGGGTATAGGGATGACGGGGCGTGTCGAATAGCGACTGTGCCGGGCCGCTCTCCACCACCTCACCCAGGTAGAGGATCACCACCCGGTCAGCCAGGTGTCGCACCACGCCCAGGTCATGGCTGATGAACAGATAGGCCAGGCCAAGGCTGTCGCGCAGGTCCAGGAACAGGTTGACGATCTGCGCCTGGATGGAAACGTCCAGCGCGGCGATGGACTCGTCGCATACCAGCAGCTGCGGTGCCACCGCCAGGGCCCGGGCAATACCGACCCGCTGGCGCTGGCCGCCACTGAGCTGATGCGGGAAGCGCTCGGCCAGCGCCGGATCCAGGCCGGCGCGGCGCAAGTGGAGGGCGACCTCCATAGCCACTTCCGACCGCGGTACCAGCCGGTGATGGCGCATCGGTTCGGCGATGGCATCACCGATGCGCAGGCGCGGATTGAGACTCGCGTGGGGATTCTGGAAGATCATCTGTATCGCCAGGCGTCGGCGCACGGCCAACTCCGGCGCCAGTTGCCGGCTGCCGGCGCTGGGCGTGAGCAGATCGGCCGCGATGCGGCCCAGGGTGGACTTGCCGCTGCCGGACTCGCCGACCAGGCCAACGATTTCACCTCGGTGTATGCGCAAATCCACGCCGCGCAGCGCGTGGGCCGTCGGCGGCGGCGGACGTAACCCCAGGCGTTGCAGCAGCCCTGGCGGTCGTTCGCCGTAGCGGTGTTCGATGCCTTGCAATTCCAGCAAGGGGGTGGAATCCATCAGCAGGTCTCCAGAGGATGCATGCAGCGATACTCACGCTCGGCATCCAGGTAGCGGATGGCCGGCGTGCCCTGCAGACAGTCCGCCTGGGCACGGTCGCATCGGGGGGCGAAGGCGCAGCCCGCTGGCAGCCGGGCAAGGTCCGGGGTACTGCCCGGGATGGCGGAAAGGCGACTGCCGCGCGGCGCGCGGCTGGGCAGGCTGGCCAACAGCCCGGCCGTGTAGGGATGAGCGGGATGGTCGAGCAGGGCGTCTACCGGGCCCTGCTCGACCAAACGACCGGCGTACATGACCGCCACGCGATCAGCGAGACCCGCGACCACGCCCAGATCGTGGGTGATCCAGATCAGTGCGGTGCCCTGTTCCCGGGCCAGCGCCTGCACCTCACCAAGGATACTTGGTGGGCTCGTCGGCGATCACCAGGGCGGGGCGATTGAGCAGAGCGATGGCAATGGCCACCCGCTGGCGCATGCCGCCGGACAGTCCGTGGGGATAGCCGCGCAGACGAAGGTCCGGCTGGGCGACAGGATGGATATTGACCTTTCCTGGCTCATACTTGGTGATCGCGCCTTCGTAGGTCAGCGTGAACGGATTGCTACGATAGTCCGCCGCCCAAGCGGCGCTTCCTGACAGACCAACAGGGTGGTTCTCAGTATGCTGCGTTTCATAGCAAAACTCGTTACAGTCAAAAAACTAAGAAATCGCCCGCGGCGGCGCGCATGCTGCATTACTGCAGCGTGAGAATGCGTGCCTTCCTTAGTAGGGCTTGGGGCTACCGATTGGGTGCTGGTGTATCGGGCAGGCGAGGCGCCTGAGGGGAGCTGTGAAATCGGGCGATGACCAGGCTCGTGGACAGGCTGCCGATGCCAGCCGCGCCCATGACCCAGGCCATCGGCCAGGGCGTGCCGTCGGAAAACCAACTCATCATGGCTGCAGTCAGAATTCCGCTTCCGTAGTGCATGGCGCCCAACAGCGATGAAGCGGACCCGGCCCGCTCCGGGAAGGAGGCCAGGGCACCGGCAACCGAGTTGGCGACGATCAGTTCGTTCATGGACACATAGAAGAATATCGGGACGACTAGGTGTGATCTCTCAGTAGGTTGTTCATCCGGGGCATTCCCGGAATTCTGGAAGCGCGACCAACACAGCCTTCCAGGAGCCCCGGATGAACCTGCATAAACATGCCCGCCTTACCCCTCGAGGTCGAGCCCTTCTCGTCCAGCGCATGCTCACAGGGCTGCGTGCCGAGGATGCGGCACAAGCGGCGGGGGTTAGTGTTCGCACGGCTTACAAATGGCTCAGGCGTTTTCGTGAGGAGGGCGAGTCCGGTTTGATGGATCGCTCATCACGTCCGCATTCATGCCCGCATGAGACACCGGGCGATCGGGTCGCACAGTTGATCCAGCTACGCCGATCTCGCCATACCTATCGACAGATCGCCCAACTACTCGGCGTGGCCGTCAGTACCGTTGCGCGTCGTCTTAAACAGGCAGGCTTTCATCGTTTGGCCGAGTTGGAGCCCGCTCCTGTGGTGGTGCGCTACGAATACCCCAATGCCGGCGACCTGCTACATCTGGATATCAAGAAGCTTGGCCGATTCTGGAGGCCTGGCCACCGAGTGACAGGGAATCGTCAGCAGGGCTGCGATGGCGCCGGCTGGGAGTTCGTCCATGTGGCCATCGATGATGCGTCCCGGCTGGCCTTCACCAGCCTGCACCCGGACGAGCGCGGCAGCAGCGCCTGTCGAGCCTTGGTACAGGCGGTGCGTTACTACCGCGGGCTGAGTATCCGCTTTGGACGCGTCATGACAGACAACGGTGCCTGCTACCGCTCTCGTTCGTTTCGGCGCTTGTGCGCTCGGCTCGGACTGAAACATATCCGCACCAAACCCTATACGCCCCGTACGAACGGCAAGGCCGAGCGCTTTATCCAGACGAGCTTGCGAGAGTGGGCCTATGCACGCTGCTACGACAGCTCCGAGCAACGCGCCCGGCACTTACCCGCGTGGCTGCATCACTACAACTGGCACAGGCCACATTCCAGCCTCAACTACCAACGGCCAATCAGTCGCGCTCCGTTGCCACTGAACAACGTACTGGGTTTACACAGCTAGGCCTGCTGGTCGTCGGTGGTAGGCACGAACGAACATTAAGGGCTCTGGTGTAGTCGTTTGGTGTATCCGGATATAGCTGTAGTCGTTTTGGCCTGTCTGACTACTTTTCGCCACGTCTTGAGGCGCCTCGGTATGCGTAGCGCTTTAGGTACACCCTAATCGGACACGTGTCCGAGGGTTGAATATGGTCTACGCTCAAACCGTGCCAAAGATCGGCGTAACAACCTAGAGCAGGTCGTATGAATGGTCCGGTAGAGATTGTGACTTTAGTGCTTGTAGAGTTTCCACGCCTTGGAACCGCATCCGGTAAGAGCGCGTTTAACATGGGTAAGCGGGAGCACAACGAGACCAGGTAAGTACCCGATGAGCAGCCTGCGACGATTCGGGCCGCTGTTGCAGCCATCGCGCAGGAGCAGGGTGAGTCATCGGATGATTTAGCCATGCAGCCCAGCTTTCGTAACACTGAGAGCGTGGTGACGTCCGAAAGCGGGTGGCTTAGCAGACCTAGTCATCCATCGCATGCTCCTCCGGTATCAGGACGAGATGGTACATACCGAGCAAGCACAGGATCGTGCTGGCTAGCTTCTTGAACGACCCATTCGTAAAATAATTCGACAGCTCGTGTTTGCTTGTTCCCTAATGGTTCAAGCAGGTACAGACCTCTCCCTGTGGCAAGCGGTGCCGCAAACGGTATCTGCAGATAGCCCCGTTCAAGATCGCCATGGGCGACCAATATCTCAACCAGCGCAACGCCATTTCCGGTCAGGGCAGCTTCATACGCCAACGTAGAGTTGCTGAAACCCAGCTCTCTGTACCGTGGCCTGGACGTCAAATGCTGCGGATACCTGGAGAACCACTCCTGCCAGTCGTTTTGCCGATTCGCTGAATGAATCAGGCACACATCGTTGAGACCATGTTGGCGAATATGTAGGGCTATCGACGGTACGCAGATCGGAACCAGCATTTCGTCGAAGAGCTTGACACTTTTCTGGTTTGGCCACGGGTCATTACCGTAACGCAGGGCAAGGTCGATGTTCGTGCGCTCAAAGTCCACCGTCGTCATCCCGGTCTCGAACTGTGCAACTAGTCGTGGCCAGAGTTCATTGAGCCGCGGCAGAGCCGGGATCAGCCATTTTGCTGCCAGGGTTTGATAGACCAAGCAACGCACTGACTCAATCACCGGCTCGGCGGTGGCCCGGACGGCATCGTTGATAAGGCGGAAAGCTGGAATCAACGCTTCTGCAAGCTTTTCACCTTTGGCACTCAGACGGACCTGACGATGCAAACGCTCGAACAGCTGCACGTTCAGCTTCGCTTCGAGCTTGGAAATCTGCTGGCTAACGGCGCTGTTGGATACGCATAGCTCAACCGCGGCGCGCTCAAAACTTCCCAGTCGCGCTGCCGCTTCAAATGCCTTGAGCGTCTGTAACTGAATGTTAGGTATGTTCATGGTTTCAGATTAGCACAGCTAACCTGAAATGTTAGCCTTTATCGTTTGACCCAACACACGCTCCTGCCAAGACTGTCGATAAATAATTCCTACAATCCAAACGGAGTTGCAGCGACCCATGACCGTGGCCAAAACCCTCGGCGAAAGCCCTGATCAGGTCTTCATCGCAAGAGATTTTAAACTGACAAGCGGTGTAGTTCTCAGCGAATTGCATATCGCCTATGTTTGTCTTGGACAACTTTCGCCCGACTGCGGCAATGCGATTTTGTTGACCCATGGGTTCACTAGTAGCCATCGCCTTTCAAAAAAAGCAAGTCATGAATCATCTGAGGGCGGCTGGAACTTACTAGTAGGTCCTGGGCGTCCGGTCGACACCGACAAGTATTTTGTCGTTTCGTCCAACATGCTTGGTTCCTCATACGGGTCGACAGGTCCAGCTTCGATTAATCCTCAGACCGGGCAGCCCTATGGGCCGGATTTCCCACAGATTACTCTCCACGACATTGTCAGTGCGCAGCACTTACTATTGACCCATTTGAAGGTTAAGCACCTCCATGCAGTTATCGGTGCTTCATATGGAGGTTTCCAGGCGTTCCAGTGGGCTATTAACTATCCGGATTTTGTTGGTGGCATCGTTGCCGCTATGAGCTCATTGTGGCACGCCGATGATGGCGAAACTGTCCAGACTCTATTGGCATTCTTTGCGCAGGATCCGAACTGGAACGCCGGAAATTTTTACAAAAATGGCGGTGTGAGAGAAACACTAAAAAAGTACCGAATAGATACTCTGCGTAAGTATGGGAGGGCGGCCACTCTGGCCTCTCAAGGATATTCTGAATCAGAAATTGATGCCCAGCTTGAGCAGCTCTCAGCAGCGTGGGCTAGCCAATTCGACGCCAATTCTCTAGTCACCTTATTGTCAGCGGCTCACCGCATGGACTTGGCCCAAAACGTCTCACGAATTCGGGCGAAGGTCTTGTATCTGCTTTCTACAACTGATCGTGTGTTCCCGATCACGCTGGCTCCTGCCGTATCTGCGGTGTTCGACAAAGCTCAAATTCCTTTCGAATACGTTGAATTGCCTAGCGACAAGGGGCATAGCGCTTCTCACGAAGATGCTGCGAAGTGGGCATCCAAATTGCGGGAGTTCCTGGGTTGTTATTAATAACATCCTATTGCACTTTAGAGTTCGCTTACAAACAAAAGGTAGAATAACAAAATGGACGCTACGAAAACGATTAGTGAAAACTCTGCTTGCAGAGCCCAAGCCAGCAAGACTGTTGCCTCAAACTACCGCAAGACGCTTTTTGCAGGCGCAATTGGTAACGGCCTCGAATTTTATGACTTCGCAGTATACGGACTATTCGCGACCTACATCGCGAAGGTGTTTTTTCCGATGCAAAGCGAATTTATGGGGCTATTGCTCGCTATAGCCACTTTTGGAGTAGGGTTCCTAGCGCGCCCGTTGGGAGCCCTAATGATCGGAGCCTATGCTGATCGGGCAGGACGCAAGGCCGCTTTAAGGCTAACCATTTTGTTGATGGGTTTCGGTACGGTAATGATCGGTTCTTTGCCGGGTTATGCTACGTTGGGCATATGGGCTCCCATCCTTCTGGTTGTGGCACGCCTACTTCAGGGATTCTCGGCTGGCGGTGAGGTCGGCGCGGCCGTGTCGATTATGATGGAAGCTGCGCCCGCTAACAAAAAGGGAGCCGCGGTCTCTTGGCAAATTGCCAGCCAGCCGATTGCGCTCATGGCGTCAGGTTTGATTGGTTTCCTGTTGGCTCAGTCAATGTCTGCGGAAGACTTGGCATCTTGGGGCTGGCGGATCCCATTCTTTATTGGCGTTGCAATCATCCCGGTCGGCATGTATATCCGTAAACACCTAGACGAAACGGTAGAAGAGGTCGACGTTCATGCTTCCAATAAGGAAGTGATGGCTGAACTGGCAAGCACGTACAAGATGCCAATTTTCTTAACTACGGTTATCATCGCGGGTATCGCGATAAACCAGTACTTTTTCAGTTACATGACGACTTACGCAATTTCTACCTTAAAGCTTCCGCCAAGTGTTGCCATGTTGGCGCCGGTATTGCTGGGTGCAACGGGAGCGGTGTTCGCGGTTTGCGGTGGTAGGATCGCAGACCGGTTTGGCCGCCGAGCGGTCAACGTCATTCCACGTCTCTTACTGATCGTTGTCGCATATCCGGCGTTTGCCTACGCGACTGCCAGTAAGAGCGAAGTGATTTTTTTTGCAACCATCATGGGAATGGTGGCGCTGAATTTGATGTCCTACGGGACGGCAGCGCTGGTTGCCGCGGACAGTTTCCCGAAGAAAGTGAGAGCCAGCGCTTACTCACTGGGATACGCGCTGGGTGTGACGATTTTCGGCGGCTCAGCGCAAGTGATCTTCACGGCGATGATTCATTATACCGGCAATCCAAATAGTCCAGTAATCTATCTCATGATCGGTAACGCCATGACGATTATTGCCGTTTTAGCCGTGCTAAGAAAAAAACGGCGCGCTGAGGCATTGGTCGCTGCAAACGGCTAATTTAGGATCCTCAGAAATCGAAGTTCATCCCGGCAATAGGCGCCTTCCTTCGTGCCGGTAGAGTTGTTCCGCTATTTTTCTATAACAACAATAAGCTGATTCGGCCGTCATTTGCGCGGCTGACGTCAGCTTGTGAGCAGAATAATGAAAATAATGAATGTGGCTTGCATCCGTTGCTGTGTCAGCGCTTGTGTTTTTCTCTCCGCGAACGTGGCGTTTGCAAACTTCCTGCAAGACAGCCATGCAACTATTAGTTTGTGAAACCTATATTTAGTAACGAACCCAAACATGGGTTGGGTGGCGCCGGTCAAAAGAAGACTGAAGAATGGGGGCAGGCGACAATACTTAATTTCTCTTCTGGCTATACCCAAGGTCCTATCGGGTTTGGCCTCGATGCGATGGGTATGATGGGGCTTACGCTTGATAGTGGCGCGGGGGAGGGCATCGATTTCAGCGGTACGGGCGACGACAGACATGGCTGGATCCGTAGTTGGGGGGACCACTGCAGGATCTCGCATTGTCCAGGAACGCAACTTTTCCGAGGTCTGCGTACATGCCGGATCAAGCTTGCGTTCTCAGGAAAGGTGCCAGGGTATCGATGTACCCCTCATCGACCTGAGACGATGGATATCCGTTACGACGATTTCGTGGAGTTACTCGAGCACCTTGCTCACGCTCCGGAGAAAGACCTGCCGCCGATGAGCGTCGCGTCAGTGATCAAGAAGGCGCGAGGCACCGGCAATCCGCGGTTGCACTACGCCCGCGGCCACGTGACGGTGACGTTCCAGACGCAGTACGGGCCGCTGCAGATCGGCGAGGCCAGGGTGGCCTACCCAGGCCCGGATAACGATACGACCGAGTGGGAAGTCTTCATGGCGGTCGAGCTCGACGAGCAGACCTGGTCATTTGGTGACACCCGTATTGTCGACGAGCACGGCGTCCCTTCACTGATCGAAGCGGGTGAGCTGTGCATAGAGCTGATGGATGCGATCAGTTGGGTCGGCTGGGAGCCCTATGTCGAAGCCACCCTGCCAGCGCGTGAGGCGAGCTGGAACGCGGTCAAGGATCAGTACCCTGATATCCGGGTCGACCCCTGGGGCGCGGGATGGGGTAAATCAGGCAAAAAGGGCCGGAAGAATCGAAACGGAAAAGGTCGGTCAGGCAAAAAAGCCGGTACCGCGCGCCGAAGTGGCAAATAATGCGCAGTAGCAGCCTGCAGACGATCGATGAGCCGGTTACCCAATTGCGCTCGGGTAAGCTGAGCAGGGCTCTTTCACGACGCGCCGGTGAGAAGGGGAGGGTAGATGGATAAGCTCGAGTCTGTAGGCGCCGTCTGGCATCTGCTCCATCTGGTCTCGCTCGATAAGCCCCCGCAGGGCAAGCCGTGTAATGGATGCGGCCTGTGCTGCATCGCCGAGGTGTTCGACCTCGGCAAGGAGCTGGGTGACGAAGAGCAGTGCCGGGCGTTGATGCCGCTCAGGGCCGGCCGTTTCGCGCGCGGGTTGGTGACGGATCCCTATCGGTTTCTCTCGCCCGATCGGTTGGCGCCCTGGCGTGCGATCGACCAGCTCGCCCCGGGTGCCCAGGGCGAAGAGGCTTTAAAGTCACATTTCGCTGGCCTGCTGGGTACGGGCCGCGGTTGCGACGCTGATGACGAGGCGATTCGTGCATTTCAAGTAGAGGCGGATGCAAATCGGCAGCTGCCTCTGATGTGATGGTGCAGCGCCAAGCCCTAGGCGTTATCCCTTCTTCTGTCTCGAACAAACCCTTGGCGCATCGTTGCGCGGGGCGTACACATGGCCCGAATTCATGTAGCGGCGCCACGACCCTGAGGGCAACGATCTGGACCAGAGTTAGACGGCCAACACACTCCCGGACCGAGATGCTGTTCGGTATGCAAAGGTGCCGGGGATAATCGGGCTTCCACCGTTTAAATCCGAGATGTCATGAACAAGGCAGTTTTTCGCAGGATTGGCCCTCCTAGGCTGTAAAGATGAAAAGGTCGTGCAGACCAAGCAGTGGTACAGAGACCACGACAGTGAGCGCAAAGCGCGGGTAGAGGTCTGCCGGAATGATGCAAGGGAGGAGGCCACGCCCGACTGCCGAAACGCCCTAGAAGCCGAAGCCTCGGTGTTCTTGTTTGGCAAGGATCCGGCCAACAATAAGTCGCCGGACATCACTCCCCAGTAACGCCCCGCTCTGCCAGGAGCAGGCTGGCAAGCTTCGGAACGTCGACCGGCTCGAGCGCGTCGATTCCTACTTCCCCGTCTCGCGCTGGTAAGCGGGCAAGCCACCCGGCCGGCATTCGAACTGCTAGCGTGCTGTACCCTTGCCCCGATCAGTCAGCTGCGGATCCGCGAAGCAGCAACGATCGGCGAGCAGCTGGCGCCGATCGCATTCCGGCGAGACCAGGTCATCGATCAGGGCCCCGACTTCCTTGTTCACGCCTATACGCAAGGTGCCCTCCTAGGCAGCGCCACCGGCGCCGGGAGTGATCCGCCGAAGCTGCTGCTGACCCAGTGCAATCAGGGCGAGCTTTACCTGGACGGGGTGCTCGCTGACGACTTGGCAGCTCGGCATTAGCTCGTCAAATTTCCCCGAAACCAGGGGCGCGCGGCTGACCAGGACGTACTTCGTAGCGAGTACCGGTACTACCTGGCGCTGGATAGCCTGGGCCTGGAGACGATCTCTGCTGACGGGCTCATGCTCGAGGAAGGTAGGCAGCCGAGCCTATGGTCGCCGCGCTTCGACCGCCAATACGGTGCCGCGGGTCTTGAGCGGATCGCTGTCGAGTCGATCTATTCGTTGACGGATACGCTGGTGCCCGGGAGCTACCTGGGGCCCCTCGACGCTATTGAGGCCCTGGTCAGGGTGTGGCGGGCTTCCGGCCAGGACGCCGCTATTCCAGGCTTACTCGATGAGTACCTGCTGCGGGACCTGCTCAATCAGGTGGTGGGCAACACGGACAACCACGGCCGGAATAGCGCCATCCGGCGTGACGGAGAGGGCGTACGCTGGCGCCAATCTACGACCTGGCGCCCATGGTGAGGGATAAGCAGGGTGTCACCTGGGCAACCAGATGGCCGGCACCGGTGGAACAGGGCGGCACCATCAACTGGCGGGAGGTTTGCCGGCTGTTGGCGGCACGGGACGATCCGGAGAGGCTGCGGCTGGCGCTGAAGAACAACGCTGAGCGACTGCGCGCGCTGCCTGACCTCCTGCAGCCGGTGCTGCCAACCAGTGCCTGGGAGCACCCCAGGATCCTGCTGCGGTGGCTAGATGGTTACCTGCAGAACGCAGATCCGCGATAGCGAGACCCGGCACCGTACGATGGTAGCTGGGTGCGAGACAACTCGCCGGGCGCGCCGGCGAGAGGGTAAGCAAGAGGACAGGCCCGTGCGAGAAGGGCCTGCTGAGGCGGGGACTGTTGTCGGCCGGAATGGCTAGCTGGCGAATGCCGCGGCCAGGGCTTTTGCGCGAGCTGACACCTTCAGCTGCCGCAGTTTGGCGTCTTCGATGGCGAGAGCGCTGATGAGCTCCTCAGCCAGCTGGTCAGCGGTGCTCAGGTCCGCCTGGTCGAAGTCCAGCTCCAGCTCTTTGTACTTGCTGTAGGCCGTGATCTGCGAGGCGACCGCCTGGATGGAGAGGGGCCCGTATGCCTCTGGATCCTCGCGGTAGAATGCGAAGTCGCCGATGGCGATGTCACCCGCCTGGCTATGCGCACCATAGGCCTCCGCCAGGGTGCGAGCGTAGGCCGCCAACTGATCAGCGCTCGCAGGCGTTGCCGCTTGGCCGGCGAGATCAATGATGACGTCGGCCAGCTGCGCAGCGGTGAGGAGCGCCTCCGGCTCAAACGGCAGGATCTGCTGTTGCTTCATTGACAGGCCCTTTGCCAGGCCATCCTGGCTCATTACTTCGATGGCACCGAAGCGGGATGGCTCGTCGCGATGGAAGACAAGGCGGCCCGGCACGACAGTGCCCGGTGCTGTAGAGGTGGTAGGGGAGGGAAGGGTCTCGGTGTTCATGGTAAGGCTCCTGGTTGATATCTGGCCTCCACCCTGACACAGGTTTTCAGAACGCAAGGAGGCGGCTAACGAGCGCCTTGCGTCAATTTCCAGGATTGCCGCGACATTATGAAGCGACCAAAACCTGAAATAGCCACTTACAGCAATCGACCCAAAGCGGACGGTTTCGACAGGCTGTTTACGGCCAGAATTGCCCTTCGCGCTTGCGTTAACCCGGATCAGGGTAAGTTAGCGTCGCCAAGTGGTAATGTGGTCAGATCTTGAATCTCGCCGCTTCTATAGGAAAGCTCAGCGTGGAATGCCCAACCTATATCTGCAATGCCAAAAAAGTGACTGAAGTGATGGGCTACTGGCCTAGTTTTCATGATGCTGAAGTCATTTCGTTTTCAGCGGCTCGCGCCGCGCCCGGCCAGGTAGGAAAATCCTCCGCTCGCCTTTGCGTAAACGTTTGTCAGTATGACGAGGTGGGGGCCGGCATAGCGGAGTACGAGATGGCTTGCTGTAAAAGCGTGCTGATCGAATTTCTATTTATTGACCTGCAATTCCTATCTCTTAAAGACTTCAACCACCAGAACGTCATTAATTCGATTATCTTCAGGCAATTGGAGAACCACTCAATCGAAGTGGAGTTTGAGTCCATCTTTGGGGTAGGGGGCGCCATCCGGTGCATAGGCGCAGAAGTCAGTGACGTGACTATGCTGCTCTAAGTTCAGACACTCGCCTTCCGTTACCGTCAGGCTGCGCTAGCACGCAACTAAATTGGAAGTTCTTCAACGTGTCCAGTGACCAGCGCAACTTGGCGGCAGCAGCTACAGTGTGTGGCTGAGCCTGAGCTGTCGTAGTGGAACGGCACCTTCTGGTGGCTGCGAGCGCTCGCGGTGCTGGCGGTGGCGCTATGGCGCTGTAGAAGGTTCTGACTGGTCTGGGTGCCACCAGGCACACTTCCCCTATCCACGCCGCGGCTGTCGTCCCAGCCGTGTATGAATTCGCCGCGGACGTCGGGCAGATTGAGGATGGTGGAGCCGTCGCCGGCGCCGAAGATGGTGCCGATTGCAGCGAAGAGCGTCGCTTAGGTAGTCCGGTTGACGGCGGCACCATTGGCCTTTAGACAACCCAGAGGCGCCGCGGTCATGCCGGAGAAAACGATGGTGCCAGCGCGCTCGCCAATTATGTTGCCGACCCAGCGGGTGAACGCGGCGTTGTTGCTCGGGTCACCGGACGCTACAGCCAGCGTTTCCAGGCCGGCAGACATCACTACACGCCATTAGAGAGGCTTACGGCGGAGGCCTGGAGGCTGTTCCCGCCACCGTAGGCATCGCCTTCTTTGATTCGCTGACCACCGCAGTGCCACGGTCTACCACACGGGCACCGGCAAGCCACACACCTGGTTGCTGTTGGGAGCGCTGCCAGCGGATTACACCCTGACTGCGCCGGAGTCAGCCTTCGACACATGGGAGAGTGGCCAGTGGTAGCTGGATGAGGCTGGCCAGCTGGCCGCAGCCAGCGACGTGGCCACCCGCACGCGCGCCCTGCTGCTGCAGTACGCCGACACCCAGGTCGCCGCTCTGCAGGATGCTGTAGACCTAGAGATCGCCAGTGACGCCGAGGTCTAGTCCTTCAAGTCCTGGAACACCTACCGCGTACTGCTTAACCGCGTGGACAGCGTCGGCGCCGTTCCAGCCGAGGCGATTGGCCCACCAGCTCAGATCCGGCCGCAACGGATCGATACCTATCGGCGAACAGGTAGCCAGTCGTCGCGGCTATGGCCACGGACAGACAAGCGTCGCTGGTGACAAGGTATTGCCCTGGAATATCTTCAGCGATCAACAGCAGGGAAGCTAGCCATGCGGACTGTGGCCCACCACGTTAAGACCTTTCGACGGGAATTCCGACTCATACCCCGCTTCGTCTGGGGATCGCGAATCTTTATCCTCTTCTCCTCATCGATGTTGCTTGTCGTCCTGTCGATAGCGCTCTTCTTCTACCACCACGTTTATCTGCGACTGCCGACCTACGCTAATCTTTCCTACTACACACTCTTCTGGGAGATACCAATGCTGCTGGGCCTCGCCCAGATCCTGGTCGAGGTGGACCGACGTCGCTTCGCCCGAAATCATCCTGGCAAGAGAATCTTGGGCATCCGGCAGGCAATTGCTGCAACGGATCGAGCGAAGCGGCGAATGATCTCCGAGCACTTCGCTGGCCGTGAAGACTTTGCCGAACTGGCCAAAGAGCTCGTCGAACAATGGGAATGGCGTCAGGCTCTTGAGCGACGCGCCGGTAGCCCCGCAACCCTTCGTACACGCCACTTCTTCAGCCTCCCGAGTGCAGGCAATTTCGCGACGTACTTGGGTGGACTTCTCGCTGTGATAGCGGCAGTGGTCGTGGCCCTCATCGACAAGGAAACGTTCTATCCTGCGCTTCCAACACTCTGGTCGGACTTCTCCTCCGCCTACTCGCTATTGTTCCAAATCATCGTGGTACCTATAGCCACCTGCGTCCTGCCTGCCGCGTGCATTCTCGATATGTTGACCGGATTGGGGCATAGAGCAGTCGAGCGCGCCAACGACGACTATCTCAGCGATGCCGGTTTTTACCGGTACATCAAGGAGCTTGTTCTACTGGAGGAGAACAACAAGCAGCGCCGTGGCCTGATGACTACCACCGGCTGGGCCTATTGGTCCTTCCGCATTGGCACCGCCCCGCTTCGCGACGTACCGGGTCTGTGGCGAAACAAACGCCGCTCGGTTCGGCTGGCAAAACGTCGCCGGTCTAACGGTTGCTAGCTCCTCCAGACACGTTCTATGACCTCCATCGCCAGCGGCATCGATTGAGTTTGTAGCTCACGGTCCCGGATCTGCGACACGTACGCAGGCGCATACGAAGCTGGAGAGTATTGTTCGATACCTAGGGATTGAAGTCGATGACGCCAAAGAAATGGCGGAACAGACTGAGGTTTGATCTTGCGTAGCGACGGTCGAAGTCAGACCGTCGCTAACCGGGCAAAAAGCTGACGATCAGATATGCTGTTTTGAATTGGCACGCCCCACAAGGATTGAGAGGAACCACGATGTCCGAAGCGGTAGTCACCACGCCTGTATCCGGAAACATCACACTTAGATTTCTTGAACTCTGTCAGTTTCGCAGACTTGGCAAGGTCCAACTCGATGTCGACAAGAAGACTACTATTCTTGTCGGTGCCAATAATAGCGGGAAAACATCGATTCTTGCAGCTCTACGCCACTTCCTTTCAGATGGTTCTCCGTTTGGTGCTTTCGATATCAGTCTCTCGCAGTGGCCAAAGCTACGAGCTCTTGGTAAGGCTTGGGAGGTGCTAGAGGAGGACCCGTCGACAATGGCTGGATCCGAAGAGCAATGGCAGGAGCAGCTTGGAATCATCCACTCGGCTATGCCAACGCTGGACCTCTGGTTCGATGCGAAAGCTGGTATGTTCCACTATGTCGCCCCGTTTCTCTCAAAATTTAGTTGGAAGGGCGGAGCCGTTGGAATACGGCTGCGTTTGGAGCCGGCTGCATGCGTTGACGAGCTGAAGCAGTTGGCTTGGGCATATCGTACGGCGCGACTGCCTGTGAAAGATATGGGGGCGGATTCGCTTGCCTGGCCCATTGATCTCCTTGACTTTTGGTTGCGCGAGCCGCACAAACTGGGGCAAGTCCGTGCATACAAACTGGATGCCGATAACAACCCACTGGAAGGGTTAAAAACCTATACGACTCAGACTCTGCCGCCCGATTCCAATCCAATTGAGCGAAAAAGTTTACAGAAACTAATTCGCGTTGACTTTGTTGCTGCGCAGCGGGGTCTTGGCAGCGAGGAAGCTGATTCTCGGTCCGCATCCGGACCCCATCGTGTCGGCATGTTTTCCAATCAACTTCTCAAGTTTACTCGACAGCATCTAAATGTTGCTACAACAGGTCATGGGCATCGCGCAGATCTTGTTAAGGCGGTTGCTGAGGCGCAGCAGGCGCTGGACAAGAAGATTCACGAAGCAATTGCACCATCAGTGGAAGAAGTTAAAGAACTCGGATATCCAGGATTGCACGATCCCCAAGAAATTCGCTTCCGTACGCGCATACAGACAGCTGATTTGCTCGACCACGGGACTGCCGTTCAATACAGCATGCAGAAGGACTCATTGGAAGAGCTTCTTCCCGAATACTCCATTGGGCTCGGATATCAAAATCTCCAATCCCTCAGTTACCAATTGGTTTCTTTCAAAGCCGCCCGACTCAAGCCTGAGAAGGGTGCCCCGGTTCCCGTCCACTTGGTATTGATTGAGGAACCTGAGGCGCATCTCCACGTTCAAGTACAGCGAGTCTTCCCAAATAAAGCCCACAAGCTTATCAGCCCTAGCGACAAGGACGCGTCTGAGCTTAAAAGTCAATTAATCATCAGTACTCATTCAAGCCATCTTGCGCATGCGGAGAGTTTTGACCGATTACGGTACGTCCGCCGCATAGCGAAGAGCGAAAAATTTCTCATGCCGACCTCCGAGGTGGTCAATCTTGGGCAAGTTTTCGGTGATGACAAAATGACCCGTCAGTTCGCGGAGCGGTATTTCCGCGTTCAACATACTGACCTTTTGTTTGCCAACGCTGCAATTTTCGTTGAAGGCGTTGCTGAGCGGATGTTGGTACCGCTTTTCATCGAACGGGACTTCAAGATGCTGAATAGCCGTTATCTGTCCTTCTTGGACATCGGCGGCAGTCACGCTCATCGGCTTAAGCCGCTCGTGGAAAAACTTCGTATTCCCACGGTCATCATCACCGACGTCGACCCCGTCGAAGAGAAACCTGGCAAGCCAACCAAGGATGGCGATCCGACTACAACACTAGTTTCAGTGGCCAATACTGGCCAAGCCGGGCTGCAATGCGGAAACCCGACGCTGCGTGGATGGCACCCGAAATTGCAACGGCTCGATGATTTCAAGAACCCGGCCGAGGTACAGCTTGTTTATAAAGAGGTAGCTGAGTGCCTAGTGCGTTTCGCTTGGCAACTGCCCGTGGCCGAAGCGGGTGACCATTGGCCTAGTACCTTTGAGGACTCTCTTATTCTCAAGAACATTCCTTGGTTCAAGGGCCTTCTTGACGAGAAGGTTGACGGTGATGGCGAAAAAATAATTTCGCCAAAAGGCGCACTTGGCTCTGTAGCTCGACGGGTTACCGATCATGAAGATATTTCGGACTTGCTCGCAGCCCTGCATAAACTCATGCACGGATCGTTCAAAAAAGGCGATTTCGCCGCAAGCATCTTTGAAATGGTCGCGGCGGGCGAACCCATTGCCTGCCCTAAGTACATTGCTGATGCCTTGGAATGGCTACAAACACAGCTAGACCCCATCCCGGAAATGATGTCATGACCGCGGTTCCGATCGTTGGTGACAACGACCGCGACGCCGGTGTAGTTGAGGAAATTTGCGGCTATCTAACTGCAAACCCGCCGCGTAGCTACTTCCTTTTTGCAGGTGCCGGCTCCGGTAAAACGCGAACTCTGGTTGAAGTTCTTCGGCGGCTTACCGGCGTCATAGAGCACGATAAAGGCGAGCAGCTAGCACGACGCCTGCGAATGTACGGGCGTTCGATTAGGGTAGTGACATATACAAAGAATGCCGTCTCGGTTATTAACAGGCGCCTTGGCGACAACGACTTAGTAAGTATATCGACGATCCACTCGTTTTGCTGGGAACTCATCAATGGATTCAATGATGATATTCGAGAGGCTCTTATTACCTTAAAAGAGGTTCAACTCGCAAAAGAGACCGCCGAGGCGCAAGCGAAGCCGAGAGGCATCACACCAGCAAAGCGAAGAGATCTTGACGAAATCAAGGATGATATTGAGGCCTTTAGATCGATAAAGGTGTTCATCTACCATCCCGATCGCAACACATACGGCGCCGGCGCGCTTTTGCACAACCACGTCCTCGACGCGACAGCGTGGCTACTCCGAAATAAACCTACGCTCCAAACCATTCTTAAAGATCGCCATCCCATAATTCTCATTGACGAGTCGCAGGACACAATGAAAGGCATGCTGGACGCCTTGATGGGGCTTGCGGAGCAGGGAGGGAGGGGCTTGACGCTTGGGCTGGTGGGTGATCACCGACAACGCATTTATGCGCACGGGCACGCCGATCTTCCAAGTCTTGTCCCGCATAACTGGGCAATGCCAGAGTTGCAGATGAACCATCGTAGCCAGCGTCGAATCGTCACGCTCATTAACCAAGTCTGGGAAGCTAAGCTTGAAGGTAGGACGCAGCCTCCAAAAGGCGTAGAGCAGCATCCTAGAACTGAAAAGTCCGGAGGGTTGGTTCGGCTCTTCGTGGGAGATACCTCACGTTCTCCCGAGGAAAAAGTGCTATGTGAACAGTGGTGCTCAGATCGGATGGACGAAGTTACTGGAGCAGTCGCGTGGAAGCAAGGTCAGTACCAATTGCTCGCGCTGGAGCACAAGCTCGTTGCCACTCGCGGCTCGTTTCTCGATGTATATGAGGCAATGGTCCTATTAGATCCTGACGCCGCAGCGCCTTCTGGTAATGGTGATAACAAGGGGCCTTCTGCCGTACAGGTTCTCCTCAACGAGCTTTCGCAATTAGAGGCGTGCATAGGTATCGATGGTCAAGTGAGCGAGTTCAAAGCCACAGAGGTATTTCGCCGGTATGGAAGCCTTGACAACATGCCGGAGGAATTTGCTGCTCGAGCGAGTCGCGTAGAGGAGATGATGAAGGCGATCACCGCATTTGCCACCTGCTGCGCCAATTCTAATTCAACTGTTGAGGAAGTGCTCGCACCGGTCTTGAGCTCCAATTTATTTGAAATCGATCGTCGCCTCTTGGAAGCTTATGCCGATAAGTCGCCAAATCTTCAAGCGCCGGGCCGAGGTGAGGAGGAGTCCAAACAGGCCAGGATGCGTCGCGGTTGGTGTGCGCTGTTCGCTGCACCTTGGAAGCAACTCAGGCTGTACCGAACTTACATAGCAGGAAATTCAGTTCTCGCAACACATCAGGTGGTCAAGGGTTCCGAGTTTGAACACGTCATGGTTGTGATGGATGACGCCCTTGCCGGAGGGTTTCTTATTTCATACGACAAGATATTTGGTGGTGTGGAGCTTAGCAAGCGGGATAAAGAGAACGTAGAGCAGGGCAAAGAGACGACTATCGACCGCACCTTGCGGCTACTTTACGTAACCTGCAGCCGCGCGCAGGAGTCGCTTGCCCTTGTGCTCTGGTCGTCCGACCCTGCAGCGGCACTAGCTCGAATCAAAGAGAGCAACTGGTTTGCCCAAGGCGAGGTTCAGGCAATACCTTAGTTTCCTGCAAATGTGAAAAAGACGCGATGATCAATTTTCATGCGGAAAGCCGGTAAGGATTGAGCGTTCCCGAGCATTGTCGGGCAACCGGACCGAGCCTACAGTATCCGTGTCCCGTACTAAATCTGCTAATAGCTCTTAGCTGCCCTCTGCAAAGGACAGTTAAGAGTCGGTAGCGGTCCCTTGTCGACGTCCGCCTCTGGCCGTTTCCGCCTCGGCGGCCGGATGATGGGTCGGATAGCTCCGTCCCATGGTCTGGCCCATGCTTGTACTCCCTTAATGAGGAGAAGAAGCCATGAAAGCGATAGCAGTCGTTAACCACGAGCCTTGGAATAAGGGAAAGCTCGTTGGTCAGAAAGCCCCGCTCCGGATTAGGGATATCTGGGCTATCCGCGTTAGACTGCAGCTTGCAGATAAAACCAGGGACTTGGCTCTTTTTGACCTGGCAATCGATAGCAAGCTGCGCGCCTGCGACCTCACCAGGCTGCGCGTGCGGGACATAGCCCACGGGGAGCACGTCTCACCGAGAGCTATCGTGATGCAGCTAAAAACTCATCGTCCGGTGCAGTTTGAGATCACAGAGCAGACACGCTCAGCGGTGGAGGCTTGGATACGCCATGCCAAGCTTCGAAGCGAGAACTTCCTGTTCCCAAGTAGACTTGCCCACTCCGAGCATATTTCCACCCGGCAGTACGCACGGATCGTCAAAGCCTGGGTGACAGCGATTGGTTTGGATCCAGCCTTGTACGGAACCCATACCCTGCGGCGAACCAAGGCGTCGCTGATCTACCGCAGGACAAAGAACCTCAGGGCCGTACAGCTCCTACTGGGCCATACGAAGCTAGAAAGCACTGTCAGGTACCTTGGCATCGAGGTAGACGACGCTCTGGAGATGGCCGAACAGACAGAGGTATAGCCGCATGACCTGGCGACGGCTGCGGGGCCGTCGCTATCCGGCCAGAAGCGACCCTAAGCTACCGTATCGCCGTAGGGCCGCTGGCGGCCAAGAGCAGACATACGCGAACTTGGAGCTGCCGTCAGGCTGCAATGGCGCGGAGCGCGCCCCAGTTTCTGAAGGGCCTGCAACCCTTTTTGCAGCTTACGGCAGCTCCACACTGCTTGCAGGTCATTGGTCGCGATATGGCACTTCTTCCTCCGGCCCTAGGTACACCGGCACCCGCCACCCCACCTCGCGCAATGAGTGCTGGACCTGGTCCTGAACGCCCAGCAGTGTGGCAAAGATGGCCATGCGTACGGCGATACCGTTATCCGTCTGTTTGAAGATGGCCAGCCGCGAGTCAAAGTTCAGGTCGACACTCAGGTCATTGGCGCCCGGGCGCGAGTCCCGTGGCAGCGGATGCATGATCAGGGTGTGGGCACCGCAGGTGGCGTTGACCAGGGCCTGGTTGATCTGGAAGTCGGTGCTGTAGCCCTCCAGCGTTTCCTGCTGGGCAAAGCGCTCTTTCTGGATGCGGGTGGCGTAGACCACATCGGCGCCCTTCAACCCACCGGGTAGGTCGTGGGTCTGTTCGACGTGGTGACCATTGCGCGCAAGGTACTCCACCAGATGCTCAGGCAACATCAGCGACGGCGGCGAGATCAGGGTGACCCTCAAGTTGCGGTGCAACGCCAGCAGTTTGGTCAGCGAGTGCACGGTGCGGCCGTATTTGAGGTCACCGACAAAGGCGATATGGGCGCCATCGACCAGCTTGTCCAGGCGCGAGAATTCGCGTTGGATAGTGTATAAATCAAGCAATGCCTGGCTGGGGTGTTCACCTGGCCCGTCGCCAGCATTGATCACCGGCACGTGGGTGGCACGGGCAAACTCAGCCACCGCCCCCTGCTCCGGGTGGCGCACGACAATGGCATCGGCGTAGCCGCTGATGACCCGACTGGTGTCATGGATCGACTCGCCCTTGGCCATCGAGGAAAAGGTGAAGCCGGTGGTGTCGCACACCGACCCACCCAGCCGGGCGAAGGCCGAGCTGAAACTCAGGCGCGTGCGGGTGCTGGCCTCGAAAAACAGATTGGCCAGCACCGCGCCTTCCAGCACGCGCGTGGTTTTCTGTCGGCGTGCAACCGGCTGCATGATATCGGCGACACGCAACAGCGCCTCTACCGAATCTCGGGTATAGCCGTCCACCGACAACAGGTGCTGACCCGATTCACTATTACCAGTCGGATGATTGTATACATCCTGCGTATCGATCGATGTCCTTTTAAGGATTTCCAGGACGAACCGCTGGGCAATCTCTGGCATCTTGCGCATCTCCGGCGACTCGTCTGGCAGCAGCCAACTGTCCAGTGCTCGCCGTGAGACGCCGATGCGCTGGGCGAGCGCATCACGAGTGAAGTTCAGACGACGCATGGCATCGCGCAGAAAGACTTGTTGGGGCATTAGGGATGATCTCGGTCGACATATACACAATGCGTATTGTCACCCGCCAAATCAAGCAACTCAAGCGTGGACTTTGAGCTAATCTCACAGGCAGTGCCGGCCGATAGGAGATTCTATGGTTGACCGCAACATTTGCGGTGAATCTACCAGCCTGCATCGCGGTGTGTCAGGCAAGACGCCATCGCGGAGAATAGGCCGGCTCCTCCTGAGTGAAGTTGAAGCGAACCATAGAATCTCCTACACGGTGTGATCCCGATGTCGGCTTTGGGTCGAAAGCTGACAACTTGCGTTTTATCGATCCTCCGTACGCTGGCTGCTTCAACTGGAGGCAGCCAAGATGAAATCCATAGAATTCGTCGCTCCGGAACGGGCTTCTTTCCCCCTCGAGCACTACCGCCAGGCGATCCTGTGCAGCGAGGCTTATTACTGGGCGCGACGGCACCTCGTATCCCTTCAGTCGGACACTGTTTGCGCCGTGCTGGCCGCGGTGCCGCTTCACCTGCAGCAACCCGTCCAGCTCATAGCCGAAGCTGTCCAGTGTGGTTGGTTCGTGGTGCCCAATGGCAAGAATGGGACGTTCAGCGCCCGCCAGTTTGCCGAGCGCTGGCGGATGGCCGCAGCGCTGTCGTGGCTGCCGGACATCCTGCAGCGGGCGCTACAGGCGGAAGCACGGGCGCGGTACCACCGCCCCGCGGAACGCCACACCTTCGGCGTTCGGCGGCTGCCCGGGTTCGTGGATCAGGCTCTGGGCCTGCCTCACCGCCTGTCTCGGCTTCCGCTCAATCACCAGGCCGGCGCCGTCACGGCAGAGCTCTGGTTCCAGGTACTGACTGACGTGCACGCTGCGACCGCCGCGCTCGCGGCGCAGATCGAGTGCTTTGCGCCGGCGTGGATGTGGGATCCGGCCGCCTCACTTGCACACCAGGTTGAGCGCCTGCGGCAGCATGGGTGCGCGCACCTGCTGATTGCCTACGTGTCGCAGACACGAGATCGCTGGATCGATAGTCCTGAGCAAAAGAAGCTCGAAAATGTGCTGTACCGAGGGCTACCGGTGGTGGAGTACGAACGGTGGTACCTGGAGAGGGCTACCCGTGCGCAGGTTGAGGAGGAGGGTAGATGGCGCGCGCACTTCGCCCGGATCCGCGAGCTCGCCGGAATCTTCGATGACGCTCGCAGCTTTGCGCGGATTCCGTTGGGGCGGCTGATCCGCGAGCTTTCGGGAGGCCGCTTCACATTGCGGCGCGAGGCGGCCGCAAATCCCGGGCTGGTCGTTGAGGTCTCGCCAAATTACCTGGTTGGTGTAGGAGAGGAGATAGACGAGCCATTCGCGCTCGCAAACTTTTGCCAGGCGCTTGCCGATGCGCTGGCCGATGTTTCGTGTTCCTTTGCTGGGTACCTTGAGGCGTGCCGCCAGGCTCGGACCTCGCTCGTCGCGTTCCAATCCGACATGGCTGCGCCCTGCGAGCGTGCCGGCTAGCGCCTGAGACGAGCTAACTGCAGATTCACACCTTTGGCTGGCGTGAACTTGGCCTGCAGCAGTGCTGAGCTATGCGAGGATGATGATCATCTGGCCTATAGGGAGACCACCGGTGAAGGTAAGCATTGAGGTAACGACGGACGAGCTCGAGGACATGGGGTGCGATTCGGTTGAAGAGCTTGCAGCCCGCCTGCGGGAGCAGCTGGATACCGGCGTTGTGGGCGACGCCGGCGAGGCAGGTAGCGATTGGCTCGTCTCCTACGAGTTGACGGCTAAGCTCGGGAGTTAGGGGAGAATGGGAATAGTCCTGCCTCAAGCAGGACGCTCCCATACGAGTGATGCTCACTGAAGCCATGATGTGCGAGGCCATGGACCTTCCGATTCCTTTCCCCGCAGCGAAACTCGTCGTGCGCGCCGGCGCTTCAAGTTCGTGCTCTCCGTGCGCAAGCCTGGAGGCGGTATCTGCTACCGCTTCGAACATGAGGACGACACCATCAACAAATTCGAGGCACGCATGAATGCCGAGAATGCCGCGCGCCGGCCGGGTACATGGTCTGGGCCCTGCAGGATGTCGAGCACCCATAAGCTAGGCCACAACGGCCGTGCAAGGCACACTATGGTTTTGAGCAGCGAGAAAAAAACGTGGCGCGTTTAGGCGTGTGGGAGAAGTATCGAACATTGGCGGAGGCCGCTCGTGAGGACGCCGTCGATACGGTTGCTGCTAAGCCTTGGATCGTCGATTACAAGCTTGATCCAGCGCTGTTGCGTTTCGGTAGGGTCAACCAGAAGGCGTTAGCCGCGCTCCAAGAGTGGGAGCCGCGACGATACGACTTCAACTGGGAAAAGAAGCACAACCATGCCAGGGCAATTGACCTATCCCTGTGGTACGACGATCAACTCTACGGCCTCTGTTTTGCGACAGCCAAACACAGCAAGCTGCGCATCAAGTGGACGCTGCTGGAGGGTCACCTAGATACAAACCATCCCCTCAGGGGATACGTCGCCACCCTGATGCTGATCGTTCTTGAGTCCTATGCGCTCGGTATCGGGGTTCCGATGATCCTCATCCCGGAAGCGCTGGCAGGGGCGATACCCACCTATCGCGAACTTGGCTTCGACTACAACTCCAAAGGCCAGCTTGTCAAGCAGGTCGAATAATATTATTGTGGTGACACCCCTGAAGGGTGTCATCTACTTGCGGAGGACCTATGTCCAGAGCACAGTCCAATACCATGCAGGCCAAGAAAGACGCGGCCAAAGCCAAGCTCAAGGCTGAGGCAAAGGTGCGGATGAGCAAGCTCAGACATTCTCATGAGCAGATGCTGATCAAGGCCACTCGGCGCGGTTCAGATTTCGAACCTACGGGTCCGCTGATCGGCCCCAGAGTGAACGAGCGCACCGCTGCTCGCGCCTGAAGACGGATAGCCTAGAAAACCGCCCTCGTGGCGGTTTTTTTCTGCCTGTCGTGCGGCAACGTTCGCCCAGGCACTATCGCCTGGAGCTCTTGGAAGTGCTCCACTTATAGAGCAGACCTGGCGAAGGGCTACCTCATTCCGTGGTCCTGGCTTCCGTGCCGCTCAGTCTGTGGACGGCCCAGATCAGCAGACACGCTGCCAAGGCCTGGGCAGCCTTCGAAGCTTCGATACCTCAGCTATCGCGCTGTAGCAGGATCTTTATCCGAAAACGACAATCTCTATGACCTCGGTAATCGATGCCCATAGCAAGGAGATGTCATGGAACAAGGAATCGATCGGCTTAGAGCGGCCCTAGCGCCGTACACCACCACAGCTGCGCCACGCCCGGCTGACAAGGCGCTTGTGGTAACGGTCAGTTATGAGGCGGCGGAGGTCACGCGCGCTGTGAAGCTTGCGGACCTGGAAGATCCGGCCAAGCTCGCCGATGTCATCAACGATTTCAAACGCGATGTGGCACTGGGTCGGGAGGGCGGTGAGGAGGAGCACGCGAAGCTGATGCGGCGCCTAGGCTCGCGCGGGTTGAAGTCTTTCAATCCAGAGCTGCATGCCGCGCGCAAGGCGAAATAGCTAATTCGGACAGGTACAGATAGTGACCGCGCCTGAGGCATCGTCAGCCGCGGCTATCGCTATCGGTGCGGCCGTTGGCCGTCCCTACTCCTCATCGTAGCGACACACCACTGAAGCCGAGCGCCATCGACAGCTGCTGCGCAGCAGAGGCGCCCAGGCGCTTCGCGAACCGATCGAAGGCATTGTCCTTGACGGTGAAGTCGACCTGGCTCGTGGCGCCCACTAGGTCCCGGGCGACGTAGTCGACATCCCCCAGCTTGTCGATCAGGCCCAGCTGCTTGGCCTGCTCGCCGGTCCAGATCAGGCCGGAGAAGAGCTCCGGATGATCGGCATCCTTCAGGCGATCGCCGCGGCCGGTCTTCACCGACTGGATGAACTGCTGGTGTGTCTGCTTGAGCACGTCATTCCAGAAGACGGTCTCTTCAGGGTTCTTCGGCTGGAACGGATCCAGGAACGCTTTGTGCGCGCCAGAGGTGTAGGCCCGGCGCTCCACCCCGACGCGGTTCATCAGCTCGACGAAGCCGAACGACGCCGCCGTCACGCCGATGGAGCCGACCAGCGAGGCTTTATCTGCCACGATCTCGTCAGCGGCCGCGGCGATGTAGTAGGCACCTGATGCGCCCAGGTCCTCGATGACGGCGTAGACCGGCACCTTCGGATGCAGGCCGCGCTGGCGCTTGATCTCGTCGAACACCTGGCCAGCCTGTACCGGGCTGCCGCCGGGCGAGTTGATCTTGAGAACCACGGCTTTGGCGCGCTCGTCATCGAACGCGCGCCCGATGGCCTTCTTCAGCGCGGCGGCGTTTGCCTCGGCGCCGTCGGCGATCTCGCCCCGCACCTGGATGACGGCCGTGATCTGCTTGGCTTCATCCGCCTCGTCAAGTTGCAGGTGCTCGACTAGTACCGCGCCTGCAACCAGCAGCAGGCCGGTACCCCAGAAGGAGTACTTGAGCAGCTTCAGCCGGCGAGATGCGTGCCGCTCTTTGATGAGGTCGCGGATGAGTTCGGGAAGCAGCGTGTTGTCGTGCTCGGACATTGGAACCTCGTGGCGGGTATCAGACCGTCAGTGTCACGAGACCCGCGCCGAAAAAGTCACGAGTTTGCCCCTCGAAAGGGCGTGTACTGGCCCGGTTCTCGCCCTGGAAAGGTTTGAATCGGCCGCCTAGGGCGTGGTGGCGCGTCGATACTGATGATCTCTACCAGTCGGGATTCCAGCCATGAAATACGCACTCGAACACACGGGAGGCCGCACCCTGCCAGTCGACCCGGCCATTTACCTGAAAGCTATCAAGGCCCGTTTGGCATGCGCCCAGGCGCAAGGTGCCAGGAGCATATGGATCGATCACCGCGATGGGCTGTGGCATGGCAAGGCGACCCATACGGCGCTGATCAGCGCCCTGGAGCTACTCACTGCAGAAGGGTACGGATTGAGTTGGGACGAGATGCGAGGCATCCAAGTACTGCGGTTGGATGTCGATCCGAAAGTGTATCTGGCGCCGGCGGCCGTCCGTAGAGCGCTGGGCCTGGTCGAGACCTGGGACACCACTCCTTTCAAAGCACCGGGGCCGGTGGCAGCGCCGGTGAGCCATAGCAGCCAGGTCGGCGACTACCTGCTCTTTATCGTGCTGATCGTATTCTTTGGCAGCCTTCCATTTACCTTGGCGCGAGTGATGGGCGATCCGACGCCGCGCCTATGGATGCTAGTGCTCTACTACCTTGTGTTTGGGCGAACCCTCTATACCTGGTGCTCGGTTCTCGTGCAGGGCATCTGGGCTGCGGAACGTTCGCGGCGGCACACCCCGCCGGCGTGATCGGCCCCCGGCGCCTATCGATGGCGCCAGGTGCTGGCGGCTGGCTGAATGTCCTCTTGACGCTGCGCGCTACCGGAATGACATTCAGCGGCCCACATTTCGGAGGGTGAACATGACTCAACCTCGTGCCCAGGCACCAGGCCCGACTCCCGATCGGCCGGCGCCGGCGGCGGATCACGACGCCCACTCACTGGCCCGCCAGCTCCTGGCAGAGCTCACCGGCACGCCTGGTGAGCTCCAAGCCGAGCTCGATGCAGCATCTCGGGCAACGCCCGAATCCCTTACCAAGAAGGGCGTGAATCGACGCTTGCGCTGAGGGCGGCAGCTGCACACTAGGCCGACCGCCCGGGTCGACGCCTTTGCTGCCATGTGGGAAAGCGCGTTGATCTGGGACGGACCATTTCTATCGAGGACGGCCCCATGCTCGACCTGTACAACATGATCGGTGCACTGATCCCCATGGCTGGCCCCACCAAGGCCCATCCAGATGACGCTTACCGTGAAGGCTACGCCGCCGCGATTGATGACGCGTTGAAGAAGGTCGACCAGGCGCCTGACGCATCCACGGCCGCGATCGCTTTCGCGCTGGAGACCGACGAAGGCATGACCTTCCTACGCTGCTGGAACGAAGGCGACTTCGATGCCATCCGCCGTGAGTGGCCGGAAGCGCCGGATGAGGTCTTCGAGGACGCCGATCCGCTGTTCAAGCGATCGCCCTCGCAGGGTTCGGCTGGGTAGCACCCCGACGCGCGAGGCAGCCGCTCATGCTCATCCACCTGGTACCACGGTTCCTGACCTGCCCCGTCTCGGGGCCGCACGTCCAGCTGATCGATCTGAGGATCGACTCCGTAGGCCTGCTCCTGCGTGATCGGGTGGACCTGGCCACACGCCGGCCGGTGCCGAACAAGCGCATGGCGATTGGCTGCAGTAAGCGCGGCCGGATGGCGCGGGTAGGTTTGCTGATCGATACGCTCCGGCCGGCCAAGCCGTTCACCGTGGTGTATCGGTGTGCGGTCGCGGCAGAGCAGCTGATCGTGCATCGCGTGCACTATGAGCTGCTGGGGGAGCCGGACGCCTACCAGGTAGTCTCAGACAAGATGGCGACCTGGCCGCAGCGGCCGATGGAGCACCGGGATTCGATCCCGACCTTCGTCCAGCCGCGGCTGGAGTCGACGTGCCTGGTGCCCCGCGACAAGGTCGTCAACTAGCGAGTGGGAAGCAACGGGCTGCTGCTCGAGCGCGAGGAGTCGTTCCAGGTCCCGCTACTGGACCGGGGTGATTGGTTCAAGCGGCTGAACGAGTCCCTGGGTGATCGGGCGCCGCGCCTCAAGGACGTCGTGACCTGTCCGCTCGGTACCACAAGCCACGGGGTCGATCCCTATCCCTTTGCTGGCGGTGAGGACTAGACCAGAGTGCCGGCGAAAGATTCTTTCGCCCCCTGGATACCACCTGGCCGGATCGCAGCTGCCGCGACGCCTTTGTAAGATTCTTACACGGTGGAAACGCCGGACAGCGTCCCAAACCCGCTCAGGGGGCTAGGCCTCGGCCGCCTCGGCGGCCTGGCGCAGCTGAGCAATTTCGCCGCAGGACCGCACGAGCTGCTTGAAGCGTCGCTTGAATGCTAGGCGGGCGAACGCCGGCGGCCAGGGCACGATCCGGTTTGGGAGCGGTTGGATCCCCTCAAGCAACGGCCATGGAGGACCCGGTGGCAACAGGTCACGCCGCTCCGTTGCCATCAGCACTAGGTCTGCCACCTTGATGCTGGCCGGCATCTCCTGAGCGATCCCGAAGCGCGCCGCGATGGCAATCCAGATTCGCGCCTCGATCACCTTGAAGCCGGGCAGCAGGTCCTTGAGGGGACTTACCATGTCGCCAACATAGGCCTCGGCGGCATCGTGCAGCAGCGCGTGAAGCGCGTCCGCCGACGGCACCAGGTGGCTGGCCAATACGCTGTGTTGGCCAACGCTGTAGTGGGTCTGGGTGTAACCGCGAATCGGCAGATGTTCGCCAGTGCATGGGCGATGTCATCCAGCACCACCATGTCGGCTTTAGGGGCAAGCAGGTCAAACTGCTTTCCAGACTGGGTGAGGATCCAGCTTGCGCTCATGCGCTACTCCCGTGAGGCAAAAGACCAGGCAGTGGCCAACGTAACCCACCTTTGTCGACGCGCTAGTGCCAATACCCGCCTGTGGCGGGGCCTCAATAGCGAGGGCGCTCCTCCGCCCGCGCAATTCTCCACGCCGCGGGATCGTGGACTGCAGCCGACGGTCAACCGGCGAGCTGGGCGCAGCGCAGTGCCAGCTTGTGGTGGTAGTCGGCACCGGTGCAGGTGCGCTCCAGGCGGATGACGTCTTCCAGCGGCACATCACGCGCGCTGCGCTCGGCGGCGGCCTGGGCCAGTGCTTCGCACATGCGCACGACATAGCCGGGCGCGAGATATCGCGGATCCCGGGCGAGATCACCCTCCGCGGTGCCGCGTGATTGGAGCGCTCGCTGGATGATGCCGTCATACGGTTCATAGTCCACCTGGGGCACGATCCTCTCCTTCAAGGGTTTCCGCGTAGCGTAGTGCGGTCTGAACGAGACGACGGCCGCCGGCGGCACGTGCGGCCTTCTGCGTTTTTCCGATCACGCGGCGAAGGCCATCGCGCGCGAGTTTTAGGCTAGTCGCCTCAGCGTCGGCGGCTTCGAAAAGCGCGTACAGAATTCCGTCGGCTTCCTGCAAGGCATCCAGGTCCTCGGCCGACACGTAGATCGTCCCACCACTCATGGCCGATCCGCCTGGCCGATGAAGTCCGCTTCCGATAGGTGGCTAGCATCGGGCATTCGCGGATGCTCCCGGGTGCTCTGGGCCGCGCCCATCAATAGGCCGCGACGGTGCTGCGCCGCCCCCGCCGTTCTGCTTTGAGATACGCCTGTCACGTTGATTTTCTCCTGTGCAGTGGATGGTGTCCCGCTTAGCCAGGTGGCGCCGCCACCGGCCGAATCGATGTATCGACGCATTGACAAGCGCCGGGCAATCCAACGTGGTTATGCAAGACAGTCGTCAATTCACATCCTGTATGTCGAACCGAGTGGCGAGTGCAGCTCGTACACGCTCGATGATGGTCCTGGCACTGAAAGCCTGTTCACCCTGGAGCTGTGGGACTTCAAGGAGAACCCGCAAAGCGTCTTCCAGCTCCGTACCTTGAGCGCCCTGGGCCTCCAGCTGCTCGGCCTCGGACGACGTGTTGCGGGCGAGGAGGGCGTTTAGGAGGACGGCTTCTTCCAGCTCCTCGAAGTTTCCGTCAACCCCGTATCCGTTCTTTTCGGCGAGGCGCGTCATCCAGGGCTGCAGCTTCTTCAACAGCTCCTTAGCCTCCGCCAGCTGCCTGTCGGCGGCGCCGCGCCGCTTCAGCAGGCCGATTACCCTGTCCCGCTCCGCACGAGCTAGAGCCAGGGCTTCGCGCTGCGCTTTGTCGTGGGCGCGCAAAGCTTCCGCGGTACTTGGAAATCGCCCCTCTACCAACTGCATAACTTGCTCGAACTTCTCGCGGTTCATGCTCATGGGTCATTACTCTTTCGACGGGCTGGATGGAGTGGTGGAGGGGTTAAGCAGCTGCGGTCCTGCTCGGCGTCATCGCCGCGGCGCGCCAGGGGTCGTTGGCCCGGGCAATCGCTGCCATGTGCGGCGGTGAGACGCTGTTGCCGTACATGTGTACCTGCTCCGACTTGGTGAACGGCTTGCCGTCGTGGCCAAACTCGATTTGGTAGGAGTCCGGGAAGCCCTGGGCGCGGTACAGCTCGCGCGGCTGCAGCATGCGCAGACCGATGTCGACTACGACGTAGGGGGTACCTCCGATCGTGACGGTCACGAGCGCAAGGCGATCCTTCGTGGTGACAGTAGGGGAGGGCTCATCCGGCCGGCTCGTGTTGTCCGCACCGTAGTAGCTCATCAGGAAGGCGGCGACGCGCAGGGCACCGGCTTCGACTTCGGGCGAGAGCTGCAGCTCGACTACCGAGTTCTTGCCTCCGCCGCCGGCGGTGATGGTCGGTGCAGGCTCGTCGACTCGTTAACCAACGGAGCCGCCGAACTGCCGGGACAGGAATGCGGTGACCGCGCCGTGGTGCTGGCCGGAAGCGCTGATGGTGTGCAGCGGTTCCCCGAGGGAGCGGGCATCGCAATTACCGCGCAGGTGAGCGAGGGTGGCCACCGCCAGACGCTGTTGGCTTCCAGTGTTGGTGATGGTGGTCATTGGCTGTTCGACGCTGTGCGCAGGCGTGGTGTTGAAACCGCCGTTCGCCTGTTCCAGGAACGCCGTGCACACGCCCATCGCATGTGCTGCGCCGGCGGGGCGCTGGCAGTCACCACCACTGGTGATGGTGGGCATCGGCTCATCGGCAGCGGCGCCAGCGGAGTCGAAGCGGAATTTCACCAGGTGCGCGGCTGCGACCGCGTGCTTGATCCCACCGGCCATTACCGTGCCCAGCGTCTTGTCCAGGCCCGGTACGCGCGGTTCCTGCCCCTGGCGCTCGCCGTAGCCCACCGAGACGAGCGTGGGCGCCACCACCGCGCGGTGGTTTTCGGTCAGGATGCTACCCAACGGGGCGCCGGCATCGGCAGGCTTCCCTGCATAGGCCGGGACTCCCAGGCCGATCAGCGTGGGGCTGACAAGCATCTGCTCGCCGCGGTTAGCGCACGTCACAGTCGGCAGTGGGTCACGCGGGTCGTGCACCCGATCAGCGCCTTGGTGGGTAGCCGGCGCGATGATCGGGCTTGCCACCGCGAAGGATCCGCCGCGCGGCCAGGCCGTGATGGTGTGCAGCGGCTCACCCACCGAGATGGCCGCCTCTCGCGACCAGTTGGCGATCGGCACAATGAAGGGGTCGGCGGACTCCAGGACGAACTTGCGCAGTCCCTTGGCGACGCGGCGAAGCGTGGCAGCAGCCAGCGGCTTCTTGCGCTTGAAGATCGACGGGCACGGGACCGACCAGTCGATACACTCAGCGGCGACGCGGAGCGGCTTCTGTCCCCTGCCCGGCTTCTTGGCGTGGGTCTGCGCTGGCCAGATGATCGGCTGACCGTCGCAGCGAGCGATCATGAACAGTCGCTCGCGGCTGGTCGGCGCGCCATAGCTGGAGGCCCGGCCGACCTCCCATTCGACTTCGTAACCCATGCCCTGCAGCAGCTGCACGAACCGGCGCCAGGTTTGCCCTTTGCGCTTGGGGTCAGGCACCAGGAACTGGTTGTGGACCGGAACCTGCTCACCGACGGCGGCTACCCGGTTCACGAACTTCTTGGGCTTCGTCGGGTGAGGGATACGGTCCAGGGTCACAACCCGGCCGGTTGCAGGGTCGCGCTTGGCGATCAGCGGGCCCCACTGCAGGATCTGCTTCACGTTCTCGAGGCTGATAACCCGCGGCTGCTTCTTGCCGGCCCATTTCAGCCCAATCCAGGAGAGGTTACGGATTTCGTGCTGGCGCGGCTGGCCGCCGGCCGCCTGGCTGTGGTGGGTGCAGTCGGGCGACATGTGAAACCAGCCTACCCGCCGGCCGCCGCATTCAGTGTCCGGGTCGCCGTCGAAGACATCGGTGGTGAAATGCCGCGCCGCCGGGTGGTTGGCGGTGTGCATGCTGATGGCTTTCGCGGAGTGGTTCTTGGCCACGGCGACTGGACGACCCAGGCCCATCTCTAGCCCGGTACCAGCGCCGCCGCCGCCGCAGAAGAAGTCTACGACGATCTCATCTTCCTGAGCGGTGAAGCTCAGGCTGTACTGAGTCTTGAAGTCGACAGGAGGTTGCTTGCGGGGAAATGCGGTCATGGGGAGGGGCCTCAGTGCGTCGAGGCGCCAGCCGCCTCACTGAGCCCATCCTCCAGGCATCTCTGAAAACGCAAGTTCGCGAGCCTTCGCCAGCTGGCCCGCGACGTGGCTACTGGCTGCCCCAGGCTGGTAGGCCTTCAGAAGATGCGAGCCAGGGAAAGAACCTTTCGCTTCCCCACCATCAAGGCGTCGTCACCCGGGCGCGGACCGTCACAGGCCTGGACTCCACCGTCTTGATCTGCAGCGGTGTCGTGGCGGTCGGGGCATCGTTGATCGGCCGCACCAGCACCGTCAACCTTGCTGCAGCCGAATAGGCGCCCTCGGGGTCGCGTGCCCGGTAGGTGAAGCTGGCTGTGCCATTCCAGTCCTTGGCCGGTTCGAAGCGCAGGTTGGCGCCCTGGATGGTTGCAACGCCCACGGTCTTGAGGGGAGGAGAGACCAGCTCGAAGTAGGAGGGTGGCGCCGAGTCGATGTCGGTACCTGACAGCGTCGTCTCGACCGGAGTATCCTCGTCCGTGGTCAGGGCAACCGGCTGGACGACGGGCGGATCATTCACCGGCATGACGACGATGGTCACGGTGCCAGGGCTTGACGTGGCTCCGCGGTTATCGGTGACCTGGAAAGTGAGGGTTGTCGTGCCAGACCAATCGGCAGGTGGCCAGTAGGTGATGGCGGAAAAGCTTTGGGTGATGGTGCCGACGCTAGGCTGTTGGAGAATGGTGTAGCTGCTGATGCTACCGTCGGTGTCCGTCGCCTGGAGATTGAATCGGCCGATGGTGTCCTCGTTGACGGTAGCGGTGGAATTTAGAGCCGACGGTGGAGAGTTCGGTATGACTCGTGTGATCTGACACATGTTGCCCGTGTAGCGAACATAATTGGCTTCGACGACATAGCTACCGTACTGGCGCCGTGCAGAGTCGAGACAGTCGCGATCGAACATCGATTGATAGGCTGCTGGGCCGCCCTTCGACCGCACGTCTGCGTCGGCCGCTTCCTGCCATCGAGAGCTGAAGCTTGCGTAGGTATCGCCGTGCTGGCGTATGTCGTCCTGCCAATAGATCCAGCCGCCCTGGTCAGGGCAGCGTCCGAGGTTGGTCGAATACTGCCGATAGACCGAGATGATGTGGTTCTTCCAACCAGTGTCCAGCGATCCACCCCAGTAGCCATTGGAGTTCGAGTCGCAGATGAAGGAGTTCTGGCTGAAGGTTGTGCCAGTCTCGTCCGCACGCGAGAGCGCGCTGAAGAGGCTGAGCAGCAGGATAAGGGCCGCAGCGACGATCGTGATCGGTACAGGTGCGGTTGGGCGCGAAGGCATAGCCACCTCGGCATAGGGGAGTGGGACAAGTAAACGGGACATCGGGTAGCCCTGGGGCGCGAGTTGACGCCGTGGGAAGGGAGTCAACGGGCCTTTCCAGACGTGCGGGCCTCGATGAAGTCGAGAATGCGGTTAATCCTGCTCATTGCAGGGCGACGGGTGCCTGGTACGGAGCGGGGTGTCTTTCGCACCGCGCGAGTCAACAGCCGTCCTAGCTGGGCCGCCGGCCGATCCGAAAGCTCCAGGGCTTCGAAGGCATCCGCTGCGTCCTGCAGCTGCAGGAAGTTGGCGACGTAGCACCAGCGTGTGGCCAGGCGAAATCGCCTGGTGGTTGGCTGTAAGAGCAGGTAGACCCGCTCACCGCCGGCAGTGAAAGAGCTGCGTATTACTTCCATAAGGCGCCTCATATGCTTGGGTCAGTCGAGGCTAAGTCCTATCTCCAGAATGCAAGGCCGGCGTGTCCTCACTGGATGATCCGGGCACGCGTGGTGACCGGCACTGATTCCTTCGTGCGTATCTCCAACGACACGTCAGTCAGCGCCGGGGCGTCGTTCACCGGCCGCACGGTGACGGCAACCGCTGCCGGCGCCGACCAAGCGCCAGCGGTATCCTGGGCGCGGTAGGTGAACTGGGTGGCGCCGTTCCAATCCTTGGTCGGCTTGAAGGTGGCGGTGGCCCCGGCGAGGGTGACCTTGCCGACCGCGGCTGGCGGCACGGCGACGAGCTGGAAGACGGTGGGGGCAGGGGAGTCGATGTCCGTTGCGGACAGCAGCACGCTGGCCTGGGTGTCCTCATCGAGGCTCAGGGCCTTGGCGTCGGCGACCGGGGCATCATTCACCGGCCGGATGGTTATCGACACGGTGGCCACGTTCGACCAGGCGCCGCTGGGGTCCTGGGCGCGGTAGGTCATCGACGTCGCACCATTCCAGTCAGCCGCGGGCGTAAAGACGACGGTGTTACCGGCGAAGCGAGCGGTACCCGCGGCTGCAGGCGCTGCGTTGACGATCTGGTAGGTGAAGGTCGAATGGTCGTCGGTCACCGGCAGGGCGCCGCTGGCCAGCGCGTTCTCGTCGCTGGCGATCGCCAGGTTGCCGGCAACCGGTGTCCGGTTGTAGCAGGTGGAGGTGTCGCCCCAAACCGACTCGTTACGATGGCTGCCGTCGGTGTAGAGGTCATAGCTGCGGCTCTGAGTCCACGTGCCGCTTGGCGTCGCGGCCGGGCAGCTCAGCTGACGGCTTTCCGATCCTTTGGACGAGTAGATCGCGGTGCAGGTGTTGCCGGTCGTCCTCCAGCCGGAATCATTGCGGCGGCTGCCGTCCGACCACACCTCATAGGTCTGCTGCTGGGTAATGGTGCCCTGGGGCTGGGTCGCCGGGCAGTCCTGATTGCGCGACTCGGTTTGCGTCGAGTTGTAGACCGCCTGGCAGTTGCGCCCTATCTCGTTCCAGCCGGAGTAATTACGACGACTGCCGTCGGACCAAACCTCGAAAGTGCGTTGCTGAGTAATCGAACCGCTGGGATGAGTCGCAGGGCAGTTGGCCTGCTGCTTTTCTGATTGCGTGCTCTGATAGTTAGGTCCGTATTCCCCACAGACCGGCTGGCGCAAGGTGTTTCGGTCCACCTCTGGACCGATTCGATACCGCTTTCCGTTGGAGGCAGTGAAATACATGCCTCTATCGATCTCAATCTGATCAACACTGTATAACTCTTGCCCCTCGATCCAGAGGTATCGGTAAACGATGTCGTTGCCATCGTTGCTGTTCTCGTACAGAAACCACGTTTGGTCATCCAGCTTGCACGTCTCTGCGATCGCGCTTCCTGACCATGTAAGGGCGCAAAGGATGATCGCCAATAGGTAGCGATAGCCCGCTAACCTGCGCGTCTGTTGTTGGCTGGACATTCTGATGGCTCGATTTGCAAGACAGATGAGCCATTGTGTCGCTGTAGGGAGCAGCTAAAACGGTCGATTCGAGCCAGTCCAGGGCGTGGATAGAGCGAGGCCGAGGTCAGCGTTTGCGTTTTCAGGGGTGAGGGGATGCTTGAGCTTTCTCTCGGAGGACGCCATGACCACTACCCACTTCTCCGCCCCTACGCGCCGTGTGTGCGGCCACACCGACAACGCGTCCTTCCACTACCACTCCAGCAAGGCGCGCCAGGATGAAGAGCGCTACGCACGCTACTCGCTGTGCAGCGATTGCTCCAAGCAACTGCGATCGGCCTGGGCCAGTGCGCCGGCGGCGCAGGCGGTCGCCGAATCGGGACTTCCTGACCTATGGGGTGGCTCCGCCAAACAGCAGGCGTGGGCGGATCGCATTCGCCGTTCGCGGCAGCAGCTGGTTGCGGGCTTCCACGTTCGCGTTGTCGAGACGCAAGACCCGCTGCTTGAGCTGGCAAGCCTCACCCTCGACTTGATGTTCCGCATCCAGGATCAGGGCTTCTGGATCACTTCGGAGAAGGCCAGCTTCCACGTTGACGCGCTCAAGGTCGACATGGAGCTGCTGTTGAAAGGCAGGCTTTCGCCGCTGGATCGCACGATGGCCGGATCCGTCGTCGGATACTGGCTGCAGGCCGATTGGTCGGTCATCAACTCGCTAGCACGTGACGTTAGCGATCGGATCAAGCCGCGGCTCGCAGGAGAACCGTCGGTCGCAGCGCCGGCGCTGATGCAGACCGCGTAGGGTGGCGTGCCTGGAATCGCAGAGGCCGCGCCGGTGTGGATAGTGAGCACCTTTGCCCCGGCATGCACCACGCCGACGCAGTCCAGCTGCTCCTACGCGAAGGTGGTAGGCCATCCGTGGCCTGGGTGAACCTAGTCCTGGTCGACGTTGTTGCCTTTCCGCCCGTCAGGTTTCGCCCAAACATAAGGCGTTCCGTTGCGAGTCACGATCCCGAAATCTGGGTGCTTTCCTGCTTCTACCTCTCGCCCCAGCTGGGGCCGCGGACATTGCCCCGTCACGGGATGGTGTAGGACTGGTTCTCGCCGTTCTTACCGTCACCGTTGCCGCGAATGTGATTAGTCATGCTCAGTCCTTCCCGAAATCGAAGACGAGCTTTGACTGCGGCGATATGACGAAAGCGTGTGAAGAATTAGGTTGACAGATCTAGAAATATGCACAAAAATTCGGTTGACAGAAAATTGATTTTGCACGCTTTACGGAGAAATATCTATGCGCGAAAACCTGCATCCTAGTGTGCTGGAACCCAGGCTAACGGCCGAGTACGTCTCTGTGGTTTGCAATGAAGCCTTGGATGCAGCGTACCTAGCGATAGAGGCCGCTTCTACGGATGACGATACTACCTGGACGGTGGGCACTCTTACCTACGGACGTGTGCAAGGTCGCTTCAAAACCATGAGTCATGATCCTGAGCTTCCCTGGTTTCGTCTCGCGAACAGCACGATGGACTACACCCCTAGCATTAACGGCGTACTCCTACAGGTCGTCATGGATGATCCTGCTCGGCGAAAAAAATCGCACCGCCTATCTCCCAATGGTGTTGAGCGTTTCCAGGCAAGTCTTTTAGGTATGGCATGTGACCGAAGTCTTACATGGCGCCTCTACATCGACAGCGACTTGAACCCAGACGGACGAAAGCTGACGGCGACAGTCATGGGCTTCGATTCTAACCTCAATGTGATGTGCCAATGGGTTCATAACTACGTACCGCTCATTTCGGTTCGCACATCGGAACTGCCTCAAGAGGTCGAGATCCAAGACCCGCAGCCACAACGCCGAAAAAAAGACGCCGAGCAAGACAAGCCAAATGACACTAGAATAAATAATGAGTAGGAAGACAGGTTTTCTGCCACTAGGTGATGAGTTCTCGCCTGATAAGCTTCGGCTCGCAAGATGCGCGGCTGGACTTTCCCTAGCCGACATTGGTGAGAAGCTGGGAGTGACAAGGCAATACGCTCATAAGCTCGAAGTGAATGCGATCCCGTCCCCGTCGCAGCTCACGCTACTGAGTGAAATTTTGGATGTGGAGGAGAGTTTTTTCTTCGCGCCTAGGCGTAGTTCCGTAGAGCTGGAGCAGTGCCATTTCCGCAGCCTCAAGTCTTCGACCCAGACTTTGAAGAAGACTATCGCAGCTCAGGTTGAGATGTTCGAGCTATTGGTCGACGAGCTCGATAAAGAGATCGCTTTTCCTGCTGTGGAGTTCAAAGCATTCGACTGCGCGATTGATGATTTTCGAAAGATTGAGCAGATCGCAGAGAAGTTTCGCCGAGAGCAGGGATTGGGATTTGGCCCTATTTCTAGCGTAACTAAGCTGGCCGAGAAGATCGGCGTACTAGTAGTCGACTTGAATGCTGTCGACGAGAGGGTGGATGCATTCTCCCTCTATAATAAGCGTCCATTGATCGTTCGCAGCATTGCGAAGGCGAGCCCAGGCAGACAACGTTTCGACCTGGCTCATGAGTTAGGCCACCTCGTTATGCATCAGGGCATCGAGACGGGGTGCCGTCTTACTGAGGACCAGGCGAACCAGTTTGCTAGCTCCTTCCTGATGCCTCGTGCCAGCTTTGCGGCTGAGTTCCCGGCGATGAGAGGTCGCTACCTCAACTGGTCTGCGCTTAAGGAGTTAAAGCTTCGTTGGAAGGTGAGTTTCAAGGCATTGATCTATCGCGCTCGTAGTCTGGATCTCATAACTGCGGAGCAGGCGAAGTCAGGTTTCACATACTTAAGCCGAAAGGGATTTACCAAAGATGAAGAGTTCGACGAGCTCGTTCCTAAGGAATCGCCGGCTCTCGTTCAGCGTGCTATCGACCTGCTAGATTACTCGACTTGGCAGGGGATCCTTGAAAGCTCAGGACTGACTACGAGCTTGGTTACTGACCGATTTCTGCTCAGGGCTCCGCTGCCCCCGCTTCGGCTGTTGAGATGTGGACAAGAGTAAGTCGCGCTCAGCAGCTTGTTGGAAACGCCCAGCAATACGCCCGGCTTGCTATGGAAAGCGAGCTTATAGCGTTTGGCGTATTTATTTATGCTCGCCGTGAGTCGCGTCCTGTTGCTCCAGAAGGGTAACTTCGAAGGAGAAGTTGCTGACGGAAACGCCAGACGCCAGCGCGGCGTAGAGCGTCAAGGGGGTCCAGTTCAGGGAAGGCATGCATCGCTCCTTGGCGGTGGTAGATAGCAGTGTGCCGCTGCCAGAGCCAAGCTTGCCCCGTCCTGAGAAAACGCAACGGCGGACTCACCCCGTCAGCGTGTGAACTCCCCATTCCTTCAAGTCTTGTCCAGAGCTTGATAATTCATGTTATGAGCGTAAGCGTTCGCCCAACGGTGTTAACGCCCGATCAGATCATCCGGTCCCAGGTATGTTATGTCGATCTTAATAGGGTCCTGTGCGACCTGTGCTCGTAAGACACCAGCGAGGCCTGGCCTCGAAGGCATTTGAAGCACACCTAGCGGCTTACCGTCGCTCGAGAGCGCAGTTGGCATTCCGGTACCAAAGACCACTTGAATCGGGGTCCCGGGCGGCGGCGCTACACCGTGCCAAGCTACATTTGCCCAGTATCGACGATTAACCCAAGTGCGATTCATAACCGGTGTAAATGCCTGCGAAAACTCAGTCCAAAGGTGCTTGGTCTCTCGGCTAGGCCATTCGGGGGACGCACTCCGAGCCGCTACGGCGTCAGAGGTGAGCCACTGACGTAATTCTTGCCCTGTCGTGAATCCAGCGCTGGTATCAATTACAGCTTTGATCGCGGCGAGTCTTGAATTAAATCCCGCCTGTATAAGAATGGCAGCAGAACGGTTTAAGGTGCCGGTCTCAACGGTAGGCACCGCGACGCCGAGTTCATAGTCCTCTAATGCGAAGTCACCAACCATGTCGTCGTTTGCACTGGCGCGGACACGAATCGCTTCGAGTGCCCATGGCAGTCGATAGACCAACCCTCCTTCGACAAACTGCAGTGTTTCCGATGGATTCTCGCCCGAATAAGTAGTAAGTGGCTCGCCAAGCAGCCATGCTCTGAGTATGAGACGCCAATTTATAGGTAGCGGTTCGGGCTGGAATGGGTAAATCGCAAATACCAACTCTGCAAGCCGAGTGATACTGGAGATCGCCAGCTCTGCATCATCCGCATTAATTGCGTAATTCGCCGTAACAAGTAACGTGTTTGCTTCTTCGGCTATTGCGTCGAGGGCATGGCCAGTATTCAGTCCTACTCCGGACAAGAAGTATCCGCGACGCTGAGCGGCAGTGGATTCGCGCCAAATTAGTCTACTGCGCGAGACTAGACCCGCTTTGAGAACCTGTCTGACCGGATCGCTCTTCCGAAGAAGACGCCGTTGCCATAGGGAGGACTTTAGAATGTCATCTAGCGCTACCTCGATTCCTTCATCCGGAATGTCGTTCTCGCCAATAAGGCTGAGGATCGCGGTGTCCAAAGTCGCTACATTCCGTTTCCAGTCTGACCACGCGATTTCACGCTGTTCTGGCTTTTCATTTCTAATTTCTGGAAAATTCCAGGCGACCGCGTTATTAACAACATAGTCGCAAAGACTAGCGATATCGCCCCCTGTGCATTTCTGCATCCGCTGGAGCAGATTGATTAGTAAGCGAACAAGGCCGCTTTCCATCTCTCGTGCGCCCAGATCATTGATCAATCGCTCCCAATGTCGGCGCTTTTTTGCTATTTCGTCAAAAATGGGATAAAGAACTACGCCCTCTATGTCGACGTAGGCGCGTCCAGCGCGCCCGATTACGTTCTTGAATTCACTAACTTCGATTGGCTCGCCTGCTCGGAATAAGGAGTGCATGACAACGGACGTCGCTGAAAGGTTGAGGCCCTGAGCCAAAGTGGGAGAGGAAACTGTTACCTTCAGAACCCCTTCACGTAATAGTCGTTCAACTTCTTTGCGATAGGCTGTTGGTAACGCACCATGATGTAACGCTATCCCTAGACGAAGGCATTTGAGAATGAGGCTGTTTGCGCCAAGCCATTCCTCTCCCAAAGCGATCGCTGTGTTAAGTACGATCGGATCGGCGTCAAACAGCGAGCGCAGAGCGCCGCGATCGTGTAGATCGACGACGACCCCCGCAAACGGTTCGACGCTTCGGCGCTCTGGGCAGAAGATGAGAACCGTGTGCCCATCGTCGACAAGCCGCCACGCGGTCGCGAGACAGAGCTCGCGCTGGTCTTTGGGAAAGAGCTGCGATCTGCGCCGCTTTGGCGGAACCCATGTTGGTGGTGTTGCACCGGTGAGAAAGCGCGGGACGTAGGGTCGCTCATCTCCTACGCGCAGTGACAGCCGAGCGATTGGTCTATCCCACGTTACCTCACCGAAGCGCAGACGGGTCGGTCGCCAATCATTCTTCACTATTTCACCGGGATTATCCCTGCGTAGCCAAGCAGCGAAATCGTTGAGCTGGTCGCCGTCAGGTAGGATCGCCGACAGGCAGACGATTCGACGCTCCTGGGCATCAGCGCGCTGCAATAATCTCTGGATTTGAATTTCGTATCGAACCTCCCGTTCGTTAGGCCCGATCATATGGCCCTCGTCGAACACGAGCAGGCCCACATCGTTAAGAAGGGATGGATCGTTACGAAGCGCGAAGTCGAGTTTCTCTGGCGTAGAGACCACAATATCTCGCTCACGGATTGCGTCTTCATCTAACCCGCTTGCGCCAACGCTTCCGTACAGGGACGAGATGGTCTTGCCGAGTGGCCCGAAGGTTCTTCGTAGGGTTGTTTCAGTCTGTGCGGATAAGGCACGTAGTGGTGTGATGAATATGACCCGCTTTCTGGCGGCGAGGCAGCGTAGGATGCATAGCTCAGCGATCCGCGTTTTGCCTGCGCTCGTAGGCAGTGACACGACTAGGTCATCGGCCTGGTCGACGGCACGGGCTGCAGCTTCGATCTGACTAGGCCAGAGATCAATCTCGGCCTTAGCACGACGCTGTAACAGCGCGATGAATATCTCCCGTAACTGCTCCCAGTCATCCGCTTGGCCGCCACTGGGATCTTTGGGAAGCCTTTCATGGAAAGTGCTCGACCATAGATCATGCAGCAGATGAATCGCGATGCGGTGAACCCACCACTGCGGAAGCATATTCATCTCGCCGCAGATACTTAGGCCTTCTTGAAGACGTTCGAGGGCTTGGTCAACCAGACCTCGTTCTCCGCGTTCAATCGCGAGGAGGTAGAGGGACATCGCTGCGAGAAAGGCATCGGTTAGCGCGGTATCGAGGCCGTCGAAAAGGAAGTCGGTACCGTCTGCATCTTGCGGAAGGTCTTGATTATCAACCTGAGCTAAATGAGCCTCAAGATCGGCGGTAATTGACGCGTCGCTACCTCGGCCAGAGGTTCGGTAGTCGACAACGATAGTCCGCAGTTGGCCGAAATCACGACGCAGTAACTGCGCTAACGCTGACTCGATCAAGGAGAAGTTTTCATCTGCCGCGACAATCGCGAGGAGCGAGTACGCGCGCGCAGAAAGGTGCGCTAGGTGGTAAGCGGCGGCTGCAATGACGAAGTGGAAGTCGCGATCCGGCTCCTCGCTTGCTCCCTTGGCTATTGCCGCCTCCAGCGCAGTAGCCGCCTGTTCAAAAGCCTTCCGGGCATGAGTAGGATCTCCACCGGCTTCGCGAAGGCGCAGGCCTAGTCCCAATAGTCCATACGCGTAGCTGTGCAAGTCATAGCTCAGCTGAGAGGCAAAGTTTGGCGCGTCGGGAGGTAGCACGCCGTCACGCCAAATCATAGCGCGAGCCTGCCCTCGGGCGATTAGCCGAGCGCGGAAGCCGGTAGCTGCCGCTTCCGTGATAGCTGCCACGATTGAGTCAGGCGTTGTTGGCATTGGCGATCACCCGTTCGTAGATATCGCCAATGAATGTGCCATGGTCTTCGACCCGAAGCCCCAAACACCACTGGGTAATAGGGCCAGGATAGCTATGGATAGCGGCCCGTAGAAGCGCATCCGGTGCGTTGCCGGAAAATGTGAAAAGCAGGTGACGGACGCTTTGCGTTGCGATGCCGTGTCTATACAGCGCATCATCGATGGCATCGGCAAGCGGGGTGTTATCTAACTCCTGCAGACGTTCTGAAATAAACATCAGGGCATGTGCTGATGGCAGGCCTGCGTCTTTATCCAATCCCGCGCGGGCTTCGGTTAGCACCTGTGTCGTCAGAGCAACGCGGCTCTTAGCTTCTGTCTTTAAGAAAAGCAGACGTTGCGACTGAGGGTCTTGCTGGATGGCTATCACATCGTCACCACGCATCGCCATTTCTCGATGGTCTTTCCAGCGCAGCCGCTTAATTGGAGCACTGTAGCCGCCGCTGTGGGCATTGATCCATTCTGTCGCATAGATCTCCCCAAGGTCGCCCGAACGAAGGGGCTTGGTGATCGGCAATCTGGTCTCGATCAAGTGCGCGGCTGCTGTCTTGCCAAGCCGCGCGAGCGCCCGAGCGACTTTCTCCTCTGACGCGTAATGGGAGGGCAAGATGGCCGCGGTTGCCTGGATGCCGACTTCGCGATGAGCCACAGCAGCGGTAAGGACTCCCAGATGATGGTGTCCTATAGACTCATAGGTCCAAACGCACCAATCATTGAACTGCGCCATCTTTCTACCTTTTGACTACTGATGAAAAAGGTCACGCACGCGCATGCATGAAGGGTGCACCTGTTTCTGCGGCCCGGCGAACCTTTCGTTCTAGGACTTCGGTGAGCGGAATTTCTTGATCTAGCATATCGAACAAGTCTAAGCCATCCATACAGATGACTTTTCCCCACTCCCAAACGCGTTGAGACCTTTGACGGTGAAGTCGCTGTTACTAACAAACATGCCACGCATCCAAGCAGCTTTCGTGCGAGATCTCAGCCAGTTGGCGTGAGAGCTAATTGTGGCCCCAGTATTGCGGGTCAGCATGGCATGGACCTTGTCTCGTAGCTCATCGGTCATCACCACCCGTCCCAGGATGTGGAAATCGTCGTGCGCGAGCGTCCGACAGTCAGCTGCGGTCATTGCAGCAAGGTTGGACGGGATGCCGGCGCAGAAGGCTTTGGTACCCAGAAGGCCGATCGCCTCCTGCAGCACCTCGCCGGCTGATAGCAAGCCGGCCTGCAGGGGAATGATTATCCGGGCGCCGGCGTCTATCCAGCTCCGTATGTCCTGCGCATACCGGTGCCAAAGGAGAAGTGTCGCCTGCTGATCGCCCACTACGTCCGGGGCGATGATGCTCAGGTTCTCCGGCCGAATAGTCGTGGTGCACAAGGCGCGATAGAGCGTGGGAACCTTCGGCCAGTCCATGGCCAGCTGCCGACGGAAAGCCGTGAACGCACCCGAATCGACGAATACCTTGCCGCCCCTGTCCAGGTGATCAGGCAGGGAGCGCAGCTGCTGCCTGAGCGTCACTCGGTCGGAGACAACTCCAATGGCTATCCCGACATCGAGGGCGGCCTGCAGATCGCTATCGGCGGTGAAGCCGGAATGGAACGCGATATTCCAGGTGAAATGGGACGGCATGGTCGGCGACTCGCTTAGGAAAATGCCTACCCTGTCAGCCTTTTGAAATACGCAAGTCACAAGCGCACTAAGCGGGGCTCTAACCCCTCTAGCCCGGTATCTGGAGTGCGGACTTGCATTTTGAAAACTCGTGGGACCGTCGATCTACCCCAACAGAGGTAGTAGATATGACGAACCAGTGGTTTGAAGCGAATCGATTGGAAAGACGATGGCCTGCCATCCGGAGGGCGCTCACTCAGCGCGGAACCAATCTGACGCAGCTCGCGGATAGCAATCAGTTATCGAACCTGCGGACCGCCGAACGGCGCTCCTTTCCTGCTGCAGAAGCGGTTATCGCCGAAGCGCTTCAGGTGACCGTGGAAGCGCTCTTCCCGGAGCGTTATGGCGTCCAGTGGTCGGCGGTCGCACAGCAGGCCTTCGACGCGCTGCTCGAACAGCTGAGCGGCGCCACAGCGGCACAGGCCGGTATGGAGGGCTTCGGCTTGCATGTCGCCCAATGGGAGACGCGCCCGCAGCCTTTACAGGAATGTCCTCGCACTGAGCCAGGCCGGCTTCGTTGGATCAAGGCAAGGCTGCAGCAGCGGCAGTTCGTCCTTGAGCACCTTGCCCATCATGCCGGTGTAACGCGGAAGGTCTTCGATAGCCTCGGCCGTTCACCACATGTCGGCCTGCAGTTGCTCATCGCGCGCTGCCTCGGCGTGTCACCCCGCGAGCTCTGGCCGGAGCGATACGGCCGCGATGGGCGAGCGCTCGGCAGTGACATCCCTGATGGCGAGCACCAGGAACGTCAGGTTCCGGAAGCATCGCGCTTGAGTCTGGGCACCGGCCTTTGGCTCCCCCTGCGTGAGGTGGTTGGATTGCCCGGACTGCACGGACGTTTCAACGCGATACGCCGACGCGCGCAGGATGAGCGCTGGATCCTGCGCGTGCGTTTTGAGGTGACTGAGGTGCTGTTCACCTCACTGCCACCCGAAACCAAGGCTCACCTCTTGGACGTGCGCTCGGACCCTGACATCGCCTCCCGCGTAGAGATGACCTATGCGGCTGACCCGGTACCGCTTTCGTGCAGCGATCAGACCGCTGCGCCTGCGGCAAACGTTGCGGCGATCGAAGGCGGGGTACGCCTGGGATTGGTCGGCGAGACTGGCCAGACGCTGGATGTGCGAATCTGCAGACGGGCTGTGCCGAGCTTCGCCATCGCGCTGCTGGGGCAAGGCAGGAACGGCACGTAGGGGCGGTGAATGAGCAGGGTTCGCTCCTGCTGCGGGAGTGAACTCGGCTCGAAAGCGCAGGCTCTTTCGCCATGCTGGGCTTCTCCAAGGAGCTCAGTCCATGAACACAGCTGCTGTATTCGCCGCGCTATCGCGCGCAGGCATCGAACCGTTACCGTGGTGCCCAGTTAAAAGCGAGCTTTCGCCCAAGCAGATGCATCGCCTGCTACTGCAGCTTGTGACCGCACCTTATGCAGACGGCTATCTCGCGATCACCGACGGTGCTGATCTCGCCGAGTTGGCGCCCTCGCTGACTCGGCTCGGGTTACCTGGTGCTTCGGTCCTGGTTGGCCGCATGGCGGGCAGCGCGCTACGACCGGGTGAAGAAGCAGTTCACCTTGCAGCGCAGATGGAGCGTGTTCGCACCAGAGCCGAGGGCCTCTATCAGTCTGAGCTTTTACGTTCCGCCTATGTGCAGGATCCTGTTGCTGCTGAGCCAGACGGTTGCGCCTATCAGGTGCTAGAGCTCATCAACGAGACGTTGGACCAGTCGAATCTGCGCCAGACGACGCCGAAATGCGTGCGGACCCTGGCCGCTTTGGAAGCGGCACACCGTCAGAAATTGGGCTGGAGGCGACACCTACCTCGCCCAGGAATCCTGGGTTGGCTCGGGGCGATCGCCTTTGCCGATGCCGCTGCGGCGCTTTGGAAAGGACGGATTATTTACGGCCTGGCAGTGGGCTCGGTAAGCCTTGGACTGCTTGGCTTAGCCTGTAGCGAGAAGCAACGTGCGTCGAGGGGTAGGAAACTTCGCGCCGCACCGCGCGACGATTTGATGTGCGTGTCGCCGCCAGCTGCAGGACAAATCGTCCAAGTCGAGCGCGGTAACAAGGCCACCTGATGCAGATCATCTTCGGTATCGACGCGGCTGAGCAAAAGCAGCATCGCCAGGTCCCGGTCATGTGGGACAGCGACAAACTGGTGAACGGCCACACCCTCCTGGTGGGGATGTCCGGATCGGGCAAGACCTACACCTTGCGCAAGATGATCAGCCACATGCTGCAGTCCTGTGGCAGTCACATTCCGCGGATCCACATCTTCGACGTGCACGGCGATCTGTCGATTCCCGGGGCGTCGGAGGTTCGTTTTTCCGAGCGCACCAACTACGGACTCAATCCGCTTCGCGTGAACCCCGATCCACACTTCGGCGGTGTGCGAAAGCGCGTGCAGTCCTTTCTCGCCACCATGAATCGAAGCATGCGCCAGATGGGGCCCAAGCAGGAGGCTTGCCTGCGCAATGTGCTGAATGACGTCTACGCCCAGTACGGCTTCCGGCAGGAGGATCCGAGTACCTGGATCGTGGAGGAGGGCGCCGCGGTGGTCATGACTGACGGCAACGACGACCGCTTGTTCATCGACGTGCCCAAGGGCGAGAAGGACGAGGCCAAGGCCCTGGGCGCGCGCTGGTCGGGTGCGCCGTTGTACAGCTGGTGGGTACCGCAGATCGAGTACCAAGGCGCGATCACCCGGTGGCCGCCCAAGCTCATGGGGCGGGCCCATCCCAGTATCCGGGACGCGCTGCGCATGGCGCAGAACATCCTGCAGCAGTCCTTTATGGGCTCCGGCGCCGAGGCCGTGACTTACCTGGAGGTGGCCAACCGTGCCGCCCAGGGGCACCGCAAGAAGGTGATCCAGGCCCTGCGCAAAGGGCAAAGCCAGTTCGACGAGGAAGCGGAGAAGACGGAGCTCGACAAGAGCAAGCGCAAAGCCATCGACAGCTATACCGCCTACATCGATGCGATCACCACCGGCAAGGAGCTCGACAGCCTAATGCGCTACGACAGCACTGATGTGCTGAAGTCCGTGGTTGATCGGCTGCAGAACCTCGAGGCGATCGGCATCTTCAAGTCGGGGATTCCGCCCTTCGACCCCACCAACCCGGTATGGCGCTACAACATCCACGCCCTGTCCATGGAGGAGCGCAAGCTGATCGTGCTCTTTCGGCTGGAGGAGCTGTTCCTCGCAGCTGTCGAGCGCGGTGAGCAAGACCACATCGTCGACGTCGTGATCCTGGATGAGGCCCACATCTACGCGGATGACGACCCCGGGAGCCCGATCAACCGCATCGCCAAGGAGGCTCGCAAGTTCGGCCTGATGCTCGTGGCCGCCTCGCAAAGCCCAACGCATTTTCCGGAGGACTTCGTCGCATCCGTTGCGACCAAGATCGTCCTCGGCATCGATGAGATGTATTGGCGCCAGAGCGCCACCAAGCTTCGTCTGCGGGAGGATGCCCTGGCTTGGGTGACCCCGACGAAGACCATGTTGGTTCAGCTGAAGATGAAGGGGGAGACCCAGAATGACTGGTTCTGGTGCACGATTGCTTAAGTGGCTGCTGCTGGCCGTGATTGCCAGTTTGCCGCTCGCCGGGGCCGTTGCGGCCGAAACGCCGGACGAACTCCCCCTGCTCGATCGCCTGGAGGCCGTGGCCATCCCGATCGGCCGCGGCGCTGTGCTGCAGGACGCCCGGGGCTGCTTGTGGGGGGTACGGCCAGGCCAGAAGGTCCCGCAGCTCGTAGCCATCTCAGATGAGGCTGGCCACGCGTTGTGCCGCAGTGCTGCGCCAGGCGCTGCACCGGGGGATGAGCCGGAGCCGCAGGTGCGCCGCACGCCGCTGGTGAATTAAGCGCGCGATAAGCGATAAGGCCGTCTAATCCGCACTATTGGCGATGTCGTTTGAAATACCTATCCCTTCATCGGGTTAGCCGAACGAACGCCTCGCTGTCCGCATCTGGTGATGCATGCGTTTCTTGATCGGTGGCCGCGATGTGCCTGGTAGTGATTGCTGAAGATGAACCGCTTCTTGTGGAGATGCTGACGGAGATCTTCCAATCCGAAGGCCTCGATGTCACTGCCTTCGCGACGGCGGACGATGCCTGGCGGCATCTGCAGACCGCGGCGCGAGCGCCGGATCTTTTGTTCACCGACGTGCGAATGCCCGGAGCCATGGATGGGTTGGCCTTGGCCAAACAGGTGATGGCGCGCTGGCCAGCGACTTCGATCGTCGTATCGTCTGGCAATGTGTCAGCGGCACCGGAGCTACCGAAAGCCTCGTTTCTCCCTAAGCCGTGGTCGTTCGGTCAGCTGACCACCCTGTGTCGCAATGTCCGGGCTCTGCACCATCGCGCGGACTAGCCTGCGTGCTGAACAGCTCGGAGTCCTGCGGTACCCGGGCCGTGGAGCGTCGACAGCAGCTGCTTGACCGTCTGGCCGGGCTGCCGCGTGGCGCTTATAGCCGCGCGCCAACGCTGAAGAGGGTGGCCCAGGCTCTGACAGGCACTCCACGCCCACGCCCACGCCCACGCCTGCTGCTGCAGATCGTAAAGCTCAGGCCAATCCATATCGTGTCCGTCGGCCGAGTCGGCGTGTAACCGCTTCGCCTGGGCGATCACGGCAAGCAAAAACTGGATGTGCTGCTCCGGAGAGAACGTCATGCCGGCGGGCCCTTATTTTTGCGGTGATGACGCCTACTACCGGGCTGGCGGCCGAACCTAGACGGTCTATAGTAGTACGATGACCTTAAGGAGGCGTTATGGCAGACCTTGAGTTTCTTCCCCACCAAGCGCGACTGCGCTGGGTCGCGCTGATCGAGCAGATGGCCGTCATGGGGCTTGGCCACCTGGTTCGCCTTTACGGGCAGCTGGAAGGGTACATCCTGGCCTTGCTCGATGTCGGTTCGATTACCGCGCCACAGCATCGACATCTCGCCCGCCTGGCCGGGGAGTGGTTCGCTCAGTGCCGGGCCGAATTCCTCAAGCGCAAGCAGAACCCTTGGCGGCGAATAGCGGGCGCGGTTGGAGCCAGGATTGATGAGAGTGATAGGCGGCCAGAGCACGCCTGATCTGAGCTACTTGGCGTGGCAGTAAAGGGCCGCCGGAGAATGTTCGAGCCAGTCGGGCGAGGTCGGGCGGTCGCCGAGTAGGCCCGTGTGCGAAGGCGCGGGGGCGGTTCCGATCAGCCCCGACGTAAGGGCCGCTCGATCCGCTGCCAGCGGGCAACCGTCGGCGCCGCTGCCACCGGAAAGCGATCGGCTCAGCGGCCCGGCGGAAAAGGCAATGCTGATGGCGCCGCAAAAGCCGACGGTGAGGAGCGTCCCGCTTGTGGTGCCCTGGGTGATTCGCTGAAGAAGGTGCATGCTGCCGAGCTCCGGTTTGATCGACAGCTGCAGGGTAGCCAGGGCCAGTCCTCAAAATGCCTGAGTTCGACCCGTCGCCGGGCGTTCAAAGCGGCGGTCTAGGCTGGAGCGCAGGGTTGATCCAGAGCCCGTCGAACCCGCGAAAGAGCGCCGCCGCGCCCATTACGTGCTCGAGGATGTTCTCGACGCAGATCCAGCGTCGCCCGGCTTCTTCCGCCGCCCGCCCGACCATCATGCGGCCGGCGAACAGATCCACCACTAGGTCGTCCACCTCGGTCAGCCACCGGATGAGGAAGTCTGCCAGGGCGAAGGGGAACGGTGCGCTGTGCGCCGGTAGCCCGGCTGCGGCCAATGCCTTCCGGTGCTCACGGCTGCGTCTGCAGCTGTGGCCAATCTGCAGGACATTTTTCGGAATGGCGCCTTCGGTGGGCGCGGCGAAACTACCCGGGCGCAGGCGGTAGGCACCGTCGCCATACGAGGTCTGGCGCGTCTCGCCGCCGGCCGCGATGAGCCTGGCTTTCCGGTCAGAATGCGGTACCAGGACCCGCCGGTTGTTTGCTTTGCATCGAAGCGGATCAGGCGAGAACCAGTAGCAAGGCTCCCAGGCAACGTTGAGCTGTTGCCGGCTGAGACTGGCCCAATGGAGGGGACCTGGTGCCTTGCTGCGGTTTTCCCACACCAGGCGATCCATCAGGTGAAGGCCAAGGCGGTCTTCCAAGGCAATGACGAGGCGTTCCAGGTACGTTGAACGCGCCGGAGATCTGTGAAGGAAGATGTCGTTGGACAGGTTCAGGACCAGGCTACCGGTGCTGGCAAGGTTGCCCAACAAGGGCTCGATCGTGCGACAGATGAAGTCGGTGAACTCGCTCGCCTTCGGATTACCGTATCCCCGTGGTTGCTGCAGAGGATAGGGCGGGGAGGTCAGTACGAGGTCGATCCGCTCTTCCAGTCCCTGCAGCGCCTGGGGCGAATGGCCAAACAGCGCCAGGCCCAGCGACGTGCTGAACCCCAGCAGCGTGACCTGCGGCGCCGCTCGATGCATCCCGCGCTTCGCCTTTTCGGTCAGTTGCCACACGCCTCGCTCGTGCGGAACGCGCTCGAGGATGCCGCAGGCCTTGAGGGTTTGCTGATGCCAGCGGATCTCGCGCGTGACGGGGCTGCGGGGCTGACCGGCCGCGCCGATTGGCTGCTTGGCGTGAACCTCCCGGTCCTGGAGCCCCGCGGCGGCGCCGACGAGGCGATAGAGCTCCGCGTTGGCCAGCGGCCGATCCGGGCAGTTCCGGAAGGCCGCTTCGACGAGAGGGAAGAGGTCGAGCTGTGGGGATTGGACCATGGTGAAGACTGCTCAAGGTTGGGCGATACGCCTCATTTTTCCAGGCGTACCGGGAATGCAAGGGCGTGGCCTAATCCAGGAGGCGCTCAAGGGCCGGCTGGTAGGCGAACAGCGCGAGCGATCCGCTGATGCGAACCTCCTCATCGGTCAGCGGGCGATGGTGCGGCGCGGTCGCGGTCGCAGCGAACGTCGGGTCGGCCCTCAGGACCTCCAGCAATCCGTAGTAGAGGTAATGGAGCCGGGAGTGGTCATCGTGGTCGTTGCGGCTGTGCGCGACGGTGATCAGCTGCGACAGCGCCAGTAGTGAGCACAGGTAGCTGGCGGCCTCGAGCGAAAGTGGTTCTTCGACCTGGCCCAGGGTCGCCGTTACAAGCACGTCCTCGACGGGCAGCACCAGGGCGAAAGCCCCGTTGAAGTAGCGGCGAAGCTGATAGGCACCATTGCTGTACCCGGATCCCAGTACCTGGCGCATGTTGGTCAGTACCAGGTCCTCGAACGGTAGGCAGTAGCGACCGAGGAGGTTGTAGAGCTCTTGAGTGGTGGGCTCGCTGGTGACGACGAGCTGCAGCGCGTGATCGTTTCTGTGCATCGCAGATTCCTCAAATTGAACCTGCTCAGCATCCACGAGCCGCGGTAAACGCAAACGGCCATTCATGCCGCTCGCGGGACCGGTTCGAGGGGAGGCTGTTGACCCTGGGCGAAGGCTTGACTAGGTTGCCTTCACTTTGGCCAGCTGCGGCGGAGCGCCGAAGGAACCGGCGCCGCGATCGGCGCTCTGACGAGTCAGGTTGCAATTGGCTGCGGATCGATAGGCTACCCATGACCCCGCGCGAGAAGCGCAGCACCTGGGTGGAAGAGAGGATATGGAAGCAGCAACGATGGAAGTGAGCGTGGCGTCCCATGCGCCGCGGTGGTCGGACTGGCCGCGATGGATCAAGCAGGCTGTCCCGTTATTCGTGCAGGTGCTACCCGCCTTTGTCGCACTGACGTTGCTGGCAGCGTTTACCACGGTGAGCATCCTGCTCATCTTGGGGAAAGCGGCGTTTCACTTGGCCAGCCTGTGCTCGCCGTTGATTTTCCTGGTGCTGGCGCTCACGCTCCGGCGTGCAGGGATGCTCGGGGACCGACCTGTACTGCGCACGGCCGTGGGCACCGGGTCACCGTGGCGAAATTTCTTTCTGGTAGCGGCGCCGCTTGCCCTGGTCATCGGCATTGCGCTGAACGCGCTGGCGGTCCTGGCGATGCTTGGCTCCGATATCGGCGCCTGGAAGCGCGGTGCGCTACCTCTCACCACCTTTCCGCTGGATCTCTTCAGCGCGGAGAAGCGCCCGCTGATCGTAATGCTCTACACCACCGCGGTAGAACAGCAGCTCAGCCTGATGCCGCTCTTCGTGATCATGGGCGGCCGGCTCGAGCCGTACCTGGTGGCTTCGGTCATGACCGGCAGAGAGACGTGGTCCTCCGCGCGGGCCGTTCAGGCGCAGCTCAGCAAATCGCAGAAGCTCGTGCTCGGCCCGATGCGGCTGCTGACGCTTTGCGGAGTGACCCTGCAGGCGACAGCGAGAGCGCTGGACGCCACCAGCAATTGGCTGGGCGTCGCGCTGTTGCTGGTAAGCATCGGTGGCTGGCTGTTCTACTGCTGCCTGATCGCCGTAGCCGCGCGGGACATCACCGACCCACACCCGCGGTAACACCTTTCTGCGTGCGAAAAAAAACCCGGCCATGAGCCGGGTTTTTGCTGATCCGTATTCGCGGAACAGTGTTGGAGCCTGATGCGCCAGTCGCCTGGGCCCTGCAGTGCAGGGTGGAGGCGGGTTCGCCCGTTCCGACAGGAAATCCTGACCGGATGTAGCGGACCCTCGCACCATCTCTGCAACTGCAGCTGTTTTGTAGGTAAAGATCACCCGGGGCACCGTCTGCTGGCCCCACCGTCGCATAGCGAAAGGTTCTTTCGCTATGCGACAGGACCTCTACCGAAGTAGAGCTCCCAGCACTTATGGCAGTGGCCGCCTTCTGGACGTATGAAACCGGGGGGCGTGAGCATTTGATGCGCGCGCGACAATTCGGCCAAGGATCGTCTGAATGATCGGCAACCGAGTTGAGTGTAAGAATCTTACAGAGGAGCAGTGGGCCTGAAAGAGCCTGCTGCAAAGAGAGTGCTGCAATGCAGCTGGTGGAGCATCCAAAGCACAGGCGTTGGATCAAGAGCGCCGATGATGACAGCGCCGGCGGTGCCGCACAAGGCCCGCCGGCGTCGGTCGACGTGATTACTCGGCCTGGAGCCAGCCTTCGACCGTGTCAGCGCCGTGCTCGGACTTCCAGGCCTTCAGCACCTTGTGGTTGCCGCCCTTGGTTTCGATGACTTCACCGGTTTCGGGGTGCTTATAGCGCTTGAGCGTGCGCGCCCGGCGCTGTTGCGGGGCTGAGCCTGAGTTGCCCTTGGATTTGCTGCCAGAGGAAGAACCGGCGTTGGGGTCCAGGATCGCAATGACGTCGCGCAGCGACTTGTTATGTTCGCCCAGCAGAGCTCGCAGTTTCTTTTCGAAATCGAGTTCTTTCTGCAGACGTTCGTCGGTATTCAGCTGCTCAAGACGCTGCTTCAGTTCTTCAATAGCGGCTTCGGTCTGACGGTATTCTTGGATCAGGGACATCGAGATCTCCTCAAGATTAGGCGGTGGCTGCCGTTATAGCCTTTTCGCATAGTTATGACTAGAGCAAATCATAATTAAATTTGTTTTAAGGCGTTGAAGCCAAGGCCACTGCCTATGACGGGCGAAGATTGGGGTTGCGTTCCTGAAAAAGCGTGATTTCATGCTTAACACCAACACAGGAGTATCGGTATGAAGACTGTTCGGCTGGCCGCAATTGCGGTCGTAGTAGCCTCTGCAACTGGCTGTGCGACCCAAGGCCAAGATTTGAAGCCTGTTGCGGCCTCGGAGCTTACTACTCCGGTATTTAGACCTTGGAAAACAGAAAACCCTACGCTAAAAATTGCGAACGAAAAGCCCTTGCAGTTCGCCCCTAACGCGACTGCCGCCGATAAGCTCTTTGCCGTACTTGGGATGCCGAGTTTCGCTCAGATTGGGCCGGGTGGAGTACGCAATGCTTATCTACAGCAAGCATCGCCTGATCAAGTCAAGCAAGCTATCAGCGCAACGGCACGGCCCAGCGCGGGCTATAACAACGATGGTTCGATGATCGCGTTCAATGCCATCGGTGGTGGAGTGGGCGCTGCTGGCTTGGCGCTCACAGTCCTCGGCGATAATGGCTTCGATCCGCGAACCAAAATGGGCTTTATGTTCTGCTTCGAGAAAAAAAGCGAAACCAGTACTCTCGAGCAGGCCGGGGTCCGATGCGCTTCAAAGTTGAATGACGTAGTCAACGCTACGTTGCAACCCACCGTCCGCGTGCAAAAGCTCGACTTTGCTCAAGTACGAGATGGCTTTGTCAAAACCCCGACCGGCAGCAAGCTCGGCGAAATCTTCATCGGAACGAAAGGAGGCTATCTCGTCGACGGCTATGCGCCGGTGGACCGGGGCGGCTATCCCGCGCGCTTGGTAGCCATACCATTTTACTCCGAAGTGGGTAGCGGCGTGGGTAAGATGATTGGTGCAAATCTTGGTGAGGTAAACGCTGCAGACTTCGCCGCCGCACTGCGCGAGCATTTGCCCAACGATATGGCCTTCTATCTGCCTGATGGGACGAACCCTGCCGCCGCCTACTAATGCGAAGCAAGCGGCTTCGTTTTATTAGGGGCCGCTGATCGCTAGCCTGAACACAGCAGGCTAAAGGGGCTATTGCTATGCAACAGGAAACAGCTAGGAGTTGTGCGATGCATCTTCGCCAACATCTCAATACTTTTTTTCTACTGAAAAAAGAAGTGCGCGCTCTAGCGGCCCGGCATCAGTCTGTGCACCGGGCTTTGCGCCAGATCGAGCGTGAGCTCAATGTGCTCGATGCTCAAGGGCAGGGAAAGGGGCTGTCGCAGGCCACGATTTTTCGGTACCGAGAGTTACAAACTCGGCAGTGGCGTGAGTCTGAGCGGCTGTCGAGCATAACATCGGCTTTAGCCGCTTTCGGCCAGCAATTCGTCTGCCTGTTTGCTGTTCTGGATGGCCAGCTACTGGCCTCCGACCGACTAGCCGTTTTAGGGGAAGAGCTCAAGCGTTCGGTACTCAGTCGTGGAGCGAGGCCCCGCTGGAAGTCATGGTGCTCCGATATCATGTCGAGACAGCCTCGGGATACCTAGGATCTGGGCCAATGGCCATTGCGCTGCAAGCCTACCGTGGACTGCTCGGCCACTCCGGTCAGCGCAGGGGCGCGTTCCAACTGCGTGCACTTCGGATGTCGCGTCCGACGCAGTGCAGTGAGTGGACGCATCGAAAAAACCGTCGCTAAGGCGTTATTTGGGGTTCGCGCCCATTTGTGGGTGGAATGGAGCTCGCCGAGCGAGGCGGATTTTTTAGGGTAGACGGCAAATCACACAGCCGGGTCGCCCATGAAAACCTCTCTTAGAAACCACCTCATCACCCTCGCGTCTGCCGTTGCCGTATCTCAGCTCGTAACCCTCGGGGTGTTTTGGACCAGCGGGCAAGCCTACCTCGAACGCAAAATTACAGCCGGCATCGAGACCGGTGTGTTCGCGAAAGAGCGGGCCGAGAAGCAAGCTTGGGTCGACGCACAGTTTGCTCGCTACGGGCGCGCGGCGGACCAGGTGCCAAACGATGCGCGAGTCTACGGTGACCTCAAGGCCCGCTTCACGCTTGCCGAATTCTCCGACCTGGAGTGTCCCTTCTGTAAGCGGCTGCAACCGAGCCTCAAGGAGATCGTGGACAAGTCCAATGGCGCGGTGAACTGGCAGTGGCGGCATATGCCCCTGGGCTTCCATAACCCTGCTGCAACCGATGAGGCGATCGCGACTGAATGCTACGCGGAGCAGAAAGGAAATCGTGGCTTCTGGGTGATCCTCGATCAGATTTTCGAAGAGTCGGCCGGCAATGGCGGCGGTGTGAAGGATCTGCCTGGGCTAGTGTCGCGCCTTGGTGCTGACATGAAGGTCTTCAATCAGTGCATCAGCAGCGGCAAGGTGAAGGACCGTATCGCAGATCACATCCGCATGGGCGAAAAGATCGGCGCTACCGGTACGCCGGCCACCATCGTCATCGACAACCTGACGGGCGAGAAAGAGTTCGTTTCTGGCGCCCAGCCGATCAGCGCCTTCGTGACGATCATGAAACGGATGCTGGCAGCTGAGCAGGCAGCGGCGAAGGCTGAAGCGGACAAGGCGCAGGGGAAGCCCCAAGATCAGGGCGATGAGGTTTCGCGCAAGATCCTCGGCTTCGGCTCGGCAGCCGATTCCGCGCAGCCAGCGAAGTAGGTCGCAGATGCCCTCCTGCCCGCCTGACACGAAGCGTTCGAGATTGACTCGAGCATGACGCCCGGGATGATGACCAGAGCGCCTTTGCAGGCGCGTTGGTCATCACCGGCTAAATGCGCAGGAACGCGACATGCTGTGTTGGGGCGCGCATTGCCGCTGGCCGCTGGCCGGTAGACGCGCGCTTACCCTGCGCCGCCAGGCCAGCAAACCGATGCCCAGGTGGGTTGTGCATAAAGCGAAGGGGTGACGGGTCCCGGCCGGTGCCTCTAAGCCACGGTGCTAGATGGAGTGTTGGCCAACTACTCGATCGCCAGCATCTGATGCTTGAGCGCCCGCCGACGGCTTCGCTCGTAATCCCGCATGATCCCTAAGATGACGGAATTGATGGCCAGCTGATGTTTTGCTCGCGTCGCAGCGACATACAGCAGATTGAGTTCATCACGGCGCGCATCCGGCGGGAGCTCAGGATCCAGGGGATCGGGGAAGTCTTCACCCAGGTAAACATGCTTCCACTCGAGCCCCTTCGAGCGGTGCGCGGTCGACAGGATGACGTCGGCATCCTTTTCATCCTTCTGTGTCAGCGTCCGCAGGCGCGCCAATCGCTTCTCGATGTCTGGGAAGAGACCCACCACCTTGATGAGCCTCGCCATCTCTCGGTCCTTGCTCTCCTTGGCCATGGTCAGATACGAGGTCCAGTCAGGGAAGTCCTTCAGCAGACGCTTGGACCTGACCTTGTCGGTCTTTCCCTGGCTGAACCAGACCAGGTCCTCCAAGTCGCCAATCTGGTACGCCTCGATGCCACCGACCCAGTAGAGGGTCTTGCCCTGCGGAGCGAACTCCAGCGCCGTCATGATGACTCCGGAGACCGTCCGACTGAGATACGCGGCCCCTCGAACGCTCTCGTCGAGTTGCGTTTTGATTTGCGTCGGCTGGCCAGCGCCGACGATCTTCAGCTGCTCGCCCTTATAGCTCAGGATGATATTGGCCACGGTGGCCACGGTGGCCACCGCCGGCCCGAAGCGGAAGGATTTAGTCAGATAGAGATCGACGGAGTCATCGAGATCCGGATCGGACAAGGCGTTGTCGGCGCCGCGGAACGCATAGAGCGACTGGTGAGGATCTCCGACGAATATCACCCGGCACGATTGATTCTTGATGAGCCCAAGCGTGATGCCGTTCAGATCCTGTGCCTCATCCGCAAGGATGACATCGAAGCGGTCCCCCAGGTCCGGCTTGCTCAGGTAGTAGAGCTTGAGGTAGGCGTCGTGCAGGTGCGGCACGGTCGTATCCTCCGGATCGATCATGCGTCGCCAAACCTCCCTGGCCTGCAGGAACACCTCGGCGATGAACGCCGGCGGCATCTCGACAATAGGTCGTCCGTTAAAAAGCGGCAGGTGATCCTCGTGGAAGTCCTCCCGGTTACTGCAAAGGTAGGCGTTAACCGTAGCGATAACCGCGTTGATGAAGGCCCAGTCACTGGTGCCCAGTACGGCGCGCATGTCTGCCGGGCGCAGCGAGGCACCGAGCTTGTGCTGAAAACGCCGGCCTACTGCCTTGAAGGCCAACTGATGGGAAGTCATGCATTTCACATTGGACGGAAATCGTGCCTTGCCCTCGTCTGCAATGCTCCTGTTGTAGGCGACGTACAGAAATCTCAACCGGGGATACCGCTTGGTATAGCCCTCGAGCGAAGTCGTCTTGGAGGCCCCAGCAAAGGCTTTCACGCGTATGCGCGGCGCCTTGCACTCATGGAAAGCCAATTGCTCGGGTGTCCACTCAAACGCCATCGCTGCATCTCCTTCGTAGGTTCAGGAATGCTATGGGCTACCCGGCCGTCAAGGCGCCGAGTTCCACCCCGTTGCAGGCGTGAATCGCGAAAGACGCGTGAGGGCGCTGGGATAGGATTTGGTTTTCCCTAGGGCCAGTGACGCTATGCGAGGATTTATCAGGTCAGGCGTAGCGAGGCGCTTTACTGGCACCGTCCGGCGTCTCGGTAGCACTTCAAATGTGGCCCTGCGCCTATGGGTGTTGGCCCTCGGTTTTGTCCCGACGCATTCAGGCGCCCATGCCGCTCCAACCAGTCACGACACCGGCTTCGAGCTGCAGGATCACCGATCCTATAGCGAGGACGCTGATGCTTTAGAGGCCGCTCGTTTTCGTGATCGCGCGTGTAATGGCGACGCTGTGGCGGCGGTAACGTTGGCTCGGATGTATCTGTCGGGCAACGGCTGGTTTGAAGAAGATCCAGCGCGCGGGAAGGCCTTTCTAATGTTGGCAGTGTATGGGGGTAACTACCAAGCCGCCGCTGATTTAGCGGTGGTGATACTCAAGGCGTCGCAAGATGATCCTGCGCTCCAAGAGGCTGCTAAGTGGGTGAAGGTAGCTCTCTACGATGCTCCAACACCGCAGGCCCTAATGGCAGCAGGTGTAGTAAAGATGATAGGTCAGGGTAAGGATCTCGCGCCCGCCTATCAAGATGGTGTTCGCTGGTATGTAACGCACAAAGGGAAATCTGATGAATATGTTGATCCGAATGTTTGCGGATATAAGTAAAGCGATGCGGCCAGTCATAACCATTGGCCTTTTGGGAGCATCCTGCGTCGCCTGGATAAAGCTGAGCCCTGTCCCCGCTCCTGGCCTAGTATTGGTTGGAGGGCTTGCAATACTTTTTGCGCTGGTCGCGACTATCGCCACCACGATCTTCTGCATCGGGCGATATTTGGACACACCCGCCAATAGAAGAGGTTACCAAGCCTTGTGCAGCGCCGCGTGGCACTCTCCGGCCGATGACTATGACAGCAGCGCCGATCTCATCATCGAGATCCTGTCAAAACAGCCATTGAGCGAGAGGCACCTCGGCAGCTGCTGGACGTTCGATTACGTGAGCGGCCTATACCCACGGTACAGGGGGCAGGGCTTTATCATCCCAAATGCCAGCGGGATAGTTTTGGGCGTTGTCACGGGTCTGCCCGGCCGGTGGCACCAGTCATCTTACGTGCAGGCGTCTGCCTCCTTAGACGGCAGCGTTTACTCTATCGAGTCTGCGATTGGCCCTCTGCGCTCCTGGGTAAAAGCCGGTTCTAAAGTCGCGCTGGAGCTTGATAGCTCTGAGCCAGTGATTCACGGTGGCCCATTTCATAGGCTCCAAATACGTCGTAGTGCAGTGCCTCCGGTATTACGTCGCTTCGCAGGCGAATCTGTTAGCGGGTAGGCCGATTCCTTTTGGCGGGTGTTCGACTCGCCAGTGTTTGGCAGAGACGCTCGTATTCCTCTTTGCTACCTGCATTGAGCACTGCACGAAGGTGGAACCGTTCATGCTCCTGGTTCCCCGCTGCGATCTTTTGATTAGCCTGATCCGAATCGTCCACGCCCGGCCCCAGCAGGATCATCAATTCGCAATAGCCAAGTTTTGCCAGATCCGTTGCGGACACAGAAGCCTTAGCCTTTTTCACGGTGTGATTGCTGCTCATGAGCGTGCTCGCGCTACTTGGTAGGAGGTCAGTCTATCAGCGGATGGTAAAACGCAAGCGGCGCAACTAGACCCTGGCGTTTTCGGAGGTAGTTGCATTTTCAAATATGCCTATACCCTGGAAATGAACGCTATGAGGGTTAAAAAATGGCAGCTATTCAGGGAGGCTGGCGAGAGCCTCTTCCGCCCCTCTTGCAGGGTGCGCAGCTATTACTGTCGGAGCGCAAAATCGCCACCGATGTACCCGTACCGCTCCACGGGCAGGTCGACCAGGTATTCCTCGCCCGCGGCTGGTTGATCCTGGTAGACACGAAGCGGCGCAAGCAGGCTCGCGTTTTCGCCAAAGACGTGATTCAGCTGAGCGTCTACGCCACGATTCTTGCGCGGCAAGCGAGCGTATTCGCAGGGCAGAACTATCCGGTCGCCAGTACCGCCTTTATCCGGTGCGTCACGCCTCACGGCACAACCTACATCGAGGTCAGCCTGCTTTCGACGCGGGAGATCATCGCACTGTGGAATCGGTATTGGATGCTGCGTCGCGAACGTCTAGCCGCCAGGCCTACTTGCCCTCCGCCTCCCGTATGCGCCGGGTGCAGCAAGAAAAGCCAGTGTCCGATGGGAAAGCGGCTAGGTAACTCAGCCTAGCCGCCGTGCAGCTCGTTCGTATCGCGGATGCTTAGTGGGCGGTGGCTTGAGCTTCAGGCTTACCGCCGGCCACGGCTATCGGCTCATTGCCACTTTCCGTACCTGGCTGGGACAGATGGGCCGCAGCCTGGGCAGACAACTCCAGGAATGCCTGGTACTCGGCCGTGGATAGATGAAGGGCAACGCGGTCATTCTGCGGGTCTGGCACGGCATTCGCGCGAAACTGCTGGGCCAGCCCCGCGATGTGATGCGTGAGTTCAGTGACGAACTTCTTACCAAACCGACGAGTTGGCACCTGCACGTGGCGACTGGTGATACGGATTTCGGGCGCAGCGGCAGGTGTTTGCACGGTCTCGGCTAACGGCTTTGTGGCGCTATCGGCCTCGATCAACGCTTGCCATTCGAGGCGCGCGCGCTCCTGCGCCTGCAGCAACACCTCTTCGGTTTGCTCACCGTAGCGGCGCCAGACGTCGAGGGCGAGGTGAGGCTTCACCACCCGATCCGCAATCATTCGCTGCACCGCGCTAGGCATACGAAGCAGGGCGACGGCGTCTCGCACATGAACTGCCGTCTTGCCGATTTCGGTGGCTACCTCCGTGGTGGACCAGCCTTCGTCCAGCAGCCTTTGATAGCCTTGGGCACGCTCGATCGGTGTCAGGCTGAGATGGTCATCGGAGTTGAGCAGGTGCACCGTCGATCGTGCTCCTCGTTCGCGAACTTCGATCACCGCGACACGCTTAATCATCGCGCCCTGCGCTCGCGCGATAAGCGCAGCGCGCAGTCGGCAGCCGCCTTTTCGCAGGAAGCAGCGGCCCGCTTTTACCTCTACCCTGATCGGCTCCATCTGCTTGCACGCGTGCCAGGCCTTGACCAGCTTGGCGATGTGCGCCTGAACCCGCGGTTCCTCGTAATTCCGTAGAGCAAAGCCTGGCTCCTCCTCGATCAGGGTCGGATCCAACCATTTCAGCTGGGTCGATCCCACCGCGTTGGGCGTCTCCGCTTCGATTTTTTCGCAGAAACGTTCCAGGTTTTCGATACCCGGATCCACCGGCTCAATGTCGTCCTCGAGATAGGTCATTGCTTGCTCCCTGTGCGTGCAGCGCGCCGCGCTTTGATCTTGCGATAGGCATATTGGAAGGCGAAACCGGAGACAAATTGAGCAACGATGACTGTCGCGACGGTGGATTCATTGTCGCCATAGGGCAGGCTGAGCAGGTACCAGGTGCCTGGTATGGCCACCGCCGCAAAGCCCAGCAGGAACATCCCAGCGTCCGCGCGCGTACTCTTCAATTTTCCGATCTCACTCTGTATTTACCCGCATACCCTATCCCGCATTATCGGAATGCAAGCTGCCAATCCCGCCCTTTTTGGGCGTGAACTCGGGCCTACCCAGGCGTCTGGGTATTTAGGCTCTCCTGAACTGTTCAGGGAGAGTCCCGATGCGTTTCTCGAAAATCGTCTTCGCAGCGTTCGCCGCCCTCGCGGCTTCCTGCACGAGCCAGTCGAAGACTGAAGGTGTACAGCCGCTGCCGACCACCTACGTTCCGGTCCGTCTCGCCCACGAGTTCTATAGCAGCTGGGGGCACGACGGGCGCGGTGGCGCGGCGCTGCGTAAGCCGGCCTATCAGCATGTGATGGGCAGCGAAGAGATGGTCATGACCACCCATGGTAACTATCTCGCGCTGCAGAACCCCAACCAGGCGACTGGCACGGGCAGCAGCGTGCTGGTCACTGCCGTCAACAGCGGTGTGAACCGGGCGATCGACCAGGCGCTTACCGTCGTACCGCCACCCTCTATGCCCATCTCTAAGCCTGTCACCGTGGCGACCGAGGCGGAGTATCTGGTTGCCTACCGGAAATTCTGCGCCGGCGCCGGTATGGCGCTTACCGAGCGAGAGTGGGAGCTGGTAGCTAAGGGTGGGCCCCACGGTGTGCCGCCGTCACTGCGTGGAAAATGCATGCGCGGCAAATAGCGCCCAGGTACTGCGTCTGGCCGGGAGGTCCCCGGCTATCGGCTGAAGAAGAACGTATAGAGAGGGGTGCCGTAGCTCCACACCCCAATCATCACCCCAAGCGCCATGCTCCCGGCAGCAGCGACTGTCAGGAACGTCGGCGAGATTCCAAGCACCTGCTGGAGGTTCGATAGCACCGAACCAAGGCCTTTGGTAACAGGTGCAGCGACCGGCACTTCGCCGGGTCGATCCGTGGCGCGCGAAGGGGATCGGCTATCGGTCACCTTGACCAAGTCAGCGATATCCCCAAGGGTTTGGGTGCCGGCGGCAATGCTTTGATGGGCCGCGCGGAGTGAGTCGTCGTCGAGGGGAGGCGCGGCGACGTTGAGCGGAAGCTCTAATGCGATTGTTCATGGCACTGCGCATGCTGACTGAGCCGTGTGTCGGCTTGTCAAATACTGGAAATACGAAACCGGAATTACCAGTGACAGCTATCGACCCATAGCTACCCTTCGCAGACGATGGCACACGACCATTAGCGGACCTCCATCTCCATGAGATCGCTGCGTAAAGCTGCGCGTTGGGCGACACCACAAGAAAACAGCGATTAATCGACGAGCTCGTCACCTCCGCGAGGTGGCTTGGAGTCGATTGACGCGAATCGGAACCGATCGAACCGTGATGCACATCGGCTGGACATTTCGTTTCCCAATGGCTAAACGAGTCGGTGGATATGCGACGCCATAAAAGAACACTACCCATTTCATTCGCGCAAAAACATATATGGCGTTGCGTAGCGCGCCCTTTGGAGCTTCACTGATAACAGCCGGCATGTCCAAGTCCCGCAGTCCTCCAGACACGCCGAAACCACCAATCTTGTGCTTCGCCCCAGGCCTTGTTGTATGGAATGTGTAGTCCGTACTTGAGCTATTTCAGCCGCTCCTGGACTGATACCTAGGAGGCTCAATGAGCAGGACGTTGGCCATATTCGCTGTGGCTTGTTCCGTTCTTGTCTGCACACCGGCTGCTGCGTTCGGCCTCAAGACCCATCTGTGGATTGGCCAGCAGATCATTGCCGAGGTCAATCAATCGTGCCGCATCCGGGTCGGTGATGTTCCATTGGCGCTGGAATCGGCGCTCTGTTCGAGTATTCGCGATCATCCGAAAGCCTTTCTGGCTGGGACGCTCGGGCCGGATGCATACCCCGATGTCATCACCGGCCAGGTCACTACTCACCCTGGCATCGATGAAGACTGGCGTACCAGCGATTGGCTGGTTCACCTATACGGCAGCGCTAAACCAGGCGCCGAGCTGGCCTTTTCGGCGGGCTATGTTGTGCACGCTGCCAGCGATGTCTTCGCCCATACCTACGTCAACGCCTACTCGGGCGACATCTTCGTGCTGAGCGATGAGCGGGCCGTGGAACGCAGACACTTTGTGCTGGAGAAGTACATCGACAGCAAACTACCGGGGTTTTCTATCGAAAGTGCCGATCTAGAAACCTTACCGGACTACCTCAGCCGTCGGCTAATATTCGATTCTTCCGCCGGCCGCACCGCCAACAAGTCCGGTGTGGCCGGGCATATCTCGGCCATGAACGGAGTACGGGTGTCGGTTGAGTACTTAGCCGAGCAATTGGATGACCTGGAGAAAGACGCCGGGCGGCTAGTGGGCGATTTCGTGGTCCGATCAATCGACCTGAACGGCCAGGTCGGCTCAGGTGAGGTGCAGTTGAAAATAGCGCGCGAGTCCCTGGCCCTGCGCGAGCAGCAACTGGCCCTGACGCAAAAGGTCTGGAACGAGACCGAAAGAGTCTTCAACCAGGCTGCCGACGCACTGCAACGCAATGAGGAGCTGATTAACTACAACGCACTTGAAGCCAGGGCCGCAGCCACTGCCGCCGAGGCTGCGCGCCAGGCAGGCTCCGAGTGGATCAACACAGTGGCGCGCTTAAGGAACTCACTGGCTGACTTGAGCAAGCAGTTGATCACCATGGGGACAACGATTCCCGTCCCACATTGCAGTACCGTGGTCGAGGTAGGGGGGTGCCATACCTTCTGCCCCGGCGGCAGATTGAACCCGTTATGCCGGGACCTGTGCGATACAGTCCGCAGAGAGGTCTGCCATGTTGTCAATGAGGTCAATAAGGCTTATAGCGACCTCATCGGCCAAATTGCTTCCATCGAAAAACAGATCACCGACGCCACGGCCGCCGTCACCAAGGCTTCCGTGGACCTGGCCGCCAATACCGCCAGGGAAGCAGCCGCCTTGCAGGGAAAAATCGCCGCCGAAAGCCAGCAGGCCGCGCTGCAAGCCGCCCGGGATTCGGCGAGGGCGGCGTTCGATCTGAAGCGTGCCCAATTGCAGGCCGAACAAGACCTGACCGAAACGGCCAGAAAGACGGTCGACGATGCCGCCGCCCGCCTCGCCAAGCTGCGTCAGCAGTTGATCGACACCAACGCCATCCGCGACAGCATTCAGGAGCTGGTGGCGCGCTCCGATATCCTCTCCGGCTACGCTCACAACTGGAGCAAAGGTATTGCTGTGGCGGGCCGGGAGTACATCAACACCTCGCACCGGGTCGCGATGGGCCTGTTGGCCGGCGAGTCGCACTTCGTGTCGGAGTACCTGCACTGGATGCAGTGCTACGGCGGTGCGTTCACGCCCAAGCCGTACCAGGTCGATGAAGGCGTCTGCAAGGCCCTTGCGTTCTACGATCACCTTGAAAACGAGTTCAACAAATTTGTGGAGCGAGTGCTGCCACCACCGTTCGATGAGCTGCACCGAAGGCTGGCGAATCTAAAGGTACAGCTCAAAAGCCAAGTGAAACAGACCACCGAAGACGCCGCGCTGAAGCTGGCCGTCTTCATTGAACCGGATGCCACCACCGGCGACTTTATCGAACTCTTGGCCCGGCCGGAAAACGCAACGGCGGCGAAGCTCAACGAGGTGTTTGCCACCATGGGCGACTCAGAAGGCAAAGACTTACTTAGGTTTGATGCCATCGCCACCCAGATCAACGAAGACATGGGCCTGAAAGACGACCGGCTGGATCCCGACAAGTTTGCCGCGCTCAAACACGCCCGCACGCTGTCTAGCATGGCGCTGTTGGACGTGGCGGGCCTGCGTAATCTAGCTTGGGTGCTGGGAGGCGATACGGCGCAGATTCCGGATGCCCCGTCGTCAGGGCGATTTTCCGTACTGTACAGCATGGTGCGGTCGATCGACGGCAATCACCAGTGGCAGCCCTATGGCCTACCCTATGGGCGGATGTCCGGGCCCCCGGTACCGCTTGATCCTGAGCAGCGGCGCTTCGGGCATGGCAAGGACCAGCCTCATCACGGCTTCGTGCTGTTCACCAATGTCAACCTACGGCACACCGTGTTCAGACGGGTATTCGATCGTCCGGTCAGCGGTGCCCTGGCGCGGCATCCGCGTCTGGCTGCAGGTAGTTATCCATTCCCGGAGTGTGATATGAATCCCTTCCCGGTGGCCATGACTTCCTCAGGGGCCTACCGCGATCAGGATATGGGATGCGCCGGGGCTGCGGCCGACACCGCTAGCCCGCAGCCAGATTATTGGGAGTGGGCGCGGCGACTGCTCAATCGATTGAATCTGTCCCCACATTAAACCCACTGCACCATGGTCTGCATGGTCACCCTTGGCGCGAACTAGTAGGTGCTCGCTCCACGGCGGGCAGCGCCTTACCTCAGCCTCAATACGAGCGCTCGATTCGAGAGGCTGCTTTCAGCCGGTTCCTATCCTTCATGAAGGTGCGCTTTAGGTCGGTAGCGGGCGCTTGTCGACGTCCGCTTCTGGCCGGTGGGCACCCGAGCGATACAAATCCTATACTTGGGGCTTTGCGCTCTGTGTGAGTTTTCATGAACGGACTTACCTGCTGCAGATGGGAAATGGCGCGGGAGTCTACACTGTCCTCAGCTTCAAAAAGCGTTGATCGCGGGATAACGTCTGGATCCATGGCTCGCCTATCATGTCCTGCACCATGGTGGCCGACGACCAGCGTAGATTTGAGATCCGATGCCCCAGGCTCCAAGGCAAACTGAATCATCAATTCATTTTTAGATGTTAGAGAAGGAATTATATGGGCTGGTTAAAATGGAGTTTCGACCTTATTAGCCAAGGTTGGTTTGGTTCTGCGGTAGGTTTAGTGGGTATTGGTGCGGCGTTGCTTACGTATTTATTTTCAAGGCAGCGTAAAAGAATCTCGTACTCGTACTCGGGGCGAACCTTGTTAGGCGCTAATCATCAAGATTTGCCAGAGGAGATTTCTGTTACATATGAAGGCAGGCAGATTAATAAGCTGTCCCGGATAGTTTTTATATTTTGGAACTCTGGAGAAAAGATTGTTGTTGGGGATGATATTGTTAAAGCGGATCCAGTAAGATTTGATTTCGGTGAGGAAGGTGTAATTCTTTCTGCTTCGGTGATTAGTCAATCAAGACCTGTTATAGGTGCGCAGGTAAAAATATCAGATCACCATGATATGGTTTTTATAGATTTTGATTTTCTTGATCCGAATGATGGGGTGGTTATCGAGGTTCTCCATAGTGGGCCTCGTGGCGAGTTTTCTATATACGGAACCGTAAAGGGGCTTCCTAAAGGCCTGACGGATATGGGTAAAACTCTCCGCATGAGTGAAGGTATATTCACTGCTGGTATCAGTAGGGCGGTTAGTGGAATGTTTGCCACGAGAAACCTTGGGTGGATGTCAATCTTCTTTGGGGGTGTGTTCAGTTGTGCTGCGCTCTTTCTACCTGCAGAAGTTTGGACTCGAAAGGTAGATGCCGCTCCCGCTGCACTGATTGGGTCGATGGCTGCTATCTATCTGGCTTCTGGTCTATTTATTTTGTATGTGACCAGAAGGAAGTATCCAAAAAGTCTGATCGTTGATGGTGTGGATAGGTTAGGTCCATCGTAGAGATTAGACAGACATCTACTGTGCCGGTAGTTCACCCTACGGAAACGGTAGCTTTGGGTTGGAAACCGACACCGCGAGCTGATTAGAACGCTCACTGGCCTTGGCCTGCTATCCGCGCCGTCAATGGGCTGCAATTGGCGACTCGACAGCGAAGCTCGGCCGCATGATGCCTTCAGACCGGAGATCATCATGCGTTTTTGGAAAAGACTTTTCGCGCCTAAGGCGATTGCCGCTCAGCCGCTGCTCAGCATCCGCGACATCCAGGAGCTGGATGTCAGCGCTCCGGAGATCCAGCAGTTCATCCAGGCCGGCGATGAGGCGCTGCTACGGTACCCGCCGTTCCAACGAGGATGGCCAGCCAGAATACCGGGCGCCCAGCTGCTCAAGCCCCACAGGGCGACGATGCAGAAACTCGCCAGCGGCGTTCGCATGCCCGCCGGTAGCTTCGATCGGATGCTTCTCCCCGTATTTGAATCGTTCGCGGACTTCGTCCACCTGCTGCCGGCTTCGCAATCTCATCACCACCGAGGCCCGGGCGGCTTGCTTGCCCATTCGCTTGAGGTGGCGATGTTCGCCTTCAACAGCTGCAAGTGCACTGCTTTCGATTACTCGCTTTTTCCCGCTCAGCGCCTCGTGCGGGAGAACCGGTGGTATGTGGCGGCGGTCATCGCGGCGCTGATGCACGATCTTGGGAAAGTGCTCAGTGACGTCGTCGTCGCTGACGAACGTGGCGATCGCCGCTGGGATCCGATGGGCCCACCTATACCCGCCTGGGCACAGGCGAACGGAATTGATCGCTACTACCTGACCTGGAACCCGAATAGGCATGACGTCCACCGGGACCTATCGGCCACCCTTATCGCACGGTTCCTTCCCCAGGAGCTGCTCGTTTGGTTGCGCGAGAGCGGGCCGGACATCTACAGCGAAATGGTCAATGCCATGTCCGGCCGCGATGATAGCAAACGGCTCGCTACCATCGTCGCTGGCGCAGACTCGAAATCCGTCGAGTTGGATATGCAGAAGCACGGCGGCGACGCATCACGTCAGTTCGGCATGGGCACCGGCGTACCCATTCCCGCCTTCGTACTGGACACCATGATTCATTTCCTGGGCCAGAAGGACTGGCTCGTGAACGAACCCGGTCACCGGGTATGGGTGTTGGGCGGCCACGTCTTCGTCGTTTGGCCTCAGGCGTCCACTGAGATCGCCGAGTATCTGCAGACGCAGGGCGTAAAGGCCATCCCTCGTAGTGCCGACGTTCTAGGTGGCATTCTGCTTGATCACAAGGTCGTCGAGGCGGCGGCAGACGGCTCGATTTACTGGCCCGTCAAAGTCGACAAGATCAACGCCGGCCGCGACAAGCCCATCGTCTTGAAGTGCATCAAGCTCACGAACCCTGAAGCGCTGTTCCGCTTCGATGGCATTCCCGCATCGACCGCCGGCACCGTGGGAGCGGCGCCCGGTGAGATCAGGTATGAGCTCCCGGGACAGAGCGGTGCTGGTGCAGTTCTGGATCCGGTGCAGGAGGATGATTCCCATCAGGTCGGCGCCGACTCACCGATGCAAGGAAGCGCTGCAGCTCCTGCCGCTGCTCCCAAGGCAAATGTCAGCCCCGCTAAAACGCCGGAGATCGTGCCGGCCAAGAAGTCGGACGTTGCGCAGAAAAACCAGGTAGCGCCGAAGGCAGCGGTTGTCCTCGAGCCCGCTGCCGCAGGCGGCCTGAAGATCAATGTCGGTCACTCCACTGGACAGCCGCATCTGCAAATTGCAGGCGTGCGTATCGAGTCCCCAGGCGGAAAGGTGAGCGCAATGGGGAAGAAGCTGAAAGGAAAAGAGCCAGCTGAGCAAGCTCGATCCGCGTCGAGTTCGACTACGGAAGCAAAACGCGAAATGGCCGGCTCCCCAGATCGAGCTGGAACGCAAGCGGACCCGCAGGCTACCGCTTCGGCCGCCAGGGCGGTGGTAGAGGCCACTCCCGCTAAGGTTGGGCCTGCACAGGATGAGGCGCCGGCCGTCCGCTACGGAGACGGCGTCTATGCGGCGGACTATGGAGACATCGATGACGAAGTCCTGCAGTTGGTCGGAATGGACATTCCTGACCGCCAGCTGCAAGGCTCCGGCGCTCCAGTGCAGACGAGCCAAGCAGTTGAAGAGGTATCACCGCTCGACCTGGTGCGTTTCAAGGATCGAATCGCTGATCGCCAGGCTGCCTCGCCGGCGATGGCCGGTTTGACGATACCCAATGAGCTTATCGCGGCCGATGAGTTTTCCTTCGATCGCCTGCTAAAGAATGCCGCCGCCGCGGGTCTGAGCGATGTACCAGCTGGCTCACCGTTAGCGGTGCAGCTACCTAAGGAGATCGCTAGGGAGACTTTCGGAAACCAATCTGAGCGGGTCGTGGCCGAAGCTTTCGCGCACGAAACCACCCCTCGAAAGGTGCAATCGCCAGAGGCGAATGCATCGGCGAAAGAATCTTTCGTGTCGCCAGCTGAAACCCCGGGCGGAGAAGAGGAGCCGGATCCGGATCACCTTGCCGCACCCCTGCAAGGGGCCTTGCTGGCACCCAGCGCTGCGGTGACGAAAGATTCTTTCGCTACCAACGACAGCGGCCTTGCCGTAGTGGACCAGGACTTCAGCAGCGAGGACGCGCCTGCGGCACGCGAAAGGGCCACCAACTACGGGGCGAGCGCAGCAAAGGAGCAGAGCGCACCATCACGTCATCAAGCTAATGGCCGCCCTGGCCTGAGCCGACCGGCCGCGCGAGAGCCTTCTACGACGATCATGGCTGCAGACGCACAGCCGGAGTCACCTCATCGTGGAGGCAAGGAGCGGGCTGAGGTAACGTCATCAACACCGGCTGCCTCAACGCGCAAAACCGCGGATCAGCCGGCGGGTTCGCGCGGATCGACCGATCGCGCCGCGCCTGTCCCTACCGCCTCCGTTGCGCCCAACAATACGATCCGGATCAGCAGCGGTGCTCAACAGCAAGGATCCATCACTATTGGCCAAGCACGCCGCCAGCGTGAGCCAGTAGAACCGCCACGTCGCGCTATGGAGTCACCGGCGGCCACCGCCAGCGTTGCCGCTAAAGGAGCCTCGGTATCCGCAGCTGATAGCGAGGCCTATTTGGCCTTGTGGCCGCCGCTCGCGGAAAAGCTGCGTTGGTACGCCAGACCAGAAAACTATAAACATATCGCGCAGCACCACGGCAAACCGTTTTGCGGGCACCGTCCTGAGGCCTTTACCCCTGAGGATCGGTCCGCTTTGCTCGATGCGAATTGGCTGTTCGACGACTTCACCGGCACATTTACCGGACTCCACCGCAAAGGCTTTCTGCTCTCGCCCTATCTCGGCTCCATCCTGGAGCAGCTGACTCAAGGCCGGTACCGGCAGTCGACCTTCCAGGCGCGCGATGAGGGAGAGTCGGCGGCGCTACAGTCGCTGGCCGAGGAGGTCATCCGTAGGTGCCCGCCGAAAATACAGGACGGGAAACGGCTCGTGCATGTATCGACGCGGCGACTCACTCAGCTGAGCACAGCACTGCAGGTCGACGAACCAACCCTCAAAAGGGCGCTAATTGCGCACTATCCCTACTTGCTCATCGGAAACAATCACGTCATTGACCTGACCGAGTGATTCCGATGAGTGAGTGGACGTACGAAATGCCCTGGCGGCCGAATTTCGAGGCCATCGAAATTGCCGGCTGGGTTTTGGGGATGGCGGGCACCTGTGCCGTGCACCTCACCACCAATCTGCCTGCTCAACCCTTCTACCTGTCCCTCGGAATCATGGGCGGCTTTGCGCTTCGGCGTGTCCCTGCTGCCCTGCACCTCCACCGGATCCGCCAGGGGTTGCGAGCGCAGCAGGCGACACTGATGGGGCAGGACGAGCTCATCGAGCAGATGCTCAAGCATCGCGACAAGATGTACATCGGTGTCGGCTTCAAATGGACTCAACGCGAAGGTCAGCAGGTATTCGAGCTGCTCAAGCGAGACATCACGAAGCTCATGCCGCCCGTACCGGAAGGATTCATGGGTTCACCCTGGATCCATGGCATCTCTTTTCAGCCTGATGTGCCAATTGGGTACAAGGACTCTCTTGCCTCTCTGCATACGTTGATCGTCGGCACTACCGGTAGCGGAAAGACCCGCCTCTTCGACCTGCTGATCAGCCAGGCCATTTTGCGTGGCGAGTCGGTGATCATCCTTGATCCGAAGGGCGACAAGGAGATGTCGGAGAACGCGCGCCGCGCCTGCGAGCTTGCCGGGGACGTCAGTCGCTACAAGCACTTCCACCCGGCGTTCCCAGATACCTGCGTGCGCATCTCACCGACGCAAAACTTCGGTCGTGCAACCGAGCTGGCATCGCGCATCGCGGCGCTGACTGATGGTGAGGGCCCGTTCCAGGCATTCGCGCAGATGGCGGTGAACAACGTCATCCAGGCGATGCTGTTCTGCGACATCTTCCCAACGCTGGTCCAGATTCGCCGGGCGCTAGAGGGTGGGCTTGCATCACTAGTCATCCAGGCGGTCACGGCTTACGGCAAGTCAGTCCATCCGGCTTTCGACGCGTTCGCCGCCGCGGCTGCCAACCAGTCGAAAACCGACGAGGCCAAAGCAAAGGCGCTGATCACGGTCTACCGCAGGGAGATCGTGCCGCTTAAGCCGAACTCCGATCTGGAGGGCATCCTGTCCATGTTCGAACATGACCGGGATCACTTCGGAAAGATGATCGCGACGCTGCTGCCTGTGCTCAACATGCTCACGGCGGGCCACATGGGTCCGATCCTTTCGCCGCTGAAGGATGATAGCGGCGATACCCGTGAGATCACGGACTCCAAGACGATCATCGAGAACAACCAGGTGCTGTACCTGGGCCTCGACTCCCTGTCCGACTCGATGGTCGGGTCCGCGCTCGGTTCGATCTTCCTGGCCGACTTGGCCGCCGTCGCCGGACAGCGCTACAACCTCAAAAGCGGCGAAGAGCTCAAGGCCGCTCCGGTCAATATCTTCTGCGACGAGGCGGCGGAGATCGTCAACGACCAGTTGGTACAGCTGCTGAACAAGGGCCGCGGTGCCGGCATGCGCATCTACGTCGCCACGCAGACCATCGCTGACTTCGAAGCGCGAATGGGGTCACCGGCGAAGGCGCGCCAGGTCCTCGGCAATACCAACCATGTGATCGCGCTGCGAATTACCGACCAGGACACCCAGAAGTACATCGCCGAGAAAATTCCGCCTACCTACTACAAGTACGTCATGCGTACCCAGGGCAACTCCACCAAGGACGACCCGCACATGCACTCTCTGAACGTCGGAGAGCGTCTGATGGACGAGGAGGGCGAGCTGTTTCCAGCGCAGCTCTTCGGCCAGCTGCCAGATCTCGAATTTCTCGCGATTCTCGCCGGCGGCCAGATCCAGAAAGGGCGCATTCCGGTGCTCACCAAACCCAAGAACTTTGAAAAGGCAGTGGCGCGTGCTCGCCTGCTTACGAAAGAGGCCGCTTGATCATGCGTACCCGCTTTGAATCCTTATCTCGACTGCTCGGTAGCGACACTAGAACCAAAGGCCTGCTCAATCTCTTGGAGGCCGACTGGCCAACAGCACTCCAGGTGGTGCCGGCTGCGTTCAAAGTCGTCGAATCAGAGAGCTGCGCGCCTTGCTGTCGAGACCTGCTCACTGAGGCGCTTCGATCCTACAAGTCTGCTCTAGGTCGGCCGGACCAGGAGCGCCTGGTTGCCTTCATGGATCCGTTCCTCGATGGACTGGCCGAAATGCTGGAAAGGGAACCTGCGCCGACCGCAGCGGTGGTCGACATGCAGAACAGCCTGCTCATTGAAGTCGAGAAGGAGAGTGGCGCCTCGGTCAGGGCCCGGCTTGAAGCAATGCTTCTTCCGGCAGACACCTCCATAGGGCTGGTGTGGCGCAGCATCCAAGGAGCCGAGCATGGCTGACATCGAAGAGCGGATGCCGGCCGGGTTCTGGCTCTCCCTCGCGTTCGTATGCATCGAGATCCTCCTCATCGTGTGCGTCGTTCCCAATGCATTCATCGACGCTGCGATCCTGAAAGAGCAGGACTGGGGTGAGGCGTTGATGGGCAAGGCCGCCAGCGACCAGCTGATTGAAGATACCGGACGGCTGTACAGCACGATCCATCTGGAGTCCGGACTGAATGCGACGGTGCGTGATTTCTTCCTGGGGGGCAAACAAACGCCAGGCTGGGAAAAGCTCGAGAGTCAGTGGGGAACGTTCATCGCCGGCCGCGGCGACGCCGTCCTCAAGGTCTGCTACCACATCTACTATCGAAGCCTGCTGCTGATGATGTGGCTGCCCTACATGCTTGTGATTCTGCTGCCGGCGATCCTCGGCGGGTACATGGCCTGGAACATCAAGCGCTACACCTTCGCCCATTCCTCGCCGTTTTTGAACACCTACAGCTCGAGGATCATCTCGTGGGTGGTCATGGCGCTAGGCCTGTCGTTCATCGCACCGCTGCCGATTCCGCCAATGATCGTTCCGCTCGTGGTCATCCTGCTCATTCCGATCGCTGCAAGCTTGTTGATAGGCAACCTGCCCAAACGGCTTTGACGCCGACAAACGCCCGGCACCTGCCGGGCGTTTCTATTTTCGTACTGCCGCCCTATCGCTCAACCACCAGGGGTTCGATCCCGCAGACGGCGTGGATTGCCCACACACAATCCTCGCGCCTGAGCACCATGGCTATACCAGCTGAGGTGCCCTATGAGCTCAAGACTTCCCATCATCCTTTCCTGCGTAGCGATCACGTTAGCTATCGCTGCCGCCGTCTTCTGCGGTCGGGCGATTCGTGATCAGCAACACCTGGTCAACCAGCTCAACGACCAGGTCGCGAAGATCCAGCCGTATGCATTCTCGCGTACCGAACTCGATTCGCTCCTTTCTCGCCGCCGAGAAGAGTCTGCCCCGGCGCCCACGCCTGTGCCCACGGCACCGGCGGTACCGAGCAAGAGCCAAAGCGTTCCGATCACCGGCGACCGTCGCTATGGCGACGCCACCGCTCAATTCAGCCTGATTGAGTACTCGGACTTCGAGTGCCCCTACTGCAAGCAGTATTTCGCGGTACCCAAGGCTGTTGTCGACAGTTCGCGGGGCAACGCCGCCGTGGTGTTCAAGCATGTCCCGATCCATGGCGAGGCGTCGCGCAGGGAGGCGTTCGCCGCAGAGTGCGCGGCGGCCCAGGGTGGCAACGATGCGTTCTACCGCATGGCCGGCGCCATCTTCAGTTCGACCGCAGGTAACGGTACCGGGACCGAAAAGCCGCTCGCAGTAATTGCCTCCAGCATCGGCCTGGACGGCGCGGCCCTTTCGCGCTGCATCGACAACCAGGAGCCGCTGCAGAAGGTGAAGGCGGACTTCCGTGAGGCGGTAGAGCTGGGCATCAAGGAAACACCGACCACCATCGTTCGCCATAACCCGAGCAATAGACAAGTAGTTCTTTCTGGCGCCAAGGGGCCCGAAGACATTCTTCGCGCCATGGCGAAACTCGTTCAAGGCAATGGAGCCGCACAATAATGCAGCCAATCGATATCCCCCAATACGTTGATGATCCGCCGCACCTGTTGTTTTGGCAGGCAGATGAAGTTGCTCCCATTGGGATCGGTCTCGTATTTGGTATGTTCACTGGATATGCCGCGGTCTGCACGATAGCGGGCTTCTTGCTGACTCGTTGGTACCGAAAGTACCGCGATGATCACCCCGACGGCTTTATGGTGCACATGATCTATTGGTTCACGGGATATTCCGGTGCAAAGGCGCGCACTATCCCTAATCCTTTCATCCGCGAATTTAACTGAGGTCGCCATGCTGTACGGCAAATTCAAAAACACCTATCGCGGGACCATGTCGGAGAACGCCTTTCTTCGCAAGATCATCGTCGCGCTGATCCTGGTGGAAGTACTGACCGTCATCGGTTGGCTGCGCAAAAGCACCGTCGTTGACATGCAGCCGCCGACGCTTGCTGAGCGTGCCTGGGTCGATCAAGACCGCGCATCGGATAGCTACGTCAGCGCTTGGGCACTCTACATTGCCGATCGACTTGGTAACGTTAATCCAAAGTCTGCCGAGATCATTAAGGCGACGCTCGAGCCATTACTTGCCAACGATATTTATCAGGACGTGCTTAACAAGATTGACAGCCAGGTTCGGCAGATTCGCCAAGACCGGGTGACGCTGGAGTTCGAGCCGCGCCAAGTCCTGCAAGATAAGCAGGATGCGACCAAGTACTTCATTGTGGGCAAGTCCAAGATGACCGGTCCGAGCGGCCAGCCTAAGCAACTCGATATGACTTATGAGATTGAGTTGAAGATCAAAAATTATAAGCCGGTCATTGCCTACCTCTCTGTGTATGAAGGTGCGCCGCGCACCGAAGAAGTTAGAAACCGCGAGGCCAAGGCCGCAGATACTCGCAAGCGTTTGGAGCAGCAGCGCAATGAAAACTAACATCCAAACTCTCACGCTGATCGGCGTCGCGCTGTTTTCTTCAGCATCGATCGCTAACGCTCGTGAGCTCAACATCCCACAGACCCCAGTGGCCGAGTCACGCACTCAGGAAATCGCCGCGGTGCCTGGCCGTGACGTCGACCCGGCCGAGTACGGCCTGCAGGAAGCAGACGAGCAGGTGGCGCGCCAGGCTCTGGCCGAGCAGCAGCAGAAAACGCTACCGAGCACCGCGGCCGCGCAACCTGCTGTTGCGCCCGCTGCACCCGCATCCGCTCCGACGGTGGCCTCCAGCACCGTGCAGAAGCAGGACCAGGTCAAAGCAGCGCCCGCGAAGGCGCCTACCGATCTGGTTCATGTCGCCGGTGGTGGCCGTGACCTTCCCGCGGTCCCGGCCTCGGTCGCCAAGACCTCTGGTGCAGCCGAGGCCGCCGCGCCGCCGGTAAGCTCGCGCCAGGACGTGGTGGTACAGCCAGGCGTCAACACGATCATCCCCGCGGCGCTGTTTCACCTGAACCGCATCGTCACCCCGTTTGAAAAACCAACGGTGCTGACCACCTCCCAAGCTACGGTCGAGACGAAGGGCAACGTGATCTACGTATCGACCAACAGCGAAAGCCCGGTGACGATGTACATCACTCCCAAGGACGATGAGTCGGTGGCCATCAGCCTGACGTTGGCGCCTCGCAAGGTGCCGCCGATCGAGGCCAACCTGATCATCGGCCAGGTGCCCGGGAGCACCAGCCCGTCCAGCGCCGGTGGCTTCGGTTATGGATCGCGCTACAGCGGGCAGGCCAAGAAGTGGGAGGAAGGCCAGCCCTACATGGAGACCATCAAGGGCATCATGCGCGCCCTCGCCCTGGGCGGTATTCCTAAAGGCTATTCGATGGCCAAGCTGCAGAGCGGCGAGAAGCTTCCCGCCTGCTATCAGCAGGGCCTGAACTTCGACTTCAGCCGGGCCCAGGTGATCATGGGCCACAACTTCCGCGTCCTGGTGGGCGTCGCCCAGAACAATGGCCGCGCGCCGATCATGTTTGATGAGACCAGCTGCACCCATCCCTCGCTGGCGGCTGCCGCCGCCTGGCCGCGCAACATGCTCGAGGCCGGTGAAAAGACCGAGGTTTACATCGTCACCCGTGTGGGCGAGGCGCCGGCGGAAGATTCGTCCCGCCCGAGCCTGCTGAACTGAGGAAGGCACCATGATCAAGCAAACATGGGCCAACCTGAGCCCGCAGAAAAAGAAGTGGACCGTCATCGGTGTGGCGATTGGAGGCGTGCTGTTGTTCGTCTGGGGCCTGAGCAGCCTGGGTGGCGAGGTACAGCGCAAGACCAACGCCAAGCCGACGATCACCAACGTCCTGACCGACGCGGATCCCCGTGGGGTCGGGTTGGATTCGCTCAACGCCGAGCAGCGTGCGCAGAGCAAGGAGCTCAACGACCTCAAGCTGACGTTGAAGAACCTCATGAATGGGACCCAGGCCCAGCAAGCGACCGCTGCGGGCCTCAAAGAGATTCAGGGGCAAATAGGGGACCTGACGGCAAAGCTTGAGGCAACGCAGGCTGCTCAGCAGAAGGCCGAGCAGGACAACCGCGACCTCAGCAAGCAGCTGCAGGAAGCGCAGTCCAAGGCACCGACGCCTGACAAGGCCGCCGAGCTGGAGCGCAAGGCTGCGCAGCAGCAGACGCAGGCGCAGGAGCGTCAGCGTTATGACCGTACGCTGATGGACCCGAACCGCAACCAGGGCAATTTCTTCGCCAACGCTCCGGCGCCGGAAAAGGAGCCTGAGAAGCCGGGCGCAGCGCCCAAGAAGGAAGAGCCGCCGAAGATCATGTCCTACGGGGATGAGGCACCTGCTGAAGATCCTGATGCCGACGCCAAGGAAGAGGACGTCTACCTTCCGGCCGGCGCCATCCTTTCCGGCGCGATCATCACTGGTATCGACGCGCCCACCGGTAACGGAGCACGGAAAGATCCTTTCCCTGTCCTGCTGCGGGTGAAGAAGGAGGCCGTACTGCCGAACCGCTTCCGCGCAGACGTTCGCGAGTGCTTCCTCATTGCCAGTGCGTTCGGCGACCTCTCCTCGGAACGCGCCTACATGCGGGCCGAGACGATCTCCTGCGTACGTGATGACGGCGGGATCATCGAAAGCGGTATGGACGCCTATGCCTCGGGCGAAGACGGCAAGGCCGGAGTGCGGGGCCGCCTGGTCTCCAAGCAGGGCGCCATCTTGGCTCGCTCGCTGATGGCCGGCTTCATGCAGGGCGTCTCGGACGCCTTCAGCGTGCGCCAGGTGCCGAGCATCAGCATCGCCAGCAGTGGCAGCGGTACGAATGGCCGGACGGTATCGCCCGTCTATGAGCAGGCCTTCAACTCCCAGGCCATGCAGGGCGCCATGATCGGCGGTACCGGCAAAGCCCTCGAGCGCATCGCGGACTTCTACCTGGAGATGGCCGAGAACCTCTACCCGGTCATCGAAGTGGACGCTGCCCGGGAGATCGACTTCGTCGTCAAGAAGGGTGTGCAGCTCAAGCTGAAAACGCTGAGCAAGAACAAAACCTGAAGCCAGTGGGAGCGCCCAGCTTCCTTCTATTGAACGCCCTGGAAGGGGGTGAATTGTCCCCTTCCAACATCTCTCGCTACGGATACTCAACCTCATGAAAACGAACCTGCGTAAGGCCCTGGGCCTTGCCGCTGCGGCGGCGCTCACCTCGATGATCAGCGGCTGCTCCATGTTGCAGATCGGCTCGTCCGATTACGGCTGTAAGGGCATGCCCGACGGCGTGACCTGTATGTCGGCGCGTGACGTGTACCAACTGACCGAGAACGAGAACTTCCGGCAGATCGTCGACGAGAAGAATGCCCAGAAGGCCGAGGCTCAAAAGCACGGCGGCCACGCCCCGGCGCCGGCGGTGCAGCCGGAAGTAGCGGCCGGCGAGCGCTACGTCGTGCCTCGCCCGGCGCGTGATCCGGTGCCGATCCGCAGTCAGGCCACCGTCATGCGGGTCTGGGTCGCGCCCTGGGAGTCGCAAGCCGGTGACCTGAACGTACCTGGCTTCATTTACACCGAGATCGAACCGCGCCGTTGGGAAGTCGGTACGCCGTCCCTGCGGCCGACGCCTTCGCTGCGTCCGCTTGAATCCCACAAAAAGGCGATCCCCGCCTCGTAACCCCCCCAGCCCTCGTAAGGAGACACAACATGCGCCTGAGCAATCCGGCTAAACCCTTGAGCAACCCGGCCCACCGCGCGCGTCGTCAACGCGACCTGGTGAAGTTCGGCGTCGCCCTGCTGCTCGTCGTGGGCGCATCCAGCGCCATGGCAGGCACCGGCGGTACCGACTTCGACGCCGTCTGGACCACGATCAGTGACTGGATGCAGGGCACCCTCGGCCGCGTGGTCGCCGGCGCCATGGTGCTGGTGGGCATCGTTGGCGGCGTCGTGCGCCAGTCGATCATGGCGTTCGCCACCGGTATCGGCGGCGGGGTCGGCCTGTACAACACCCCGAAGATCATCGAATCGATCATGTCGGCAACCTTGCCGGCCGCCAATGACATGGTGACCAGCGCAGCGCCGCTGCTGCAGATCAACTAGGGAGCCGCCCAGGGCTCACCCCTCTGATAGCCGGCGCATGCCGGCTTTCAGGTATCTGAAACTTGCTCGGGAACCGGCCTGTGAACTGGAAGATTTCGAAGGGACTCGTCGCGCTGCTGTTCGCAGGCCTCGCGCACTACACCAACCAGGTCCAAGCTGCTGAATGCACCGAGTCCAATGCGGTGCTGACGCCTGATTCCCGGGCGGTTTTTGCCGGTGCGCAGATCAAGCTCACCTACAGCGCCACGCGCAACAGCTGCACCTCGGCTGGAAGCTACAGCGTCCCGATCCTGATCGGCGCCGGCACGGGCCAGGAAGCAGGCAAGTGCGGCGGCGTCCGTACCAAAGAGGCTGCCAGCTGCAGTGGTACCGTTACGGCTCCAGCCGGCTTCACCGGCCCGTTGGTGCTTACCGTTGGCGATACGCTCACCGAGGTGATCGTTCAGGCCGCGATCGCGCAGCCGACTGCTCGCGACATCGAAATCTCGGTGGCCGAAGATCAGCCTGCGATCGTGCCGCTCACGTTGGGCGGGGAGGGCGTCACTGCAGAGCAGTTCGAAGTGCTCGATACGCCCGATAGCGCCATTGGCCAGGTCAAGGTTGAGGGCAGCGCCCTGACCTTCACCCAGGTGCCCGGGTGGAGCGGCATCGTTGCCTTGCAGTACCGCGGCCGCGATCAGCACGGCACCTACTCCAATAAGGCCACCATCCGCATCATCACCACGGGGCGAAACGATCCGCCGGTGGTTATCGCGCAGCCCGTCATCATGACGGAAGACGCGCAAATGACGTTTGAGCCAACGGTGCAGGATCCCGACGCGGTGGACATCTACCGCCTGGTGATCGAAGCACAAGGCAAGGGCGTTGCCGGCGAGGTGCTCGCTGACGGGCACCGCATCAAGCTGACCCCCAAGCCAGACTTCTACGGCCAGGACGTCTTGCGCATCAGCGCTGTGGACGCCGCAGGCGCCAAGAGCGCCGTGGTCGATATCCCAATCACTGTCCAGGGCGTCAACGATGCCCCCGTTGCCCAGCCCATCAGCATCGTGACGGACGAGGACACACCGGGGCACGCCAAGATCGTCTTCACCGATCCGGATGGCGACGGTCCCTACCAATTTGTCGTGAGCGGCCAGCCGGGCGCGTCGATCGGTGGCTGCGGCCTGGACGGCGACTCCGTGGTCTTCACGCCTGCGCCTGACTGGAACGGCAAGACCACGTGTCAGGTGGCCGTCATCGACGCTGGCAGTGCGGCCTCAGCGCCCGTACCGGTGAGCATCACCGTCACGCCGGTAGCAGACAAGCCAGTGGTCGAAAGCAAGACGGTCACCCTCAACCAGGGCGCTACCAGCAGCTTCACCCTCCAGGTTTCTGACGTAGACGCCAACGACACGGCGACGCTGCGCGCAGTATCTGCGGCAGATCCCGCCTTCGGCAGCGTCAGCTTCACGGGAACGACGGCGAAGGTCTCGCTCAACGCCACCTTCGTCGGTACCCGCGAGATTCGCTACGTGGCCAAGGACTCCTTCGGCCTGGACTCGGATGAGGGCGTGATCCTGGTGCGGGTATTACCCGTTGCCCAGGCGCCTGTGGTCGATGCCGCATCTGCCAAGACGGCCATGGAGACGCCGGTCACTGTCGAGCTGACCGCTACCGACCCGAACCACGACGCGCCGCTGACCTTTGCAATTCAGCAGCCTGTCGCTGCGGCAGCAGGAACTGTCAGCCTCGCCGGCAGCCTGCTGACGTTCAAGCCAGCGACCGGCTACTTGGGCACCGCCAGCGCCAAGGTCACGGCGACGGATCCAGGTGGCCTGGTGTCCGCTGCACAGACCATCGCCTTCGAGGTCGTCGGTGACCAGGTCATCGGGACCGATCCAGACAATCCGGACAGCCACACCGTGGTGATCGTCCAGCAACCGGATCCGAGCGTCGGGAAAATCACCACTGAAGGCCTGCGCGTTCGCTTCGTGCCGGTCGACGGCTATGTCGGTACCGCCACCTTCAAGTACAAGCTGCGCGATGCCGCCGGTGCCGAATCGGCTATCAAGGACGGCGCGATCCAGGTCGACAAGACCAACTACGCCCCCAGCGCGGCGAACGCAGCGTTGGTTGCCAACGAGGGCCAGGCCTCCGCGCCCGTCACACCCGAGGTGGTCGATAAAAACCTCTACGACGCGGGCAAACACACCTTCGCGGTGCCCATTCAGGAGATGCGTGGTACCGCTGAGGTGGTGAACAACCAGCTCGTCTACCATGCCCCCTTTGGCTCGAAGGGCACCACCAGCTTCAAATTCATCGCCCGAGATCCTGCCGGTGCCGAGGTCGTGGGGACCGCAACGGTTACCGTCCGCGGTCGTAACGTCGGCCCTACGCGAGTTGGCCTGAGCCTGGTAACAGAAGAGGGCGTCGAGGTATCCGGTACCCCCACGGTGGTCGATCCCAATCCAGGCGATACCTTCACCTTCGCCGTACCGGCCACTTCCGCGGGCGGCACGGTGAAAGTCCTGAATGGCCAGGTCGTCTACATGCCCAAGCCCGGTTGGACCGGGACCGAGAGCTTCCCCATCACCGCGACGGACGCCGGTGGGGAGTCTGGCAAAGGCACCGTGACCGTGGTCGTCAAGCCACGCAACCTGGCGCCTGAAAGCCTGTCGGGGAGCATCGTGGTGCGCGAGGGTACGGCAAGCGCGCCTTACTACCCACGCATCGTCGACCGCAACGTGGCCGATGCCGGCCGTCATTCGCTCCGGCTCGTGCAGCAGGCTGCCAATGGGGGCCTGGCCATCGTCGAGAACCGGCTCGTCTACACACCGGCGGCCAGCTTCGTGGGTACTGATTCCGCCGTCATCGAGGCGACCGATCCTGGCGGCCTGACTGTGCAGGGCACCATTGCGCTGCAGGTCGATCGCTTCAATCTGGCGCCGGTCGCGGCAACCCTGCGCATCAGGACGGTCGAGAACGCCGCCTCCTCCGCGACCCTGCCAAAGGTCACCGATGGCAATGCCTGGGATTCCTTCACCTATGAGGTGGTGGAACAGCCAAAGTCGGGAACCGTGGTGGCCACGGCCGCCGGCTACGTGTATACGCCCAACCCGCATTTCGTCGGTAACGACCTGTTCCGGTTCCGGGTGGTGGATAAGGGCGGCGAGTACGTCGAAGCGATGGCCACCGTGGCCGTTGCTCAGCTCAACACCGCGCCGACCGGCCTCACCCCCTCCGTCGTCTATTTCTATGAGGGCGTCGGTGGAAGCCAGCGACTTGCCGCGATCGACGACAACACCTGGGGCTCTCACACCTTTGCCGTGGCCACTCAGCCGGAGCACGGCTACGTGTGGTTCACCGGCGATGAACTCCATTTCAGCACCGACGGCCGTACCGCAACCACCGTCTCTGTCACGGTGACCGATCAGGACGGCGCTGTGGCGACCTTCCCTGTGCGGCTGGCGCCGAGATCCCTCGATGATCCCTTCGACAAGTTGCCGGTCAAGGAGCTGGCCCCCAGCGCATTCAGCACGCCGGCGATCACCAAGGAGCTCACTCACCTGGATGGGCGCCCTGGGCTTGTGATCACCGATCAGCAAGCGCTCGCTGAGCTGGGTACCGACATCATCGTCATGGTCGAGCGCAAGTCGGAGGTTGGCCTGCGCGTCGGCCGTCGGCCGCTGGAGCGCGGCCAGGGTGCGCGCCTGGCCATGGACCGGGTCATGAATGGCTCGCTTGGTGCGGCCGTCGCTGCGCTGCAAAGTGGCGCCGCCGGCCATGGCCGCATCCTTCTGGCGCGGGCCGATTTGACCGGTACCGTCTATGCCGTCCCATTCGATGTATGGAAGCTCACCGGTGAGCTCAAGGCGACCCCGGCGACGATCGGACTGGGGCTCGAGTCGGCCCGGATCCAGTTCTCAGCCTCCAACTCGGTGTGCACCAACACCGTCAGAGAAGTCTCGGCGCGCGACAGCAATCCCTATGACAAGCCGGTGTGCCTGTTGCAGTTCACCAAGCCGATGCCTGAGGCCAAGGATCTGTCCAGCGACGGTCTGCTGCTGCAGCAGGGCTTCGCCGCGGAGGCGGGCACCTATCCCGTCGAAGCAGCTGCCTACATCGTTGACGACAAGGGGGAGAAGAGCCTGCTGGCGACCTATCCCACCCAGGTGAACGTGGTGCCCATGGCGGGCGCCGTGAAGATGACGTCGAAGTACCCGATGGATACCGTCTATGCCCAGGTCCAGGACCTGGACATCGAGTTCGTCCAGAGCGCAGGACCAACCTGTGATCTGACGGTAATCGAGCGCCGGGCAATCACGGCGGCGGCCTCCTATTCGACCCGGCCGACTTGCCTGGTCGAATGGACCGAAATACCGCCAGGCCTTGCCATACGGGAGAACTGGGAAAAGCCGGTCCTGCGCGGCGCGGTGACGATGCTCGGCAGCAACCGGATCGCCTGGAAGCTTTCCTCGTTCACGCCCAGCGGCAAGAAGATCGATCTCGGTACCGACCAGTTCGTCTTCACCGCGAAGCAGCCGACGGCTCCGGTGGTGACGTACAAGGGTGCGCAGCAGCTCGGCGATACCCTCCTGGCGGCCCCTATCAGCGGTGGATACGCCGGCGATGCGACCGTGACCGCGGTCAGCGCGCGGCTGAAGCTTACGCACAACCTGAACCAGGGTGATTCGATCACCGAGGACATCAACCCGGTCAATGGCGACGTCAGCACCCAGTTGCGCAGGATCTACGCCGCGCCGTTTTCGACGCTGTGGCAGCGCCGGCCCCTCGCCGTGGATGTGGCCTATACCGCTCTGCCCAACATCGCTACCCACTCCGATCTCACGGTGCTATCCGTTCCGGACGCGAACATCATGCCGGTGATCGACAACGAGAACGGCAAGATCCTCTCGACCGATGCGTTGGAAGTTGGCGTCACGATGGGCGATGCCTACAACAGCCAGGTCCCGTACGACAGCGCGACCATGGGCGAGTGGGAGATTCGCCTGGTGCAGCGGCCGGATTGGAACACCGTTGAGGAGATCGCCGGATGGGTCCGTGCCGACGGCGCTGGCCACGCGGCCTTCGAGGTGCCGGTGGAGAAGCTCGCCGGCAAAAACCTGCGCGTGTACGCCGAAGCACGGGTGGTGTCGCCGGAGCCCGCCTACCAGGAGACGCGCACCTCGCCGCGCCCCTTGAGCATCGTCATCCTCAACGGTGCGGCGCTTGACGGCAGTGTCCGGGCGCTACGCCTCACCGGGGAGGCCCCCATGCGCGTCACTCTCTTCGCGGAGGTGAACAACCGGTCTTGGGCGCGGGACCTGGGCAGCGTGCGTTGGGAGATGTCCACCAACGGTGGCGAGTGGCAGACCGTGAGCAATCCAAGCAATGCCCCGCAACGGCTGGCGACGACCCTGCAGAAGGGCAGCTACATGATCAGGGCCGAGCTCACCAACAAGAACAGCGGTGCCAAGTCGATGACCCAGGCCATCGAGATCAACGCCTTCAACATCCCCAAGGGATACCTCGCCGGCCCGGGCAACACCTTCGTCGACGCTCAGGCCACCTTCCAGCTCAAGCAGTCGGAAAAGGGCGACGTCATGGATCTGTCCAACATCGAGGCGCAGTGGAGCCTGGACAAGGGGGTGACCTGGTTCGCCGGCAATGACAGCTACTCGGTCACCCGTAGCGCCGAGGAGCGCGTTTACGTCTTCTCGCGCGTCCGGTTCAAGGACGCGCCTGCAGACGATCCGCTGGCGTGGAAGCTGTTGCGCGGTGGCGTTGCGTTCCGGAAGGTGAAGCCCCCGCGCGTGCAGCTGGTCGGTAACCGCCGGCCAGAAGTGGGCAAGGAGTCGACCTGGGTTGCCCGGCTCGTCATGCCGTACACCAACATGGATCTGAAGGCCTCCGGCGAATTCATCATGCCGGATGGCACATCGATCGTTCCCGGTACCACGGCGGCGTTCACACCGACAGAAGAGGACGTGACTGACAAGCCGACCTACATCACCTACCGAGCCTGGATCGAGGGCTATCGCGACAAAGGCGGCGAGGGGCTAACGCAGCAGCGACTGACCTACTGGGAGTACGAGTGGCCGAAATGGGAGTTGCAGCCTAGCCTGAGCGCCGCCTATGTCCCGGCGACGCTTACCCTGCGGATGAGAAACCTCGGTCAGTTCAAGGCGCTGGAGAACGTCAAATATGACTGGGAGCTGCCGAAGGTTGACGGCTACACCGTGGCCAACGAGACGAACGAGACGCTGCGCATTCTGGAGATGAGCAAGGCCGCGGCCTATCCGTTCAAGGTGCACGTCTCTGATGGCCGCGGAAACTACTCGACGGTCGAGCGTACCGTGACCTTGCTGGATCCGCCCCCGTGGACGGTGTCGCTCCGGTGGACGGGCGATAACAACGCGACCCGGGCGCCCCTGAAGGTCCTGGTCATGCCCTCGATCTCGGGCGGCCATCCCAAGGACAAGGTGCTGTCCATGCGCTACACCCTGGGCGGCAAGCAGATCGACACCAATGGCTCCCGGTATGCGCGAGCAACACTGGAGAGTGAGGGCGAGTACCAGATCGCTCTGCAGATCGAGACCCAGATGCAGAAGACCGCGGAGAGCGAAGTCGTCATCGATGTGAAGGAAAACCAACCGCCCAAATGCGAGCTCGACGTGAAGGAAAGCTCGTCGTCCTGGCGCGCCAACGCGAACTGCAAGGACCCTGATGGCCGGATCTCTCGGCACCACTGGTTCGTCAACGACGAGAAGCAGGGCCTGAGCGGGTCGGTGATCACCATCTCGAAGCGCACCTATCCGCAGGCGCCGCACATCGTGCTGACCGCTACTGACGACGCCGGCGCGGATTCCGAGCCGGTGGAGTGGTGAGGCTGAGGTACTCATCCGAAGGAGCGAGCTGAGAAGATTCACGCCCACGTAGGGCGTGAATTGGGCACTTGGCCACAGTGCTCATCGATAGCCTGAAAGCATCTGAAATGGAGGTGCTTCCATGCTGCGAAAGATTCTTTCGCTCGCCGTAATCTTCGCGAGCGTCACCGGTGCCGGCCAAGTGGTCGCCGAAACAGCGACTACGCCGTTGCCCATCAACGGCATGGTTGCAGCGGTGAAAAACGATAAGTTGGCGTTCGTCAGTGACAACGGTCGTTTTGTCTTCCGCGGTACGCTCTACGACACCTGGAGCCAGAAAGAGATCACCTCCCTGGCGGACGCAGACCGCGCGTTCAGCTACATCGACCTCGCCAAGCTTCGCTTCCAGGTGGACGACCTGGCGCCGTTCACCTACGGCACCGGGCCGAAGGAAGTGGTGATCTTCACCGATCCACAGTGCCCGTCCTGTCACCAGCTCGTACAGGACCTCAAGAAGGTTGAGGGCTACACCTTCAAGATCCTCGAACTGTCCGCTATGGGCCCCGAAAGCGGCAAGATCGTGCGAAGCCTGCACTGTGCCAAGGACAAGGCCGAGGCGCTCGCGGTCGCTCTTGGCGAAACCAAGCCACGTGTGATCGACCAGATCGGTGATGACTGCGACACCTCGGCAATCGGTAAGCGAATCATCAGCGCCCAAATGTTCGGCGTTAAGGGCGTGCCGTTCATGATCCGGAATGACGGCCTTGTCCGGCATGGATACGAGAAGGGCAGCCTGCAGTCCTGGCTGGCGGGGGCAAACTGATGACCAGCTATGTACAGGGCAACTTTCCGCTCGGCCAACTGCTGAGCGTTACGTCCTTCGACGAAGAGAGCAAGCTGTTCATCCTCGATGACAATCAGATCGCCTTCTCCTTTCTGTGCCGCCCTTTGTCGGGTAGCGATGGAAAAGAGGGCGAGCAGCTCAAGTCGGTTTTGAAGCAAGCTTGGCCGGCGAACTCAAGCATCAACTTCTGCCTATTCGCCTCGCAAAATATCAACAACCCGATTAACGCGATGCTTCGCCTGCGAAGCAATACGGATGAGGGTGTTATCAAACAGGCGATCAATAATCGCTCGAGCTATCTGTTCAAGGGCACTCTCGATCCAATTGACGACTATTCCGGTATCAAGGTTCGTGATGTGCATTGCATCATCACTGTCGTCATGTCAATCGCCAACGTCGAGCCGACTGAACAGGAAACCCAAGTAGCGAGTGAAATTCGCTCACAGTTCGACTCGGTTTTTAAATCGATTGGATTTGCCCCGATTGCGTTGGGGCGCAACCTATACCTGGAAGTAATGGCATCTATCCTGAATCAAGGGGAAGAAGCCTCCTGGCGGGATCGCAATGAGATTGAGGCGGATGACGACAAGCCTTTAAAGGTCCAAGTGCTCGATTACGATCGGACGCTCATCCCCAAGAAGGATCATCTGCAGATCGGCGATACGCTCGTTAAATGTCTATCGGTGAAAAAATTCCCCCGGCGTACCCTCCAGGGCGCCGCGGGTTGGTATCTCGGAGATCTGCTGACTGGGGCTTCGGGTATCCGCGAGAACTGCCTTATCAGCTTCACGATCTATTCCCCAGAACAGCAGGGTTTCAAGGACAAGCTCGGCGCTAAGCGCCAATGGGTGAACAACCAAGCATACGGTCCGCTGCTTAAATTTGTGCCAAAGCTGGGCGCGAAAAAGCAGGGTATGGATGCGCTGTTCAAAGAGCTGGACGAGGGCGAGTCGGCTGTCCGTTGCAACATGACGATGGTGGTTTTTGCATCCAGTCGCGAGCGGCTCATTCGCGCCGCGGCCGAAGCTCGCAACTACATGAGTATTCGGCAGTTTACGTTCATGGAGGATCGATACTTCGTATTGCCGATCTTCCTGAACGCACTTCCATTCGGTGCAGACCTTAAGGCGATTGAAGAGCTTTACCGCTTCAAGTCGATGGCCATCACGCAAGCACTGCCGCTGGTTCCCATATACGCGGACTGGAAAGGAACCGGGACTTATACGATGCAGTTCGTTTCTCGAAACGGACAGTTGATGTCGTATTGTCTATTCGACTCGGACACGAATTACAATGCGACTGTTGCCGCGCAATCAGGTAGTGGTAAGTCATTCCTGACAAACTACTTGATTACCGCTTACCGCTCAATTGGTGCGCAAGTCTGGGTAATTGACGTCGGTCGCTCTTACCTGAAACTCGCCAAGGCATTCGATGGGGATTTCGTTGAATTTACGCAAGACTCCCAGATTTGCCTAAATCCCTTCGAGCTGGTGCAGGATTATTCCGAGGAGGAAGACGTCCTGATCGGACTGCTCAGCGCAATGGCCGCGCCTACCGCTCCGCTCTTGGACCTGCAGATTGCAGGGCTCCGTAAGCACACCCACGATGTATTCGAAGCCTTGGGCGGCGAGATGGTGGTCGACGATGTCGAAAAGTCGCTGCTGAGTGATGAAGATCCGCGAGTCCAGGACATCGGCAAGCAGCTGTACCCGTTCACCCGGGCGGGGATGTATGGAAAGTTCTTCAACGGCAAGAACAACGTCGATTTCAAGAACCCCTTCACCGTCCTGGAGCTTGAGGAGCTGAAAGGTCGGAAGCACCTGCAGCAAGTCGTTCTTCTGCAGCTCATCTATCAGATCCAGCAGGCCATGTTCCTGGGTAGTCGCGATCAGAAAAAAATCGTGATTATCGACGAGGCCTGGTCGCTGCTCACCGAGGGCGACGTCGCCAAGTTCATCGAGCACGGCTATCGCCGGTTCCGGAAATACAACGGTTCGGCCATCACCATCACCCAGTCCGTGAACGACCTGTACGCCAACCCCACTGGCCGGGCGATCGTCGAGAACTCAGCGCACCAATTCTTGCTCGGTCAGAAGGCCTCGGCGATTGACCTGATTCAGCAGGAAAAGCGCCTTTCGCTCACCGAGGGTGGATTCAAGCTGCTCAAGTCGGTGCACACGGTTCGCGGCCAGTACTCGGAGATCTTCTTCTCCACCGAAACCGGGTCCGGCATCGGTCGGTTGACGGTCGATAACTTTTCGAAGCTGCTTTACAGCACGTTCCCCAAGGACGTGGAAGACATCGGGCGATACACCAACCAAGGCGTTGGTACCGCAGATGCCATTCACAAGGTCATGGTTGATCGGGGGCTGGCGGCATGAACCAGACCCTGTCGACGGTCGTGATCTCCGCCCTTGTCTCCATGGCGGTGGTCACCGGCTACGCCTGGCTGTTCAAAACGGACGAATTCGGCACCCAGATCGCAATCGTCGATTACGACGCTGCCACCCGAGACGTCGATGTGCGTGACCCGCAAGCGGTAGATGCGGCCATGGCAGCCCTACGCGCCTCGGCGAACAAGCTCGCTGCAAATGGCTTCGTCACCATCGATAAGCGTGCGGTGGTCAGCTATCCCGCAGAGCTTGAGGTGCCAGCGAGCGCGCCGGGAGCTGCGAAACAAGCTGAGGGGGCCGAGTGAACCGCCACCTCAAGTTTCTGTTGAAGGCCCTCCCATTCAGCTTGCTCGCCGCCGGCGCGGCCTGGTACGCGACGTCGCGCTACGAGATAGGGATCGATCCGCAGAAGAACACGTGCCTGGACTGGCGGGTGTTCCTGATCGACCGTTATGACCAGGACGTTAAGCGTGATGCCATCTATGCGTTTCGCTCAACCCAGATGGAGCCGTTCTTCCGCAATGGCACCAAGGTCATCAAGTACGTCCGTGGCGTGCCGGGTGACCGAGTCATCGTGACCCCCGAGCGGGTAACCATCAACGGCGAGGCCCAGGGCCAAGGCGTGCTGCTGGCCAAACGGCTCGGAAAGCCCGCAAGTCGTTACCGTCGTGACGAGATCGTGCCAGCGGACCAGCTCTGGTTCATGGGCACCTCCTTGGACAGCTTTGACTCTCGCTACTGGGGCTACGTCAGCAAGGTCGACGTGCTCGGCCGGGCGTACCCGATATGGTGATCCTGCGCGCGGTAATCGGTGTCGTTGCTCTGTTGTTCGCCACGCTCTCGGCCGCCGACAGCGCCGTTGAGCAAGAGCAGGCGGCGCTGGAGCATTTCGCCGCCGATCTGAAGGAGATGCAGGTCAGCACGAAGCAGCAGGTCGACTTCACGCTGCGTAACGAGGACTTCAGCTACCTGAAGCAAAGCCAGCCGCTGGCAAGTCCCCTCGAAGCGCCCAAGCCGCCGGTAGACACCCGAAAGGTCGTCTACCAGATCCTGGTGTCGTGGTCCCTGGGCGAGGCAGAGATCAAGCAGCTGCTGCAGAGCTATGACGGTGACGAGTCGGTAGAGCTCGTATTCCGCGGTGTGCCCGAAGACATGCCGTTTGCCCTAGCGCTCGCCAAGCTGCAGCGCCTGTCGCTCGAGACCAAGACCAAAACATCGGTGCTGATCAATCCGGTGGTGTTCGAAGACGCCGGCGTCGACCAGGTGCCGGCGATTCGCAAGTTGGTGGATCAGAAGGCGGTTTACCTGGCGAAGGGCACTACCTCCACCGCAAGCGCGGACGAGGCCTTTGCCCGTCGCAAAGAGCCTGTGCTTTCGCTGGGTCCCCTGGTCGAGATCGCCGAGCGTGACCTTATCGAGGTGATGAAAGAGCGCCTGGCTAAAGTCGACATGGAAAAGATGAAAGCGCGCGCCCTGAACACCTTCTGGGACAAGCAGACGTTCGCCGAGCTGCCACGCGCCACCCGGCATCGAGTGCGCGCCCTGGATCCCACGGTGCTGGTGCCGGCGGACATGACCGCTGCGGATGGCACTGTGATCCACAAGGCGGGCGATCGGATCAATCCACTCGACATGCGTCCATTCACCCAACGCCTGGTGATCATCGACCCGCTCGACCCGCAGCAGGTCGCCCTGGCCAAGAAGCAGGTTGCGGATTACGGCGCCAAGCAAAACGTCGTGGTGATCGTTTCGCGCGTGGCCCGGGAGCAAGGTTGGGATGGCTTCGCCGCCCTGCAGAACGAGATCGACCACGCCGCCTATGTCCTGCGCGATGACGTGCGCAGCCGCTTCGCCATCGACTTCGTGCCGTCTGTTGTGACGGCCGATCGCCATAGCTTCTACATCGAGGAGTTTGCGCCGTGATCGAGCTTGCCTTGCAGAAAATCCATCATCAGAACGGCGCGGTTCTTGGGCACGAGGTCCTGGCCCGCAAGACCACCGTCCAGGGCGTCCTGGGGCCCGGCGTCTTCATGGCCGGCGCAACCGATGAGGACTGGGAACGTCTGGACGCGGAGGTGATCGGCCTGGTCGTAGCGCGGGCGCATGAGCTACCTGCCAGGGGCATCCTGTTCATCAATCTGAGCCCGGCATCCCTGCTCAACCTGCTGCACCTGAACCGCCTCTGCCAACTGGTCAGCGGCCTTTCACTGTCCGTGTGCTTCGAGATTCCCGAGCTTTCTCCCCTCCAGGGCGTCGACCTGGAGGAGCGGCTGGTGATGATCCGTCGGCACGGTATCGCTGTGGCCATCGACGACTATGGCCAGGACAGCGCGGATTCGGCCCGTCTCAAACGGCACGCCTGGGACTTCTGCAAGATCGATCTGCCGGCACTGGCCCGCAGTATCAACCTGGACTGGGTCATTGATGCGCGTGATCACTGCACCCGCTGCGGTACCGGTTTGATCCTCGAGAAGGTCGAGCAGGAGCACCTCCTGTGCGAGGTGCTGCTACCGCTCACCGGCGCCGCCCGCCAGGGCTTCGGGTTGTCGATGCCCTTCCTCCTTCCTGCTGCTGCGCTCGCCGCCTCCTGACTCAAGGCCTTTGAACCCATGTTGATTCGCTATGCAGCGGCTCTGATCCTGTTACTGGCCGTTTTCGGCTCCAACGGCGCGCGGGCAGCCGAAGCGTCCACGCCAACAGCGTCCTGCCCGAACGCCGAGCTGTTCAGCGGCAAGCTGTTCACCGACATCTGCTGGGCGTGCCTCTTCCCGATTCGTATCGCCGGCATTTCCATCACGCCAGGCGATGCGCCGCGGGGGGCCTCGAAGAAAAGTCTCTGCATGTGCGAGGACAACCTCGGCATTTGGAAGCCGGGAATCGTGAACTCCATGTGGGAGCCGGCGCGTTTGATCGAGGTGGTGCGCAAGCCGGGCTGCCTGCCTGCGCTTGGCGGCGTGACGCTCGCGATCGGCGACAAGCGACTGTGGGGGACTCACGCCGATGCCACGACCGGCAACCAGGTGAGCCACGAGCGGATGTCGTTCTACAACGTCCACTACTACGCTTTCCCGCTGCTCTCGATCCTCGAGATGTACATGCCCAAGCGCTGCTCACCGGATGGCTATGCGGACTTCGACATCATCCAGCTTTCCGAGATAGACCCCACCTGGACGAACGACGAGTTGGCCTTCTTCGTCAATCCGGAGGCTGCTGCGGTAGCGAACCCAATAGCCCAGGCGGCGTGCACGGCAGACGCCGCGCTGGGTGTGGTCGGTAAGGAACCGCTGACCTCCCTGTGGTGGTGCGCTGGGACCTGGGGTGAGATCTACCCAATGGCCGGCACCACGCTGCCGAACGACTTTGGCCGGACTACCTCGTTGCTTGCTGCGCGGACCCTGGCCACCCAGCACCGGCGCGGCCTGGCGCACCTGACGATGGGCGATGACACCCTATGCCGGGGATCCATCTTCCCGACCATTCCCAAGTCGCAATACAAGATGTCGATGTTTTTCCCGCGCGCAGAGACGAAGAAGGGGCATTACATCGGCGCAAGCCCCCTGACGTGGCAAGGCGGCGAAGGGCGCGCCATTCCCCAGGTCGGCGAAGACGCGCTCTACATGATGTTCCGCTGGAACGACTGCTGTAACACCCTGTGAGGCACCCGATGCGCAATCCAATCTTTGCCCGGGTGATCGCCGCTATCACCCTGTTCTTCTATGCCTATGCGTGCCCCGTCATGGCCTGGGCCGACAGCGTGACGGCGTCTTCTGCGACCGGCACTGCGACGGCAAAAGAGGCGCTGAACGCTTGGTCGCCACCGTCCGCCAGCTCAACGGAGATCACCTTTGGCTCGGACGCGGCGAAGCAGTCGATCAGCATCTCGGAGCTGTTCCCGGGGGTGACCGACTCTTCCAACACCAGCGCGCTCAGCAACATCTACGGCGATGACAAGGCGACGATGGCTGCCGGTAGCGATGCCAACCTGCGGCTGACCTCGGAGGAATCTTCCAGCGGTGAGGCCTATCGCCTGCTGCGCGGTAACGTCTCTCAGACGCGTCCCGATCTGACCAATGATCCGTTGTGGAACAACACTGACAAGATCATCGACAACCAGGCGCTCTTCAACAAGGAGTTCTCGGACTGCAAGCAGAATACCGAGTACACCAAGGGCACGACCACGAAGCATGTGAGCGAGCTCAAGCAGTGCGAACGGGTGACCGATAAATCCGGCAGCTACACGCTCAAGCATGAATACCTGGCAGGGGTCGTCCGGTACTACGATGGTCCAGCGAACGTCCAGTCTTGCGGTGAGGGCTGCGTCGATATCTGGCTGGGCCAAGTCGGCAACGACTACTGGCGCGGCAGCTGCACGATCTTCGAAAACGAGATGAAGTTCGAGGTCATCAAGCCCGAAGCGATCCAGAGCGCGCAACTGGTCTATGCGAAATGGGACGACTACATGCAGGTGCTGGTCGGCGGGACCAAGGTATGGTCTGGGCCGAACGAGAACTTCCCGCCGGAGACCGACGGGGCCTGCGAGCTCGATACGTCTTGGGAGACGAATCCCGACGTCAACATGACCTCGATCGTCAAAAAGGGTGGCGTCATCCCCTTCAAGATCCGCGCGTCGGTTACCGGCCGCGGTGAGGCCTATGCCAAGCTGCGCATTCTCTACGACCCACAGGAGGTTATCAGCAACAACAACTGGTACCCGCCAGAGGCGGTCGAAGCGGTGACCGCGGTCAACGATGGCGCCTGCCAGGGCAAGTTCGTTTGTACCAAAATGCCCGACGTCGATAAGGACGGCTGCGCGGTCATCAACGGGACGCGCGTATGTGAAAGCAATTTCAAAGACGGGTCCCCGGCCTCAGGCATATCGCCCCTGTGCCAGGAGGTGTCGGTAGACGCTCAATGCAACTTCTACAAGGGTGACATGCAGTGCTACACCGACGCCCAGGGCAACGAGCAGTGTCCCACCAATAGCGATAAGACCTGCGCCGTCTCTCACGACATGCGCGTGGTTGAGGTACCCGTATCAGCTCGGTTTGCGGTTGAGGATGCCCCGGGCGCCGGTGAGACCAATCGGGTCGAGGTCGACTTCCTGGCCGGTACCTACCGCAACACCTCGAGCAACTTGCGCAGCGACGGCTATGTGGACCAGGCCTCGCTAGACGTGATGTGCAAGAAAGGCGCAGACGGCAAGCGGCTTCCGCAACGCTTCGCCGTTTCGAGCACCGCGATCTGGACGGGGCACAAGTTTGCCCCGAACACCTTGACCGAGGACTCCCTGAACATCGTTCAGATGCCGACGTGTGATAACGGCCTGAAGATGGTCGTCGACGTGAAGGACACCGGCAAAGGCACGCCTGGCGCGTTCTATGCTCATGAGCTCAAGCTGAAAAATGTGCGCATCGATGGTGAGTCATTCGGTCCCCAGTACTGCATCGATTCGGCGAACAAAATCCAGAACGGCCAATGCTCAGAGGGCGGCAGTGTCACGGTTACCCGGGGCGTGGCCAGCGGGTGCTTGAATCTGAAGGGAGTGACGGTTTGCCCCGGCGATGACATGTACAACGCCATGAAGCCTTCCCCCATCAAGGGCGTCGATAAGCTCTTTCAGAACGTCAAGGTGCAGGGTTGCGTCACCGGTGGGCTCAACCTGGATACCTGCACCAAGTTCGAAGCTGACAAGCAATGTGGCTTCATCTCTCGCCAGTGCGTGGACGGCGCCGCCGGCGAGTCGGGCAAATGCTATGTCACGGAGGAAACCTGGGACTGCGGCCATGAGGTTGACGTCCCAACGTCAACGTCCAGCACGAGCTACCAGTGCGATGGCCCAGTCCGGTGCCTGGGCACGGAGTGCTTCAACCCGACGGATGAGAAATCTACCGACTTCGGTTATGCCGCGGCGGCGCTTCAAATTGCCCAGTTTGCAGAACATGATCTGGACTGCGGGGAGAACCCCACCGACACCTCCACGGACCACAATTGCAAGGTCTGGAAGGGAGAGCCGATGGAGTGCAAAAAGGCGGTCGGCGGGTGGGTCGATTGCTGTGAGGCGCCGGATGGCATCTCCCTCATGGACTACGTGTCGCTGACCATGAATACCATCAGCCTGACTGAGAAGGTCGGCATTATTGATAAAGCCCCTACGGCTCAGGCTGCCTGGACCTTCGGTAAGGAGCTCGCGAGCGGAAGCGGGTGGTCGAATGCCTGGAGTAGTGCCCAGACGGTGAACAAGGGGGCGACGTCCATCACCCAGATGATCGGCCTAGATGCACTGAAGCAGAAGATGATGAACTACGCCGCGGAGTGGACAGCGAACACATTCGGCACCGCCGCAGCGAATACGATTTTCGCGAGTGGATCAGCGTCGGCAGGATCCAGCACTACGCCTTACGCAACGACTAACGCCACCACCGGCGCGGTCAGCACGGCGCCAAACGCTACATTTGCTGCAGGTTTCGCCAGTGCGCTGTCTGTGATCATGATCGCTTATACGATCTACACGATCGCGAACATCATGGTGCAGATCATCTGGGAGTGTGAGCAGAAGGAATTCGAGCTTGCCGCCAAAAAGGAGACAAAGGTCTGCCATTTCCTAGGCAGCTACTGCGCTTCCAAATCCCCCATGGGTTGCATCGAAAAGCGCGAGTCCTATTGCTGCTTCAACTCACCATTGGGACGCATCATTCAGGAGCAGGCTCGGCCTCAACTCGGACGCACATGGGGCGATGCCGAGAACCCATCCTGCGAGGGCATATCGGTGGGCGACCTGGCAAAGCTAGACTGGAGCAAGATCGACATCTCCGAATGGATCGGCATCCTGCAGGTCACCAACAACTATCCCACAGCGGACAAGATCAACCTCGATAATCTGACTGGCAGCGGTTCCGCGCTCAACTATCCCGGTGCGGATCGTAAGGATGTTCTCACGCGAAATAACGACATCATGGATGGCATGGAAGTAACGTTCCCCGACTCCAGAAATGCCGCGGAAAAGAACCTGCGCGGGACGTTCACCGACAAGTAGCAACAAAAAGGGCGCCTATGTAGGCGCCCTTTTTTATAACCAGCGAATCACGCGGCGTCTGCCTCGAGCTCTCGGACTGCCTGTGCGGTATCTCGGTCCAGGTCGCTTTCTTCCGCGACCGCGCCGACGGTGCGGGCGATTTCTTCTGCATCAGGGCCTTTGCGGGCCTTTGCCCGGGCATCGGAGGCCATTGCCTGCAGCTTGCGCACCACACGCATGAGCTGGCGCTTGCGCTCATTGGCGGTCATGTCGTTCTTGTCCGACGGCAGAAACCCCATCAGCCAGGCGGTCTGGGCCTGGACGAGCATGTCGTCGAAGCTCTGGATCACATGGGCGAGGCGCAGGATCAGAGGCGTGGAGATCGTGAAGTTGAACTCAGCCGCGTTGTCATAGCGGGCGACCATGCCTTCGCCGCCCTGGGCCTTGAGGATCGCGAGGAAGCGGTCCCGCTCGTCATTGATCTCTTTTTCCAGCTTGGTGATCAGGCTCTCTACGGCCTTCATCACCTCGGTGTGGCTGAAGGCCTTGTTGCGATGGGAAAGCGCGCGCGCGATGACATCGATGGTGTAAAGCGCATGGGCGGCGCCTTCGAAGCAGCGTCGATGGACCTGCTGCGCTTGCTCGGTCTTCAGCGTGTAGGTCGAGGGCAGGGTAGGGGCGGAAAACTTACCCTGGGGTTTGAAATCACTTCCGTTGGCCATGGTGGGCTCCTGGGGTTGGGGGAAGCTCAACCATAGGGGCTGGGATCTCATATTCGCGCGCGATTCACGCCCTATCCGGGCGCAGTTAAAAACGTGTTTACAGGAGGTCGAGAGCGGCGATATTCTGAAGCCTACTTCGCCCAAGCATGTTGCTTGTGTGTCGTACCCACCGAGCTCTGCTCTGGTTGGGTTTTAGTGCAGCTAGGCACTTTCTCTAGCACTATCCAGTCACGATTCGCGATCGTGACTTAACCCAAGAGGGCTTCCTGTCCCCTTGGGGCGGAGGCTCTCTTTTTTTTGGAGGCCTCCAAGAATGAAATACCTGCTCGTTTTTGCGATCTGCACCGCCATTGCGCAGTTCACGATCGTCCCGTCGTTTAAGACCGCTCCCGTTGCTCAGCAACTTCGTGCCCATCAACAGGCTATCGAGGAGGCTGGACAATGACCGATATCGTCCCGGTTTTGCTGGTTCTCGCTGTCGGTTGGGTGATCTGGTCTGCTATCACCGGTGGCCACAAGCGCTCTGAACGTACAGAGCCTATGGTTGCATCCGTTGATGTTGACGATGACATCCAACTGGATTCGCCCCTGCGGGCCGTTCCAGTAAAAGCAGCTCCCTCTCTTGTCATCGAACGCGATGTCGCTTCCCAGCCTCGGCTGCGTGGTGCTACGCGTGAATCTCAACTGCCGAAAGGCATTGATTACTCCGGGTACGAAGCGCCAACGTGGCAGCGTCGCGGAGTCGATGTGCAAGGGTTGATCATGGACTGCCCGCCCACCGGCGAGTAGTGCTGCACGGACCTCCCTCGCGGGTGGTCCACCCAAGCGTCTCTGGCAGGCGTTTGGGTGGACCACTCGACGGGGAACTCCGCCATGCTTATGAACGTACAAGCGATCTACCTACTGGATCGTCAGGAGCTCTACCTATCCGATAGCTCGGTCACCGTACCGCCGCATATCGCTGAGACCGTGGACCCTGATGCCCTGGACCTGCGCTACCTGGCGCACTGGGCCAAGGAAACTGGACTGATCGGCGCCACCGCGGAGGTGTCGATTGCGATGTGATCCAGCAGTAGCGAGGGGGGCTTCGGCTCCCCGGAAGCTTTTCCCGACTGGCCTTGCCTCAAGCCCAGCCGGAAGGAGCTTCTCCTGCCCAGACCATGACTTTCGAGCACCCTCTGCAGGGCACTTGATTGCAGCAGCTGAACTGTTTCCGTCAGCACCTCCCTTCCACCCTGCGGGGCTTCTTCCCCATAGGGGCAAGGCGCCTCGGTTACCGGAGATTTCTCATGGCTCGTGGCGTCAACAAAGTCATCCTCGTCGGCAACGCCGGTGCGGACCCCGAAACCCGTTACATGCCCAACGGCAATGCCGTAACCAACGTCACCCTGGCCACCAGCGAAAGCTGGAAGGACAAGCAGACCGGGCAGCAGCAAGATCGAACGGAATGGCACCGCGTCGTGTTCTTCGGCCGCTTGGCCGAGATCGCCGGCGAGTACATCCGTAAAGGCTCCCAGGTCTATGTCGAAGGCACGCTTCGCACGCGCAAATGGCAGGGGCAGGACGGCCAAGACCGCTATACCACTGAGGTAGTCGTCGACATCAACGGCAACATGCAGTTGCTCGGCGGCCGCGGCAATGGTGGTGGGCAAGGCGGTGACTACGACGATCAGCAGAGCGCGCCAGCGCCCCAACGATCGCCACGGTCACAGCAGGCACCGGCGTCGTCGGCGCCGGCGCCGGCGAATGATCGGCCGCAGCAAGCACCGCGGCCGCAGCAGCAGCCCCGTCCTCAGCAGCAACCAACCCCAGGAGATTACGACTCGTTCGACGACGACATCCCGTTCGCGAAAGTGCCGTATCTCTGCATGCTGTAACGCTTCAATCCAATAACCCTTGCGGGCGTCTCCCGCTCGGGGGACCTCCGCATCCTCACCGGAGGTTCACATGTCCCGTTCTATCCAATCCCAGAACACTCAGCAGGTAACCCAGCGCGATCAACAGGCGCAGGATCTGCTCAGCGGTATCGAGGCGGAATGCATCCAGATCGTCACCCGTTCGCAGAGCGGGGTGAACTGGGCGCAGGAGGCGCTGTTTGCCTATCACGCCATGCTGTCCAACGAAACGCTGATGAAGTGCGCAATCAACAACAAGCTCAGCTTCAAGCTTGCGATGCAGCAGATCGCAGCGACAGGGCTGACGCTCAATCCCACCGAAAAGATGGCCTTCCTGGTTCCCCGCCAGGGCAAGGTGATCGCTGATGTTTCGTTCCGCGGTTTGATCAAGGTGGCCACCGACAGCCGCGCTGTCGATATGGTGGTGGCGGAGGTCGTCTACAGCGGCGATCGCTTCATCTACCGAGGTGCGACTGCCGAGCCTGAGCATGTCTTCGACCCGTTCCTCGACGTGAGCGAGCGCGGGACGTTTCGCGGCGTCTACACCACCGCCTACCTGGCAACAGGACGGGTCATGGTGAAGGCGATGCGGGCGGCGGATGTGTTCAAAGCACGGGACATGTCGGCGGCCTGGACCTCTCAAGGTCCTGGTAAACGCGGTCCCTGGGAGACGCACTTCGAGGCGATGGCCATCAAGAGCGGTATCAAGTCAGCGCGCAAGTACTGGCCAACGACCAACCCGGTGCTCGACCAGGTCATCGATTACCTCAACACCGAAGGTGAGGAGGGGATCGCTGGCACCCCGTTGAGTGCTTCGGACGGTTTGGCCGACGCGTCGATGGTGCAGGCGTCCGCGCCGGTATCGCAGGCGCAGGGCGGTAACGTCTATGACCACGTCGGCGACCAGCCGCATGATCGTCGCCAGCAGGAGACGGTCAATGAGCAGGTTCCACGTGAGCAGCCCGGTCGCACCCAAGTGCAGCCGGCCGCCCAAGCTGCTTCTGGCCAAGGACGTGAGGTGACGCGCGAGCGAATCCATAGCGTCTGCGACCGCGCGGCACGAACCCGCAGCTGGGAAGGGGCCTGTTCCTGGGCAGAGCAAAACCTCACGGGTGAGGCTCTGACCTATGCACTGGGTCTTTTCAAGCAGAGGCAGGCCGCGCAAGCACAGGCGGCATAGCCCAAACCCAACCCTAACGGGGCTTCATCCCCGTTGGGGCTGGGGTCCCTCCTAACCTGGAGGTGATGATGAAGATTGTCGACTTGCGCCAGCGCACGCCGGAATGGCACGCCTGGCGCCGGCAGGGCATCACGGCGACCGCGACAGCGGTCATCCTGGGCCAGCATGTGGAAAAGACGCGCTGGCGGTTGTGGGCGGAGCTCACTGGCCGTGTCGCGCCGCTGGATCTGTCCATGATTCCTCAGGTCCGCCTGGGCATCTTGCATGAGCCGTATGCGGTCGCCTGGTTCGAGGAGCGGTACCAGACCACGCTCCTGCCGCTATGCGGCGAGTGCGCGACGTTTCCGCTTCTTCGCGCCAGCTTCGATGGCGTCGACGACGACGGTTGCCCGGTCGAGGTGAAGGTCCCCTCGGACAAGAACTTCGACCTGGTGCTGGAGCAGGGCGAGAAGAGCGAGCCCTACCGGCTCTATTGGTGGCAGGTACAGCACCAGATTGCGGTGGCTGGCTCGGCCAGGGGCTATCTCGTGTTTTACAGCACGACTCGACAGCCCCTGGTGTTCGAGATCCGGCGTGATCCGGACACCATCGAGCTCATCAAGCAGCAGGCGCAGTTGTTCTGGGAGTTGGTGGTCAGCGAGAAGGAACCTGAGAAGGATCCTCAGCGCGACTATTTCACCCCGGTCGACGGTGCCCTGGCGCGCTGGGCAGCGACGGCGCAGCAGGTGCGCGACGTCGACGCCTTGGCGAGCACGCTGCAGGAACAGCTGAAAGCCCTGAAGGGCCAACGCGAAGCCCTGCAGGCGGATCTCGTCGAGCAGATGGGCGGATACATGCTGGCAGAGGCGGAGGGCGTTCGCGTCGTCCGCTACCAGCAGGCCGGCAACATGCGGTGGAAGGATCTCTTCGAGAGCCGGAAGCTGCAGGCGACTGAGGAGGAGCGTCAGCGCTTCCGGCAGGCACCCTCTGAGCGGGTCCGGATCACCCTCGATTCGGATCACCCAATCACGACTGCCGCGCTGGAGGCCATGAGGCTTCCATCGGTTGACCAGGAGACAGAATCTCAGGCATTTTGCCTGTGAGGATGAGGGGGCGCGAAAGCGCCCCTGTCTCTTGCCTGGAACGTTGCGGTAAACCTCCGGTTTACCAGAGCTTTCCCGGATCTGTTCTCTGGCTATGCGGCCCGAGAGCGATAACGCAGCTGTGCGTCTTCACAGCAATCATTGAAACCCTACAGGGGCCACCACGCCCCGTAGGGGAGTGGTGCGCCTCCAACTCACTGGAGATTCACCATGAACCTTTCCTCTTGCGTCCCGATGTCCGCCTACGGTGTTACTGGTACGAACGCTGACACTATGTCGCCTGCGTTCGCCGCCGAGAATCACCCGCTACTCGACCTGGTACCCAAGCACAACGCGCAATTCCTGTTCCGCACTGAACTGCGCATGCCCGTGATGAACTTCCTGACAGCGTCAGGCGGTGACTCGCTGGCACTCGTAGGCCCTACCGGCGCCGGCAAAACGTCCGTCGTCGAGCAGATTGCAGCGCGGATGCGGTACCCACTGCGCAAGGTCAATGCCCACTCCCGCATGGAAATGCCTGAGCTCATTGGTCAGATGTCGTTGCAGTGTGATCCTGTCACCGGTGATCAGCAGACCGTGTTCGCGCACGGGCCGCTGGCGCTGGCGATGAAAGAGGGCAGCATCTTCCTCCTGGATGAAGCTGACTTCCTGGATCCGGCTGTCATGGCCGGCCTCAACGCGGTATTGGAAGGCGGCGCCCTGGTGCTGGCCGAAAACCGTGGTGAGGTCATCGTGCCGCATCCCAACTTCCGCTTCATCATCACCTGCAACACGCGGGGTCAAGGTGATGAGACGGGCCTCTACACGGGTACCTTGTCCCAGAACCTTGCGTCCTGGGATCGGTACCGCATGCTGGAAGTCTCCTACCTGAGCAAGGAGGAGGAGCTCGCGGTTCTGCAGGCGACGCTTCCCCAGGTCGATGCGACGATCCTGAGCACCATGATCGATGTGGCCAATGGAGTGCGCCAGCAGTTCATCGGCAATCCCGACCAGGCGCTTAAGGCTGGCCAATCGGGGCTCACGGTCACCTTCTCGACGCGGACCCTGCTGCGCTGGGCCCGTATCGCGACGACCTACAGCACCGCTGCCAGCAAGCAAGCGAACTTCCCGTTCGCCTGCCCTCTGGCGCAGGCGCTGCGCGAGGCACTGACCAACCGGACGGACAAGCCCATGCGACTGGTGATCCATACCATCGCGAAGGACAAGTTCGGCGCGGCCTGGGCAAATGATCCTGTCGTTCCATCGGTAGTTAAACCGTGACGCTCTACTTTGCGCTGGCCCCCGCGGACCAGAACGAGTTCGAGCAGGCGAATACGCAGTGGTGGGCTGGCCAGGCATTGTCTGGCTTGAGCGCTGCTGCGGCATCTCTCGGAATCTCCGGCGCCTTCGAGGCTGTGCAGGCTTCCTTCGGGAAGCTTGCCGCGGGCTCGGTGGATCCGGAGTACGAGGTCGAAAAGGTTGTGATGCTCATTGCACTCAAGGTAGCTCTGGAGGAGCCGTCGAATCTGACCCTGTCAGACGATACCGGCGCCACATTGGAGCCCGCTCGGCCGGATGGCTGGGACCTGGTGCTGCAGCGCGTCTGCAACCTCACCGATGCGTCGATGCCGAAATGGCGTGATGCCCTGGTTACCCTGGGCGTTATGCCGCGGCCGATGGATCTTTCGAGCCTTGTGGTCGCCGATACGGCTGCTTCAGGCGAGACGTCCTTCTGCTTTTAAACCACCCTGGCGGGGCCATCCCGCTGGGGTGGCCTCCGTCCCTTACGATGGAGCGATGCAATGCAACTGAACCTCACCAAGTCGATCGAGCTGTCCAATGCCCACGTCACGCAGGAAGACTTCCTGCTGCTGGACCGGATGGCCGCCGACTATCGCGACGTTCTCAAGACCGACGACACGTTCGTGCCAGCGGTGCTTGAAACTCGCCATGGCTATGTCATCTGTATCGGCAGCAGGACGATCGCAGGCCTCATCGAGGCCGGCGCATCGAAAGCCTTCAAGGACATCCTGGACTACTGCCAGAATGCCCATGACGGCGCGATCATGTACCTGGCGTTCGACCGCGACGCTGAAGTCGAGGACGATCTGCCGACGTTTGACTGGTGAATAGGGGCCTTCGGGCCCCCGTTCTCTGAGCCCGATTTGCTATAGTTGGCTATAGCAAATCCGGTTCTCGGCCGCCTCCATGTGGAGGCAGCTGCGAAGTGCCAGCTGGGCACTCAAAACACCAGCAGCTCATCTCAAACCCAATGGGGGTCTCTCCCCATCGGGGAAGACTCCCGCCCAAACCGGAGTCTTCACCATGCAAACTGCTCAACCCATCAAGGAAATCGAAACCCTCAGCAAGCTCTTGCTGGTAGGTCTCGACGTCAACATCTGGTCCGGCCGCAAAAAGCTCCGTATCGAGGACCTCGGTCCTGGTGTGGATCTGCCGCCGGCGGAGCTCGCATCGCTGGGAAGCAAGCGGATCATGGATCCCGAGCAGATCAAGCGGTTCGACAACCTCAAGCGCCGCGCCCATCGCCTCCTCGAGAGCGAAGGCGTGCGCTTCCTGGGCGGCTACGGCATCCCGAACGACGCGGCTCCGGCCATCGCGAAGGAGCTCGACGACATCCAACGCGAGTTCGGCCTTGAGATCAAATCCTTCCTCGACAACTACGACTCGAACTTCGACGCGTGGGCGCAGAAGTGGGATCAGGATCCGAAGTGGCAAGCTGCGATCGAGAAGGCCAAGACCCCGAAAGAGGTCGTGGCCCAACGTTTGGGCTTCCGCTACACCCTGGTGCGCGTGGTGCCCGACAAGTCCGATCCGGCCCTGAGCAAGGGGCTGGAGCAGGAAGTGGAGGGTCTTTCCGGACAGCTGTTCCGGGAGATCGCGGACGCGGCCGAGGACCTGGTGGATGGCAGTTTCGCCAACAAGTCCTCTGTCAGCCGCAAGGCGGTCAGCGCGATCCTGAAGATTCACCGCAAGCTCACCTCGCTTGCGTTCTTGAATCCTGGGATCCATCTGGTTGCCGAGCACATGATGTCCGTCATCGAGCAGCTCCCCAAAAAGGGGCCGTACGAGGGTGGGCATTTCCAAACGCTGCAGACACTCATGCTGTCCTTGAGTGACGAGCGCAACATCTCGAAGCTGGCCACGTCCTTCGCGGCATCTGCTGCGCAGACTGCCGCCACCGGTGGCGTGCCGGCGGCGAGTGTCGTGACCGAACAGGCCCCGGCAGCTGCTGGTGTCGTCGTAGCTTCTGCCGCCGTGATCGAGCAGTCGCCGTCCCCTGCGGACGACGGCGGCATGTCCGTTGGCGAGCTGCTCGATGAGATCACCGGTCAGCAGGCAGCACCTGGTCTTCAGGATCTGAGCTCGGTAGCTGCAGAGCTGCAGGCCCGGGCCATTGATGGGCAGGTGATCGATACCCAGATGTCGGCGTTGGGCGTTGCTACGTCTATTGCCAATATCCCAATGCCGACTACCCAGGACGCCTTGGACTTCTGCATGTAAACCAACCCCCCGGGGGCACCTGCCCCCTTTGGGGGTGGTGTGTCCTCCACTACTGGAGTGACAGCTATGCAACGTTCTCTGAGCAATGCCTTCCCGATCATCGCGCGCTACTTCTGCGACGACCTGGGGGTGCGCATCGAGTTTGGTGGAAACCAGCCGGCGACAAAGGACAAGGTGATCTACCAGCCGGTGCTCAAAGATGAGTCGCCACGCATGGTCAACGTCTCCCTCGGGTGGACGGCCCATGAGTCGGCGCACATCAAGTACACGGACGATGAGCCCTATGAGCTGGCCTATGCAGTAAGCCCCTTCATGGGTCGCTTTCTGAACCTGCTCGAAGACCTGCGGATCGAGAAGCGCATGATGGAAGACCATTACTGCGCCATCGAGCCACTGCGGGTGACCGCCCAGGAGGTGTTCCAGAAGCCTTGGAGCGCCGACGGCAAATCCGAAGCGGTGGTTTTGCACGACGCCTGCCTGATCATCGGCCGGGCGCGCTTGCTCAATCAGCCGATCGAAGAGGTCGCCGTTGTTCTGGACGCTGCGTTGGCCAACACCTTTGGTGCCGGCCGACGCGCGAAGATCCTTGGTCTCCTGTCCACGGTCACCGGCTTGCCGGATACCGCGGCGGTGTACCAGCTGGCGCATCGGATACTCGATGTCTTGGATGAAGAGGAGCCTCAGCAGCCAGACGCTGGCGCGGATCCAGATCCTGCGCCGCAAGGTCAGGACGAGAGCCCACAACAGGGCCAGGATCAAGGCGCTCAGCAAGGCCAGGATCAACCTGGTCAGGGTGAACAGGGCAACTCCAGCAAGGGCAATCAGGCAGGTCAAGGCGACGCGCAAGCGGCGTCCGGCCAGCCTGGAGCCGATCAGCAGGGCGCTCAGCCAAGCCTGAAGCAGCGGGTGGTAAACGCTGACTCACAGGCGATGCAGGATGCGCTTGGGGACGTCTCATCCCAAGCCGCTACCCTGATCAGCGCCAACGCCGGCGGCACAAGCTCCACGCCGAGTTCGGTGCTGGCGCACGCCTTTGGTTCACAGGCTCTGCAGCAGGACGTTGTCGTCAACGGACGCGCCGCCTCCATGGGGCTGCGCCAGGTGCTCAACGGCCTCATTCAGGGCAGCCAGAACGCACGGGTCACCGTGCGCAAAACGGGCAGTCGCCTGGATACAGCGAGCCTTGCACGGGTGAGGGTTGGGGAAAACCGGATCTTCCGGAAACAGGAACCCGTGCAGCGTACCAACGCTGCTATCCAGCTGTTGCTCGATGGCTCCGGCTCTATGGGTGTGAAGACCGGCGGGCGCAAGCCTATCCAGGTTGCGGAGGAGGCGTGCTTTGCGATGCTTACGGCATTGGAGGGTATTGCCGGCGTTACCAGTGGTGCGATGGTCTTCCCTCGGGGGAATCGGGAGCAGGTCGGTGTTTTGAAACGGCACGGCCAGAACCTGGCCAGCGCCGTAGCAGAACAGCGCTTCGGCCTGACTGCTTCCGGCGGAACACCGTTGGCCAGCGCCATGTGGCCGGCCGCCGGCGATCTGCTGCGCGCCAAGGGACAGCGGAAGGTGCTGATCATCAGCACCGACGGCGACCCGCGGAACGTGACCGACGTGATCGATATGGTCGCCCGGTGTCGCGCTTCAGGAATCGAGGTGTTCGCGATCGCCTATGGCGAGGCGAAGGCCACGAAACTGCAGCTGATGTTTGGCACCGGTCACTGGCAGCTGCTGGATGACCTCGGGCAGTTGCGCAGCGCCCTCCAGGCGCTCGTGCAGCGTGTGTTGACCCAGGCCGCCTAACCGCGGCCGCTGATCTACCAACCGCCTAACGGCGGACAACCCACCAGGGGACATACCCCCCTGGTGGGGGGTGTGTCTCCTCCTAACCGGAGGCATACCATGCAACTTGCGCTTTCTTTCACCGAAAGCTCGTTTTGCGAATTTCCCTTACCGCAGCGCTTGCCCAGGCCGCGGGTCAAAAGGGCGCCTCGCAAGACGAACACCGCGGTTGATATCGAGCAGCTGTATTTCGACCTGCTGGCCATTCCGGACAGCGAGGTTGACACCTACGTCTGGACTGACGCAGACATCGATCGCGTTCGCGAATACATGCTGCATCACGCGCTGGGCGTTCTGCTGGACCGGCGTAATTCGCTGGCATCTCGGCAGGAGCATTGGGCTTGGGTGATGGACGAGGAGGACTTCGGTCCCTTTTCGTTCAAAACCCTGGCCTACTTCGCCGGCGTCGACAGTGAGTTGCTGCGCGAGGGGTTGGTTCGAACCCTCACCAAGCACCAGGTCCTCGAGCAACTGACGGTGTGATTGCTTGACACCTCCCCCCTCACCGGGGGAGGCTTTTTCTCGAGTCTCATGGGCAGAGCGCCAGGCTGCGCCGATCAGATTCTCCTCGACCTCTGTTGGTCGAGAGATAACTAGCTGGAGGTTTCCAGCACCTATCGTTCCGGCCCGTCCGGAGCATCACACCCTTGGGGGCACGTTCCCCTTTGGGGTGACGTGTCTCCTCTCTACGAGGAGTTCACCATGCGTTATCTACCCACCCAGTCACCTGTAGTCGATGCCCTGCTGTTCCCCTATCGTGCTCCGGATGCCTATCGCACCCGGGCGGATTACGAGCAGCTTGATCGGCTTCAGCGTGAAGCACTGCAAGACCGGCAGCGCGAATTCGCGCAGCGCCTTCGCGGGGTCATGAAAGACGGGCCGTGCTCGCTGCGCAGCTTCCCTTCGCGTGCAGCAGACACCTCCTGGGAGGACTTGCCGCGGTTCCATCACGCTGCGCAGTTCATCCCGTTTGAAAGGTCGACCCCGGCCGCCGGGCAGGACTATTTCACGGCGCCGCCGGCGAGCCTTGCTGACTATGAGGGCTTCGACGTCGGCGAGGATCTGCCGGTACCCGATGAAACACCTGCTGTCCCGTCCAAGGCGGAGCGGCGGGCGCCCGCATCGGCGGCGTCCTCGGACGTCATCGACTGGTCCGACGCAAAGGAAGGGGTAGTCAAGCAACATGGCCGCTATCGCTATCGCTTCGAAAGGAATTCCTCATTCTCCTACCTGGTTCGCTTGGACACTGGTGGGGACGTGTGGGGAATCGAGCTGCAGCAGGTCGTCAATGAGCTGAACATCGAGGCTGGTGATCGGGTGCAGCTCAAGCGCATGGGAAAGGAAACTGTCGAAGTCGACGAGAAAATCCTCGACGCCGATGGCAACCCGACCGGCACACGCAAGAAGCGCGTCACGCGCACCATCTGGCGTGGCCGCATCCTGCAGAAGCACGCCTGATCGCCGCCGGCGTTTCCGGCATTAACCTACCCTGAGCGGGCCACTCCCGCGTAGGGGGTGGCCCGCTCTTCAACTGGAGAGACGACCATGACACAAGCCGATTCGGTACCCACTTTTCGCTTCAAGCAGCGCCTAAGCTTCGCTGGCCAGTGGGAACACGATGTGTGGGAAAACGGCCGGCACTACCTGGTGATTGTGGGGGACAGCTCCCACCGGCACCTGCGGGACTTGATGAGCGGCCTCACCGATGAGGAGTACCTGCGCGATGTGGTTGGTCGCGAGAACCTCATCAGCTGCGTCAACCAGTCTGCGCCTAGCGCGGCGCTGGTGGATGCCTTCAACGCCTGGCGACAGGATCTGCATACCGAGCGCCTCAACCGGCTATGCAGTCAGCCCGAGCGCTATGGTGTGATCGAGCAAGACGATCCGGTTCGCAAGCCCTATCCCATAGTGCATGCGGCCCGATACGAACCAGGGGTCGGTTGGGTGCGTACCTGATCAATCCTCGATAGACCTTCAACCCTCTGCGGCCTTTCTCCCGCGGGGGGAGGGGCCGCTCTCTTCATAGGAGCTTCCCCATGACGACTACCCAAACCGTGCCTTCTGCTGAGCTCAAGCGAACCATGCTCAACCTTCGGGTGCGCTGGCGCTCGAGCTACCAAGGCCGCCATTCGTTCGACTGTGTTTTGGACGGCGCATCGTGCCGGTTTGAGGTTCAGACCGAGCGCAGGATCCGCGATACCTACTCGAACCTCTCGCCAGAGGAGTTCGAGCGGGACGTCAACGGGTCAGTCGGCCTGGTGCGTTGTTTCTTGCCGCTGTCGCTTGAAGCCGTTGCAGGGTTCAATCGGTCACGCTACGACGAATTTAAGGCGCAGATCGATCTGATCCTGGCCCAGCCGGAGAAGTATGGCGACTACACGCCGAAGCCATTTCGGGTGTACCTCGGCGGGGTGTGGAGTAAGGAGGCCGGCTGGTCTCGCCTCCACACGTTCGATGAGGTGCTAGCGCTCAGCGGTATCCCGCCTAATGAAGCGGTAGACGGTACGCAACACCCATAACCCACTGCGGGATCACCCCGCACTGGGATGGTCCCGCTCCCACCCAGGAGCAATACCATGAATACCCATCAAGCCCTGCTGGTCTGTCAGCTGCTACTCAAGCGTGCAGGTTCTCGCGTGCGTCTACGGCAGCCCTCGCATTGCGGGACCGATTTCTGGTCCTTCACCGTCGTCGGCCGTGGTCGCCTCGGCAACCGCATCGTGGTCCCGTTCGTCCATAGCTTCCAAGGCTATCGGATCCTGGGAATCCTCGATCAGACGGGCCGCAACGCTCGTTGGAGCGGTCTTGGCCAGGCGCTCACCGGATGCCGCCAGCTGGCGCACTACGGTGACATCGGCCAGGTGGTCGTCCGTTTCGGACAGCCTACGCTGCTCAAGGAGTATCACCTGGGCTCGCCCGAGGTGATCCCACGGCTGTCGCCGACGCTGCGCAAGCTCCTGACAACGGCGCCCGCAGCCGATCAGCTGATCGTGCGGGACCGCAACACCGGTGACGACGTGGTCACCAGCACGCTGCCCGGGGAGGACGTCGCTCAGCTGCTGAGCAGCTGCCTCGCCGGCGCCGCGGTTGCAGCGCCTGGGAACGCCTCCCAGCTGATCGCTGAGTTTGGTTTGGACCTGTGCTTTGGCACCGGGACTGATCGCGGGATGCTGCTATCCCGAGAGACGCTGCGGCGGACGCGTTTCGCCCTGCTGACTGTTGCGTGACACACCTGCCCCCATCCAGGGGCAGGCCTTCTACCGAGTCTTTTGAGCAAGCGATGGCTTGCTGAGCAGACTTCTCCGTCATCGATGTCGATGCCGGGAAAGCCAGCTGACGCCTAGTCAGCACCCCACCAACCCAGCGCGGGGCTGCATGGTCCCGCGTGGGGATCATGGCCTCGCTTCAAGGAGCAGACCATGAACGATCGTACCCTTCACACCCTCATCGCCGCTCTGCGTTTCTGGCAGCTGCACGAGGGCCAGCATCCATCGCCGTTGGTGGATGTTGCCAGCAACGACGGTGAGGTCGACCCGCTCTCCAGCGAGGAGATCGATGACCTCATCGAGAATTACCTGAACGCCGACGGCGCCAACCCAGTAACAGCAATTGGCGCCGAGCTCGTCCAGGACGCAGGTACGGTGATGGTCTCGCCTCCGACGCTTGTGGTGACGCTCTCTGAGGGCGGCATTACGAACCTTCAATCTTCTACGGCTATGCGGGTGGTGACGTTGGAATACGGCGCCCCCGACGCTGAGCTGTACGAAGAGACCGGCGTCGACGGTGAGGATTGCATCGTTCGCGAACACAGCCTGTCCAGGCACGTCGTCGGCGGTAGCTTTGCCATAGATCCCGATCGCGTGATGAGCGTGATCGGCCAACTCAGCGCGTCCTCACCGGCGTGACCTGAGCTTCAACCCTAGCGGGCATTCATGCCCGCTAGGGGCGTGCGTGCCCGCCTCTTTCGAGGTGCATGCATGACCATCATTCTTCAAGCCGCGAGGCTATTGGGACCACGTCAGATCGGCCGACGCGCAAGCGTCACCACCGATACGATGAAAATTCTGCTCTGGGAGCTTTCGGACGGTGCGGTTCTAGAGCTTCACCGCGAGGTGGGCCCCGGGAAGCGGCCGCGCTTCACCCTGGTCCGAGAGCGCGGCGATGGCTTCGACGACCTGTTGGTGTACTACGAGCGCGGGCGCGCCCGGGTCTTCAGCCCAAACCGCTACGCTGCTGCGTAGACTTCCCCCTCTGGCCGCTTCGGCGTCCTGAGGGGGGCTTTGCTGGCGTCGGCCCAGCCGCTTCGCTATAGTCGGAGCGCGCATCGACGCCTGAGCTGGCTGAAATGACCCCCGAAAGTTGGACGCTGCCTTGAAGGCGTACCATGCCCAAGTACTCTCTAGCGTTCAAATTGAAGATCGTCGCTCAGTACCAAAAGGGCGATTGCAGCTACGGCCACCTCGCTAGGGTGCATGACGTCAGCGTGGTGCAGGTAAAAGGATGGATTGGCGCCTATGCCAATCACGGAAAAGCGGCTCTACAAAAGCGTTATCGTTATCACAGCATCGATTTCAAGATCGAGGTGGTGCGACAGATCGTCGAAGGCCTATCAATCCGACGGGCTAGTGAGCGATTTAGTCTCAATCGCTCCCAAATGCAGCGCTGGGTCGATGCGTGGCAGAGGTATGGTATCGAGGGGTTGGCCAGCAAACGCAGAGGTGACTCCTTGCCCCTTCTTCCCGTTCCAGATCCATCCGCTTTCAAGCCCCACATCGCAAACCCAGTCCGAGAGCTGGAAAAGCAGGTTGCCTATCTGCAGGTCAAAAACGCCTTTCTGCGCAAAGCCATGAGCTTGGGTCTCAAGGACAGTGACCTGGACAATCAGCAGAAAGCACTTATCGTGCAGGAGTTGCGGTCACGATATCCACTTGATGCGCTTCTTCAGGGAGCATGTCTTCCTCGAAGCAGCTTCTACTACCACCTCAAGGTCACTCGCCAACCAGACAAACAAGGTGCCCGCAAAGAGAGCATCCGGACGATGTTCGCGCATCATCGGGGTCGCTATGGCTATCGCCGCATCACGCAGGCGCTACGCAATCAGGGGCAGCAGATCAATCACAAGGCAGTACAGCGGCTGATGGGCGAAATGTCGTTAAAGTGCACGCTGCGACGCCGTCGCTATCGTCCATTCACAGGGCCGGAGTCCTGCGTGGCGCCTAACCTGCTGGAACGCCGCTTTACCGCACCGCAGCCCAATCAGCGGTGGGCGACTGACATAACGGAGTTTCGTGTCAATCAAAACCGGCTATACCTGTCACCGATTCTTGACCTCTTCAATAAGGAAATTGTGGCTTTCGAGATAAGTGAGCGCCCATCGTTCGAGATGGTCTTACGTATGTTGAAAGACGGATTGAAGACCCTTCGGCCTCATGAGAAACCGCTCATCCATTCCGATCAAGGCTGGCACTATCAATACCCTGCCTACCAACAGCTGATCCGTCAGCATGGACTGACTCAGAGTATGTCAAGGCGAGCCAATTGCCTCGACAATGCGGCAATGGAAAGCTTTTTTGCAGTACTAAAATCTGAGCTTTTCCACTGCAACAGGTTCTCAAGCGTAGAGGAGCTGGCAGTAGCAATTCGGGCCTATATCGACTACTACAATAAGGAGCGAATCAAATTGGCACTGGGTGGGCGCAGTCCAGCTGAATATCGTCTGGCAATAGCGAAAGCTGTGAATACCTGTGACGAATAGGACGTTTGCCTCATAGCTACCGCAGAGTCGATCGGTTTCTAGACCCTCGGCGTTTGAGGAGTGCAGGCATGCTCCGGGTCTCAATAAGCAGTGGCAGGCATGTCGGCTTCAAGAACGAGCCATCTTCAAAGTCATCTGCTGCGCTGCTATGATCCGCTAAGGAGATGGCATTCCTCCTCAAACCGCCTCGTGCTGATGATGCCTACGTAACCCCTTGGCAGGGTGCGTAGGTGCGCCCTGTCTTTTTCGAGGACAGCGCTATGCACCGACCATATCCCTCCCCGGCCCCTAGTCTTCCATTCCCCTTGGGAGACGTTCCATGCTGAAGCCGCTCATAGCCATCGCACTCGGTGCGACCTTGGGTGCCTGGCTCCGTTGGATACTGGGCTTGAAGCTAAATGCCTGGTTCCCGTCGCTCCCGCCTGGGACGGTCGTTGCGAATCTTGTAGGTGGCTACATCATCGGAATGGCCGTAGCCATCTTCGCTGCTTGGCCCGGGATTGCGCCTGAATGGCGGCTGTTTCTGATCACCGGATTTTGCGGCGGCTTAACCACCTTCTCGACGTTTTCTGCTGAGACACTGATGCTAATCCAGCAAGGAAGGCTGCTCATGGCGCTGACTGCAATCAGCGTTCATGTCGTGGGGTCCCTGTGCATGACAGCCCTGGGTATCTTGACCATCAACCTGCTGCACCCACGATAAAGGCAATAGCATGAACGACTATCTCGTTACGTTCTATACCGAACAAAATCGTCGCCATGAACATCAGCAGATTGGAGATTGGCTTCTGGATCTTGCTAAAGAGCTTCACCTAAGTGGCGCAACGTTGTCAGTGGCGGCTGAAGGCTTTGGCCAAGATGGAAAACGCCACTCCGCTCATTTTTTTGAGCTTGCCGATCAGCCCATCCAGGTAACGATGGCGCTGACTCAAATTCAACACGACATGCTGTTTCAACGCCTCGAATCGGAAGACTTGGCACTGTTCTACATCAAGACGCCTGCCGAGATTGGCACGGTAGGACGCCACCGCCCTTCCCAAGAGACAGAGTCATCCTCGTCCTGAGCTGACGCACCTTTGAATCGGTTAAGGCGGCCGCGGTAACCAACGGCATCAAGGGATGGCTTTCACTGAGCCCCATTTGCGGACTCATCAGCTCACTCGTCGTAGAGAGTGGGCTGATGGTCCTAGCTTGGTAGCGTTGCTCAGCGAGGCGCCACCTAATCGACCTCATTTGCGTGGTTGCAGATGAGCAATGCAAGGCGAGACGAACAGCGTCCCGCGGTAGGCACCGGCTAGGGTGCGTCCCGCGACCACCGCCCACAGAGCAGTCAAGGCGACGACCAAAAAGGCACCGAAGACGGTAAGGAAACCTGACCCAAGCGTGCTTCCCAAACGTAGCGTCGTGACGGCATAGACGCCCAGTGGAAAAGTAAAACCCCACCATCCCAGGTTGAAAGGGATGCCGTGGCGCGCGTACTTCAGCGTGATCAGTATGGCAAGGCTCATCCACCACAAGCCGAGTCCCCATAGTAGGATCCCGCCAATTACGCCTAGCCCCTGCGCGACGGCGCCAATTCCGGCCATACCGTGAGCAGCGAAGATGACCGGCGCGTCGCTGCCCATCACGAGCAGACCCAACGCACCTGTACCAATGGGGCCAAGCGATAACCAGCTCGATGCAGCCATGTTCTCGTGAGGCAGCTTGTGCAGTGCCATCCGCAATAGCAGGATCACGAGGACACTTAGGGCGACAGGTACCGAATAGGCCCAAAGCACATAGCTGGTCACCAGCACGGTGAATTGGTGCCCGCCATCGGCTAGGTGCGGTGCCAACAGCCCGCCACTGGCAGCGGCCACTTCGGCGGCTACCACAGGTAGCAACCATACCGCCGTCATTTGATCGATGCTGTGCTGCTGACGAGTAAACATCAGGTACGGAATCGCTACTCCGCAAACCAGTGCCATGGCCGCATCGACCCACCAAAGTCCGGTGGCAATCGTGACAGCCACCTCACCCCATCGTGGCAGCCCAAAGATCAGCATCCCGTTGATGATTGTTGCCAACCCCATCGGAATGGTGCCGAAGAACATCGATACGGTGGAGTGGGCAAAAATTTGCTTGGCTTCGTTGTAGAACAAGATCCAGCGAGCGGCATACAAGCCGCTGAATAGAACGAAAAGCAAGATGTTGAACAGCCACAGTCCTTCGGCGATCAGACGCAAGCCGGGTACCGACGCGGGAAAACTCGCTAAGGCGATTGCCAAAATACCGGTGCCCATCGTTGCCGCAAACCAGTTGGGGGTGAACTGGCGAACGACTTCGAGCGGCTGCTTGAGCTGGCTGAGCGGCTTGCCGCCGGTGCGCAGGGCTATAGCATCCTTTAATGTCATGAGGTGAGCTCCGCTGAGGAATGCAAACAGTCTAGCCCGGCTCGATTATCTGAAAAATTGAATATGATATAAAAAGTAATCTACTAAATAGATAAGCAGTCCCCGCTGTCCGCAGGGACTGCTCCACGATCAAGGCTTTGCGACGTGCCAGACTTGATTGACACCTTCACCGGTCGTTTCACCGGGCTTGCTGTCCTTTACCCAGGTATAGAGTGGCTGCCCCTTATAGGCCCATTGCTGGCTACCATCCTCACGCTGTACTACGGTATAGCCGTCACCGCTCTTGGCCCCTGCCGGTGCCATCAGCGGCGGCCAGTTCTTGGCGCACGGGCCGTTGCAGGCGGACTTACCCTCGCTGTCCTTGGTGAAGGTGTAAAGCGTCATACCCTTTTCATCCACAAGCACCTTACCCAAGGTGGTGTCGCCAACCTTGGCGGGCGTGGCCGCCACGGCCAGCCCTGTCATGGAGAAAATGGCAGTGGCAATCAACACTTGTCTGAGCATGCTGGACCTCGATGGTTATTGGTTATTAGTATTTCGATTGGAGCACTTGCACTTGCACGGGAGCACCTGGCGCATCGGCTGCACCAGGTGCGATGACGAGGTAGCGCTGTTCATCCGCCTGGGATTGCTGAACCAGTTGGCGTATCGGTCCTACCGCATTCACGATAGCTGCGCCGGCGGGATTGGTTTGAAAAGCGGCGAGAGACTCAAGAGCGCCGCTACCGTCTGCATGACGAGCCAACGCTAGTACATAGGGCTGCTTGGCCACCAGGCCCGTAACCGAGGCCTGCAGGACCTGAGTCAAGCCCTGGTCGAAAAGTGTCACCTGAGTGGTATGACGTTCGTGTTGACCCGGCGGAGCCAGGGCGATCTGAATACTCTTGGCGGCGCTCCCTAACGGCTTAAGATTTGCCAGCCCAGCGCCCTGGGTAGCGGCGCGGGGAACGTAGACCAAAGCCTGGGGCGCCTGCCCCACGGGTACAGTGGTTTCAACGCTATTGGTCAGCGTATTGATGACGGCCACACTGTCAGCATTCTCTAGTCCCACGTACAACCGCGTGCCATCTCCTGACGGCCAGAGACCGTGGGGCAAAGCGCCAACAGGAATGCTGGCGACTTGGCTGAAATCATCGGTTCGGAAGACCTTGACTCGATTTTCTCCGCCTACCGTTACATAGGCGAAGCTTCCGCGGGCATTGCGAACCAAGTTGACGTGATTAGTGATCGCGCCAGTATCAAGCGTCTTAATCAAGCTGAACGGCGGTTTGGCTGCGAACACCTGGGTCTTACCGACATCTTTTAGGGTGAGCCAGACCTGTTGGCCATCTGCAGACGCAGCGATGTTGGGGCAGAAGGGACTCGCCTGAGCGACGCGGCCAACAATTCGATGCTCGGCAACCGAAACCACTACGGTTTCCGGAGTGAACGAGGAGCAGACGTAGCCATAGCGGCCATCAGGGGAGAAGATCTGCATGCCAGGGCCTGGCGGTACGCCAATTCGCGTCTTCTCTTTGAAAGTCACCGGGTCGATCACGGCGATATAGTCCTCGCCCCGTACCGTGACCCAGAGCTCTTTGCCGTCAGGGGTGAAAAAGGCTTCATGAGGCGCGCGACCCAGATAGGTTTTACCCTTCACCTGGTTGTTGGCGGTGTCGATGAAGGACACGGAGTTCGAGCCTATCGCTACGACGGCCAAGGTTCGCCCATCTGGCGAAAATCCCAAGCCATGCACCAGTAGCTCGCCCTTGTACAAAGGACTCAAGTTCTTGGGTTGGCTGTCGCCTAGGGTGATGACGCCGAGCAATTTTTCCGTGCTGGGATCAATCACCGATACCGTGTTGGAGAACTGCTCCGCCGTATACACACGGTCTTGGGAACTAATCGTGATGTCCGGTTGTGCAGCAGCACGCGGAACTTGACCGGCTGAAGCGGTGCAGGAGATTACTAACAACACAGCGGCGAGCGGGGTGAGCGACAATCGAGGCATGAGGATTACCGAGTTGGAGAGGCGGGCAATTCAGAAAGCGCCTGCTGCATGACGGCGATTTCCTGTTGTTGGGTGACAATGATCTCTTGGGCCAGACGGCGTAGGCGTTCGTTATGGCCATACCGCAATTGGATCCGTGCCATTTCGATCGCACCCTGGTGATGTGCCGTCATCTGGGTCACAAAGTCGCGGTCTACGTTGCCACTGCTGGGCTTGTGCATCGCGGCCATCATCTGATCCATGGCCTGGCGGTTGTCGGCCTGCGCCGTGGCGGCGCTGCTATCAGGTTCGGCCCAGGCAATGGGAAGCACGAGCACCAGAAGGGTGACTGCCAACAACGGGTGTTTGACTGAAAACACGTGGCGCTCCAGCAGACTGGTGAGTTTCCAATGCAGACGTTTGTACGGTCTGGGTTATTCCATACCTACAAAAATAAAAATTGTGGGGAATAAAAGGTCAGCTCAAGCGTCTGTCAGCGATACCAGGGGAATGTCCATGCTTGATGACGCCATGCTTTCTCAGCTACTACCGTCTCTGCGTCGCTTCGCAAGATCGCTTACTCGTCACGAAGCCAGCGCCGATGACTTGGTCCAGAGTTGTCTAGAACGGGCGCTTACGCATGGGAACACGCGCTGTCCCGCCGGTGATGTGCGAGCCTGGCTGTTCACCATCCTGTACCGCCAATTCGTTGATGGCCGACGTCGTGAGCGCCGCTATGGTCGTCTGTTGGAGTGGCTGGGATTCCAAGAGGTCCCGGTTGAGCCTTCGGCTGAGACGATCTATCTGGATCAAGAAGCGTTGACGAATCTTGAGAGACTCAATGACGAACAGCGTGCCCTGCTGCTGTTGGTCGCGGTGGAAGGCATGAGCTATCGCGATGTATCACAGGCGCTTGGCATTCCACTGGGAACCGTCATGTCTCGTTTGGCGCGGGCACGCGCGGCCTTGAGACAGATCCACGAAAGTCCTTTGGCTACCGCCGCTTTGCGAGTATTGAAATGATGTATCGACCTCCTACTCCTGAAGAGTTGATGGCTTATGCCGACAATCAGTTGGATGCGCTGCGGCACGAGGAGGTGATGCGCTATCTTGCAACCCATCCGGAAGATGCCGCACGGGTAGCTGATATCCGCGAGCAGAATCGTCGGCTACGGCTGATTTTTTCTCCCGTGCTTGAGCCTTTACCGACACACCTTATGCCAGCAGTCGTGCGACACCGGATAGTCGCCAGACGTAAAAGACGTATGACTTATCTCGCTTCGCTAGTGCTGACGTTAGGCCTGGGTAGCGGCTTAGGGTGGCAGGCACGGGAATCGATGCTGCGGCGGGCGCACGTTCCAATGGCGGATGCCGTGGAGGCTTATCGACTATTTGCGAGCGCCGAGGGGCGGCCGCCAGTCGATGTAACCGGCCAGGACGGTGCGATTCAGCATTGGCTTGAAAGGACATTTGTGCAGGCGCCCGCCCTCCCTAACCTGGAGCGCTTCGGCTTGATCCCAGTGGGTGGTCGTCTCATGGCCACGGACACCGGCGCCGCCGCGATGGTGCTCTACCGGGATACGAAAGGGCGCCAAGTGATCTTCTATGTGCGGCATCCCAACAGCCAGCGCGACGTTGGCCACGGATCTCGTAGGGAAAGCGATGTTACGGCTGACTATTGGTCAGGACAGGGCTACAACTTTGCGTTGGTGAGTCCTAGCGAAGCATCGTTTGATACCTTGCGTGAGGCGATCTCGCAGAGGCCACCTCTCTAGTTCCCGTTCAGACCAGTGCTCGTTGCTTGAAACCAACCCTGTCCAACATTTGGGGGTCATTTCATGGCAGCCCAGCACCCTTTCTGATCCGTTCGAGATGGCTTTCCCAAGCCCAGCTTGCGAAAGCGATCTTTTCTGTCCCCGCATGTGCGGTGGCAGATTCCTCAGCTGACTTGGTCAGCACCTCACCCACCTGCGGGGCTACTGGCCCTGCAGGGTCATAGCCTCGCTTCACTCTGGAGCGATCGGCATGAACCTCTACCACTGCACGTTTGAAATGGCTGATTACCGGGTGACCGCCCAGGTAGCTGGTCTGAGCACGGTCGACGCGGCGAGTCGCTTCGTCGTGTCTCCCTTCGGCAAGCGGCTATTTCGCCACATTGCGCCGCGGGCATCGGCGGCCGGCGCCATCATCGGTTTTTTCGATGGCAGCCGGTACGTGATGGCCTTGCCGCTGTGGCGCACCGCGGCGCGCGACCAGTTCGGCAAGCCGCGGTGCCTCGTCTCGGCCTGGAGCCTCACGACTCAGGCCGTTGACGACCTCTGCTTCGATGCTTCGGCGGTTGCCCGTCGCAGCGTCTGCGTTTCCTAACCCCCTGGGTGGCCATGTCCCCCTCGGGGCATGACCACCTCCTACTCCCGGAGATAGTCATGAAACTCACCTACACCTGTTCGCTCGTTTCCCGCGGTTTCAAACTGGTTGATCAAGCTGTCGGTTACGACATGCAACATGCCGCCAGGCGGTTCCTAATGAACGGCATGGGAGCGTTGGCGGCGCAGCGGTTCAATATCTGCATCGTCGACGATCTGCAGAGCGTTCCTGAGGCACATACCACGGATGCGTTCATTCTGAGCGGTGGCGTCGGTACGCAGCAGCCGTGGACCCTGACGGTAGCCCAGCAAGGCGAAACCGGTACGGTCAATGTCCTGGTTCGCTACAACGACGGCGGAGAGGTCTTGGTCGAGGCAGACAGCCCGATCAATCTCTTCTTCCTGCAGGATGGCGATAGCGACTTTGATAGCGAGGAGAAACCGGAGACCTGCGTTTCGGTGGGTAGCCTCGATCTCTACGTCCAGCGTATCGCTTGCCAACCCACCGATGTCACCGAGCTATTGGCGGCATTCAGTCACGTGCCGCCAAACCACTGATCAACAACTCAACCCTATCGGGGCATTACCCCCGATAGGGGGTGTGCCCCCTTCAACTGGAGCACATCATGAAATTTCCGAACTCGATCCTGTCTTTCCCGGACCGTGGACCCTGGGGCAATAGCCGCTACCGCGGCAACTGCAGTGGCCACGTCATCCAGGGCTTTTTTGCGACCTACCACCGGCGCAAGGACGGCCTGGCGTTCGATCCCAGCATTGGCGGGGGCACCTCGGTCGAGGTGGCTCAGGAGATGGGGCTGCGTTTCAAAGGTACCGACCTGCACCAGGGCTTCAACCTGCTGCTGGATGATCTGCAGACGTTCCTGGGCGAGGAGGCACATTCGTGCTTCTGGCACCCGGCGTACCTGGACATGATCCAGTACAGCGGGAACGTCTGGGGTGAACCCAATCGGTGGGACATGAGCCGCATGGCGATGGGGGAGTTCGTTGAGGCGCTGGAGTTGGCCTTGATGAATATCCACGACGCGATGGAGCGCGGCGGTACCTACGGCATCTTGATGGGCAACCTGCGCCGGCAGGGGGAGTACTTCAATCTCTCTTCGCTGGTGGAGCGGGTCGCGCCCGGCAAGCTGATCGACGAGCTGATCAAGGCGCAGCACAACTGCGTCTCGGACCGGCGAACCTATGGCGGCAATGTCGTACGCATCGCGCACGAGAAGCTGCTGGTCTTTCGCAAGGAGCGCGGCTCACTGCACTTCCTGGCCAAGGTCCAGCAGCGCGCTCATGCGATGCAAGGCATCACCTGGCGCGCCGCGGTGCGTCGTTTGCTGCAGGGCGGCAAGACGCTGCACCTCAAGGAGATCAACACGCAGCTCGAGGCCTACGCGGCTACCCGGGCGAACAACCACTGGGAGGCCAAGATTCGGCAGGTCGTCCAGGACGAGCGCTATTTCGAGCGCGTCGCGCCTGGCACCTATCGACTCGCGGCATGACGATCTCGCCCCCCTTCAGCCTGGCTGAGGGGGGCAGAGACCGCTTCGGCAAGAGCAGCTTGCTCAAGCGGTTTCAGGCAGACCCATGGTGGTCTGTTTTGAAAAGCTGGTACCACCAGCACTCACTAAACCGGCGGGGTTTAACAACCCCGTCAGGGCGTTGTTATCTCCGCCATAACCGGAGATAACACGATGAAAAAAATGACGTTCTTGGAGAGTTCATCGCACACACGTTTTTTGGTGTGATGTTCTTTCTTGTCCTTGCGTCGGCGGCGCTCCTGCTGTCGTGGTTTACCTACCTCATAGGGACGTTTGAGTTTGGCAGACCACTTGTTCCGATACTGACCGTACTGGAAAAAGTGATTTTGGCTGGAGACTGCATTTTTTTGCTCTGGTGGGTGATAAAATCCACCATCAAAGCCTGCAAGAATCTAGACTAAAACGAGTTGATAGGCCGTATCGCGGCCTTCCACATGTGTAGTACTGAGAGGAATTGCTATGAATGACTTTATTCGTGGCTTCAAGCGCGGCGCCAGACAGACCATGTACGGCTACTGGGCGCCCGCCGTGGCTTTGTGGAGACTGCTGTCGAGCACTACGGACGATCTGATCCGGAAGGCGAACCAGGCAGAGAAATAGAGCTTTCCTTCTACATCGGCGGCGGTCCAGGCTTGCCTGCGCCGCTGCACCCGTTCCTCTTGCTGGGAACGCCGATGTCGATCCAGGGCCCTTGTGGCTCTGGATCGGCGGATCGGAAACCGTTTCGCAAATCAGGCCTTTGCAAAGCGGTTTCAGCGTGGCCAATGGTGGCCGCGTCGAAAGGCAGCTGATCCTCTATCAGCACATCGATAAACCCTGGCGGGAGCTCTCCCGCAGGGACTGGTCTCGCCCTCTACCGGAGAGACCATGGAAGTCACAGCTCCCCACCTTGCGAACTATCTCTACTCAGGCTTCGTCTCGACGTTTTCCGACGTTGAGCGTGAACGGCTCTGCCAGGTGTATCCCTGGGCCAGAATCGACTTTGCCGAAGGAGAGATGGATGTCCACACGAGCTTTCGCGCCCGCCTCACGGATGGGCGCACGTTGCTGTGTCTGTTCCCTGAGGCCCTTGGCGATCACGTGCTGATCGTCGACACCCCAATGGAGCTGCTCAAGCAGACCCTGATACCGCTCGTGTCCATCGAACGCATCATCTACTCATAACCCCACCCAGCCGGGCCTAGTCCCGGTAGGGACACGGCCTGGCTCTACCAAGGAGCTAGACCATGAATCACAAAAACGCGGAACGTCCCTGTGCCGAAGCGGATGCCCTGAAGCTCGTGCATTCGCTGCGCGCGCTCGACGCCAAACAGCTGCTGCAGGCCGCCATCGAGCGAGGGCTGACCTTTGGTGACTGCATCAACGCTTTCGGTATGACGCCTGAGGAAAGCGCGTTCGTGAGCGCTGCGCAGGCAATGCCGGACGACGACATCGAGTTCGACGACAGAACCGTTGTGTCGCGTAGCGAGCGGGGTGCATTCGTGCACTGCTGGCACTTCGTGTCGAATGAAGCGGCTGGCATTCCCGAGCCTTCGGTGATGCTCGAAGCGCTGCAATACTTCGCTGCCACCCACCAGGGTGGAGGTGATCCGCAGCTGAAGGCCAAATATCTCGCGCTTGCGCAACTGATGGATGTCCTGGGCGCTGAGTTCGACGAGCTCGAGGGCACCCCGCAAGAGGTGGTGCCGTCGTGCTTCGACCTGGGGGACGCGTCTATTGAGATGCTGCCCTCCAGGCTCGTCGCTGAGCTGGCTGCCACCGCAATGGAACAGGGATTCTCCCAGGTTCTCGCGGAGGCGCTACTCAACTGGATCGAGCACCAGGGCAACCTGCTCGACCAGCTGGCGGCTGAGATGTTCGTAGCAGCGGCCTGAAGCCAGGCCGCGCTGTAAGAATCTTTCACGCGATCATGCGATCGGTGAAGACGATGTAGCTGAGCATCTTCCTTCAGCACTTCAACCCACCGCGGGGATCTCTGTCCCCGTGGGGCAGGGGTCTCTGCATTTTCGATGGAGGCCTGTTATGGGAGACCATAGCAAGAAAGACCCTGCTGTCCGCGTTCCCTGGTACCACCCATTGATGCACTTCGCCGGCCATAGCCTGGTCGGTACCGGCATCTTCCTTATCGTCGCCATGCCGGCGGTGCTGCTGGGATACCTGGTGCACAAGCTGCGGGAGTACAACGTCGCTGAGTTCACGCTCACGGTGCTGTTCTTCCTCGAGCACACCATCCTGGTGGTCGATGCTTTGCTGTTCCTGTCCTACCTGGGCTTCACGTCCTGGAAGGCATTCAAGGAGATCAAAGATGATCACTGAAGGCTCGAAGGTAAGAAGAGCGGTAGCGGAGTTCATCACGGCGGCCCGCGAGGCACCGCGGATCTACTTCGCTCCGTTACGCGGGGCTATAACCGGTGTCACTTTGCAGTGGCGACAGCTGCAAAACTGCCACCAAAACAGTGGCACAAAGCCGTTGTGATGGCACCAGCCCGGGCGTATGCTCAGGACATGTACTGGCGAGGAGCCGACCATGTTCCGACATCACCTGGTGCGTTTCTTCAAAACCTTCGCTGCTGAGTTCGTCAGCGCTGCCAAGCAGGCGCCGGCGATCTACTTCGCACCCCTGCGGGGCGCGATCAACGCGGTAAAGGCGCAAGCTCGCAAGGCTTGAGCGTAATCCTGGCCAGCCTCTCTTCCGGGAGGCTGAGCTTTCACCGATAGACGTATCAGCGGGCCGCAAGGCCTTTCCCCACGGGACTTCTGCTCCCGATGGGGGCAGGGTCCCTCCCAACCAGGAGGTGCACCATGGCCGAGATCATCAATCTGGTGATTGTCGTTCTCGATCTGCTTCTCTGAAGCGATCACTCAAGCGAGTCCCCGCCCATGCGGCGGGGCTTGCCTTGATTCTACTGCGGAGTGCCCCTCAGGCAGCCCATAGTGGATTCTCGATGGCGCCATGGTGCGCCCTCGTGATGCAGCAGCTGAGCTCTTCAGCACCGGCCTATCATTCTGATAGGCCAACCCCTAACCCGCGCGGGCTTCGTCCCCGCCGGGGCCGGACTCCGCGCTTACCGGAGATCCAGGAATGTCTATCACCACCGCGCTTACCACCATGATGGCCCGCCAGCTCGACAAGCTTGGCTACCCGTCTGACAACGTGCGCTTCTGCCTCGGCTACTGCCAGGGTGACGGCGCAAGCTTCACCGGTACGCTCGACATCGAAAAGCTTGGCCCGCGCCTGGTACCGGAGATACCTCCGGTAATCTGGAGCGAGCTAAAGGAAAATGCAGACCCGCACGAGGAGCTCACGCTGTTACCCGGCCGAGATCGCTATGTACACGAGCGATCTACCTCCCTGAGCGAGTCAGCTCGCAGTATTGAGGGTACCGACGCAGAGGTATATGGCGGCCCTGAGCATAAGGACGCCTTCCTTCGCTTCATGACGGCCTTGGAAGAGGACGTTGTGTCCACGGGTGCGATGCTTGCGCGCATGGGCTATTGCCTCACTGAGCGCTACCCGCGCGAGGAAGTCGAGCTGCGGGTTTTTCACCTCGATCGCTTTCGTGTAGAGCTACGCGCTTTCGAGGATGACAATTACAACCCGTTCGAATGGCAGACCACCGATGACGAGCTTGATGAGCGAATCACGGCCGTCATGGAAGGAAAGCTGCAGTTCTGCGCCCTGGAGGCCAAGGTCTACCTGGTCACCGGTGAAGAGGAGGGTAACGACATCCTGCTCGCCGGCGAGCACGTCCTCGGTGTAGAGCTTCCGGAGGGTCGGCGCGTTTGCAGCGTCGGCCGCGAGCTTATTCACGAAGCTATCGGTACTGCCCGTCGGTACCTCAACTCGCTGTCCATACCGCGCCTGCGGCAGACGGCCTGATCCAACCAACCCCAGGGGGGCTTATCCCCCTCTGGGGGCGAAGTCTCTCTGGACCACTCCCCAGCGCCGGGGCTTCCCCAAGCTCCCGTCTCGGGGGTTTCGGGAAGCCCCGGTGCTGGGCTTTACCTGGAGGTCCATGATGAGAAATTTGAAAGCGAGTGTGGTGCGTGACGCGGCAAAGGTGCGGGGCTGGGACTCCATCCTGGAGGATCTGTGTCCTGAGATCGATGCACGCGCATTCAGCAAGGTGGGGCGCCATGTCGCCTGTCCTGTGCACGGCAAGACCGGGCGCAAGGGGGATGGCTTCCGCTTCTTCCGCAAGGACTTTCACGAGTCCGGCGGCGGAATCTGCAACACCTGCGGTGCGTTCCCGGACGGGTTCGCGCTGCTGCAGTGGCTCAAGGGTATCGACTTCGCTGATGCGGTATCTCTGGTGGGTGACCGCCTGGATATCCGCTCTACCGATGACGAGAACGTGCAGGAGCGTGTCAACCGCCAGAGCCTGCCCAAGCTTCAAGCCCGGCGCGAGGCCGCGGCCGCGAAGCAGGCGGAGGAGGACACGATGCTGCGCAACCGGCTGAACAAGATGTGGGCGGAGACCATCCCGCTGACTTATCCTGATGCCGAGCCCGCGCGGTTGTACCTGGCCAGCCGCAAGATCCTGATCTGGGATCGGAGCGGCCTCGAAGGCACGGTGCGGTTTCACCGGGGCCTGGCCAGCCACAACGAAGATGGGCGCTTTGAAGGTGAGTACCCGGCGATCGTCGCCAAGGTCTCGAAGGCGAAGATGCCAATCACCCTGCACCGGCACTTTCTCACCGCCCGCGGCGAGAAGGCACCGGTGGAGAACCCGAAGAAGATGTGCGCCTATCCCAGTGATCGTCTGGTCACCGGTGGCGCGATCTGCACCGGGCAATGGGATGCCCAGGTCGTCGACCTGTGCGAAGGCCTGGAGACCGCGTTTGCGATCGAAACAGGGATGGATCTTGCGGTCCGGGTTTACCCGGCGGTGAGCGCCACCTTGCTGGAAGCGTTTGAGCCTGGGCCGTCGACCAAGCTCGTTCGCATCTGGATCGACAAGGACCGGTCAGGTCGTGGAGAGGAAGCTGTCAAGGTGCTGCGCAAGCGGCTTTGGGAGCGGAACATCCAGCTGCAGGTCTTCGTACCGCCGCTCCCCATTCCGGAAGGCGCCAAGGGCGTCGACTGGAATGATGTGCTGTTGCAGCTGGGGCGGATGGGCTTCCCGCAGTGGGCAAGGAGGGCAGTTGCGTGAGCAATTACCTCTTCGATCCGCGGATCGTGCCCACGGCGCCAGGCAGCCACGGTATCGATCCCTTTGCGCCGCCGGCAACGTTTGCCGGTGGCCCGGGGGAGTACCGCGCGCTGGTCAGGGAGCGGTACCGGGAGCACTACGGCCGGTACCGGATCCTGCTTCACGTAAGGGCCGCAGAGGAGGGCGCTACGCTGACCTTCCTCGGACCCTACGCCGCCGAGGCTCAGCTCATCATCAACTCCTTGTTCGGTCAGACCGAACACCCTGAAAGGGTCAGCGCACGCTGACCCTTTTTTTTCGCCTGGCGATCAGCCCGGGTGCCTTTCGTCTCGCCAGGGCAATACGGGTTGCCAGCGGAGCGGCCGGTTTAATACTGTATAAAAGAACATCCCCATGGGACCTGTGGAGATGGCCCGCACCCCACCGCCGGCATTGACGCCCTATGACCAGCTTGCCGCTAGGGTTCATAGGCAAGTCATGAGCGCCCCTGGCGTCCGAGAAAAGCACGTCCACGTTGAACGACGTGATGCGAGAGATCAGGACTGGGACCAGCTGCTCGAGGCGATCAGCGAGATGGAGGGCGTCATCATTGCCCACCGCGATGACGGTAGCGTCGACCTGTTCTGGAAGGTTACCTACGACGACTTTTGAGTGATCGTATGACGCGCTGGAAGGTTCGACCCACAACCGCGCTAGAATCGGCGTTTGCAATTTTCGAAAGGCATGGAGACTAGGTTCCAGTTACCTGCCGAGATCCAAACGATGACCTATAAAGTTTGCAAAGTGAGCACCGCGGCCACGGACGTGCCAGGCGTCTATAACGTCCTGTTCAATGGCGACGACCGCTTCTTCCGCCGGATCGAGATCCACCTGAGCCGAGACCTGGGCGACAACGTGCTCGACTTCATCGAGCTCTACGGCCTGTGGTGCGCCCTGGTGCAATTTGAGCTGGCCGGGCACCAGCGTACCTGCGGCAACCTGAAGCTCGTGGTATCGCGCGGCGCGGTGAAGCGCCTGTTGCTCTCGGACAGCTCCAAGGGCGAGCTCTACGAGACGTCGAATGCGCTACGCACCCAGTTTTTCGGCCTGAGCAATATCAGCGTCGAGAAGAACAGGCCCTGGACCCGCGAGGAGCATCCGGCCTTCTGCGTTAAGTGGGAGGGAACGCCTCCTCCGCAACCGTCGGTAGAGAACCCTGTCTTCGGCAAGATCTATCTGACCCATCACACCCTGGTCGAGTACCTGGACGAGACGAAGGGTGAGTGCAAGCTGGAGAACGTCTTCCCGCGGCTGGCGCGGGTGGTCAGGGATCTGAACCGCGAGGTGGCGCTGCCGGCTGACGTTATGCGGCACAAGCAACGTCGGCACGCGGGTGACCAGGACGGCGTACGTTACCTGGGCAGCATGGCGGGCTGGCAGCTCGTGACGAGACCCGCGCTGGACCAGACGGGTCTGCTAGCGATCACCGTATACCAAAGGCAGGGGTACTGAAGGATCCATGGAAGCAGGGCTAAAGCGATATCTTTCCAAGCTACGGCCGGAGCTGCTCGCGATGGTGCGCGCCGTCGAGCCGGCGCTGTGGGAAACGATTCGCGACGCTTCGGAAGAGGAGCAGGTCGCCGCGTTGGCCAACTCCTACGCGGTCATGCAGGGCATCAGCCACCAGGCCCTCGGGCAAGCAGGCTTTGAGCAAGGCAGCCTGATCCAGCGGCGGGGTGAGCAGCGTATCTACCGCCTGCAGATCATCAAGATCGATTGGGATGCGCGCGGTAGGCCCGAAAGAATCTTTTTCTACGGGCACGACTCCAGCAAGGGTAATGCTCAGATGGATCTGCTTGGCAAAAGCAGTGAGTTCACCAGCATGCGTACCGGACTGTGCATTGACGGACCTGACCTGCTGAGATTCATCAGGTAACGGCAGGACGGCGTCGGGCGATCGCCAACTCGTACTAAGGTGTCACGCAACGAGGCCCCGAATGGAGGGCCCGCGCGTCAGCGGAGCGATCGAATCTGGTTGAGCTTGAGCGCGCGCCCACGACGTTGCATTTCCTGAAGTCGCTCAGCCAATGAACAGCCGCGCCGCGACCATAAGCGCCAATCCTGCGCCCAGGGCGAGCACCTGCTTCGCTCGACGGCGGTTCTGCAGCAGTTGATGCAGGCCTCGTTCGATCCAGGCTACCGGCGAGGCGCCTCGGGTGACGACGTTGGCGAACTGCATAGCGCCCAGTACGGTGGCCAACGCCATCACCGGGCCTAGCATGGGTACGGCGCGTCCCCACATCCAGACAAGCCCCGCGGGCAGCAGGCTGGGAAACACATGGCGCAGCACCAAAACGCCACTGCCTCTTCGCGTCAGGCGCCGTGGCAGCATCCTGGTGCTCATTGCGAAATCTGCTGGCGCGAGCAGACGTGATAGGTCCGTCCACAGGCGCATGAGCCAGGTGGCAGGCAGCACAAACGCCAAGGGCACGACCGCGAGCGGTGCTACGAGTAGTATCCCAAGGCTTTCACCGAGGGTCTTTTCTGGGTTGGCGATCAGCATGATGGTCAGCGCCAGGGAGAGCATCGCCCAAAGGTAGACGTAGCCCCAGCGCCAGTAGCCGCGTGGCATCCAAGATCGCCATTCCGCGAAGTAGGATCGCTGCAGAGCGGCCGGTATCTGGGAGAAGGTCGCGATGTCCTCTTCCAGCGCTATGCAGGCCTGCCAGTCTTCTGCCGTGAAGCTATCGGCCCACTGCCGCCGGCGACGGTCGTCCAGGTCGCCGAGCAAGAACCACGCTGCCCGTTGCCCGGCTGTTTTCGCCGGCGCGGCGAGCTGCTCGCGCAAGCTCGCCTCCAATGCGTAGGCGTGGCAGCGGCCCAGTATCGCCGTCCAGCGCTTAGCGCTGCTGGGCAGGTGGCCACGCTCTTCGCTCCAAGCATTGAGCGCGCAGACACGATCAAAGAACGCCGGCGTCCAGTGGCCGTCGTTCTCCAAAAGCTCGAACACCTCGGCCTGGAATCGGGTCCGGCGGTCGAGTGGTTGCAGCCAGTCGCTCTCCAGGGCCGCACGAAGCTGCTTATAAGCCTGAGTCTCGAGGCCCTGCGTGAGTGCCTGCCGCATCTGCACCAGCACCTGGTTGGCTAGCTGGTTGGCCAGCACAGCTTCCTCACGCAGACCCAGGTAGTCGGGCTGGGCCAGGGTCAGCCAGTGGAGGTTGGCTTGCGCCCAGGCCAGGGCTCGCAGGTCAGCGCTGTTCAAGCACCGCTGCAGGAGCTGCCGCTGAAAAGCAGCCTCCAGGCCTTCGCGCCTGGCTGTCTCCCAGGCCAGAGTGAGGTCACCCTCAAGAAGCTTGGCGAGACGACTGGAATCGTCCGGAAGCAGCTTCTCGGATAGGCGCTGGATGGAAGGTTCTGTTGGCGGTTGTTCTGCTGCGCGCTGGATCGGTTGGACCGGAGCGGCCAGCGGAGTCCCATCCATTGTAGGCACAGGACCGATCGGCGTCGCGGCCGCGGGGGAGGGTGAGTACACCCATTGGGTGGCCCGAGGCTCTTCGTCCAAGCTTGCCGGCCGACTGAGGTCCGCCAACGCGCGTTCGTAGGCTTGCCGCAGCCGTTGAAAGGCCTCTGGGTCCGTATCGGGTCGGTGAATCTTCAGGAAGCGCGCATAGGCGCGCTTGAGATCCCGCTCGGTGGGCGCCTGGGAGAGCTCCAACAGATCGAGTTTCATGCCTGGCCTCAGAGACGTCGTTCGAGACGATCCAACCGCTCCGCCAGCGACTTGCGGGCATCGCGGATGGCGCGCTCATCCTGGCTGTCGAGCGCTCGCTGGAAATCCTGCGCCAGGCTGCCGGCCCGCTCCCGGAGGTCACCCAGGCTTTCTTGATACAGGCGCTCCAGCCGGGCCATCAGCACGCTGTTCACCTGCTGATCGCGAGGATGCACCTTGAGGGCGGAAAGCGCTTCCAGGCGCTGCGCAATCTCCTCCGGGCTGAGGACGCCCGGGTTGTTCTCGATGACCAGGCTAAGCCTTGCGCCCGTCATCGGCACGTGTGCCTCCGCTTCCAGCAGCCCGTTGTTGTCATAGGTAAAGCGCACCTCGATTCGCACCTCACCCGCCCGGCGCGGTGGCACCGGTACCTCGAGCTCGCCCAGGTAGATGTTGTGCTTCACCAGCCGGCTCTCGCCCTGGAAGATGCAGAGCTTCACCGCGGTCTGATTATCATCGAGCGTTGATACGGTCTTGACCCGGCTGACCGGGACCACACTGTTGCGCTCGATGATGGGGAGGTACATCCCATAATCCCGCCGGAGGTCATCGCCTGACGTCGTCTCGATGCCGAGCGTGTAGGGACAGACATCGGTCAGCACCACCTCGTCCAAGGAGGCGTGCCTGGCCTTGAGTGCGGCTTGGATTGCCGCGCCCTGGGCCACGACCTCGTCGGGGTTGAGCTGCATCGACGGAAAGCGACCGAATAAGCCGGCCACCAGGCGGCGCACTAAGGGCATGCGAGTAGTGCCGCCCACCAGCAGTACCTCATCCAGATCGGCAGCGTTGATCCGTGCATCCCGCAGTGCGCGCTCGATCGGTGCGCGCATTCGATCGAGCAGCGGCTGGTAGAGGGCCATTACCTCGTCCTGAGTGATCTCCAGGCTCCACTCACGGCCGTGCTCTTGGATAGCAAACTGCGCCCGGGGGTGCTGTCCGAGCTGGTGCCGCACACGCTGGGCCTCACGGCGCAGGCGCTGCGCCAGCGCGCCAGTGGTAGCGTCAGGTAGGCCTGCGGCCGTCGGCGCCGCCAGGAAGTGCGCCACCAGGACATCGTCGAAGTCTTCACCGCCCAGGAAGTTGTCGCCGGCGCTGGCGCGGACCTCCATCACCCCTTCGAACAGCTCGAGGACCGACACGTCAAAGGTACCGCCACCCAGGTCGAAGACCAGGAAAGTCGTTTCCTCCTTGTGGTGCAGACCATAGGCGAGGGCGGCGGCCGTGGGCTCGTTGATGAGCTTCTCGACCTTCAGCCCGGCCAGCTCGCCGGCAATACGGGTGGCCTTGCGCTGCGCGTCGCTGAAGTAGGCCGGGACGCTAATCACCGCTTCGGTCACCGGCTCGCCCAGGAACCGCTCGGCATCTTCCTTGAGGCTGCGCAGGACCAGCGCAGAAAGCTCTTCCGCGCGGTACGGCCGGTGCCCCAGCAGCGTTTCCTGCGCGCTGCCCATATAGCGCTTGAACAAGGCGGTAGTCATCTGCGGGTGCGTCTGCAGGCGCTTGCGCGCAATGTCGCCAACCACCAGCTGGCCATTGTCGTCCAGGCCAACCACGCTCGGGGTCAGCACCTTGCCCAGGGCATTGGGGATCAGCTGGGCAACTTCGCCGCTCCAGACGGCGACCAGGCTGTTGGTGGTCCCCAGGTCTATGCCGATGATCATGCTCGCTCCTTGTGCTGTGCGGACCCGCGCAGGTGCCGCCAAAGGGCGTTATTAGAACGGCTACCATCTGGAGGGTAAAGAATCAGCCGATCGCGCGTTCCGAGCGCGGCGTCAGCGGCCGGCCGGCGTGGGTGGCAGCGCCTAGGCCACCCGCCCGGCCGCGGTCCTTCTGGAACACATCGCTGTGGTCAGGTCAAACAGTGTGAGGCGGTAGAAAGGCTAGCGGCCTCAGGTGGGATTTCGCGGAGGCTACAAGGCATGTGCAGTCACTATGAGGCGCCGACGCCGGCGCGGTTGAAAAGCGCGTTCGGCGCGCCCGTTGACGAGCAATACCAGGGCGAGCTCTGGCCGCTCTACGTGGGACCCTTTGTTCGGCTGAATTCAGCCGAAGCGCAGGAGGATGGCGCAGCGGAGTACGACATCTCGGTAGGCCAGTTCGGCTTGCTGCCTGGTTGGGCAAAGGACAGAAAGCTCGGGCGCAGCACCTACAACTGCCGTTCGGAAACGGCCGCCACGAAGAACTCCTTTCGCACGGCCTGGAAAAAGGCCCAGCACTGCATCATCCCTGCAGCAGCGATCTATGAGCCCGACTGGCGCAGCGGGAAGGCGGTGCCCACGCGGATCGAGCGAGCCGACGGCGGCCTGATGGCGATTGCGGGGCTATGGGAGGAGTGGAGCGATCCAGACGGCAAGGGTTGCTTCAGCTTCACGATGCTGACCGTCAACGCTGACGATCACCCCTTCATGAAGAACTACCACCGGCCTGAGGACGAGAAGCGCATGCTGGCCATACTGCCGAATGGCTCTATCAAGGACTGGCTGATGGCGCCGGCCGAAGCCTCGACTGGCTTCCTGCGCCAGTATCCCCCGGACCGCCTTCGGGCGGCTTGAGCGCTCCCAGCCTCTCGTGTCTGCCGGCGCTGCGAACGATGCCGTGCCGGTTTGGCTGAGAAGCGGTAGCATTATCGTAGGTGGGCAGCTGAGTCAGTGAGATTTTATCATGAGCGAGAGAGAGAACTTGGAGCTCGAGTCCCGGCGTCTTCAGTTTGAGATGCAGCGGATGATCGTCCAATCTATGAGGGATACGGCAGAGATAAACCGGAAGAACTTAGAGATTCTCTCTAAACCAGCCTGGCGGTCGTTCGAGCATTTTTGGTTTCCAATATGCGTCGGATCTGCAATGGTCTTCATTCCGTCAATGTTAGTCTTCTTGCTACACGGGCTTTCCTGACAGCAAAAGGTTCCTTAGCTAAAGTGGGCTTATGTGGCTAGCATAGTGCTCATATAGGGCAGCGATCGCAGGTGCCTCTACGCGGATATCAATCTGATCAACGTCACGAGGTAGTAATCGGCCCACATTATCGTTATGGAAAAAAGTATATTTAAAAAGGAAAAGTACACCGCACTCGATGGGAATCCAGTTTTGTATGGTGAACGGCAGGTGGGAAATCAACTTGGGCGCTGCTATCTTGTAGATTTCGAAATCTCGAAGAAGGTGGGAAGGTGCAAGTTTTTCTATCTCCTCAAGTGAGTACTGGCGAATTGCTGAAGAGTCATGCATGCCCTCCATGTGCGAGCTGCCCTGCAATAGTTTAAATAAATCGATTTTTCGAAGCCTAGGTAGAAGTTCGCCAAAATACATTTTCTGCCAGTCGCTAGCGATCACTCGAAGCTGCATGTTCGCAGTTACATTGTCGCTATCCTTCTTGAATGCTACGGCCAGATTGGTCAGCTCATGAAGAAATTCGATAAGTGGCATGACATCCGCGTTTTCGGGATTGAATGCCTTTACCAGCTCTATCATCTTTTCTAAGCTTTCTTGAGCTTGGTTCAAAAAGTAAAGTTGGTTTTCCCGTTCGGCTGACGCAGCCGCATCTTCTTTACTCTTGCGGAGCTGTTGGAAAGCGATCCAGAATGCGCCAACAGTCGCGAATTGCCCAGCCGCTTGAATCATATCGTTCAAGTTAGTGATGAAGCCAGCTTTCTTCAGATTATCCCACTCGCTGTACAATCCGATACTTATCGGCATAACCGTGAAGATGACTGAGATAGCTATTCGGTTGCTTGACCACCAAGCCTTAATATCTTGAATACTCAATGCGTTCCCTGCAAAACTGCGATTTATGCAAAAATCCTTTGAAATGAGCCTTTGCCGCGAGCGCTTGCTTCAGCAAGCGATGGCATGGGGGGCTAGTTGCGCAACTCATACCAATCCTGATCGCCCAGACCCTAACATTCTTCTTTGAGGACCGTATGAATTATGTCTAGCAGCTCATCGGCGGAATCCTCGACACTGTAATCGTAGGGGCGAGTAGCGTCTCCCCAGCTCAATCTATCATGGCTCAAAGCATAGGTATAAGGGCCGATTTTTTTTGATTTTGGCTGGGCAGCACTAGGCGTTTTTAACAGCTCGACGAGTTGCTCAAACCCATGACGGTCGAGTGTGATAGTTGACGGGCCCCAGTGCGCATTGATACTGATCGTTGGCATAGCATATTGTTCCGAGTCAAAAAATAGGTATAACGTCGAATATAGCAGAAAGCTCATGTCACGTAAAAGGCATGCTTTTCGGTTCAGCGCCAGTAATGGCTTATCGAAAGTTGACTCCGAGGCAATTCCCGAGTTGTCATTGCCGGGTTCCAAAGCAGGTAAGCGGCACTGGAAGAACGACACCTACAAGCCCGTAAATTATGTCAAGGCTAAGAAGAGATGTCGCGCTGACAGCTAAGTAAAAATGTCATTATGGCCTTACGGCCGAGCCTAACTCTTATCTGAGTGACATCAATAGTTGGTACCTAGCTCTGCCTTTCTGAGAGTTAGATAAGCGTGTCATGTGCGCAGACTAGTCCGGCGCGTGAAGGTCAGGATGAATGCCGTTCGACCTCCTTGGGAGGTACATGAAATCGTGCCACCATGCGCTTGCATCAGTGACCGGGCAATCGCTAACCCAAGCCCTGCGTTCCCATCACCTTCGCGGCGTGCAGGATCCACCCGATAGAACCGGTCGAAGATCTTCGCCAGGTGCTCCGGCGGAATTTCGGGGCCTGGGTTTTCTATCCGAAGCTCTACACGGCTGCCATAGTCCTGGATGTAGACCTCAATCGTCTCTCCAGAAGGGGTATAGCGCAGGGCATTGGACAGCAGATTCGACACGACACGGTCGATCATCACGCTATCCGCAAAGATCAAGGCGCTTCCCGATGCCTTGAGCTGGATACCCTTATCCTCAGCCAGAAGCTCGTAGTATCCGAACAGCTTGCCGATGACCCTACCCAAATCCAGCTCGACCGGTTCAGGTACGATCAGGCCGTTGTCGGACTTGGCCAGGAACAGCATGCCGTCGATGATTCCCGACAGGCGATTGAGCTCTTCCAGGTTGGAGGTCAGATTCTCCTCGTACACGTCCGAGTCCCGCTTTTGGGCCAGGATCACCTCGGTATGAGTCCGCAGGTTGCTGATCGGGGTTCGTAGCTCGTGTGCGATGTCGGCAGAAAAATTCGATAGACGTATGAACGAGTCGTCCAGGCGACCGAGCATGGAATTGAAGGCGGTGATGAGCTCGCGTAACTCATCGGGCACGGGCTCCAGAGGAATACGCTCCTTCAAGGAGCCTGCGGACATCGAGGCGGCTGTCTGGGTCACCTTGGCCACCGGCCGCAGCCCATTCTTGGCAACCAGCCAACCAAGTGCGGCACTCAGCACGGTGCTGGCTAGCAGAACGCCCCAGAACCAGCGCTCCAGCATGGCGAAGAAGTGCATATGCGTCGTGACGTCCAGTACCAACCACATGGTCAGCGGAGCAGTGGCCTCCGACGACGAGACTGGCGCCTTCAAGGCCCTGAACATGTGTCCGTCACTTTCCCACTCCCACACGCCATCGTGCTCGGTCGCCTGAGCCAGGGACGGCACCGATGACTGGGGAGGCTCTGCAAAAAAGAGGCTTCCGTCAGCCTGGAGGAATACCGCGCTGAGATCGGGATGTGCTCCCAGTAGCGTGTGCCAGCGAATCTTGAGCTGGTCCGAATTCGCGCCGGGCTCTTTAGCGATCTGGGTGATCGCTTCCAGCTTTTCTTCCAGAGCCTGGGCATCCAGAGCACGAAAATGGTGGCGGCTCAGCTCGTTGAAAGCGATGCCCACGATGATGAGGACAGCGACGACCGCGGCTACAAACATGAGGCTGAGGCGGAAGGTAAGTGAACCTGGCTTCATCCTTCGTCCTGCACGTCTAGCCTGTAGCCCATTCCACGGCAGGTGTGGAGAAGTTTCGCCTCGAAGTCATCGTCAATCTTGGCCCTTAACCGCCGAATCGCCACCTCGATGACATTCGTATCGCTATCGAAATTCATGTCCCATACTTGTGATGCGATAAGAGATTTTGACAGGACCTCGCCTCGCCGACGCATCAACAACTCCAGCAAGGCGAACTCTTTAGCGGTAAGGTCAATTCGCTTGCCGCCCCGCGTGGCGCGGCGCTTGAGTAGGTCAACCTGTAGATCTCCGATCTGCAGGTTCGTTTGAACCGGCGGGCTGGCGTTCCCGCGCCTTAATAGAGTTCGAACACGTGCCAGCAGCTCTGAAAAGGCAAAGGGCTTGATCAGGTAGTCATCGGCGCCCAGCTCTAATCCTTTGACTCGGTCATCCACGCCATCCCTTGCCGTCAGAAACAGCACCGGTACCGACTGACCTGCAGCACGCAGGCGTGTTACCACCCCCCAACCATCGAGGCCGGGCATCATCACGTCGAGAATCAGCAGGTCATAGGCTTCAGTCTGCATCTGATCGATGGCATCCGTTCCAGTGACCACTCGATCTACCGTGAAGCCAGCCTCTCGCAGGCCCTGCTGCAGATAGATTCCTGTCTTGGGTTCGTCTTCGGCTACCAGCAGTTTCATGCTTCACCCTCGGGGACACGATCTTGGCGAGACGGCACGACGGGGCCAGGCAAACTTACTTCCCCGCTTCCATCTCGGGAGACAGCGTACCAAGCCAAGCAATCAGTCCTAGCACCAAAATGGCGGAGCCTAGCTCCAGTGCCATGCTGTAACGGATAGACCGTGCCGCACGCGTGTAATCGCCTTGGTGGACTGCTTGCTCCAATGCCGGGCTCAAGAGAAAGCGGTTGGCCGAAGCCAGCCCGATCATCACGACGAAAAGGCCCAGTTTGACCAGCAGCAGCAGGCCATAGGTGCTTTGTGCCAGACCCGTGATTTGGGGTCCGACGATGAGCAGATAGTTCATCACACCCGTGAAGACGATCAGCACCACGATCACCGCACCGGCTCGCTCAAAGCCGGTAAGCGTGCGCGAGAGGATCTGGACTGATGCCTGCGTTTCCGATTTGCTGGGCCGCAGCAATAGGGCAAAAGCCACCAGCGCGCCGAACCAGCCACCACTGGCCCACAGGTGGAGAATGTCTGCGCTGAAGTGCCAGAAGCGGCGCAAGCCTTCGTCCATAGCGCCGTGCCCAGTCCACGCCAGCGTGGCCAGCGCCACGCCTGCCAGCAGCGAAACCACGAGCAGGCTCGCCAATGGCCAACGAGGATTGAAGGCAATGGCCACAGCAGCGGCCACGAGGGCGGCCATACGGATAAGCCAGGCGGTGCCAAGCTCCGTCTCGGCGATCATCATCTCAACATGCGGTATGGCCTCGCCCCATTCCTCAACCCCGCTCATAGCCTTGGCCATTTGCACCATGGACACGACCGAGAGCAAGAGGCCCGTCGCCGCGCTTGTAGCCAGCAGAGGCAAGAACGGCAATACCATGCCCGAGCGGCGCTCAGGGCCACGCAAACTATAAAGGCCGAAGAGCGCCAGCCCGAACAGCATCATCAAATCGGCATACAACGCGAAGCGAAGTCCGATGCTGAACGGATCTTCCATACTTACTTGACCTTGAATGTCACGCTACCGGTGATGGGGTGGGTATCTGATGACACTGCCCGCCAATCGACCTTGTAGGTGCCGGCCGTCAACGGCGAGGCAGGTGCGATGACCATGGTCTTCGGATCACTGCCACCCGAAACAGCCGCCTTGACCGCCATCGGCGGATGCTCCATACCAGGCATCGCCGTCATGACCAGTTTCGCGCCGGAAAACTGAGTGACCAGGTTTTCAGAAAAGTGCAGCTCGATCTTTGCCGGGGCGGCGCCTTCAGCTCCTTCGGCAGGCGTCGAAGACACCAGCTTGGGATGGGCTTGAGCCAGGACGCTAAACAGCATTCCAGCGGCTAAGAGCGTTATGAAAGGTGCACGATTGAACATGCGAACTCCTACAGCCCAAGGGGCGTTCGTGGGGAATGAGATTTGGTGTCTGGTTAGAACCACATACGTACACCCAGGACCAGTCGGGCTTCGCTGCGGTCTTCCCCTTCCTCCCGGGCAAAATCGGCAGTGTTGCCATAGGAGCGGTTCCAGCTGACACCAATGTACGGGGCGAACTCTCGGTAGATTTCGTACCGCAAACGCACTCCGACTTCCGTCTCGGACAAGCCAGAGCCGATTCCGCGTTTTGGGTCGTTCTGCCCGTAAAAATTGGCTTCGGCGGTGGGCTGCAAGATCAGGCGATTGGTCAGCAGGATGTCGTAGTCGCCCTCCAGCCTCAACGCCGTTTGGCCACCCTCTCCGAGGAAAGCAGTCGCTTCGGCCTCGAAGTTGTATAAGGCCAGGCCTTGGAGGCCAAACGCGGCCCACGTCTGTGACGGTCCTGGTTTGAAGTCCTGCCGTACGCCACCAACCACGTCCCACCACGGGCCGATGGAGTGGCCCCACAACGCTTGTAGCTCGGCGGATTCGGTTTTGCCGTTGGAGCGCTCCCCCTCGGAGCGAATCCACAGCCGGTCAATATCCCCCCCTACCCAACCATTGACGTCCCAATTCAGCACACTGCCGTTATCAGCGTTCTGCCACTCAAGCTGATCGAACAACAGGAAGTAGTTGAGGGCATCGTCATGGACCGTATGACCTTTACCACTTTGATAGACGGCCGCCCGGTTGGCATCCGTAATGGGCGGAATAGGTGTGCGGCTTTGCGTGGGGGCTGCTGGCTTGCTGGGCGCCATGGTGGTCATTCCAGAGTCCATACCCTGCATCTGGCTGTGGTCCATGCCCTGCATCTTGGAGTGATCCATCCCCTGCATCTGGCTGTGGTCCATGCCCTGCATCTTGGAGTGATCCATCCCCTGCATCTGGCTGTGGTCCATGCCCTGCATCTTGGAGTGATCCATCCCCTGCATTTGGCTGTGGTCCATGTCAGAACTGCCCGCTTCAGCAGCAAAGGCATAAACCGGTGCGATGGTGAAGCTGGTAACTGCAAGCAGCGAACAAACGTGGAGTCGATTCAACACGGTCACTGGCTTCACTCCTCTACCCGGACTTCGCGGAACATACCCATCTCCATGTGGTACAGCAGATGGCAGTGGTAGGCCCATCGCCCCAGGGCGTCGGCGGTGACGCGATAGCTACGCTTGGATCCGGGTGGCATGTCGATGGTGTGCTTGCGAACCAGGAAGTTGCCTTCCTCGTCCTCCAGGTCGCTCCACATGCCGTGCAGGTGAATTGGGTGCGTCATCATCGTGTCGTTCACCAGCACGATCCTCACACGCTCCCCGTATTTGAGAACCAGAGGGTGAGCTTCGGAGAACTTGATCCCATCGAAGGACCAGGCAAACTTCTCCATGTGTCCTGTCAGATGTAGCTCGATGGTACGGCTTGGCTCGCGGCCATCAGGGTCTTCAAAAGTGCTTCTGAGATCGGCGTAGGTGAGTACCTTGCGTCCGTTGTTACGCAGGCCCAGGCCGGGGTCATTCAATTTGGCGGTAGGCGTCATCGCCTGCATGTCGACCAGCGGGTTGTTCTTCTCACTCGCAGGATGACTTTGCATCGTCATGCCGCCCATTCCAGACATCGAACCATGGTCCATCCCCGCCATAGCGCTGTGGTCCATGCCCTGTACGGAGGACATCTTGCTGTGGTCCATGGCTGGCATGGGGCTGCCTCCCATGCTGCTCATGGTCTGCATATCATCACCGGCCGCCGAATTCGTACCCTTCATGCTGCCGTGGTCCATGCCGCCATGGTCCATACCGCCCATACCCATGTCGTCCATCGTGACCAAGGGGCGAGGATCAAGCGGAGGGACTGGAGCCACCAAGCCATCCCGCACGGCAAGGGTGCCGCGGGCATAGCCGGTACGATCCATTGACTGGGCGAAGACCGTGTAAGCCTCGCCTGTAGGCTCGACGATGACATCGTAGGTTTCGGCCACGGCGATACGAAGCTCGTCGACCTCAACCGGGTTCACGTAAAGACCATCAGACGCTACTACGGTCATTTTCAGGCCTGGGATACGGATGTCGAAGTACGTCATGGCGGAGCCATTGATGAATCGAAGCCGTAGCTTCTCACCAGGACGGAACAGGCCTGTCCAATTCATGTTCGGAGCCTGGCCATTGAGCAGGTAGGTGTAGGTTGCACCGCTCACGTCCGCAAGATCCGTGGGGTTCATCTTCATCTCAGCCCACATCTTTCGATCCGCCAGCGTCGCGGCCCAGCCCTTGTCAGCCACGTCATTGACGAAATCACCAACGGTGCGCTTGTGGAAGTTGTAGTAGTCGGACTGTTTTTTCAGCGTGCGCATCAGCGAAGCCGGATCTTCATCCGTCCAGTCCGTCAGCATCACCACATGCTCACGATCGTATTTGAAAGGCTCGGGCTCCTTCGCCTCGATGACAAGGGGGCCGTAGACCCCTACCTGTTCCTGGAAGCCTGAGTGGCTGTGATACCAGTAGGTCCCGTTCTGTTGGAGCTTGAATTGATAAACGTACATCCCGCCCGGCTCAATGCCTGCGAAACTCAGGCCCGGCACCCCGTCCATGTTTGGCGGAAGGATGATGCCGTGCCAGTGAATCGAGGTGGCCGCATCAAGCTTGTTGCGCACGCGAAGCGTCACCGTGTCGCCCTCCTTCCATCGCAAAAGGGGCCCTGGCAATCCGCCGTTGATCACCATCGCTGTGCGACGCTTGCCGGTAATGTTCACTGGCATCTCGCCAATCGACAGGTCGAACTCCGTGCCCGTCAGAGTGCTGAGCGCCGTTGAGCCAGCTGCTGCCCAACTGGGAGAACGCCACAAGCCCAGTCCCCCCAGCATGCCAGCAGCCGCGAGGCCTTTGACGAAGGTACGTCGAGAGGTTCTTGATTCCATACGAGCAGGCCCTGGTAGGGAGGACGGCAGTGGCGCCGTGCACAGGAGTTAGAAGATTAGGCGGAAAGATGTCATAGCGCTTTGTAGGGCGCGATTACATTTCTGTAAGCATTAGGTGGCCGCTCCACTAGCAGCAAACCTTGCCGCCCTCATCCTTTTTTTCTTCAGACATCCCGGCTAGCCTCGGCTCGGCTTTTTCGCTTTGCGCTGCTTGTTGGGCGTCCATCATGCGAGTGAAGACGCGATCGGCGCCCCCTTCAGCAAAAGCAGACGAGGAAAGGGTGAAAGCAAGAGCGAGGAACACAGCTTTAGAAAGGTTCATGACGAAGCACCTCAGGCAAACACAGCGGCACATGCCGCGGACCACAAGGTAGCGCTGGAAAGCTTTCAGTAGACTGAGCCGAGGATTACAAAGTAGTCAGCTTTCGACCCAGAACCCTCGTATTTCAATGCCCTGTGCATACCCGTTGAGCGTATCGAGTGACTGAAATACCCTTACTACTTCGCGTCTAGAGCGGAGAGGAAAATGTCGGCTCTCTTTGCTGTAACGCACCTGCAATTGCCACCCATGGCCGTCGGGACCTGGAATTGCGCGCACGTCGTATGCGGCCCCGGCCGCTACAAGCGCACTGAGCCCTTCAGCGCTGATTGACTGACGCATGACGGCTACGCTTCGGAGGCCGGCTTTTATCGAGGGCAGCCACGATATCCTCCGGCATGAAATCTTTCGCCTTCTTCTTCGGCGGCTCTTGGCGCTGCGCTTTGGTTGGCTTTGGATTGCCAGGTACCGCTTGGGACCGACGGCTATCGCGCTGCTCTTGCATCCGCTGCGCGACCTGCAAGACGTGGCCCAGCCGCTTGTTTTCCACGATGGTGCCTTGGCTGACCTCAGGCAACTGATCCAACGTCTCGTAGGAAAAGAGAATCCCTGCTGAACGGACCTCAATCCGGCCGTCAGGGTAGTGATAGATCTCTGCGTATCGGCCTGCTAAAGCTCGTGCTTGCAGCGTGTCGTGCAGGACATAGAGACGTCTGTCGTACTGCAGCGTGAGGCTTTTCGATACCCGCCGCGGTTCCCGCCATGTGAAGGTTAGAGACAGGTCCTCGTCGTCGCGTACTGGCCGGTGCGCATCGAAATCCGAGCGGGCAATTTTACCGAAGCGGCGATTGTAATCGGCCATGAAAAGCGGCAGATAAGCGTTAGCGGCGTCGACGGTGCTGATGTTTCGTAGTCGCAATTCTTTGACCAGGCGATCCTGCAAGGTGAGATGGGCTCGCTCCACGCGGCCCTTGGCCTGGCTGGAGTTGGCGCAGAAGGTATCGATGTTCAGCTCGAACATGGCCCTGGCGAACTGCGTGTGGCCATCGCCACCCTGAGCATCTTTGCTGTTGACTCGAAACACACTGGCCTTGTCGCTGTAGAGCGCCAAGGGCTTACCGTGGTGCTCCAAGTAGGCCCGGGTAGCCTGGAAGTAGCTGAAGGTCGATTCGCTGCGGGTGAAGGCTAGGTGCATCAGGCGACTGGTGGCGCCGTCGATGTAGACCAGAAGGGTGCATGCCGGTGCTCGGTCCTCGAACCATCGATGATCGCTGCCATCGATCTGGATCAGCTCGCCCAGGCAGGCCCGGCGATTGCGTGGCTGGTACACCTTGGGCGGTCGCTGCCGACGCGGCGTCCATAACCCGGCATCCATCATGATGCGCCGGACGGTTTCCTTGGCCAGGCGTAAGCCGTGACATTCAACGAGCTTTTCGGCCGCAAGCGTGGGACCGAAATCCTGGTAGTGCTGCCGGATTAGAGCGGCGGCACGCTGCTCAAGGCCAGGCCGCAGCTGATGATTGCTGGGCTGGCCGCGCTTACGTGAGGTCAGGCCCGAAACGCCGGCGTCCCGGTAACGCTGCACCAGGCGGTGAACCTGCCGGGTACTCAGCTGCAGGCGCTGGGCGGCGCGTGTGGGCGTAAGGAAACCCTCGGTCACCGCCTGGATGACCTTGAGGCGATCGACTTCGCGTAGGCTCATCGTGATCCGCTCGTAGGCTGACATCCTGATCGCTCCGCATCGGCTGCAAAGCCGCTAGGCTAGCTGCCATACGTGATCGGGACATTTCTATCTGGCTGGATCGCGACATTACTATTTGGCCGTAACAGAGGTGGAGCGCGGGCAAAAGGGGGGCAAGTGGTGCCGGTGAAGCTGTTTTTCCAGGGCAGTATATTTTTAGGTATGCAGAAAGCGCCACATGGCGCTTTCTGTTCGAGCCTCAGATGCGCGGCATCGATCGTCTACGGCCAAACAGATGCGTAGTCTCAGTTGGTCGCTTTGACGTTGGATGCTTTATCTGGCTGACGCCCTTCCTGTGCCAGCGTTTCATGCATCTCTCGATGCTGCTGGAGCGCCGCCTGGCTATCGCGGAAATCTTGGTTGTGCGAGATCGAGCGCTCGCTGCCGTCTGCGGCATAGCTGAGGTTCGCAACGGCGAGGGTGGCGGCAAACAGGGCAATTTTAAGGAACGTCATGGTGTTTCTCCTTCTAGAGTGCAGCGTGGGTATGAGAGCCACTCTAGAGGGGCGCGGCTAACGCCAGGATGAGCCGCGCATTACAATCCTGTCATCCTGCCGGGGGCTGTTCGCGACGGCGCAGGACGCTGCGGTAGAGCGCAGGCAAGACCAGCAGTGTCAGGGCAGTGGAGGACAAGATGCCGCCGATCACCACGGTCGCTAGCGGGCGTTGTACCTCCGCCCCGGTGCCGGTGGCCAAGGCCATGGGAATGAAGCCCAACGAGGCCACCAGCGCAGTCATCAGCACCGGCCGCAGGCGGACCAGCGCGCCCTCGCGCACGGCGATATCCAGCGGCTTGCCCTCCTCCAGCAGGCCACGGATGAAGGAGACCATCACCAAGCCATTGAGCACTGCGACGCCCGACAGTGCGATGAAGCCCACACCGGCCGAGATCGACAAGGGAATGTCCCGCAACCACAACGCCAATACCCCGCCCGTCAAGGCGAAGGGAATGCCGGTAAAGACCACGAGGCCGTCGCGCAGATTGCCGAACATCATGAACAGCAGCACGAACACCAGCAGCAAGGCCACCGGCACCACGAGTTGCAGGCGGGCGGCGGCGGCCTGCAACTGCTCGAATTGGCCGCCCCAACTGGTCCAGTAGCCTGCGGGAATTCGCACCTGGTCCGTGATGGCGGCAGTGGCATCCGCCACGAAGCTACCCAGGTCCCGATCGCGCACATTGGCACTGACGATCACCAGGCGCTTGCCGTCTTCTCGGCTGATCTGATTCGGCCCCAGCACCGTTTCCAGGCGCGCCACATCGGCCAGGGGAATGAACTCGACGCGGCCTTCCACCGCTGGCAATGGAATGGGCAACCGCGCCAGCACCGCCGGATCGCTGCGCAGGGTTTCCGGGAGGCGGATCATCAGATCGAAGCGGCGATCGCCCTCGAAGAGCGTGCCGGCCTTGCGTCCGCCGAGCGCCGTGGCAATCACATCCTGGATGTCGCCGACATTGAGGCCGTAGCGTGCGGCTCGCTCACGATCGATCTGCACACTCAGCAGCGGCAGCCCACTGGTCTGCTCCACCTTCACCTCGGCAGCGCCGGTGACCTTCTGCAACACCCTGGCGATGTCCGCAGCGGTCTTGTTCAGCACCGCCATGTCATCGCCGAAGACCTTGACCGCCACATCGCTGCGCACCCCGGAAATCAACTCGTTGAACCTCAGCTGGATCGGTTGCGACAGCTCGTAATTGCTACCGGGTACACGCGCAGCCGCTGCTTCCAGCTCAGCCATCAGCTGCTCGCGAGACTTGCCTGGATCAGGCCACTGCGCCTGCGGCTTGAGCATCACATAGCTGTCGGAGATGTTCGGCGGCATCGGATCCGCGGCGATCTCGGCGGTGCCGGTCCTCGCGAATACCCGCTCCACCTCGGGTACCTGATCCAGGATGGAGCGCTCCAGGCGTTGCTGCATATCCACCGATTGCCCCAGGCCGGTACCGGGCACCCTTAGCGCCTGCAGCGCGAAATCACCCTCGCTCAAGCTGGGTACGAATTCACTGCCCAGGCGCAGCGCCAGCAGCACCGTCAGCACCACGCTCAGGCCAGCGCCGGCGAACACCAGTGGCCGCCGGCGCATGGCTGCATCCAGCGCGACGGCATAGCCGCGCCGCGCCGCGCTCATCAGTCGATTGTCCTTTTCCTGCACGCGACCCGTGACGAACAGCGCCACGGCCGCAGGGACGAAGGTGATGGACAGCAGCATGGCGCCCACCAAGGCGATCACCACGGTAAAGGCCATGGGATGGAACATCTTGCCTTCCACACCCGTCAGGGCGAACACCGGCAGATAGACCACCATGATGATCAGCTGCCCGAAGATGAGGGGTCTCCGCGCCTCGCGGGCGGCGGCGAACACTTCCTGGAAGCGCTCCCGGCGATCGAGCGCCCGACCGTGCCGTTCCTGGGCATGAGCCAGCCGGCGAATGGCATTCTCCACGATCACCACGGCGCCATCGACGATGATGCCGAAGTCGAGCGCACCCAGACTCATCAAGTTGGCGCTGACCCGATTCGCGGCCATGCCGCTGAAGGTGAAGAGCATCGACAGCGGGATCACCAGCGCGGTGATCAGCGCCGCGCGCAGATTGCCGAGGAAGACGAAGAGCACGGCGATGACCAGCAGCGCACCCTCCACAAGATTCTTGCGTACCGTAGCGATCGCCTTGTCCACTAGCGTGGTGCGGTCGTACACGGCGACCGCCTGCACGCCTTCCGGCAGGTTGCGGTTGATCTGCGCCAGGCGCTCGGCCACTGCCAGGGCCACCTCGCGGCTGTTCTCACCCACCCGCATGAAGACGGTGCCAAGCACCGCCTCTTCGCCATTTTCGGTAGCTGCTCCGGAGCGTGACTCCTGCCCGACCCCGACCGTGGCCACATCCCGGATCCGTACCGGAGTACCGTCCACGGTAGCGAGCACGATGGTGGCGATATCCTCGACGGAGGCGAGCTGCCCCGGTACCCGAATCACCAGCTGCTCCCCGGCGCGCTCGATGAAACCGGCGCCGACATTGGCGTTGTTCCGCTCGAGCGCCATCGCCAATTGCTCTAGGGTGATGCGATAGCCTGCCAGCCGTTTGGGATCGGGCGCGATCTGATACTCCTTGGCATAGCCGCCAATGGTGTTGACTTCCGCCACCCCGGGCACGGTGCGCAACTGGGGTTTGACGATCCAGTCCTGGATCTCCCGCAGATCGGTGAGCGTATAGGCTTCGCCGTCAGCGCGGCGCGCCTGGGGCGCGGCCTTCACCGTCCAGAGGAAGATTTCCCCAAGCCCCGTGGACAGCGGACCCAGGTTGACCTCCACACCCTCTGGCAGGGCTTCGCGCGCACCCTGGAGGCGCTCGCTCACCTGCTGGCGAGCGAAGTACAGATCCGTCCCATCGGCGAAAATGACGCTGATCTGGGCAAAGCCCGAACGCGACAACGAACGGGTCCGGTCCAGTCCCGGCAGGCCGGCCATGGCTGTTTCCAGCGGATAGGTGACCCGCTGCTCGACCTCCAGCGGCGAGGCGCCCGGTACTTCTGCATTGATCTGCACCTGGACGTTGGTGATGTCCGGCACCGCATCGATGGGCAGGTGGCGATAGCTGTAGATCCCGAGTGCAGCGATGCCGAGCGTGGCAAGCAGCACCAACCAGCGCTGCTCAATGGCGAAGCGAAGAATACGTTCGAACATGATGCGCCCTTAGTGGGAGTGCTCGGCCGAGCCCTTGCCCAGTTCCGACTTGAGAATGAAGCTGCCGCGGTCGGCCACTACCTGGCCGGCGCTCAAGCCCTGACGAATCTCTGTGCGCTCACCGTCCCGGACCCCGGTGACCACTGGTGTCGCCTGAAAGCCGTCTGCCGTCCGGACGAACACCACGGTGCGATCCTCCACGACATGCACGGCGCCATTGGGCACGCCAAGTACCTTGGCCTGTCGCTCGTCATCGAGCCGCACCGTAACGAACAGACCCGGGCGCCAGGCGCCCGCCGGATTGGCTAGGGTGACGCGCGCGGTCGCCGCCCGGGTCTGTTCGCCCAGCAGATTGCCAACATGCGCCACGGTGCCCTCGGTGCGGCTATCCAGCTCACCCGCGAGTACCTCCACCTTTCGGCCAACGGTGACTCGATCGAGGTCACGCGCAGGAACGGCGAACGTGGCCCAGACGCGGGACAGGTCGGTGAGCGTGAAGAGGTTGCTGGCTTCGTCCACCCGCTCACCCAGGACCAGGTGCTTCTCCACCACCACGCCGTCGAAGGGCGCGCGCAGCTGGTAGCGACTGCCGCCCTGAGCGGAGGCTGCTCCACCCAAGGCCTGTGCTTTTTGACGGGCGTTGCGTACAGCAATCTCGGCTTCCTGCAGTGTCTGCCGCGCCTGCAGTAGATCCTGCTCGGCGCTGATCCGCTCCTGCCAGAGGTTCTGCTCGCGGGCATACAGGGTGCGCGCCAGTTGCAGCCGCTGCTGCGCGGTCGCCAGCTCGCTGCGCACCTCGGAAAGCTGCTCGCTGGCAATGACTGCTAGCACCTGTCCCTTGCGCACCCGGTCTCCAAGATTCGCCTTCACCTCCTCGACGACGCCGGGCGTACGGGACACCACGTGAGCGGTACGATCTTCATCGAAGCGAATCTCGCCCGGAAGACTCAAAGAGGCGCCAACGCTCACCGGCGTGACCACCTGGGTTTCGATGCCGGCTGCTCGAATCTGCTCTGCGCTCAGCTCGACTTCGCCTTCGGCATGCGTCTCTTCGCCGTCGCCATGGGCGCCCTCGTTCGCGTCATGGCCGTCTTTGCCTTCGTCCAGATCAGGGCGAGGCTGGGTCGCCTCAGCCTTGGCATCTGCCGATTTCGTTAGGGGGGCAGCGGGTTCGGGGTGGTCGTGACCGGTACCCGCCTGAATGGTACTGAATGGCAGCCCACCGCCAATTACTGCAATCAGCAGCGGCCGCAGCAGTCTCGGCCTGAATGAAGTCATGGTCATGCAAGAACTCCGCACCCGATTTATTACCGGGATCTGTAGCGTCATGGGGAGGTGAAGAGCGGGCCGTGGAGGCGTTCGAGGCGGGCCCAGGCATTGATCTGCGCACGTTGAGAGAGCAGGTACTGCCCCCTAGCGGCAATGAGGGCGCGCTGGGCTTCCAGCACATCCAGCTGGGCAAAACGTCCCAGCGAGAAGCCGCGAGTTAGGTCATCGACCGTACGCTGGCCCGCCGGCAAAACCCGGTTGCGCAAGTCGTCGACGTCAGCTGATGCACTACGCCAGTCGCGCAGTGCCTGCAGGGTTTCGGCCTGGATCTGCAGCTCGGTCGCTCGCTGTATATCCCGGGCCTGGTCAGCGCGACTGGACGCGGCGAGCAGGTTGCCCTGGTTGCGATCGAAGAGCGGTAGCGGGAGCGAGAAGCCCACCAGATTGACCCGCTCCCCCTCGAGCTCGTCGTATTGGCTGCCCAGGCTCACCCGCACGTCCGGATAGCGCTGGCTGCGCTGCAGATCGACGTCGGCATCCCCGGCGGCTACCTGCCGCCGCGCCTTGAGCATCGCCGGTGTCTGGCGGATCGCCTGCAGCAGTAGGGCTTCGCCGGGAGGTGCGGGCAGACGATCCAGGTCACCGACCGGCTCACCGAGCTCTGTCACGGAGACACCCAATTGGCGGGCAAGACTCACCCGCGCGTTGTCACGCTGCTGCAGTGCGCGTCTCAGCTCCAGCCGCTGGGTGACCTGTTCTACCTCCGCGCGGGTACCCGATACCGGTGAAATCTTGCCCGCTCGAATTTGCGCCCCTGAGCTGTCCAGGCTGCGCTGTGCCAGTGCCTGCGATTGCTCGGCGAGCCGCACCCCTTCAGCGGCCAGTAACAACTCGTAAAAACTCTGGATGACGTCCGCCCGGAGGGCATAGCGTCGCGCCTCGAGGTCCGCATTGACCACGCCAGCGTTGGCCTCGGCCACCGCCACCCGGGCGGCGCGCTTGCCACCCAGTTCAAAGGGCTGGGTGAGCGTGAGACTGCGCGTCTGACTGGCAGAGCGCGTGTCCTCGACCTCGAAGGCGAGTTCCGGGTTGGGCAGGAGGCCTGCCTGCTGCCGTGCACCTGCGGCCGCGGCGGTCTCCTGGCGGGCCGCCAGGTAGTCGGGATTGTCGCGCAGGGCCTGGGCCAGCGCCTGCTCCAGGGTCAGCGATGAGGCCTGGACCGGTCCGCCGGCGAGCAGCAGACCTAGCCCCAGCGCCAGACCCATCAGGCGCCATGGGGCGGGATATCGACATGGAAGGGATAACGGCACTGCAGCGACTCCTGTGCAGAAGGCGCGACGTTCGAAGAGATCGTCGCGTGATAGCGGAGCCGACTCTAGGGAGCGCCACCTATCGCTCCGGTGACGCCAACATTACAAAGCTGTAAGGAAGTTGCCGCCGTCCAGGTATACCGGCACGCTTGATCGCTTGACTCTCTAGCGGCTACAGGCTTCAGCCTCCGCAACATCCTCGACACGACTGATACAGACGATGCGCTTACTGATAGTGGAAGACGAAGCCCGCGCCGCGGATTATCTGCAGCAAGGCCTCACGGAGAATGGCTATGTGGTTGATCGCGCCGCGACCGGGATTGATGGTCTGCATCTGGCTCTGCAGCAGGATTACGACCTGATCCTGCTGGACATTAATCTGCCGACTATGGACGGTCTGGAGGTCCTGGAATTGCTGCGGCGACGCAAGCAGACCCGCGTGATGCTCCTAACGGGCCAGAGCCGAACCAGCGAGCGCGTCCGAGGACTGGACGCCGGCGCTGACGACTATCTGACCAAGCCGTTCGAGTTTCCGGAGTTGCTCGCCCGCATCCGCGCGTTGCTCAGACGCGGCGAAACGCGAGTGGTCAGTGATACCCTGCACCTGGCCGATCTTGAGCTGCATCCCTTTCGCCATCGTGCGTTTCGCGGGGACCAGCGCATCGACTTGACCAGCAAGGAATTCGCGCTGCTTCACCTGCTCATGCAACGCCAGGGCGAAGTGCTCTCCCGCACCGAGATCATCTCGCGCGTTTGGGACATGAATTTCGACTGTGACACCAATGTGGTGGAAGTCGCCGTTCGACGCTTGCGGATGAAGGTCGATGAGCCCTTCGGGGAGGCGCTTATCCATACAGTACGAGGCGTTGGCTACGTGATGGAGCGCCGTTCATGAGACCCATGAGCCTCGCCCTGCGCCTGGGGATGATCGTCACGAGCGTGGGCTTGCTGCTGGCTATCATCTTGGTCGTTATGGTGTACAGCGTTCTAGAGCGGGAGCTTGATAAGCGTGCTGTTGACCAGCTGCAAGCCAAATTAGGGCAGATCCAGCACAGCCTGGAAGAGCGTCCTGCAAATCCTACCAAAGCGCCTTGGCAGCACGTACTAGCTGACGCTCTGCTCGGCCACGATGAGCTGTCGGTCACCGTGCTTTCGGCGGAAGAGGACACACCCCTGTATGGGCTTGGCTCCCATGCCTATGCCGATGAGCTACGGCCGGGCCGTTGGCCAGACGCCCAGACGTTGGCCTGGCATTCTGATGACGGCCACGATCTATTAACTATCCGGACTAGCCTGACCATCCCATCGCTGCCTCCACTACAGCTACTGCTCAGCCAGGACCGCAGCAGTGATAGATTTTTGTTGGATGCTTTCCTACGTGCAGCCTTGATAAGTCTGCCGATTCTGCTACTGCTGATTGGCGCCGCGGCGTGGTGGACGGGTTATCAGGGCCTTGCGCCGTTACGCCACTTCCGCCGTACTGCCCGTGCGATTACTACCCGGCAGCTGACATTGCGAGTGGATGACACCAATCTGCCTGCAGAAGTAGCTGATCTAGCCATCGCGCTGAACACGATGTTGGAGCGCCTCAATACGGGCGTGCAGCAACTAGACCGCTTTGCAGACGACGTTGCCCATGAATTGCGCGCCCCGCTCGGGATCCTCATAGGTCGAACGCAGATGGTACTTAGCCGGAAGCGTGACGAGGCCACGTATCAAAAGGCCTTGGAGGACTCCCTAGACGAACTGGACCGCTTGAGCCGTATTGTCGCGGACATGCTCCTCCTCGCGCGTCTGGACAGCCACGAACCGCTAACCTCACTGAGCCAAGTGGCCGTCGAGCAAGAGACACTTAAGGTCTGTAGCCTGTTTGAGGCTTATGCCGAAGCGCGCGAAATAGAGCTAGTAGTCAAAGGACAGCTTCAAGTCGAGGGCGACAAGTTGATGATCCAGCGTGCGCTATCGAACCTGCTATCAAACGCTATTCGCCACGCTTATCCAAGAACGGCTGTGATAGTAGAGCTTGGCGCGCAAGAGGAAGGTGGTGGATGGGCAGCTGTGATAAACCAAGGATCTCCCATAGATCCGGATGAGTTATCGAATGTCTTCAATCGCTTTTACCGGGCTGGCGATCAACCTACAGGCGGCAGTGGATTAGGGTTGGCGATCGTCCGCGCGATTATGATTTCTCACCGGGGCCTGGTGCAGGCCGAATCTCATAATGGAATGACGCGCTTCACGCTGACATTTCCTCCAGCAATTACGCCCGTAACCAACTTTGATGAACAAGGCGAAGCGGAAGCGCTTTGTTCCCCCACCAATAGATAGGTGTGAGCACGATGCTGGTCGATATGGCAGCGTAGACATGTCAATAACTAACCCGGAGCTGTTATAGACAGGGCTGCATATGCAGGACTTCCCGACCAGCGTCTTTCTGCAGACGAACTACAACGTCTTCCAATGCAGCAAGCAGCGCGAGGATACTCGGGCAACCTGTTTATTCGTTTTTACGCATATACGAATGTACACATACCCCTGCCCATGAAGCTGCTTATCTCGCCCGAAACGATCGAGGTGCTGAAGCAGACCTTACGGCCTGCCCGAAGGCTGGGTAACCCAGTAACTGCAGTTGTGATTGGCGCGAGGATTTGCCGTGGGACACCTTTCAAACCCTCCCGGTCATCAACGAGGAATGCCAGCTTATTGGCGCAGCAACCTTAGCCCGTTGCCCACTACCAAGAGGCTGGCTCCCATATCGGCGAATACGGCCATCCACATGGTTGCTTGCCCAGTGAAGGTCAGCAGCAAAAAAGCGGCTTTTAGGCCAAGTGCAAGCACGATGTTTTGCAAGAGCACCTGAGCGGTGGCGCGAGAGAGCTTCACAAAGGTTGGAATCTTGCGCAGATCATCGTCCATGAGGGCCACGTCTGCTGTCTCGATGGCCGTGTCGGTGCCCGCAGCCCCCATCGCAAAGCCAATGTCGGCGCGTGCCAATGCCGGGGCATCGTTGATACCGTCTCCTACCATGCCGACCTTACTGGACTGGGCAAGCTGTTCGACTTCGCGCAGCTTGTCGGCCGGTAGCAGGTTACCTTGGGCGCGATCTATTCCGGCCTGAGCAGCAATCGCTTGGGCGGTATGTGGATTATCGCCCGTCAGGATCACGGTCTGGATACCCAGCGCATGCAGCTCGGCTATCGCATTGCGGCTGCTGTCCTTGATGGTGTCGGCGACAGCGAAGATCGCCAGTACATCGTCAGCCCCTACCAGCATCACCACGGTCTTGCCCTCGCTTTCGAGCGCCGTGATGCGCTGTTTCAGGTCCGAGGAGCACCCCCTCAATTCGTCGACCATTCGATGGTTTCCAAGATGATAGGTCTGTCCATCGATCACACCGCGTACGCCCTGGCCAGGCAGCGCGGCAAACTCCCCGACCTCTCGCAGCACCACACCGTCGCCAACGGCGGCTTTCGCGATGGCTTTGGATACCGGATGGTCAGAGCGGCTAGCGAGACTCGCTGCAATGCTGCGACTGCTATCGGTCAAGGCGCTGTTCAAGGAGATAGCGTCGGTCTGCTCGGGTTTGCCGTGGGTGAGCGTGCCGGTCTTGTCCAAGGCTAGCCACCGCAGCTTGCGACCATCCTCCAGATAAACGCCACCCTTGATGAGGATGCCTTGGCGTGCTGCGGCAGCCAGTCCGCTGACGATGGTGACCGGAGTGGAAATGACCAAGGCGCAGGGGCAGGCCACCACCAGCAGAATCAGGGCCCGATAGAGCCAATCCATCCAAGCTGCGCCCAGAAGCAGGGGAGGTAGTACCGCCACGGCAATTGCTAGCACGAAAACGGCAGGCGTATACCAGCGGGCGAATTGATCGACGAAGCGCTGGGTTGGAGCGCGGCTGCCTTGCGCCTCTTCCACCATTTGGATGATGCGTGCCAAGGTGGAGTTGCCGGCCACCGCCGTGACGCGATATTCGAAGGATCCAGACTCGTTGATAGTGCCGGCATAGACCGGATCGCCGGGGGCCTTTTCAACGGGAAGGCTTTCCCCAGTGATCGGCGCTTGGCTCACGGTGGAGCCGCCCTCTAGCAGCACACCATCGAGCGCGATGCGCTCGCCCGGCCGCACCCGCACCCGGCTACCGATAGCGACCTGCTTGGCCTCCACATCGAGCCAAGTACCGTCAGGCTGCTGCACCGTGGCTTGTTCGGGGGCTAGATCGAGTAGGTCCCGGATGGCATTGCGGGCACGATCCAGCGATTTGGCCTCAATGACCTCGGCGAGGGCGAATAACACCATCACCATCGCCGCTTCCGGCCAATGGCCGATCAACATGGCCCCGGTGACGGCAATCGACATTAGGGCGTTCATGTTGAGATTGCGGTTCTTAAGCGCTATCCAGCCCTTTTTGTAAGTGGACAACCCACCCAGGGAGATGGCAATCAACGCCAGTACCAGGACCGACCAATGATTGCCACCTAGATACCAGTACATGCCCTCAGCGGCTATTGCAGCAGCAAGAGAGAAGCCGAGCGGCAGCCACGGCGTCGAGTCGCTATAGGCCCTTGATGGTGGAGTGCGATAATTCTGGGTGTCCAGCTCCTGAGCTTCGAAGCCTAGCGACTGGATCGCATCGAGTACCTTGGCTAGCGCGCTGGCGGTATGACGCACAGTCAATGTGCGCTGCATCAGATTGAAGTCCAGATCAACTACACCAGGAAGAAGGGTGAGCTTTTTCCGAATCAGGGTCTCTTCGGTAGGGCAATCCATCTGGGCTATGCCAAGACGGGTAATCTGCGTGCTCGGGTCGTCTCCCTGACGCACCGCCTGCATACCGACCGCTGACAAGGCTTCTTCCAATGGGGTCAGCGAAGGCAGGTTGTGCCGTACGATCAGCGTGCGCTTCATCAGGTTGAATTCCAAGCCGACAACGCCGGACAAGCCCCCCAGCTTGCGCCGAATGAGCGCTTCCTCTGTGGGGCAGTCCATATTCTGAATAAGGTAGTGAGCTTCCCTAGCCTCGGCCAGGGCGCTGGCCGTCGGTTCGGGCGTAAGAAGAGGGCCTGACGCAGCCGAGCTGCAACCGCACCCCTTTGATCCGCAATCGCTCATGTCAGCCCCCACTTTCACCGTTGAATGGGGAGCATTACAATCCCTATAGTTACTATAGAGTCAAGCACTCAAGGCGGCCGAAGTGGACATGAGGATTGGGGAGCTAGCCCGGCTCACAGGATGCGAAGTTGTGACCATCCGCTACTTCGAGAAGGAAGGGCTGTTGTCGGAGCCAGCACGTAGCGCCGGGAATTACCGGTTGTACAGCAAGGCACACCTTGAGCAATTGCAGTTCGTTCTGCACTGCCGCACGCTGGACATGACGCATGCCGAGATTCGTGCCCTGCAGGGCCTGCGCGAAAACCCAAGGCAGGACTGTAGCGAGGTCAACGCGCTGCTGGATTCCCATCTCCAGCAGGTGGAGGCGCGGATCGTGGCATTACTGCAGCTAAAGCAGCACATGACTGCCTTACGTGAAAGGTGCGGTGGAGCGCGCCCCATCGAGTCCTGCGGTATTCTGCAAGGGCTAGCGGATTGTTCTTTCCATACCCCAGGGCCTATTAGGACTAGTGAGCCTTGAGCCCACATTGGATATATCCGAACTCTGCAGGGAGACACTGAGCAGCAGCATGAGCACCCATTTCAGCTTTCTACTCTGAAGCCCCGTATCCCAACGCTCTGTGCATACCTATTGAGCGCGTCGAGCGACCGAAACACTCTCACCAATTCGCGCCGGGAGCGGAGAGGAAAATGTCGGCTTTCTTTGCTGTAGCGTACCTGTAGCTGCCATCCATGCCCCTCAGGGCCTGGAGTAGCACGCACATCCCAAGCGGCCCCGGCTGCAACTAGGGCGGCCAGGCCCTCAGCGCTAATCGACTGACGCATGACGGTTGCGCTTTGGGACGCAACTGGTGATTGCTGGGCTGGCCGCGCGTTCTGGAGATCAGCCCTGATACGCCGGTGTCCCGGTAACGCTGCACAAGGCAGTGAACCTGCCGTGTTGTCAGCTGCAGCCGCTGGGCAGCGCGGGTAGGCGTGATAAAACCCTCGGTCACCGCCTGGATGACCTTGAGACGATCTACTTCGCGTAGGCTCATCGTGATCCGCTCGTGGGCTGACATCCTGATCGCTCCGTATCGCTAGCAAAGCCGGTAGGCTAGCGACCACAGGTGATCGGGACATTTCTATTTGGCTGGATCGCGACATTACTACTTGGCCGTAACAAATTAGCTTCGCATAATCTTTGTTATGTTAAATAGAGGGCGGCTACGCGTTTTCAAAGCCAGTGGCTCGCGCCGCTTCCTCTTCGGCCCAATCCGCCGACAGTTAAGAGTAGCCTGCCGAAGCGGAGTGGTAAGCTCACGACCTTCGCTTACGGCAGTAGAACGCGCCCTAGGTGGGAGCAAACCCGCCGCCCGCATGGCTTCCTTCTTCTTAGCATAGCCTCATCAATTCGGTCGGAATGATGAGTCATGCTTCATCCGCTTAGCTCTACCCTCACGCCCCCCAACCTGCCGCACTGCGATCAGCAACGCGCCGAAGTGAGCGCGAATGAGGCTCGCCTTACGGCCGCCTACGGCAAGGCGATGACGCCCGAGCAGATCGCCAAAGAGCTGGAGTACAGCGCAACCTACGTTGCGAAGAAGATCGGTGCCGCCGGCTACGAGCACCTGCCCTGGGTCAAGGCGATAGCCCCTCACCGGCGAAAGCGCGGCCTGCGGTGGGTCTACGCCACCGAAGCCGTCGCGAAGTACCTGGACACGCCCCAATGAAGCGGACCGTGCACATAGCGTTGGCCAGCGCTCTGTGGGTGAGCCTGGCTCACGGCCAGGCCAGCGCCTCGGAACCAGCTGCCCCGGGCGCGAAAGATTCTTTCGCTGCACCTGGTAGCGAGAGCTTTTACCGCGGAAAGGCCGAGGGGTGGTTCTGGTACAAGGACCCGCCCGAGGACGAGCCTGAGCTCGAGGTGAAGGCGCCGCTCCCTCCTCCGCCGCCGCCTGCGCCGATGCAGATGGCCGAGCCGCCGGCGGCGCCTGCAGCGGCTCCTGGCCCCGAGCTGTTCAGCGTGGCCTGGATCCGCGACAACCTGCCGAAGTACCGCGATCGCGCGATCGACAATCCGACCGATGCCAACGTGCAGGCCTATTACTACCTGCAGCGCGTGATGATGGATAAGTCGTCCAAATTCTCCGAGCGCTCCAGCCAGGTGATCATGCGTGACCCGTTCCTCGACGAGGACAGCCGGCGCCCGGTGGCCACCTACGCGGCGAACGCGCTCAATCGGGAGGTCTCGAACAATCGGGACAAGGTGCTCAAAGGCCTGGCCAACAAGGTCGGCCTGTTCTTCTTCTTCAAGGGCAACTGCGTGCTCTGTGCTGAGCAAGCGGCCGTGCTGCAGTCGCTCACCGCGGCTACCGGCATCCGGATCATCCCCGTCTCGCTGGATGGCGCGCCCCTCGACAACGGGCTTTTCGCGAATTACCGCACCGATGATGGCCAGGCTAAAAAGCTTGAGGTCTATCAGGCCCCTGCCCTCGCCTTGGCGATCCCGCCGGGCCGCACCGAGATCGTCGGCTACGGCGCCATCACCCTGGACGTGCTGTTCAACCGGGTCTTGATCGCCGCGCGCGAAGCCTCGCTTATCGACCAGAAGACCTTCGCCTCCACCCAGCCTTTCTTCGACAACGGCCTGCTGACCCTCGACGACAACGACGGGCTCAGCCAAGACCAGATCGACCAGGACCCCGCCGCATTCGTTGAGAGCATGCGCCGCAAGCTCGCCCGCAAGACCATAGATGGAGAGGTGCCCCATGAGGCGCAGCAGTAAGCAGTCGTTGTGCGCAGCCGTGCTGGTTGCGGCCCTCGCGCCCCTGGGCGCCTACGCCAACATCGAGAGCCAGCTGGACTCGATGTTCAACTCGATGTCCAACAGCACCGACCCGGGCATGTACCAGACGGCCACCCGAGGCGTGGTCAGTGGCGGCTCGATGCGGATCCGGAATCAGATCGCAACGGCGCCGGTGGTCTCCTTCCGACCGCCCTCCTTCCAGGCCGGCTGCGGCGGCATCGACATGTTCGCCGGCTCTTTCTCGTTCATCAACGCGCAGCAGTTCGTTCAGTCGCTGCGCTCCATCGCCTCCAACTCAGTAGGTGTAGCGTCGGGCTATGCGTTCAAGCTGGCGCTTAAGGCCATGGGTCCTACGGTGGAGAACACCATCGCCAACCTGCAGGAGACCATGCAGGACCTCAACGGCCTCATGTCCAATAGTTGCCAGCTTGCCCAGGGCCTGGTGACGGACGCGTTCTCCGCGTTCGAGGGCAAGGACAACATGCAGACCGCCACGGGGAACACCGTGAAGGGCCTCGCAGACAGCTTCGGCTCGCTGTTTTCCGGCAGCACCAACTCGAAGTCGCCGACGGAGGAAAAGAGCAAGGCCGGCAACTTCGTCAGCTGCGAGGACACCGGCAATGTCGTCTGGTGCGCCATGCAGCAGTACAACAGCCAGCAGTTCTTCAAGTACGGGTCTCAGCAGACCGATGAGATGATCATGTCCTTCACTGGCTCGGTGGTCATTACCGGCCTGGTGGACGCGGCCGATGGCAAGGGGCAGGTCCCCGAAACGAAGCCGATATTGCCGACCAGCATTTCGCTGCGGGACATCATCGAGGGCCAGAAGACCGAGACGGTGCAGATCTACTCGTGCGGCGGAGACAAGGCCGCGTGCCTTACGCCCAGCACTCAGTCGATCGCCTTCGACGGGCTAGCGGAGAAAATCATCAAAGGCTTCAACGGCTCGACCAGCTCCGTCGGCATCGTAAACAAGTGGGCGACCAACACAGGGACGTTCACCAACGATGAGCAGGCCATCCTCAACATGATGCAGAAGCCGGGCTTTGCCGGCATGGTCCAGCGCCTGTCGCAAGGTAGCGAATCGATGGCCCGCGGCTTCGTATCTGCCCACGCGAAGATGCTCGCGCTTGAAGGCGCTTATTCGCTGGTGAAGTCCTACATCGACACGGCTGAGACGGTGATCACTCGCAGCAAGATGGTCGACAAGCTGGGTAAACCTGCCGGCGAATTCATAGGTACCGCACGGGACCGCCTGGTGCAGGAGCATCAGGCGCTACTTAGCCGCTACGGCAATGAGAACGACCTGGTGCTCGACTACGAGGCGCGGATGAAGGTGCTTCCCACGCCTGCAGCATTCATCAACGTCGAAAAACCTGTACAGGGAGCTCAGTAATGGAGTTCTCGATCTACTCGGTCGGGTCGGCGACCTATCTCGAAAGCATCCTCAACGCGGTGGCCATGATCTCGGGATCGGGCAGCATCGAATCGTTGGCTAAGGTCGGTCTGTTGATCGGCACCCTCTTCCTCGGCTTCCAAGCGGTCTTCAAGAACCAGGCGATTCCTTTCCAGCAGGTGGGCGTCGCCTTGATCCTGTACATGGCGCTGTACGGGCCCACCGGCCGTGCAGTGGTGGAAGACGTGTATGACGGCACCGTCGTGGTCGTCGACAACGTGCCGATTGGACCGCTGTTCGTCGGATCTGTGGTCTCCAACATTGGCTACAAGCTGACGAAGGAGATGGAGCAGGCTTTCTCTACGCCGGCCATGACCACCTATGGATTCGCCGACCCCCTAACCACCCTGATGAAGGTGCGCGGCGCCACCCGCAATGTCTTGGCGATGCCGTCTGTGATGGGCGACACCCGTGCAGGCGGAGACTTCGTACGGTCGTGGATGACCTATATCAAGGAGTGCACCCTGGTCGGGGTCGGCCGCAACGTGGCCGCCTACGGGTCTCTCATGCGAAGCAATAACCCGGTCGATGCCATGAGATTCGAAAGCCAGGTCTACGGGACCGAGATCTTCGAGGGCAACACCGGCGTCGGTACCTACTACACCTGCTCCGAAGCGCACACCCGGCTCAAAGCCCTCAGCGCGTCCACGCAAAGCGGCATCATGGACGATGTCGCGAAGCTGGCGTTCCAGAAGCCTGGCAAGACGGTCACCGGGGACGATGTCACCACCCGGGTGGACGACGCGCTGCGCGGTCTGAATCTCCAAGTGGCGGACGCTCGCGCCTTCACCATGGCGTCCGTGTTGCTTCCGATCTTCGAGCGAGCGCCGGCACAGAAGGCCCTCGAGGATCAGCAAGGTGCATACGCCATCATGCTCAGCCAGGCCCAGGCGCAGCAAGCCACTCAGTGGGCTGCCGAAGGCTCGATGTTCACGCGCTACGTCCGGCCGTTCCTGACGTTCTTCGAAGGCCTCATCTATGCCATCACCCCCATGATGGCGTTCCTCCTGGTGATGGGCACCTTCGGGATGAACCTCATCACCAAGTACATCACCATGCTGTGCTGGATGATGCTGTGGCAACCCATGTTGGCCATCGTCAATCTCTATACCAACTGGTACACCGGAACGGTCATGGAGGGCCTGCTCGCGACCACCAGCAGCGTCACGGACGGCAATGCGCTTTCGTTCGAGATGATGAAGCAGATGATGCCTGCCCTGGACAGCGCGATTGGCGTTGCCGGCTTGATGGCATCTTCGGTACCGGTGATCAGCATGTTCCTGGTCACGGGAAGCGCGGTCGCGTTCACCAGCATGGCCCAGCGCCTCGGTGGATCCGATCAGATTAACGAGAAGATCGTATCGCCAGACGTCGTTACACCGTCTGCGGGCCTGCAGACGACGCCCTATGCGACCGATGACTTCGACAAGGGGCTGCGGAAAACGGGGTCGGAGAATCAACGCGGTAGCATTGCTATCTCGCAAGGGCTTACGCAAACCGAACAAAGCCAGCGTGTACAGGCTGAGCAGTCTTCGGAGGCCTTTAGCAAGCAGCTGATGAGTTCCTATGCCAAGCAGTATGAAAACGCCAAGGGTATAAATCAGCAGGCGGAGATTGGCAGATCGCTTCAAAATACGTTCGGCCTCTCTCAAAATGCGGACTTTCAAAAGCAGGTCCAAGCGCTACGCGCTGAGGGGATGACCGATAACCAGATTGACGCGGAAGTCGCTCAAAGAACACTGGGCGCCAGCGGATCCGCCGGCGCAAGTAACGGAGCGTTGAGTGCAAACATCAGCGCGGCAGGTTCAACATCGAAAACATCGACAGATTCAACCATTCAGAAGGTAGATTCATCGCAATCTCAAAGTAAGGCTGCCGGTCTTGGCGAAACTGTACGCAATGCTATCGACAAGACTGAAGGTTTCAGAGCAGCTGAGAGTTTCCAGAACGGTGAGCGTCTCAGTCTTTCGCAATCAGACCAGGAAAGTCTAAGCAGAAGTGCGCAAAAGGCCATTTCTGATCAGAAGGCATACACGCAGACTGCTGCATTCAGCAAGTCGGCTGGGTTGAATGAGTCGATCTCCGTTGACTCGTGGGCCGGCAGGGCAATCCGCGAGGGGAAAGCAGATACCCTAGTTAATGAAGCGATGAACAAGTACCCGGAACAGTTTCGCGAGAACGTCGCGCAGAATGCTAGCATGCTCGATCCGGATCGACGCGACGTTGGTGCAGCGTTACTGACGCTAGCTAAGAATAACGACTTAGGGGCCTTGACCCGCGCGCCAGCAACGCATGATGAGTACGCAAGCCCCGGGCAGCTTAAACCTAGCGAGTATTCGAACATCAAAGGCGTGAACACGGAAAGGCTTGATCAAGAAACTGGTGGTGCAGGGCATCAAGTCTCAGATAGTAGCTTTAATAGTAAGTTTGATTCAGGGTATACGCGAGCTTCAGGCCCTGCCGCAACAGCGCAGGTTGGAGCCGCTTTTCATAAGCATGGTGCGACGGTAGAGAACGATGCTCAAGCCTATGCGGGCCAAGCGAACAAAGAGGCTAGGCATCAGGCCGAGGGCCGACTTCGCGATACTGCCAGGGACGTTGATAATCGAAACGAATCGGCCCTAGGCGTCTATCCAAGCGCTATAATTAATACCGCTAAAGATTGGGCGGGACTGAAGCCGTCTTATGACGCCTACATGGAACACGGTGAGAAAAGATTAGGCTTGGAGCCTGAGCAGGCGGCTGTCTATGCTGGTGCGAAAATAGGCAAAGTCAATGACGAAAAAATCACGGCAGACTGGAATAACTATGTGGAAAATAACCACATAGATAAAGAGGTGGCTGCCGGGATGTACCAAAAATTGGTTCAGGCTGGAGTATCAAATAACGGTGATGGAACGCTTGGCGACGTGATGACGTTAAATCGCTTAGGTCACGCTGAGAGTGAGTTATCTCTACACTCAATACCGCGAGGCAATTAATAGAATAAAAAGCCCACCATATGGTGGGCTTTTATTTAAGACTCACCTGATAGGTTTCGAATAACCTGCCCATGATCATTGTCTTTAGTAAACTCAAATTGCTCATGAGCAGTGTGTTCGTAGACTGGTATGTTGTTGCCGTAAGTGGTGGGACGAGCGGCTATCCCTTTTATGAGTTCTATCAAGAAAATGAAGGCGGAGACCAATAGATATATACCTGACATCTTCGCTGGAGCTTCAGATATGAAAGCAGCTAGACTGCCGCCAATGGCAAGCAAGGAAAACGCACATACGAGCACCGTGCCATGCGGTCTTGCTGCTAGATAGCTGTTAACTAGAATCAACATCAGCACTGTCAGTCCGCTGATAAAAAACACATCCCGGACCTCTACGTTGCCAACGTGACAATATACCATTCCCATCGCTGCCAAAATCATTGGCAGCACAAATCTCGTGAAGTGAGAAAGCTTGTTTTTTGACAGTGCTGCATCAATATCGCGTAGTATCTCTAGCCGCGGGTGAACATCTGCCTTCGAAACTTGATTGCTTAGTTCATCTACAAGATTTACTGCGATCGCCATGTCTCGCTGAGACAGATGTCGCTTTTGAACAATAATTTGCAAATTAGATAAGGGAGCCTTGATTCTTTGCGGCAGGCGCCGAAGGCGATCGAGGTCTATATGCTCCAGTTCAATGCTTTCTAGAGGAAACGCGAGGTAACCTTCCAGCAATGCTTCCGCCCTACGCACTTCCCCAGCAATGATCGGATGCATGATGCACCTCCTGATTCGATAGACCCATGGTATCGCAGGTCCCAAAAACGCAAGGGGCGCTCAGCCGCCGTTCGTGCCGCTGATGCGCCCTTCCCTCCGTGCCCTGGCCGCCACTAAGGCAACCCAGGCTCTGCGCCAGGCGCGGCTTCTTGATCATGTGCTAGTAGGTTTGCCTCGAAATGGCCGATTGCCACGCGCGCCGCCTCAGCAAAGCTCGCGATGGACAACGCCACCCACACAAGATGTGGCTCGGCCATGTCATCCAGATAATCGACTGACACCGCATAGGCGCCGCCCCAGCTGGATGAGTCTTGGATCTGGACGCGTGTTGCTTTCCCGCAGTGCTGAAGCACGAATTCGGGGTCGCTATCATCGGTGCCGGATCGCTTCTTGAAGCTATAGCTGGTCATGTGATCGTCCGCTGGTTGGGGTAACTGTGTGCCTCAGCAGAACGTATCCGACGCGGTGGAAATGCAACCCCGGCCGCGGCGTTAGTCCTCGATGTGAACGCCTGGCACGCCCAGGGCCTCATAGGCGACGCCGCTGAGCCGATACGTCGAAGGCGTCTTGAGCGGTACCCGATCATCCTCCGCCACTTCGACCCGCTGGCCACCGGTGGGTAGGTAGAGGTTGCGCTCCGCCCAGACCTCCGCCCGCGCCTTCACGTCGCCACGCTGGCGGCCGCGGGCGGCGCGATCAAAGTCGCGCAGCGCGGAGACCCTGGGCTCGGCCTCGCCGGCGAGCACGAACACCGGCAGGTTGGCCTTGATGATGGCATCCCACTTCTCGCCGCGCTCCCCGAACCAGAGCGTGCAGCGTGGATGCGGCGCCACGACCTTGTGCTTGATCAGGACCTGGTCGTCCGCCAGGCTCGCGATCGTGCGCAGATCCTGGTACTCGGGCGTCTGCTCGATCGGTATGCCCTGGTGCTGCGCCCTGCTTTCGGCCTCCGCCTGCAGCTGCTCGCGGACGGTGGCCACCGGTACCCGCTGGTTGCTGGTGGTGTGGCCAGCCCAGGTGAACGAGATCCGGCGCGGCGCGCCGTCGAAGGCATGGATGGTGCGCTGCAGCTGCTTGGTGGTAATGCCGGCGCCCAGGGCGCGCCGCAAAAGCCGCGGCCGCATCTCGGGGGTGTAGCCCAGGGCGACGCGAAGCGCCTCGATCTCGTCGGTGACCACCTGCTTGCTCGCATTGATGGCCAACACCTGTGGCAGCACGCTGGCCTGCAGGCGGAAGTAGCCCGGCAGGCGCATGACGGTGCCCGCGGCTTGGCCAACGTCACGCTGGTGGCTGGCGATGGCCGCGGTGGCCAGCGCGATCGCCGCCTGGCCGTCGACCTCCTGGACTTCAAGGACGTCAGGCGTCTTCTGCTCATTCAGCAGCGGCACCTGCCACACGCGGCCGTCGACCACCAATCCTGGCCAGGTCGAATTGAAGCTGGCCAGCTGCTCGACAAGCACCTGGTGCGCACGCTGTATCCCTTCGTACATGGCAGTGCCCTCCTCACGGGCGACGTTCCCAACCACCAAAATATACCACCCCTGTACAACACAAGCCCTTATTCAACCTCTCCCCCTTTCACCCCAAGCCGCTCTGCCCCCTTTCCTTCCTTCTTTTCCTTCTCTCTTTTCCTTCCCTTCCCCTTCCATCGCGCGCAGGGCGCGGGCGGAGGGGGTGCAGTGGGTAGACGTTAGAGGTATGTGCAGGGGTGGTATATTTTTCCGTCCAAACCATTCCTTCAGAGCAGCATGCGCAGAGGCAGGACCTGCACTCGCTGCTCGTGCACGATTATGTCGCGGCGGCGCTCGGCGAAACTGACATCCTGGTAATCCGTGCGTGCGGAGGCTTGCGCGGTACGGCCAACCCGCGCATGCGCGGGTTGGCCATGCGAAGCCGTCTGGTGACATGAGCCAGGTGCTCGGGGCTAGGGCGATCAGAGCTGCGCAAGGTGTTGGCTTGATTCTCGTTCGGGATGGACGTTTCCGACTGCCCGTACGGCCTTCAACTGGGAGGTATCGGCCCTGTGAAGGATCTGTACCGAGTTGAGTGGCATCCCGAGCTCGCCTTCTCCACGCTGAACGTTCCATAGCCACAGATGTTACGAAAATGCGTCGTTTAGCCCTGACCGCAATAGCGTTGGCCGCTCTGTTGAGCCCCTCAACGCTAACGCCCGCCACTCGCATCTCCCACCCTCATACCTTCCCATCAAGCCACAAGTGCTTCCAGTGGCTGCAGCAGTCGGCAGCCATGCCAAACCAGCAGACCGGTGACGAAATCCTGCGGTCTTCGAAGCCCTTCGCCGGCAAAGCGAAAGGCAGCGGCTTGGCCTGCGTCAGCGGCCTTTGATAGATAATGGGGGCGGTCCGCGCCGCTTAGGTTTACAGGGCGGCCCTCAGCTGAACGATCGGCCGTAAGCAGACCGATAGCAGTGGGCTATTCCGCTGCTGGCGGCTCCGGCGTCACTATCCCACTACCTGGGGCAGCCTCCACCTGCTGCGTCGCATGCGCAATGTACGTCCGGATGTACTGCAGGACCTCTCGAGCACCTTCCTCAGTCTCGATCATGTCTACGGGGCGGGCGTTTCCTAGCCGTGGGAAAGGCTGCTCCATCCATTTGAAAACTGCCGCGATCGACCCGCGGATAGGCTCTGCCAGATCCAGGATCTCCTGCAGCAACGCCGGTTGTGCATACCAGGATAACGGCTTGATGGCTGCACGCCGGCCGGGGATGACCCTAGGCAGTTGGCAAGCGGCCAACTCGTCACGAGTGATGTGGGCGCGCGTCCAGTGAGCGTGCTCCCCGAGATCCCGATTGACCCGCCGTGTTCCAGGACCAGTTGGCACCACGAGCCCGACCGTCACCGGGGTATGTGCTCGTATCATCTGGAGCGCCGGCGCTATGTCGGTGTCGTTTGTCACTATTACTACCTGATCCACCTGCCGGGTAATCGCGTCGTGATAGGCCTGCAGGGCCAAATTCACATCGCTCTGCTTCTCTTCAACCTTCCAGGCCAGGATTTCCTGGCACTCCTTCGGAGGCCGGCGAGGCTCCTCCGCGTCGACGATCTTGACCTTCATCTCCTGGACAGCGTAGTAGCCTTTGATCAAGGCAACGCGACCCGGGTACTGCATCGCCAGCGCCTTGTGGTACTGACTTTGCGAGGCCACCGAGTCAGTCGCCCGGGCGACATTCTCTCGAATAGGCGCAGTGAAGTACTTGATCGAAGGATCCGGCAGCAAAACCGATAGGCGGGGATTGCCATTGACGTCCTTAGTCAGGACAGAGGGTAGGATCTGCTGCTCGAACAGTTGGACCAGGTCCAGCCATTTGTAGGGTGTGCCCTTCAAGCAGCCGTAATAGAAATTAAAGCCGTCGATGTAAACGCGCGTGCGCAGAGGGGGGTGAGCCAGCGGTCCCTGCATATCCAAACTCCAGAAACGAAAAAACCGGCTTTCGCCGGCTTTCTCTCCCCTCAACCAGATGGTCATGCCACGCAAGCCAAGGGGTTAGTTGTTGCGACCTATAGTACGCAACACCTGACACATTGCAAGCATTTTCCGCAAAAGCTTACCGAATAGCGTTGCAGAAAGGTTTTGCCATTCCGATGCGGTATCGGAACCGCGCATGGTGAGAATACCAGTGTTCACGGCAGTTGGCCTGTACCGAAATGTCCCCGGCAGCCACCTGCAGCTCGTCATCACTGAAGAGCGCCCAGGTATTTTCGAAGCTACTGTATCGGCACCTGCTCCCAGGTTAAGACGTACCGTTACTCACCACTCGCGGCGATCCGTAGTCGGCCAGCAGTGCCCCGCAACTGGGTACCGGTGACCACAGGGAGGCCGGTGCTTCCGTGCAAAAGGCTGACACACCTGCCAGCGCTCAGCAGGTCGGAGCCGTTCCGCCAATTCCATTCAGCCGGCAAAAAAGCACATCCAGACAATGGCCACACCTGCGCCGCCGGCGGCAACGCGGCTCATTACCCGGGCGGACGCAGTATCAGTCGCTCGCGCCTCGAGCGCACATAGGCCAAGCAGCTCAGCAACGACGAAGCCATACCAGCCTGGATGCACCTCAACAACCGGTGCAGGATCGAGGCCACGTGTGAACCAACCGAACGTGCAGATGAACAGGACCAACAGCAGCAGGCCGAGCCACGGCCAGTTACGGACGACGTAGCTCTCTTGCTTCATAGGTATGGGTTTCAATAGACCGCTCCATAGTGCAGACCCCAGGCATGTCTACCCGAGACGGGGCGACGTCGCTCGCTATGACGACCATTGTCGCTGCCACTAGCGGTCGGATATGAGCAGTTCATGCCTGGAAAGGGAGGAAACCTCGCGTAGAACGTGCCGAGCCATCTCTCGTCAATGAAGGCCGGTTCGGCTCAGCCCCATAGCCACAGGAAAGCGCCGACGACTGCCGATTCAGCTGTCATGGCCAGGGCGAAGCTATGACGCTGGATCAGGATAGCCAGCGCCCAGCGAAGCCGACGATTCGCCGCCTCGCGTAAATCGCGGTTGAGGTGCTTTTCCGCAGCGGATGCTTCGCGCAGCTCGAACTCGTGGTTTACTCGCTTCCTTGCGATACCAGCAGGCGCCCCGCCGTACCGCGCAACATCGCCAGACATGTCGGTACGTCCAGATGAACTTGTTTGGCCAGCACACGGATGCCCAGGGCACCCAGATGGAAGACCTTATCTGCGGTGATCGGCACGTTGATCGATACGCGTTGCTGGAGCAGGCGAAGGTAGAGCACACCGCGCTCAGGCTGGTTAACCAGGGTCAGCCCTTTGTCGCCGGCGGCGCCATGATTGCGCGCTTCGAACGTCGGCGTAATCCCAAGGACGCAGCACATGAAGGCGGGCATTTCGCGAGGCGTAATCTGGAGCGTCAGCTTCTCCGACCAGTCGAAGTTTTCGCTGGATCCCTTACGCCCGGCACCGTCCACCGCGAGCACGCTTTCCTGCGCCTGATTCAGTACCACCTCGAACTTCAGCGCGGCAGATCCGCCGTAAACGTGAAAGCCCTCGAACTGCTTGGCCAACGTCATTCCCCTGCAGCAGGGCTAGCTGCTCGCGGTGCCTTACCGGTGCCCCTGGGAGCAGGTTTCGAAGCCGCTTTGGCGAGCTGGCGCTCCAACGCCGCGATTCGGCCACTGCTGTCTTTCTGCACGCGCTCCAAGTAGCGCTCTGCGGCTTCCCGGCCGGCGTCGGCCCGGGCGAGCTTGTCACCCAGGGCGCGATTTTCCACTCGCAGCTCTGTGAGGATCTCAAGATCCTGGGCGCGCGTACGCTCCATTTCCTGGATCTGTCCCGCGGCGTTGTCAGCCTCGGAGCGGGCTATGGCAAGTCGATTGCGCATATCGCGGAGCTCAGCCTGGGTATCGGTAAGACGCTCCTCGGCTGCGGAGGCGGAACGCTGATGCTCCGCGCTCGCCGCTTCTGCGGAAGCCTTCTGGGCGAGCGCCAGGCTCAGCTCGGCCTGACTCTCGGCGAGCTGGTCCCGAGCTAGTTGTGCCTGCCCTTCTGCCTCGGCAAGCCGCTCGGCGAGACTGGCGTTCTCCTCAGCCATAGCACTGAGCTGGCTGTCCTTCAGCTGAAGCTCGTTTGCCAATCCGTCCATCTGCTGCTGATTGCGCTCCTGATCAGCCTCAAGGCCTTCGAGCACGCCGCTGGCATCGTCTTGCTCAGCCTCCAGGCGGGCGATCTCCTGCCGCGCCTGCTCGAGCTCCAGCACAACCTCTTTGCGCGCCGCTGCCGCTACCAGGTCGAGGGCGCCGGCCAGGGCGTCCTGCATCGCCTTGGTCTGCTTGGCAACAGCGGTGTCGATGATCGCCGTGGCCTCTTCTGGCAGTGGCTTGGTGGGAATGGCGCCACCCGGTACCCCAGTGTGATGGCGCTGCCAGACGCTAAGGAGCGTTTCGGGCCGTCCCCCGCCAAGGGTGGTCCGTAGCGCCCAGCCATTGACCTTGCGCCCACCTGCCAGCAGCTGCTCGCCGGCGGCGATCACCTCTGCGTCTGTAAATTTGCGTTCCGCCATGGCCGCCTCCGGGTCAAAGAAAACAGCATGGTAGCGCCAAACAAAACAAACAAACAACAACGTTTGTTCTGTTTGGTTAGTAGCTAACGTTAGTTAAAAACCGAGCGCGTGCTTACCGGCCCTGGGCCTCAACAGCCGTTGGTAGACGCGAGGATCGACACTGGTCGTAAGCCTCATCTGCGAAAGGAGCTTCGACAGTTATGTGGGGCTCATTGTGGGCTCTAATTAAAGCGAGAAAGACTCATCCCTGCAGTGATGCGGGTTCTAAGGAATTGGTACGGGGATGAATGTTCCCCGTACCGACTAGCGAAGTCTGTGAGAGTTTGAGTAGTTGCATACGCAAGATTGAGTGGTAGCCTTCGGCGGTCGATGAGGGGGGTTACCGTGGGCCAGTTGCTACCGAAGCAAGTTAAGGAGCTATGCGAACCGGGCGTCTACCAGGACGGACGCGGCCTGATCTTGCGCGTAGCCAAGACCGGGGCCAAACGCTGGATCTTCAGGTTCTCGTTCCAAGGCCAGCGCTACGACGTTGGGCTCGGTGGCTATCCTACTGTCTCGCTGAAGCAAGCCCGACTTGAAGCGGACAGGCGCCGGCTGAAGATTGCTGAAGGAGTGCCGGAGCTACCGGGTCGACGATTGCCTGCTGTTCTATCGCCGGCCGCCGGTCCGGATCTCTTCGAGACGCTGGCCAGGCAATACATTGCCACCCACGGTACATCGTGGAGCCACGACCATCACCGTCAATGGGTCAGCTCAATGGAGCGCTATGCCTTTCCGGTGCTCGGCTGTCGTCCCGTCGCCGAGATCGATACCGACCTGGTGCTGCAGGTGCTTCGCCCGATTTGGGACACGATTGAGGTGTCAGCCGCGCGCGTCCGTAACCGCATCGAGTCGGTGCTTGATGCCGCCCAGGCGCTGGGGTATCGCGAGGGCGCTAATCCTGCTCGCTGGCGCGGGCACCTCGACAAGCTGCTACCTCGCCACGATCGCAACGTGGTGCATCATCCCGCGGCGCCGGCGGAAAGCTGCCCAGCCGTGCTGCACCGCCTGGATTCCCTGGACGGGCCCGCCGCCCGTGCGGCAGAGCTACTGATCCTGACATCGCTGCGCAATGCAGAGGTTCGTGAGGCGCGGTGGACGGAATTCGACGTTGCGGCGAGACGATGGACGATCCCGGCCGAGCGCATGAAGCGGGACAAGGAGCATATTGTGCCCCTGACGGACCGAATGCTCGAGGTGCTCGAGCAACAAAGGGGTCAGCACGATACCTGGGTGTTCCCCAACGCCCGCGGTAAAAAGCCACTCCCTGGCAACGCCATCGGCCGAGCACTCCGAAAGATCAAACTTGAGGGAGCCGTCCCGCACGGTTTCCGCTCAACGTTTCGCACCTGGGCGGCTGAAACTACCTCACACCCAAGGGAGATCTGCGAGAAGGCACTGGCGCACAGGGTCGGCTCGAAGACCGAGGCCGCGTACAACCGAGGTCCACTCCTCGAAAAGCGCCGCGCGTTGATGAGTGACTGGGAAACATTCCTCGCGATGCCGGACCTAACAGGCTCACAGGCCGTTACGCCAGGACGTCTCCAGGACGCCTAAGCTTGTGCGGGTAGGTAAAGCGCTTCCGCATCGAGGAGGCCAGGACGCCTGCAGGACGCCTTCGAATGGATGCCGGATTTAGCGAGGCGTCCTGCAGGACGCCTCCTTGAGGCGTCGCCCCGGCAATGACCGAACTCCGGCAAAGGGACCTGGAAACAGGTTGCCGGCTTATGGAAGGTCGTGGCTGCTGCCACAGCGCACTTTACGCCAGACGTCTTTCAGCCACGCCTCTATTGCTACGTGTCAGCGCCCTCACAAGCGCACTGCCTGTCGAATAGCGCTTAGCCATCGCTTGCCTTGCCGGCTCGCCATAGGCGTTGAGCCGGCGTGTAGCCAGAAACTCGACGTTTGATAAGCCCAGTTCCTTGACCACTTCATCGTCCGCCAATCCCCAACCTGCCAGGTCCTGGACGCGAGCTGCCAGCTCCAACAATTCGGCCACCGGACGTTCGGTCAGTACTGCGTCGTTCACATCGCAATGGTAGCGATCGCGTTCAGCCACAGCGCTGCAGAATGGGCAGGACGAGCGATGTCCCATGGAGCTCGACACGAGGTATGGCAAGCGGCACCGGCGCGAGGAGCAAATTCGGACCACAACCTCTTTGGAGCGGTACTCTCGCGCGATCACCCAGGCCCGATCGATATGAAGCGCTTCGGCCGACGTTGCCAGTCCTACCTCGCTCCCCGACCGGTATCCGGTGTAAACGCGATAGGCCGCCATGACAGCCTGAACATCGACATCGACGTACGGATTTTTCGCGGCGCGAAGGTACGCACACATGAACAATGTTGCTTCAACTACCTGGGCCGAATTCGACAGCAGGCAGGCGCCACTTGGGAGCGGGCCACTTGCCCCTCTGTACTCGACACCGATCTGCTTGCGCAGGCGGTTGACCTGCTTAGACGTGTGATCGGTGTGCACGGTGATGATGCTGCAGCGAAAGCCTGCCTGCACCATCTGTTGGGTCAGAGTTGCGTTGTCCATGTCTGCGGATCTCAAAGGGTGTTATCGGATTCCCAGGTTCAATAGCTGGGATTCATGACGCGAAGCAGAAGCTGAAGGGTGTCGATGCGCTCACTGGCGGACTCGCGTACAAGGCCGTCCCGAGCACTGAATTTCACACGGCCTAACGCGGCAATTAGGTTGCGCTGGCTGAAGGAACTCTCAATGAGCCAGCCTGCGTCTTTCTCGGAGAGTCCCCAGAAGATTCGGCTCTCCAGCTCCGAGGTCCGCAGATTCTCGCGGATCTCGCTCAGTACATTAGTCACGAGGCTGACGCTGTAGCTGTTAAGCATGGAGCGGGGGGCGCTTCCGCCGTCAGCATGTACCAGACTGATTTTGAAGACCGACGCGGGCAGGCAGGCCAGGCGCTCGATGTCGCCTTCAGCTGCGGAGAGCAGCCACTTTCCGTCCTCAGTGCTGATATCGAAGAAGCGATAGAACGCACCGTCCTTCGACTCAATCCACTCTTGTGCCGTCTCCAGCAAGCAACCCACTGGCGTCGCGGTTGTCATCCTTGTTCCCCTTCCTGCTTGAGCAACACTAGGCGCCTCCACACTCGGAGGACGTCCTCTCCATAGGCCCGGGCGACGCTCACCAGCTCGGGGTTCGGGGTGTGATAGCGCCCAATCAGCAGCGCCATGTCACCTCCTTGCTTTTGAAAACCGCAGAAGACTTTCGTGGCGGTCCGAACGTTGGTGCGTAGATCGAGCAGATCAGTCGGGTCGCTGACTTCGCCGCCATTCCACCTGAGGCTAACCTGCATCGCTCCTACAGCAATTGCTCGAGTTCTAGGCAACGCTTCTCGGAGCAGTTTTTCTGCTTCTTCGCGGGTGCCAGGGTGAAAGCCCTTACCGTCGATGTTGAGGGCATAGGGATTGGGGGTAACCATCCGGCCTGCGTACTTTTTCGACTCGACCAACGCGATTGCATAAAGAAGCTCTGGTAACGGCCGACACCCTTGGGTCGAAGGCCGATCCCAGACGGTGCCAGTCAGATCGAAGGCAGCGACAGGGGCTGGGATCGCGCAGGCAGTACAGAACAGTGCTGCTGCTAGTCTCCCGTAAATAGCTCCAATCTTCGCCACACTCACCACCCTGTAAGTTGCACCTCTAATGTGCGCATATTTTGTGAGTTGGTTCTCACTGTTTCAAGTGAGCTACCTATCGATCGCCCCCAAAGGGGGCTAACTGGACGCAAATCGGGGATGAACGGTGGGTACCCTTAAGGAACTCCTAATGCTTTGTGAATTGCTTCACGCAATAAGCGTTGATCCGGCGTCATCTGATTGACGCTAGTCATAGAGTACCCCGGTATTTACGGTCAAATTGTCGTAAATCCGGCACCATTTCTAGCGCATTTTCCCGTTCAATTTTTGTACAGGGAATGGTGTAAATAAAAGCGCGTAAATCGCAGATAATTGGATTGTTGTTAAGCGCACCACCAAGCCACGAGGGCACCGCGATCGCCCCGTACCAGGAAGGGACCACCATGCACTACACACCCGAAGCCACTTCGCACGACGCGTTCGTCACACGGGTTAAGGACCTCATGGATGCTCGAGGTCTGTCCGTTCAAAAGCTGGCCCTTGCTTTGAACGAAAATGAAGGGACCACGAAGAACATGCTCTATCGGGGCACGAGCTGTAACAGGGAGCGCCTTGTAGCGCTCGCAGGCGCGCTGGGCAGCACTGTCGAATACCTTGCTACCGGTGTGGGCGAGCCTGATCAGACCTCGGAGTCAGTCACCCTCATAGTCAGATCGCTGCGCGAGCTGGCTTATGAAAAAGGGTTGCTGGAAGTAAGGCCTGAAGTCGCCTCCGAGGGGACGTTCCTCCGCACGTTTCCGCTGCCGCTCCAGCTGCTGCAGCGATACGGCATTAGCCCTGGCAACGCCAGGGCCGCCAGAGTCGACACCGACGCTATGGAGCCGTACATCAAGCCGGACGAGATTGTCGTTGTCGATATCGCAGACACGACTCTGACCGAAGGTAATTTCATCCTGACTCATCATGGGTCGGTCATTGTGCGCAGCGTCAGCCCAGTGAGTGATCTGATGAGCTTCAACGTCGCCAACGTGCGTTATTCCGGTATGACGTTTTCGCCCGAGGAACTCGCCAGCGGCGAGGCGCGGGTGCCCAAAGTTGTAGGCCGGGTGAGGTTCAAGATTTCTACGACGTCACTTTGAGCACGGCCCGATCCATATGCGCTTTCGGATCGCCTGGGTCGTGAAGGAAATGCGAGGGCCTGAATGCGTTGCCACGTCGTATTCGCTCAAGCTCCCGCATCAGTTCCTCAGCTACCTGCCCCCTAACCAGTCAGATCGACGTTGAAGCTGGGACGCCTCCGGGGCCTCGTCGACAAACCTGGCGTTTCCTCAGCGCGCTGCTGATGATCTGGTGACTGGTTGGCCTCTACCGCTGCCACTACTCCTGCGATGGGAATCTTGCCCACCTCTTGAGACGGCCCGGCTGGGTCCGACAGCTTCTCAATGGTTTGACCACCTGGAGGCGCTGCGGCTTGGTGAGCGACGGCATCAAGCCTAGGTGCTGTCAGCCCTGGGGAAGACCTGGTACCGCCCTCTGCCGACATACCGCGCTCGGCCATGAGCTCCAGGCGGCCCAACTCTTGGGACGGCACTGGCGGCTCCGACAGTCTATCAACGGGTTGCTCACCTCGCGCCGCTCCGGCCTGCAAAGGGACGGTATCAAGCTTGGGCGTGGTCAGCCCTGGGGAAGACCTGGTACCGCCGTCTGCGGATATAACGCGCTCGGCCATGAGTCCCAGACTGCCCAACTCCAGCAGACGCTTCACCCGCTGCCGCCCCGGGAGCCTCAGCAGCTCGGCTTGAAGCGTTGGAGCGGTGCCGTCTCGAAATTTGACGTTCAGCCTCAGCGTAAGATCGTCCGACGCGTCACTCATCTCCTGGCCCCCTTATCAGTGATTTAGCCAATACCCGAAGGCGTTAGAGATAACCGGCTCAGCCGCAGCGAGAATTTTGGACAGGGGAAAAATCTCCTTCGCCGCGGCGCTGTAGCAATTACCGCCGCCGCCGCCGATCAAAACGAAGTCGATCGCTTCTCCATCGAGGAAGCGCATTTGCTGCTTCATGTTCGATAGCGCCTTAGGCACGACAGTCATGACAGCCTGATCAACGAAAGGCTGCAGGTCCACCCTACTGCCATAGAGCTGGATGTAGGGTTTACCGCGCTGCAACGCGATCTCAATTTTGTCACGGCCAGGGCCAGGCCCGCCAAACTCACGACCGATCAGGACGTTGATAGCGTCAAGCAGAGCGCTCATCGCCTCCATGGACGAATCACTGGAATCGCGAACGATATCCCCGCGCCGGAAGACCACCCAATCGACCGAGAAGAACCCCGGATCCAGTACCAGGATCACGCCTTCATCGAGGTCGTCCGGGCTTTCGTAGGTGCTGTAGATGTAGTTGAGCGTTCCAACTGGCTGCGGCAGCACCGTGACCTCATGGACTGTGATCTCACGCTGCGGCGCTACCTGGTGAACGCCACTCAGCTGCTCGATCAGGCGCTCGACGAGCTGAGGATTGCGCATCTGGCTGACTGGTAGACCGGTGATGAGGTGATCGATTTCGCTTCGACCGTCCCGGCACGCTTCACTGATCGACGCGTTGAACAGCGCCCGGTAGCTCTTCGAGGAGGGGTAGTCCGCGTGCAACTCACGTGTTACCCCAGCCCGGCCGGCGCTCAGGAACGCTGCCCAAGGTTCGCCATCAAGCGTGACATAGTGCTCCCCCTCCTTGAGTACCGCATTGCCATTGAGGCTGCCCAGCGGCGCCGCCTGGGCGGGAGAGATGAATTGGCGTGGCGAGGCCTCGTCGGCGTAGCCTTCGACCCGCTTGACGTTGGAGTAGCCGATATCGAGGCCAACCACATACGGGTGGGTGTTCTGGGACTTCTTACTCATGCGTGCACTCGCTTGAAAGGGTTCGCTACGCGTTACGCTCCGCAATGGTCAGCCAGGCGTCCTGTAGGACGCCTACCGGTCAAATCGGGGCGCCCCCCCTTAGCCATCCTTAAGTACGTCGACCATTGCGGTGGGCAACGAGGCGTCTTACAGGACGCCTCGGTCAAGAGTGCCCGTCGCCATTCCCCTTATTTCTCCAATTCGCGCCCTTGGAGGGCTCGAATTCGCCGAATCCACGGAGATTGCGGTGTTTAGATAGCGGCATCTCCCATTTGCAAGACATCCGTATGAGTTGCGGTCACAACCTAGACGTTTCAAAAAAAAGTTTCCCCATATTTAATGACAATACAAACGGATGTATTGAATTTTTTATAGCGCTGGGACAGCGCCTCGCCCAGCCATACCTAATGACAATACAAACGGATGTGTTGGATCCTTCAATTCTAGCATCGCAGGTATCAACTCGGCCGTCTGGACTCTTGCGAAATGGTAGTGCAGCGCAGGATATCTGGGGCTTCCCACCAACATTGCAATTAGTATTGACAATGTGTCTGGCACTTAGAAAAGCCGCTAATAAGGCTTTTTTGCCGGAGCAATGCTAATGGGCGATCTTCCATACTTATTGACAACCTAAACGGATGTATTGGCCTGCCTCTTCCTATTGACAACACAAACGGATGTATTGGGTAGGCCAATTTGTGCCTCCAGAGGCAGACTCCCCCATATTTAATGACAATACAAACGGATGTCTTGATTTCGCGGGAAAGTGTACATCGGTATGAATCTAGCGCGAAAACCGCCAAGGCAAGCGTTCCACCGACACTTTCGCCAACACCCGAATGCCGAGTTTTTCCATATTTATTGACAATACAAACGAATGTATTGCCTTTCCTACCTTCGCATTCCAGTTAGCAGCGAAATATACATAGTTAATGACAACCTATACGGAAATGTTGGTTTTCTCGAACAAAGTGGATTTCCAGTCCTGTTTTCTCCCTCGTTCGCTAATGACAACCCGAACGTCCTCCTTGTAAATAGATAGGATATGACAATGACCCCTGCAATCGACCCTCAAGCCAGCAACGGCCGTATCTCGCATCTTTACGGGCTGGCGTTGACTACTTTGGACGAAGCCCACGAAGCCCTGCGCGAAGAAGCAGTGCGGCTAAGAGATGAATACTTCGAAGATGCCAAGGCAAGAGCCAATGGAAAGATCATCTATCGCCTGATCGATGTCCGGGGAAATGGCAAGGGATCCGTGTCCATTGCCTGGTGCAAGGTCTACTTCTTCAACGGGGAAGGAGGAAAGAAGAAGCACGCACGGAGTCCGATTGCTAAGGGTCTGGGCCATACGTACGCCGCCAGCACAGTTACCTTCGGAATGGAGACGTGGTTCGTCGAGCTGTTCCAGCTTTATGAGCCTAAGCTCGCCATCATCAGGGAGCAGCTGCTGAACGTTGGCAAGATGCGAAAGCAGCTCCTGTTGCAGCAGCGCAAGGTGAACGCCAATCCGCCGGTGGCCTAGTTGCATTTTCAGAACTAGCGGTACCGTGATCCTTTTCCTGACAGCAAGGACCGGTTATGAAACGCCCGCCAGAAATGGATCACCCCGTCATCGTCGATCGTGTCGACCTGGACATGTGGGCTGACCTTTACTTTCAAGCCTACTGCGGCCGCCCGAATGCGGTGCCGCTGTCGGACTTCCTGACTCAGCCCTATGCCTATCTGCACGAGGCCGGCCTCCTACAGGTGGATCAGCAAGAACCGGAGTATCCGGTCTTGCTGCCAGTCCGGACGGGCACCGCTCGGCAGATCCAAGATGAGTGGGCCGTGGAGCAAGAGACGAAGCTGGCGCGTACTTCGGCCAAGCGACATCTCACGCTCATACACGGCTCGATGCGCTGACACCATGCTTACCAGGCGGGCAACTGGAAAGGGGCCTGCAGCTTGCTGCCGGTAGCGGGCCCTCAGGTGCTGCCCCTGTCCAAGGTTTCAACCGTACCTGACGCCACTATCGCTGACCGGTATCAGGCGCGAATTGCCGTCCAGTCCGCGGTCGGCGATGCGATCCTTTCTCTCGCAGATTGAGGGAATACAGATGGCGGTACGGTCCATAGCGCGAACGGTGATAGGTACCGGCCTGGTAGCAGCGGCATTTGCCATCGTCTGCGAAGGTGCTCGATGGCTTCATGCAGCCAGAAACGGACTGCTGCCAGCAGCGCTTCCCGCGCCGTTCGATTCGGACCTTGTAATCGTGCTTCTCACGGCGGCCACTTCCATAGCGACGCTGCTGCCTGGCTGCATACTCATTGCACGCCACACCGGCTAGGTGGAATCAGGTGCTGATGTGCATCCGCCTGGATGAACGAAAGAATCTTTCGCTTCGTCTTCTCTGCCGTCTGTCGCTGTCAAGCTTGCTGGATCGTCCCCCCCCTGATTACTGTCTATTTATACAGTAATCAGATAGGAGGCTATCCCATGTCCATTTCTCCCCGTATCCCTCGACCCTGTCACCGCTGTTCCGATCGCTCTGTCGAGTACCAGAAGGTCATGGCGTCAGGGATTGAGCAGGTGGGCCGCTATGGACATGCTTGGTGATGAGCAGGACAGTTTCGAACAGCAGCAGTCATTCTTCCGCCCCACGGAGCTGATGTACTGCCGCAACCTTGTTGATCTGCTGACTGAGGAATTGGACAAGGTGCGTCAGTGCTTAGGGCAAGCCCAGCGGGCCAATCGCATACTGGTCGCTGAGCGGGATGTCCTGACAGCGGAGGTGCAGCGTCACCGACTGCGCTACGTCCAGTTCGTACAGGAAGAGAATCAGCGCCACGTGCCCCGCGGTGACCGGCTCATTCCGGACGACCGCGACGATCCCCTCTCGCGTGCCCAGCGTCATATCCTGCGGCTGGAGTCGATGAACTCCGTTTTGCACGCAGACCTCTTCAGGGTACGCGCACAGCTGCAGGTCCTGCTCACCGAGCGCGGCAGCACGCCGTCGGCACAGGTAGTGCAGACGGGGGTGCAGCATGGATAACGCAGCCGCCAATGTCGTTGCGCTCGACTCCCTGCTCGACAGCCGCCGCGTGTGGCGCGGGCAGAGTCCGCATGTGGACGATGCCAGCACCCAACCAACCGGGCACTCCGCGCTCGACGCCCAACTGCCCCTCGGCGGTTGGCCTGATGCTGCCCTGACCGAAATCCTGAGCGCCCGGCCGGGCCTGGGTGAGCTGACCCTGGTGTGGCCGACACTGGCGCGCCTGACCGCCGCCGGCGAGCAAGTGGTGCTGATCGCCCCTCCCTACCTGCTCTACCCGCATGCCTGGCTACAGCCCGGTGTGGATCTTGGCCGGCTAAGCGTCATCCAGGTCCAGGGTAAAGACGTGCTGTGGGCCGCAGAACAGTGCCTGCGCTCCGGTAGCTGCGGCGCGGTGCTCTGCTGGCCAAGCCGTTCGGACGATCGTGCTCTGCGCCGGCTGCAGGTGGCCGCAGAGACCGGGCAGACCCTTGCCTTTGCGTTCCGCCGCCAGCGGGAAGCGGTCAATGCCTCACCTGCAGCACTGCGCCTGGTGCTTGAGGGTTCGCCTCAGCAGCTGCGGGTGCTCAAGTGTCGCGGCGGCAATCCACCGACGACCGCGCTGGCGCATCGGGTCTGGCATTGAGGGACGACCGCCATGAAATGGGCCTGCATTTTTTTCCCGCAGTTCGCGTTGGACGGTGTGCTGCGCAACTGTCCTGACCCGGACGAACCCGTGGTGCTGCTCCACGGGCCTATCCAGCGCAGGATCATCAAGGCGGCGAACCCGGCGGCGTTGGCGCTTGGGCTCCGACCGGAGATGACCTACACCGCCGCCCAGGCGATCTGCCCGCAGTTTGCGACGGTTGAGTACGACGAGGCAGCGCTGAGGCGCCAGCACGAGCTGCTAGCCGCCTAGGCATATGGCTTCAGCTCCCAGGTGAGCCTGCACTTCGCCGACGCCCTGGTGCTAGAGGTGCAGTCGAGCCTGCCGCTATTCGGCCCGTGGCCAAGATTCGAAGCGAGGCTGCGCCAAGAGCTCACAGCGCTGGGCTTTGGCCACCGGATCACCCTGGCGCCAAATCCGGTCGCCGCCCGGGTGTTGGCCAACGCCGGCGACAGCCTGGCGGTCCGCGACGACGCAGGCTTGGCCAGCGCGATGCGCACGCTACCGGTGGCGCTCTCGGGCTTCGAGCCGGAAATCGTCCAGGCCCTGAGCCGCATGGGGCTCCGTCAGCTTGATCAGGTGCTAGCCCTGCCCCGGGCCCAGCTCGCCCGGCGCTTCCCCCTGAGTCTGCTGAACCACCTCGATCAGATGCTCGGCAGCAAGGTGCTGCCCCTGGAGTTTTTCCTGCCGCCGACCACCTTCAGGCTGCGGATTGAGCTCAACTTCGAAGTCGAGTCGACGCAGGCCCTGCTATTCCCGTTGCGCCGGCTGACCTCGGACCTGGCCACCTACCTCGCTGGCCGGGACATGGGCGCCCAGCGCTTCACCCTGCGCCTTGAGCATCGCGATGCGCCGACGACTGAAGTGGTGGTGGGGCTGCTCGCTCCTGAGCGGGACCCGGCACTGCTGTTCGAATTTGCCCGCGGCCGCCTGGAGCCCACCCAGGTAGTTGAGCCGGTGCTCGCCATCGGCCTGGTCGCTGACGAGCTGCCATCGTTCGTCCCTCAGCACCGCGGCCTCTTCGATGATCGTCCGCAACAGACCGTGAGCTGGGAGCAGCTGCGCGAGCGGCTGCGCTCTCGCCTGGGCGACGACGCGGTCTATGCGGTGGGCGCCCAGGGTGATCACCGGCCGGAGCGGGCCTGGCGGCGAGACACGCCTTCGCTGGCGCTACAGGCATTGGGACCGAATCGGCGGCCAGGGTGGCTGCTACCGGCGCCGGAGCCCTTGCATGTCGATCAGTCACGGGTCCTGAGCGGGCCTGAGCGTATCGAGAGCGGGTGGTGGGACGGAGAGGATGCCCGGCGGGATTACTACGTCCTCGAGCTCGCCGACGGTCGCACGGCCTGGGCCTTCCAGTCTCCGGCGGAAGGATCAGGCTGGTGGGTACAGGGGTGGTTCGCGTGACACTCGGCTAAGCGGAGCTGCACTGCCTGTCGAACTTCAGCTTCCAGCGCGGTGCCTCCAGCGTCGATCAGCTGTTCGAGCGAGCCAAAACCATGGGCTATGAGGCGCTGGCCATCACCGATGAATGCACCCTCTCTGACATCGTGCGGGCCTGGCAGGCCTCAGAAAAGCATGACGTCCGGCTGATCGTCGGCGCGGAGTTTCAGGTCGCCCAGGGCCCCAAGCTGGTGGTGCTGGTGCAAGACCTACAGGGTTACCAGCATCTCTGCCGACTGATCACCCTCGCCCGCCGGCGCGCCGACAAGGGCAGTTACCGGCTGCTGCGCGAGGACCTCGACCAGGTCGCCGGCCTCGTAGCGCTCTGGGTACCGGCGCGGGACGCGGAGGCGGAGGCGGTGCGTTGGCTCTTGGCGGTGTTCCCGGACCGGCTATGGATTGCTACTGGGCTGCACTTCGACCAGAACGACCAGGTACGACTGCAGCAGCTGCAGCAGCTGGGTGTGGCCCTGCAGCTGCCGCTGGTAGCCGCCGGCGACGTGCACATGCACTGCCGCGGGCGCCGGGCCCTGCAGGACACCATCACCGCGATCCGCCATCACGTCCCAGTAGCTGAAGCCGGCCAGTTGCTCTTTCCGAACGGGGAGCGCCACCTGCGCACCCGTGAAGCCTTGGCGAGGTGCTATCCGCCCGAGCTGCTGGCGGAAACCCTGCGCGTCGCCGAGCGCTGCACCTTCAGTCTGGCCGAGCTGCGCTATCAGTACCCCAGCGAGGTGGTGCCGGAGGGTCACACGGCTACCAGCTGGCTGCGGGTGCTGACCGAAGAGGGCTGCGCCTGGCGCTGGCCCGAAGGCCTGTCTGATCGGCTGCGCGCCCAGATCGAAAAGGAGCTGCAGCTGATCGCCGACAAAGCCTATGAGAGTTACTTCCTGACGGTGCATGACATCGTCCGCTTCGCGCGGCAGCAGGGGATCCTCTGCCAGGGGCGCGGCTCGGCGGCCAACTCTGCGGTTTGTTTCGCACTAGGTATCACCGAGCTGGATCCGACCCGGATAAACCTGCTGTTCGAACGCTTCATCAGCCACGAGCGCGATGAGCCACCGGACATTGATGTCGACTTCGAGCATGACCGCCGGGAAGAGGTCATCCAGTACATCTTCCGCCGTTACGGTCGCCAGCGCGCCGCGCTCACTGCGGTGGTGTCCACCTACCACGCCGCTGGCGCCGTCCGGGACGTGGCCAAAGCTCTAGGCCTACCCCCAGACCAGATCACGGCGCTGGCGGACTGCTGCGGCCGTTGGACGGACAACCTACCGCCACCGGAGCGTCTTCGCGAATCGGGCTTCGATCCTGACAGCCCGCTGCTCCACCGGATTCTGGTGCTCACCGGTGAGCTGATTGGCTTCCCGCGGCACCTGTCGCAGCACCCGGGTGGTTTCGTCATCGCAGACCAGACACTAGATACCCTGGTGCCGGTGGAGAACGCCGCCATGGAGGGTAGGACGGTCATCCAGTGGGACAAGGACGACCTCGATGCCATGGGCCTGCTTAAGGTCGACATCCTCGCCTTGGGCATGCTCAGCGCCCTGCGCCGGTGCTTCGACTTGGTCAAAGGCTACCGGGGCGAGGAGCTGACGCTGGCGACCGTGCCTCAGGAGGACAAGCCCACCTACGCCATGATCAGCCGTGCGGACACCCTTGGCGTGTTCCAGATCGAGTCACGCGCCCAGATGGCCATGCTGCCGCGCCTGAAACCGCAGACTTTCTACGACTTGGTGATCGAGGTGGCCATCGTCCGGCCCGGCCCTATCCAGGGAGGGATGGTCCACCCGTATCTGCGCCGGCGGACCGGCCAAGAAGAAATCAGCTATCCGCCGGAGCTGGAGCGCGTCTTCGGCCGAACACTGGGCGTCCCGCTATTCCAAGAACAGGTGATGGAGCTCGCCATCCTTGCCGCCGACTACACCCCAGGCGAAGCCGATCAGCTGCGTCGCAGCATGGCGGCCTGGAAGCGCCATGGCGGGCTTGAGCCGCACCGGGAGCGGCTCACCTCGCGCATGCTCGCCAACGGCTACACCGCCGAGTACGCCGCGGACATCTTCCGCCAGATCGAGGGGTTCGGCAGCTATGGCTTTCCCGAGTCCCACGCGGCCAGCTTCGCGCTACTTACCTACGCCAGCTGCTGGCTCAAATGCCATGAGCCGGCGGCCTTCGCTGCGGCGCTGATCAACTCATACCCCATGGGTTTCTACAGCCCCGACCAGATCCTGCAGGACGCCCGGCGGCACCGGTTGCAGACACTGCCGGTGGACGCGACGTGCAGCGACTGGGACTGCAGCCTTAAGGCTGTCGCGGATAGCCGACAACCCGCCATCCGGATGGGGCTGCGTATGGTGCGAGGCCTCGCTGAGAAAGCCGGGCGCGCGGTTGAGCAGGCCCGCCGGCACCGGCCATTCTGCGATGTCACCGATCTGTGCCTGCGCGTTGGTCTTGATGCCAATGGGCGTGAGTGCCTGGCGGATGCTGGCGCGCTCCAACGCTTAGCGGGGCATCGCTTTCAGGCACGCTGGGCGATGGCTGCGATCGAGCCGCAATTGCCCCTCTTTGCCGAGGGCGCTGTCGTCGAGGAGGAGATCCAAGAGTTAGCCGCCCCGACGGTGGGTGAAGACCTCCATTCCGACTACGCCTCGCTGGGTACAACCCTAGGCCCCCACCCCCTAACCTTGCTACGTCCCAAGCTCTTGGCCCAGCGCCTTATGAGCTCTAGCGACCTTAAGGAGCGCCGCCATGGTCAGCCAGCCCGGATCGCTGGGCTAGTTGTCGGTCGGCAGCGCCCAGGCACCGCCAGCGGCGTAACCTTCGTAACGCTTGAGGATGAGTTTGGCATGGTGAATGTGGTGGTCTGGCGAACCCTCGCGGAGCGTCAACGGCGGGAGCTGGTAGCGTCCCAGCTTATGCGTGTGGATGGCACCATTGAGACGCGAGATGGCGTATTGCACGTCGTCGCAGGGCGCCTACAAGACATAAGCGAACTGTTGCAAGGGCTTGATACTCGTAGTCGGGATTTCCGATGAGCCCTATTGACTCAATGTTAACATTCGGTCTTCGCACCATCGGCATAGGCAACGAAGGGCACGGCATTTCTTTCCTCTTCGTTGCATCGAGCTAGGTTCGAGTGCCATCTGCTCCTGGCGCACCATCTGTGCCAGGTGTGCCGTTCGCACCAGGCGCTCCCCCTTTTCCTCCAGTGCCTCCTTTTCCAGGTACAGCACCACTGCCGCCTGCGCCGCCTGCACCACCAGCGCCACCTTTCTTAACTTGCTTAACGTGGCTGCGCTTGCTATGCCCCTGGTCTGAATAACCTGCAGTGTCGGAAATTTGAGGAGATGCAGTCTGTACAGTGGTTGAATTAGCAGCAAGCACCTGGTGGACGCTTCCCAACGCGATTAAGAGACATGCTGTCCGTATCGAATTATTCATCTAAAACCCTTTTGATACCGAAAATTAATTTGATCATAAAATTTTCTGAACGATCTACGTGCCTAATTAGACCGTGTCAAACTCGCAGCCCCACCTTGACGATTAATTAAGAAAAATCGCATTTTATAAATTAATTGATTTCTATCACACCTGTCCAAGCCGTGATTCAACGAAACGAAGTGTTCTGGATCCATACCATGCACTTTTCCTTATCTAAATGGGCCTATCTTTTTATCCTCAAATCAGGCTATAGCAAAGGGATATCAGGCGAGCGGTAAGCGTCAACCAGGCTTTATGACGACATCCCCCCTGGTCGCTTCGTATTGGCAGATGACGAAGACAGCGACAACATCTAGCGGCCCAAAGTGATCACCGATAGCGGTCTGGACGCTCCAATATCGCAATCAATACGTACTGGCCGACGTGCATGACTTTCAAGACGGCCAAATCACCTACCGAGCCACATTCGCACGCCTCTGAGTGAGACGCCTGAGAAAATTTAAAAAAAGTAGCTGAGCATTTCAATGCTGATATCCGCGTCATCAAGACGAGCGCAGGTATTTCAAACAAATACTTTCAGAGCTGACTAAAAATAGTAGCCAGCAGGCGGTTATGTGATCGGAGTATCAGCAACTACTAAAATTAATGCCTGGATATGGCAAAAACTATTATTCGACTAATTTAGAAAACATCAAACGGATTTTTTCAAAATCGACTTTATTGCCAAAAGAAGAACGGCGATGCGCACGTCTGGTTTTCCCAGTTGCCGCGGACCATGCTTTGGCTACCAGCCAATCTTGCTGCTCACGGCTAATACAGAATGTCGTTTCCCGGCCCATTAAATCGGCCAACATTTCTGCTAACGCTTGCCGTTCATCAAGCGTTAAATTGCTTGATACTATGAGCAGCTTCGACCCAAGGACAGCTTGAACAAGAGAAGATTTATTCATCAGCTTGACGATGCTCAACGGCCAAGAAATGCCAAATTTTTGTAAGCCTCTACAGCCCGACCCTACCGAACCATCTGTTAGATCCTATCACTTACTAAGGACTTTTATCACGACCCTGAAGATCGAATAACGGCCGCGATTTCGTTGGACTCTCTTACCAGAAACCTGCAACTGCAGCTAACAATCCAAAACAAATTGTTATGTTTGCAAGAAGGAGGACCACAACGGTAAATCGCATTTCGCGTCTTGTCATTATGAGTCAAATCGCCCCTCAGAATTTAATAGCAAAAGCCGCTCTGACCTATTAAAGTCGACAAGTATTTTGACTTAAAATTGATCACACCAAGACACTTGTGTACGTTTTGATTATATCACGCCTTGATTTGAAGAGCGCTAAGTGCCACTTTATATTAAATAGCAGCAATCACTAATAAACAAGTAGACTCAGCGGCGCGGCGGCCGCTTTTTAGTCCCTAATCAACCAGAACATAGAAACACCGGCGCATCATTTCTAAAGAAAGACAAAAGCAGGTACAGACCTTCCTGAACGAGCATTTTTTATAACCCAGCACGAAGTCGAGGGCGAGGGCGGTATGAAAAGCGAAAGCTAACTAGAGGATAAATTTCTACTGGAGTGATAATATGCCACCTGCTTTACCTCGATAGAAACCAATTTGGATATTCGGAAGGGTAAACACCCGCCGTTGCTGCCAAGGTACTAGCGCGGCGGACATATAAAGGGGCAGACTGAGATCAGAGAATGAACGCTATCGCAGCCAACGTAATAGATGGGTAGCTGACCTTATAGGAAAAGCCCCCGCCACTTCAGCCGTCATCCTAGACTTTGAATTTCCCAGTTATTCCCTGCAACCTCACGCTTATACGCGCCAACTCCATACTTGATGCCGCCGTCTCTTCACTCGCGGCTGCAGTCTGATTAGATATATCGCGAACATTAACCACACTACGATTAATCTCCTCTCCAACGGCGCTTTGCTGCTCTGCAGCGCATGCAATCTGATCATTCATAGACTCAATATTTTTCACCGCAGAGGTGATATGCCTAAGCATCTCACCCGCTTCACGCGATAGACCAACGCTGCTGTTAGTCAGCAGCATATTCTGCTCGAGCACCGTGGCCATGTGATCCGTACTTTCATTCAAAACCGTAATGAGCTGAGCAATTTCTTCAGTCGACGAGCGTGTACGCTGAGCAAGCCCACGTACCTCATCGGCGACGACGGCAAATCCTCGGCCGGCCTCGCCAGCACGAGCGGCCTCGATGGCGGCATTGAGAGCTAATAGATTGGTCTGGTCAGAAACGGCTTTGATGACGTCCAAGACACTACCTATGCCTTCGGCATGGCCGCGAAGCGCGGACATAGCAGACTTAGTTGAATCCATTTCACTGGCTAGCCGTTCGATTTGGACGACCGCTTTTTTGACAACCACATCGCCCTCTTGGGCTTGTTGGCTAGCATCAAGCGCCGACTTTGCCGCTAGAGCCGCGTTACGCGCGACCTCTTGGGTAGAGGCCGTCATTTCCTGCATTGCTGTGGCGATCTGATCAGTCTCAATTTTTTGAGAATGGACGCCAGCACTAGTCTGCTCCGTAACTGCAGACAACTGCTCTGCAGCACTAGCTACCTGTATAACGCTATCACCCATCTCGCTGATCAGACCACGCAAATTGAAAGTCATACGCTGCATGCTGGTCTGCAGCACGCCCAGCTCGTCCTTACGCGTTACGTTCAACTGATGTGTGAAATCTCCGGAGGCGACGTTTTTCAATAAGTCAACTGTCTGTCTCAATGGCAAGACAATAGAGCGCGTGATCAACCAAGCGCTTAGTAAGGCCAAGACAACTGCGAGACTTAGCCATATCAATAGTCGCTGGCGAGCATCAGCAACGTCGGAATTCTGAAGCTCCGCCTGAATCGCTGTGAGTTTGTCCGTTATAGAAAGAACAGAAGCAATAGATGCTGTAACGCCACCTTGCGCTGCCTCCACTCTGGCTTGTAAACCAGCTAACTCATCTAGGCGCTTTCTGTATTCTGAGACTGTATCAGCAAGGCCCTGAACGGCTTCGTCCGGCAGATCGCTTTTGTCAAGTGCTTCTACCTGCTTTAAGGCGCTATCGATGGCCGTGCGAGCAATGCTTTCGGCTTCAATGCTCGGTTGCACCGCGTAACCATGCAGTCCTATTCGCATTCGTTGTATTCCAAGCGATAGGGCTGCTAGCTGCTGACGGACGTGGTAGTTGCCTGACTCACCATCTGCAACATCTTCAAGAGATGAAATCTGCGTGTTAGCTGTTTCTGCTGATGCCGTTGCAGCTCGTTGCGCTACATTGCGTTCTTGGGTAGCTAAAACTGCAGCATGCAGAAAGCTACGATAGCGTTTAAGCGTTTCTTCTGCTTCGCTTAGCAAAGCTTTATTCATCGGCGACCGAAAGTTAGGAGCGATTGTCTGAAGTTGAATTTCAGTTTTTTCAAGAGCGGACAACCATTTCGCAGCCTGCGTGTCGTCGGCCTTAATGAAATATACTACACGCTCTGTGCGCATGTCTCTCGCTATTGAACTAAAGCTTGCAACCTGGCTAGTTCGTTCATTGCGGCCACGCAAGATATCAGTAGTTTCCCATGCGGTATAAGCCACGAGCAATATCATGCCTATCAGCAAGGAAAAGCCTAGCGTTAGCTTAGTACGAACACTGATGTTATCAAGGGAGGGCCAGCCACTAGGATGCATCGAGATTACCTGAATGTATGATGCCGCTAGGCAAGGGGGCAAAGTCCTTTAAACCGCAAAATTACTCAAACGCACAATAATTCCGGGCAATACTCCGAAACTTCAAACTCAAAAAAACAACCTCTTACTCTCGATCGAGCAGTACCATGAAAATATTACTACTTTAAAATAGCCGTTAGCCTTGTTACGGAGATGACAAACTAGTCACCTTAAAGGCTATCTAGATCACCAAAGCAGACATGGCAAATTAAGCCAACATCGGAAGCTACGCTACTAAGAAAATGGTCTCTTAGGCTCTGCTTCATTAATGGGTAAAAAGACCGCCGCCGTTTCCGCAATCAAGTCAGCGCTTTTTTCCAGTAGCATCTGTATAGACCTAATAAGAGCATCAAAATCTTTATCGCTGCACTCTATTAGCCTCAGCGCATTATGGTGCTCCAAGAGTTCTTTATGGAGCCGAATTAGCTCAGCACGTGTCTCAAGTTCTTTTTCGTTTAACATAGTATGACCTCAAATGACTCGCCAGCGAGCTATTAATTGCACTACGCTCATCTGACTATATATTAAATTTATATAAAATGGCCAGACACCGAGCCTAACTAATCAATCAAGCATCATAATAAGCAATATAATAAAAAATAAAACCCGAGAGCCTATTAGGCAGAAAGCCAAATCCGCCAAAGCAAGATCATTCATTTATAACAATTTAATTCACGCAATGACATTAGGTACTAAGACCTTTGAAACCCGATGGACCGAACGAGCACAGCCATAAATCCCCTTTTCGTGGTCATAAAAATTTAATAATTACTCGACGCCAAGATTGCCTTTCTTGAGCAATTACTCAAAAAGCAATAGTACAAATGCACTATATTTCTCCTAGTGGCACGATGATCTCATAGCCTCCAGCATAGCTGGGATAGACTTACACCACGATGATAGGTTATAGGCAGCTCCTTTTTCTTAACTTTACTGAAAAATACTTTTACTTTTCTCTGTGCTCGCTGCGCACACTAAACAATCTATTAATATCCGCCACGTAAGTTTCGCGCCTTGAAGAGCATACCGACAAGCTTATCTCCTTCGTACAAAAGGAGTATTTATCTCCTTTTCCATTTGATAGGAAGCTAAAATTTTGACGTCATTGAGATAAGCAATGACTAAGCAGACTAGCGAGTTCAACTCCCTAGATAGTGCATCGACAAGAACGTCAACTTCTACTTCATGATAATTCAATCTGGGTGCATACTCGATGCATCGTGCGAAGAAGAAGTGACCAACGTCCTTTCGGCCGGAATGGTCTAGATGACCTTCCTCCACGAGGATTCGTATGAAGGCTACCAAATATGCCAGCAGCGGTATGCATCTAGCACGCAAAGACGATCGAAGATTTCGTTTTGTTAAACGCACTTTTCGCTTTATAGACTCGTGCCAGAAACCCGTTCGAAGCTTGCCATCTACCGCCTATGCCGAGTTTCGACGCCAGAGGCAATCCCAGAGTAATTTTCGAGCTGACACTAATCCTAGAAGGCAGGTACTGTTGAGATGAATCCAAGCGTTTCGGCGGTTACAATAAAGAACGAAGAAGAACTACAAGCCTACTATGATCAGTGCGGACTGGCTCCGGATATTATCCTGCCAAAAGCAGTAGCAATCGATTACAGGAAGACTACTTATCTCATTAACGATTTATTCTTGTGTTCAACACAGAGCTCAAGCGGATGGGGATTCCGATAACAGCAAGAAACCAATGTTTATTTTCTCTCGTTCACAACCGAAGGGATGTCTGAATGGCAGATGCGGAATGCTGAAGCGGTGCAATGCGTTCGCCAGCTCTGCGTCGTCGATAGCAGCCGTTTGATTACTGGCCAATTTAAAGCCGGAACGACGACTGAGACCATTATACTCTCGAGTGATCTGCTGCACGGCGAGATGGGGGTATTACAAGGCTTTCCCTGCCAAGACCGCTGGGATTTTTCGCCCATGATAATTTTGGGATCTGAAGCTTGGTATGGGATTGCTAGCGTCGCTCAAGCTTTAAGGGCCAACATCGGAAAACCCGCATTCACATCACCGATCGCCGTAGCCCATTTGCGACAAGCATTACTTAGCACCATTCTTGAAAGAGTACCGCATAATTATACGGAGTCGTTACGAGGCAAAAGACTCGAGGTCCTTCCTGGAGCACTACGGCGAGCATTAGACTTCATGCTGGCAAAGGCAGATACGCCCATAGGACTGACCGAAGTCGCGCTAGCAGCCGGTACAAGCGGTCGGAACCTTCAGCTTCTTTTCAAAGCCTATCGGGGGAATGACGCCACTGGCGGTACTTCGGGATATTCGGCTACAACGCTGTCGTGAGGCCTTTCTGAACGCTGATGAATGTGATTCAATTACAGAGATAGCCTTTCGATGGGGGTTCACTAATCGCTATTTCTTCACGCGTTATTACGGAACTAGATTTGGTGAAACACCAAAAGAAACGCTACTAAGAAAACGTAAATTCTAAAGTTCACAGATGGACGTAGCATAGGCATTGATGCGCTGGGCGTCAGCAGCACTGATACCGGCCTGGCCGCAGGGCTTGCTCCATAGCGCGGCGAGCGCCGCGACCATCTTCAGGGCCGGCCGTGAAGTGATAGGCATCGCCGCTGGTGATGTCGCCTACAAGCTCGGCCAGCGGGTGCGCGCCGCCCGCGAGGACATGCTCGCGCGTCTCTATCACGAGCTGCCCAGCACCCTCGCCCATGACGAAGCCGTCGCGATCGCTGTCGAAAGGGCGGGATACCTCCTGCGGGCCGTCGTTGAATCCAGTGAACAAAGCCCAAGCGGCGGCGAAGCTCCCTAGGCTGATGCGATTGATAGCAGCCTAGGCGCCGCCGCAGAGCGCGATGTCCGCCTTAACACTACGGATTAACCGCGCCGCTTTATTGATAGCTGTACACTGGCCGCGCAGGCAGTGATAGGTGCTCCCAGCTGACCATCGAAACCATACTGGATCGATACGTTGCCCGTCCCATGTTGGCTAGAAAGGACAGCGCTGTAAGAGGCTAGAGACGACCTGGACCTTTGTCATCGGCGGCCCGCACGGTCTCTGCAATGACACGAAAGTAACCGCCCCCGGAAGCGATGATGGTTGCTGTACTTTGCGCTCCACTTCTTCTATAGAGTGCCAACCGGGGATAAGGCTAAAGTAAGCATTTAACTTCGCAACTCGATGGCACTTGCCGAATAGATATCGCTACTCACCTAGTAGCCTAATTTCTATGCTTAGCGTTCCATTTCGCTATATCTGCGTCATGTTCAGCGAGCTTCGCATCTTTATGCGCTTCCCCATCCCTAACAGCTGCAGCGTGCGCGTCAGCATTAGCCGCTCGATAGCTGCCATCTAGCTTTGCTACGTCTGCGGAATGCTTATCCCGTGCAGCTTCGATACGGCGAACATCGGCACTATGCTCTGCCGAGCGTTCCGATGTCTCATGAAGGCTGGATGACTGCGCGCTTGCCTGAATAGAAAAAAGCATAGCACCGCCAAAAAAAAGACCTAATGGAACAGTGAACAATGATTTCATCTCGATCACCTTTACTTTTCGGAAAATTCAGCCGATTGAATGCAGTCACCATCAATACTACCCAAAGGTCCGACCTCGTCAATACGAAAAATGTGTCTCACGTAAAATCTCTTGAGTTATAGGACTTTGATCTTAAATTTCACAAAAAAATTAGACATGTTAATGTATCCATAAGGCTTCCGTAGTATGGCCACCCATTTTGCGGTTTCCCCCCTGCTTCGCAGATTCATTCCTATAGCTGACCTTTAGTGATCTGACGCTTAAAGAACGTAAGTGATAGCAAACTAACAATCTACAAAAAAAGCGGAACAACTACTAAAAAACGAAATTTATGTTAAAAACGCCTGAGATATCAGCTGACTATTTCTAGTTTCAGATGCTAACTTCTTCCCAATGACCTCATCTCAACCCCTAATCGTTTGACCTAACGAATTGACCCCTTGGTGACGAATGTTCTGAGGCAGCAGAACCTAACTCACTTTAAAAAATTCTGGAATGAGTACCTTATAAAAAGAGATAAAAAAGAACGTACTTCCTAGCGACTCACGTACGTTCACCCCGATCTTATTAAAAAGGCGCCTAGCTTATACATAAACGTACTAGTAACGTGTGAATTTTAGATTATACATCTACAATATTCTGAGGCGACGCTATATTGGAAGCGCGCTCAGCTTGCCGCTCATCTCTATATCTTAAATAAAATTGAAATTAAAAAATTTACGCCTTTTTAAAGGAGAGCACCGATGTTCAATACGAGTCATAAGAAAAAAATCATTCATCTTGAAACTGAGCTGAACGCCAATTTAAGTTTAACCCGAGCATTTGAACGTTCAATGGCCGTTATCGAGTTTGATGTTGGCGGAACGATCCTACGTGCCAATAATAACTATCTTGGTCTCTCTGGCTACCGTGCTGAGGTTCTGGTAGGTCAGCATCACCGCCGCTTGTGTCCAGATACCGTAGTGCAAAATCGAGATTACGCGGAATTTTGGGCCCGTTTAAGCCGCGGAGAGTTCGTGTCAGGAACATTCCAGAGACCAGATGCGCAAGGCCACATTCTGTGGCTGGAGGCCAGCTACAATCCAATTCCCGACGTTAATGGTAATATCGTCAAGATAATAACATATGCACTCGACGTTACCCGCCGAGTTAAACTTAATAATGAAGACAGAAGCAAACTCGAGGCATTGGACCAGGCTCTCGCGCGCATAGAATTTGATCTTGAAGGGCGCATTCTTACAGCAAACGAAAACTTCCTATCGACGGTAGGATACAGCCTTGGTGAGATCCAAGGCCAGCATCACAGACTATTCTGCGACCCTCGGCTAATCAATAGCGAAAATTATGTGGACTTTTGGCGCCGTCTCAACGCCGGAGAACTCTTTCGCGGTCAGTTCAAGCGATTTGGCAAGCACAGCCGAACTGTATGGCTTGAGGCCAGCTACAACCCGGTATATGACGTTAGGGGCCGACTCTATAAAATAGTTAAGTACGCCAGCGACATTACTGAGCGAGTCGAAAAAAATGAAAGTGATGGACGTAGCGCATCTCGCGCCTACCATATTTCGGCAGAGACCGAAAAAGTTGCAGAACATGGAACTCAAATTATACAAGCAGCAGCTAGCGAGATGTGCGAGATCGCGGAAAATGTGTCGCTCGGCAACTGAAATCGCTCAATTAGGCGCACGTTCAGAACAGATAACCGCCATTGTTAAAACGATCCGTGGCATCGCAGATCAAACAAATCTACTTGCCCTTAACGCGGCCATTGAAGCTGCCCGCGCTGGCGATCAAGGCCGCGGATTCGCAGTGGTAGCAGATGAAGTTCGCCAATTAGCAGGGCGAACCAGCAGTGCAACTACCGAAATTGCCGAGATGATCAGCAAGATTCTTAGCGAAACACGGCAGGCGATCATTAGCATGGAAAGTACCCAGGGCCGCGCTCTGAAGGGCGTAGAGCTGGCGGACCAAGCAGGTGCGGTGATCGTGCAGATTCGTGATGGAGCCAGTGATGCGTTGGAAGCCGTAAGCATGTTTGCAAACAAAATTGATGAGTCTGAAATTATTTCCAACGCCGCCCTCGGTCAGGCGGATCGTTAGTCTAAGACGGTAATCTTGCTTGTCTTACTCTCGCATGGAGCTTAACCTACAAATGGAAGATGCTATCGACATTTTGATAACCGCATTTCCCACGTATTCTTGCATTGCTGTGCCACGTCGATCCATAGGCTCACTCGACTTCATCCTAGCAAGCTATTCTGCCGAGCTACATATTAAGAAATCCATCTCCTTTTGCGATCTCAAATGCGCAGGAGCACTAGCTCGCTTCATTAAGGATATAAATTCCGACCTTTCTATACAGGTGATGACCCATATATAAAAGGCTACTTTCCCACAGCTCAGCTATTTTCCTAAATGGTACAGGCAAACCCCTTGCGAAAGGCGCGGCTGAAATGGGCCGAATCGGTGAAGCCCTAGCGATACGTAATCTCGGGAATAAAGGTGCGCTGGAGCATAGGGCTACTGAGGTCGGCGGCGCTGCGCTCCAGTTGAGAACACATGATGGACTAGCAGATGCTGTCGCGCATTTCGAACGCCTAGTAGAGATTGCGCACCGAGACGCCCAATTCTTGGGCCAGCCAGCTGGGTGACAGCAGCGGCCGCCCCAGCGAGGCTTCGATCATGGCTAGGGCATTGAGCTTGAGACCGTTCAGGGCTTGGTAACGCCCTCCAGCGGAAGATTACGCCGATGATCGAGGGCTGGAGTCAGCAGCGCATGCAGTCCTTTGCTCAGGGCAGTCCCCCATTCCGGGGTAGCGGCCTGCAGGTCGAGATGTGTGACCTAGCTGACCAGGGAGCGAAGCAGCGGAGTGGTCAGACCCGAGTTCGGTAGCTTGCCGAATCGCGGATCGCCTCTGGCTAGCCGTCTTCCTTGCGCTTGGCGATCCAAGTGGAAGGAGGTATGGCGGATTAGTACACAGGTCAGGATGTCGCAACCGAATTCTGGGCACATCAGCGCGATGTCGCCGGGGCGGAATTGGACTGCCTCACCCTGATGGCGCAGCACTGAGCGCTCGGCCTTCTGGACTATGAGAAAGCAGGTACGGTCATCCACCTGATCGCTTAGTGGACGCTCGCAGGCGATATGCGCGGCATTGATGTTGATCGTGGTGTCTTCGAAGCGCCGATGTAGATGTGCAAGATCTTGCCGATGAAAAACGAGTGCGCGGGCGCCAAGCCGGACTGGCAGCGGCCGCATCCCGACTGCAGCCTGTGTCCAGTCGGCGAAATCATGCAACAGGACCTGTTGGGTCATCTCGTTCTGTAATTTCTTGATACACCTCAATCTTAGTCATAAGATGTCGTAACACTAACAACAAGATGGGGTTTCCCTATGCACCTAGGCATTCGCACCTTAAGTTGCGCTATCGCAGCCCTTGTTACGCTGCAAGTCCAGGCCGCTACAGATGCATACATCGCAAGTCCGGACGATGGTCTCATTTCGCACTATCGCCTTGAGGACAAGACTGGTGCGCTAAAGCTGCTGGCCCAGACACCCGCCGGTACCCAAGTCGGTCCCCTCGCACTCAGTCCCAGTGGCCAGACTCTCTACGCGGCGCTGCGTAGCAAGCCCTATACGGTCAAGAGCTACCATATTGACCACGAAACTGGCGCACTTGAGGCGGCCGGTCAGGCACCGTTGGCGGAAAGCCTCGCGTATCTGGCCACGGACCACAGCGGTCGCTGGCTACTAGGCGCCTCCTACGGCGGGGATCTGCTAAGCACCCAACCCCTTGATGATCGTGGCCAGCCGGCAAGTGATATTCGGATTACGGCCACCGGACCCCATGCGCATTCGATCCGCACCGATCCATCCAACCGTTTTGCCTATGCAGGAAACCTCGGTAATGATCATGTGCTCCAGTACCGCTTTGCTGATGGTGTGCTAACACCTATTGGTCAGGGCTTCGTCCAACTGCCCGCCGGTACCGGACCGCGCCATCTGGCTTTCTCGAAGAATGGTCGGTTTGTCTACGTCGTCGGCGAGATGAGCGGGACGGTTACTGGCTTCGCCATCAACCCGGAAACCGGCGCCCTTAGCCAAGTCGATTCGGCGTCCGGCATTCCTGCGTCGCTGAATTTAGCCCATGGCCTCGTACGAGATGCGAGCACGCACAACCTTGAGGGCGATCCCACTAGACGCATCTGGGCAGCTGACCTTCGTATGTCGCCGGATGGAACGCTCCTAATGATGAGCGAAAGGACTAGCAGCAGCGTCTCGGCGTTTCAGTTGGATGCCGCTAACGGCCATATTAAATTCCTTGGGAACCACCCGGTCCAAGAACAGCAGCCTCGAAACCTGGCTTTCTCTCCAGACGGCCGCTGGCTTCTAGTGACAGGTGAAAAGAGCGCAACCGTGGGCAGCTATTCAGTAGGTGCCGGTGGCTCTCTGCGACGCGTCTCCGAAGCGCCGTCAGGCAAGGGAGCGCTTTGGATAGAGATCGGTCAGAGCGGACCCAACTGACGTAAAAAATGGCAAAGCTTGTGACAGATGAGGTGACGATCGAGGCGCTCAGCGGGTCGTCCGCTGAGTGCTTTGGAGCGTGGATGAAGATAAATACAATCTGGGCGCAGTTGTGTATTTGCTTGAGTGCGCCGACACCTCCTTTGCCAGGCGCAGCAACGCTTCTACCTCCACCAACCGCCCCGGCAGACCAACCAGCTCCATGAAGCGTCACCTGCTGCCTCTGCTCCACAAGCGCCAAACTTTTCGTTGTGACTGACCTACTACGCGCGCTCTGGCGTTTTACCTGAGTACTGGTACTGGCAATTCGCGGCACGATAGGCGAATCTGAGAGAAATGCGTGATGCGTGGCTCCTAAACCGACGAAAAAGAACCCTGCTTCAGCCTCTGATTTGAATACCTTGATAAGAGTGAATCATCCCCTACTGCGTTGGCTTATATCGCTATCGCATCGATAGCTAGATCGCTGCACATCCTTGAGTTCATTGACCAACCAATTACTTACTGAGAGAACAGATCCAGTACTACCACCAGGTAGGGTCATCCTTCACTGGCCACAGGCCGTCTCGTTTAGGGCTATGCAACAAACCCGTGTCAGCGGTTCGCTTCGTATTGCTAGCTACTGCAGTTCTGTGTCGTTACGTATTACCTCGACCGTCATGTCGATGAAGGCGCGCACCTTTCGGTTAACGTGCCGGCCTTCCCGGTGCACAACGTGGATCGGCACCGCCATGTCCCTGCACTCGGCCGAAATAGGCAAAGGTCAGATCCCGGTGGTGGGTGATCTACCCGACGGTTAGGCGGACATAAGGCGCGGACTGCTGGCCGCCTCCGTGCTCCAAGACCCACGAGGCCAGAACGTGCAGGCGGTGCAATCCGCGCTAAGGTTGCTCCGGAAGGTAACCGGTCCAAGCGAATGCCTGATTGCCTTACGAGCTGATCACGCCCGGTAAACTGCCGGATTACACCGCTCGTTTCAAGTAGCGACTGGGAGCGCGCCAGCCTGAACAAGGTAGCGTCTCGAAATCGTGCGGGTCGCTGCCGGAAAGAGCGATCGCCCTGCAGGACCACCCCCTCGAAGGCTGAAAACCAACTCCCGGGGCAGCTTAGCACCAGGTCCAACGGTAGGAAGGCTTTAATGCTGCTCCCTTGCTCCACTGGCGCCGCTCCCCCAACGTTACGGCCAGTCTTTCACCAGCGACCGGAAGTAAAGGGTGAAGATAAGTCGTACATCCATGAGCGGCGCGAAGATGTCTTGGTCACGAAGGATGCCAGCCAGCGTACCGCGAAACAGGCTATGCAGCTGTAGGCTGGCGCTTCTCGGTGTCACCGCAGCATGCAAGCGCTGCCGTTGACCGTCGAAGAGGCGCTCGACGAGCACTACGAATTCGCGGGTCAAGGCATTTTCCCGCTGTTCGACTTCATGCAGTTCCAGAGTAAATTCGCAACGGTGCATCAGGATGGTCATGACACGACGCTCCCGTCCCGGCCGAACGAATTTTTCCATGCACTCTACGCAAAATTCGTAAAGCCTTATCAGGCAATCGCCGTCCCCATCCGCACTCAACTGATGGGCAACTTCGTCCAGCGGAATGCGGATGCGATTTAGCATCTCATAGACCAGCTGCGCCTTGTCCATGAAGTGCTAATACACCGCTCCTCGAGTGAACCCGCATTCTCTGGCGATCATTTCGAGGCTGGTGCGTGAAACACCATTGGTGATAAACAGCGCCTCGGCTGCGTCCAGGATAGTCTGCCGGTTGTACTCAGCGTCTTCTTTCGTACGGCGCATAGTTCTCATGTTTCAACGGTATCTGGTTTCGCCAGCTAAGCGTTTAGAAGATCGTTTACAACCACTCTTGCATGTATGCTTTTACGCGCCAACTTTCGGTATCTGCGCGCTTGCACGCCCTAAGATCCTACTCACGTGCCACCTGCCGATTCGCCGTGTGAGTGCGTAGGGGAAGATGACCGGTGGCTAAAAAAACAGGAAGAGCGAGCTTCTCTTCCTGGCGGACTCAATCTTTATCTGAAACGACGAAGGGAAACGTCGCTCCTACCGCCACGCGAGTCCTAGAAATCGTATGCAGCGCCGTGGGCGTAAACGGCCGGGCTACGGATGCTTGCGGGTTCAGCCTCAATCAAGCCCCTATCCAACGCCTGAACAGCACGCTGGCGTTCACCCCACCGAAGCCGAAGCCATTCGACAGGGCGTACTCAATCGGTAGCTCCCGTGCCTGCAGGGCGATGAGGTTAAGGCCTTCGGCGGCCGGATCGGGATGGTGCAGGTTCAACGTCGGCGGCACGACCTGGTCGCGCAGCGCGAGTACGGTGAAGATGGCTTCGATACCCCCGGCCGCGCCCAACAGATGCCCGGTGCTCGACTTGGTCGAGGTGATGGCCACTGGGGACGCATCGCCAAATACCGCGCGGATGGCGGCCAGCTCGCCCTTGTCGCCCACCTGGGTGGAGGTGGCGTGGGCGTTGATGTGCTGAACCTGGGCAGCATCGATGCCGGCCTGGCGCAGGGCCTGCTCCATCGCGCGACGGGCACCGCTGCCGTCCTCCGGGCCGGCGGTGAGGTGATAGGCATCGGCGCTGGTGCCGTAGCCCACCAGCTCGGCCAGGGGTGTGGCGCCCCGTGCAAGAGCATGCTCCAGGGTCTCGATCACCAGCAGCCCCGCGCCTTCGGCCATGACGAATCCGTCGCGATCACTATCGAAGGGACGCGAAGCCTCCTGCGGACGCTCGTTGAATCCGGTGGACAAAGCGCGAGCGACGGCGAAGCTGCCCAGGCTCACGCGATTGATGGCCGCCTCAGCCCCGCCGCAGAGGGCGATGTCGGCCTCGCCGCTGCGGATCAGCCGAGCGGCGTCGCCGATGGCCTGGACACCGGCGGCGCAGGCGGTAATGGGGGCGCCCAGTGGACCGCGAAAACCGTGCTGGATGGAGACGTTGCCCGCCGCCATGTTGGCCAGGAACGAGGGCGCGGTGAACGGCGAGAGCCTTCGCGGGCCGCGGGCGTCAGTGGTCCGCACCGCCTCGGCGATGGCGCCGAAGCCGCCGACACCAGAGGCGATGATGGTCGCCGTCCGCTCCCGCTGCGCCTCGCTGGTCGGCTGCCAGCCGGCCTGATCTAGCGCTTCCCGGGCCGCCACCAGAGCGAACTCGATGAAGCGATCCATCTTCTTCAGGTCCTTGGCGGCGATGGCCACCAAGGGGTCGTAGCCAGCTTCAGGATCGTCGGCGCGGTCGGGGACCTGACCGGCGATGAGACTGCCCACCCCGTCGCTGACCTCAGCCGGCAACAGGCTCAGTCCCGAGCGACCGGCCAGCAGCCGCGCCCAGACGGCGTCGGTGCCACAGCCCAGCGGACTGACCGTGCCCAGGCCGGTCACCACGATGCGTGTTCTGTCATTGCCTTGCATTGTCTTACCTCGTTTCTTCGACTATCTAGCTCGCCTGGTAGCAGGCTCGGACGTCACTGGTATTACTTACTAAGCAGAACTCGATGGTGTTTGCTTAGCAGTGGGCTCGCTGCTAGTTGGCTTGATTCTGAACCAGAGGGCATACATAGCTGGCAGGAAGACTAGGGTTAGCACTGTGCCGGCCACGGTCCCACCGATGAGGGTGTAAGCAAGGGTGCCCCAAAATACCGAGTGGGTGAGTGGGATGAACGCTAAGACCGCCGCCAGTGCAGTGAGGATCACTGGGCGGGCGCGTTGGACCGTTGCCTCTACCACAGCCTGAAACGGCGCCAATCCATCTTTTTCGTTCTGATGGATCTGGCCGATGAGGATTAAGGTGTTGCGCATCAGGATGCCCGACAGTGCGATCAGGCCGACCAGCGCGTTGATACCAAAAGGTTGTTGGAACAGGATCAGCGTGGGTACCACACCGATCAGCCCCAGCGGACTGGTCAGGAAGACCATGACCATAGCGGCCATCGACCTCACCTGAACGATGATGATCAGTAGGGTCAGCGCAATCATTAGCGGGAAAATTGGCAGCATGGCCGTCATGGCCTTGCCAGATTCCTCAATAGCACCGGCTTCTACGATCCTATAGCCCGTCGGCAACCGTTTGATAATTGGATCCAATTGCTTCAGCACGGCGGTGGAGACATCCGGCGGCTGGAGGTCCTCGGCAATGTCTCCCCGCACGGTTATAGTTGGTACCCGATCGCGCCGCCGGATGATGGGTTCTTCCATCTGGACTTGCACCTCGCCGACCTGTGAGAGAGGGATGTGCTGTCCTTGAGCCCCCACTATAGTGAGGTCGCTCAGACGCGCAGGATCAAGGCGGACGTCACCGGCCGCCCGGGCGACCACCTGAACAGTACGAATATCTTCGCGAACAGCCGTGACTGGTACACCGGTGAGCAGGAACTGCAGTTGCTGCGCTACCGCACTGGAACTTAGGCCCATGGCCTGCAGGCGATCCTGTTGCAGTTTGAAATGCAAAACAGGCGTGCGCGTTCCCCAGTCGGTGTTGACCGTGCGCATCATAGGGCTGGCACGCATGACCTGCTCAATTTCCTCAGCCACTTGCCGCAGGACGTCTGGGTTAGGGCCGCTGACGCGGTAAGCAACAGGGAAAGGCGAGTAGGGGCCAAACACCAGTTGAGTGACCCGCAGCCGTGCTTCAGGCGCGAGCCCCGCGGCAATCGCTTCGCGTAGACGAAATTTCAGTGCTTCTCTTGCCTCGGGATTATCGGTGCGAATGATAATCTTGGCGAAGGACGGGTCCGGTAGCTCAGGGCTCATAGCCAAGAAGAAACGCGGGGCGCCCTGTCCGATATAGGCCGTAACAATCTGCGCGTCGTCCTGCTTGGCCAGCCAAGCCTCGACCTTAGCGCTCGCCCGCTCTGTTTCGTTGATGGACGTGCCGTAGGGCATCTGTACTTCGACCATTACCTCAGGCCGATCAGAGATAGGAAAAAACTGCTTCTTGACCACAGCCATTGCTAGTACGGACGCAATGAACAAGCCGATCACCGTCATCGCGACTGGCCATTTGTGTGCAACGACACCCCCGAGGACGCGGCGGAAACGGTTGTAGCGCGGAGTGTCATAAAGCGCAGAATGGCCACCTTCGACCTTCTTGGTCTCCGGTAACAGCTTGACTCCTAAATAGGGCGTAAAAACCACCGCCACGATCCAAGAGGCAATCAACGCGATACCAACAATCCAGAACATATTGCTGGTGTATTCGCCAGCCGCAGACTGAGCAAATCCATTGGGCATGAAGCCCACCGCGGTCACCAGCGTCCCTGCCAACATCGGCGCCGCCGTGTGGCTCCAGGCATAGGCCGAGGCTTTTACACGGCTATAGCCCTCCTCCATCTTTACCACCATCATCTCGATGGCGATGATCGCGTCATCCACTAGCAGGCCAAGCGCAAGGATCAGCGAACCAAGGGTGATACGGTCGAAATTCTTACCAGTCGCGGCCATGATCAGGAAAACAGCGGCCAGCGTCAGGGGCACTGCGGCCGCGACAACGATGCCTACACGCCAACCCATGCTGACGAAGCACACAACCATCACTACGAGCAGAGCAACAAAGAACTTGATCATGAACTCGTCGACTGAAGAGGCGATATTGACCGCCTGATCGGTCACCTTAGTCAGATTCATGCCTAGCGGTAGCTCAGAATTGATAGTGCTTACTTCGGCTTCAAGCGACTTACCGAGATCTAGGCCATTCCAGCCGTCGCGCATGACGATGCCCAACAGCAGAGCAGGCTCACCGCCATTGCGAATGACGAACGTCGCTGGGTCTTCATAGCCCCGTTTCACAGTAGCGATATCTTTCAGCTGGAACGTACGTCCCTTAACAACTACTGGCGTATCCCGTATCGCATCGAGCTGATTGAAAGCACCGTCCAGACGAATGAATACCTCTGGACCTTGAGTTTCAATTGAGCCCGCCGGGGTTAGCAGGTTCTGCTCATTGAGTGCTACGAAAATGTCCTGAGGGACAACGCCGAGAGTTGCCAGCCGGTCATGCGAAAACTCCACATAAATGCGCTCTGTTTGCTCCCCCAGGATGCTCACCTTTTTGACGCCTGATATATGTAGCAAACGTTGGCGCAGAGTTTCTGCCTCGCGAGCCAACAGGCGCTGCGGCTCGCCATGAGCCTTGAGTGCGAACAGGGCAAAGGTGACGTCAGCAAATTCATCGTTGACCATTGGCCCGATCACCCCGGCAGGCAACGTCTTTGTCTCGTCATTGATCTTCTTGCGCGCCTGGTAGAACTCCTCTGGTACCTCCGACGGTGGAGTATTGTCGAGTAGTGTCAAAGTAGTAAAAGCCAGACCAGGCCGGGTGTAAGTCTCAGAGCGATCGTACCAGCGCAATTCCTGTAGGCGCTTTTCAAGTTTCTCAGCTACCTGGTCTTGCATCTCCTGAGCCGTGGCGCCCGGCCAGGCGGTGATGATGGTCATCACTTTGACGGTAAAGGCCGGATCTTCCGCTCGGCCAAGCTTGAAGAAAGACAACACTCCACCGACCGAAATCAGAAGGATCAGAAACAGGGTGATCGAGCGCTCGCGCACTGCTAATGCCGATAGGTTGAAGTGGCTCACGGCTGCTGTCCTTCTTGAACCGCGCTGTCAGGGCCCCCAGCGATTCGGATGGCCTGCCCCTCATGAAGCAGATGAACTCCGAGCGCTACCACCCGATCACCCGCTTGCAGTGCCCCCTCCACGAGTGCGCTGTCGTCTGACAGCCGGCGGATTTGAACTGGAACCCAAACGACCTGCTGAGGCGATCCCTGGATCCGCCAAACCCCTGCGCCTTTACCTTCGTCGTGTAGCGCCCCGATCGGTATCGCCAAAGCATTAGCCCTGACCTCTGCGCTCTCTGGGACACTCACCGTCACAGTGGTACCTAGGGGAGCGGTTGCAAGAGCACCTTCCAGCACATAGCGCGCCTCGAAAGTACGGGTTTCACGATCAGTGCTGTCCGACAACTGTCGTAGCCGCGCTGGCACCGACTGATCGTTGGTTCCTATCAGTGCGGCCTGCGCCCATGACCCAAGCGCCGGTCGGAGCGTTTCCGGTAATTGGACGATGGCCTCGCGGGCCCCTGCTCGCGCGAGCCGCACCACGACTTGTCCGGCACTAACCACCTGCCCAGGTTCCGCCAGGGTATCTACAACAGTACTGTCGGCGTCAGCAACCAACACAGCGTAGCGGCTGGCGTTGAGCGCTACGTCAGCCTGCGCCTCAGCTGCCTTAAGTTGGGCCCTTGCCGAATCCGCAGTGGCCTTAACCTGGTCGTAGCCAGAAACCGAAATCGCTCCAGTACCGCGCAGGTCGCGATAGCGGGCTTCATCCTCAGCCGCTTGCCGCGCCTTCGCATGAGCAGCCGCTACCGCTTCTCGCTGCGCCTGCAACGCCAACTGCAGATCAATAGGATCAAGCCGAAGCAGCGGCTGACCGCGTTTAACGGTCTGACCGGTATCCACCAGGCGCTCGGCGATCTTGCCGGCCACACGGAAACCCAGGTCGCTCTGCACTCGCGCCGCGACGACTCCTGTAAACGTCCGGCTCAGCGCCTCCGCTGTTTTCACCGTAGCGACTCTCACCCGCGGCGCCTCGGTGCGCGGATCAACTTGGGACGGCGAATCGCACCCGGAAAGAAATAGTGGAAAAACCACACCAACCACAGCAGTAGGAAGCAGGCGGCGCGAGAACATGGAAGCTCCGAATTAGCACGATCAGAGCCTATAATTTGCTACTAGTGACCGTTTTAGTCAACAGTCACAGCGCTAAACTTCTCAGCACAAGATTGGCCAGCTGGGTTGGTGCAACCTCGAAGTCGTCGAAGCTGTGCTGAAGCAGTAATGGATTCAGATACGGGCGCAGCACGAGAAAGGCGCTCAACGCTACATCGTCGATTGGGGTCTTTCGCTCAAAGTCGCCTGCCGACCTACCCTCAATCAGAATCTGCTTGAGAAGCTCCTTGACATGATTCTCGTACGTGATCGTTGCCGGCCAGCGACCAGAGGCCGCGTAGATAGCGATCTCATAAAGCTTACGGTCGTCAGAAAAGAGGCGCAGCGTGACTGTCGGAAGGCTCTGGAATAGCCTCCTCAGTTTCTCAGAAGGGCTTGACACCGTAGCTATAGCGGCTCGCGCTTCGGATTCAATCTCCTGCAAACAGTCCTTGCAAATCGCTTCGCCAATTGCCTGCTTGGAATCGAAGAACTTGTAGATGTAGGCCTTTGAGAAACCGATGCTCCTAGCGAGCTCAGACACCGTGGTTTTCTCGTAGCCATACCGGCTGAAGTGCTCCTTGGCCGAAACCATGATTTGGAAGCGTACGTCGTGATCAGCGGGTCCCCGGGCCTGCCCAGATAAAGCAGAATCGTTAGTCATGAGCGTTAGCATCTCGATGGTTGCGAAAAAAGTGAATAGTGACCAATATACACCTTGGTCACACGTCACGTTAAGCGTCGCCTAGGATAAAAAGCCCATGCTCTCCAGATCCCAGATGATTCTGCTAGCTGCGTCAACGGTGCTGAGCGGTTGCACGGTCGGTCCTGATTACGCCCCCCCTACCATCGCGCTACCTAACCATTATCAGGCACAGACTGCCGCGATGCCGCTCGCCGATCATGCCTTGGACACCTGGTGGGCCCGCTTCGAGGACCCGCTGCTCACGCGCCTCGTGGAAATGGCTCTGGCGCAAAACTTAGACATTGAGCAGGCTAACGCCCGTATCGTTCAGGCGCGTGCTGGCCTAACTGCGGCGCGAGCCGCTCTTCTTCCTGTCGGGAACGTCTCAGGTCAGGCCGGTCGCGCTTATCAATCATTGGAGACCTCTCTCGGGCGAATCATGCAAGCCACTTCTGGCGACGACCGAAGTGGATCCTCCTATGAGCTCAACTTAGACGCGAGCTGGGAACTGGACGTATTTGGTGGCCTACGGCGTGGACGTGAAGCTGCGCACGCCGACTACCAGGCCACAGCAGCAGGTGCCAGGGCCGTACGCCTGGCTGTATCCGCCCAGACGGCCGATCTTTATGTAGATATCCGCGGCCTACAGGCACGCCTGGCGATCGCTCGCCATCAGGTCGAGACGCAGCGCGGACTGCTATCGATGGTCAAGCTGTTAAATGACAAAGGCCTAGCCACCGAGCGCGAACTCCACCAAACAGAGGGCGGTTTGGCCGAGGTGCAAGCTTCGGTACCCGCGTTGCAATACTCTCTGGATCTCGCTTTGAATGCACTGGATGTCCTGCTGGCGCAGCCACCTGGAACCTATCGAGTACAGCTTGCGAAAGTTGAACCAATTCCAAAGGCCCCGCATATCGAGTCGACTGGCAGCCCTGCCGACCTGCTTCGGCGACGTCCAGACCTGATCGCAGCTGAGCGCCGATTGGCCGCTGCCAATGCACGTATTGGTGAGGCGATCGCTGAGTACTATCCCAAATTGTCCCTGAGCGCATTGATTGGCAGCGCCACTACGATCTCTAGCAGCAACTTATTTAGCCATGACGCCAATCAGGCACTCGGCGGTGTGGGACTAAGCTGGCGGCTGTTCGACTTCGGTCGTATTGATGCGCAAATTCAGGCAGCGAAGGGTCGCGATGCAGAGTTGCTGGCGGCGTATCGATTGGCAGTCCTACGTGCTACCGAAGACGTCGAAGGCGCCTTAACCGGTCAACTACGTCGCGAAGAGCAAGTAACAATCTTGACCTCGGGAGAGGCCTCTCTTACTCAAGCTCGCCAGGCATCCGCACTCGCCTATCAAAAAGGCGTGGTTACCCTCGTCGAGGTGTTACAGGCCGATGACCGGCTACTGCGAACTGCTGACGCTCGCGCTCAAGCGCAAACAGCAGCGGCGCAAGCAGCAGTCGCTACATTTAAGGCATTGGGAGGTGGCTGGCAATCGTCAGTAACGGCCCATTTAGTTAGTACAGATTGAGTAGCCATCAAGCTCTACATGGCTAAATCTGCTGTTCTCTACTATTCGACTTCTTTGATAACGCAAAAAATTTATCTATTTAGGAGAAGCAAATCACATGAATAACCTTTCCCCTATTCTGATCACTGGCGCAGGTGGCGAAGTAGGATCTGTCAGCGGAGACATCGCCCGACGATTGCTTGCTAAAGGCTATCCGGTTAGGGCCTTTGTTCGTACCGATGATGAGCGCGCTGATGCGCTGCGCGCAGTCGGCGCCGAAGTTTTTGTCGGTGATCTGCTTAAACTGGCCGATGTCGCGCAAGCCTTGCGTGGCTGCCGCCGAGTGTTCTTCACCATGAGCCTCTCGCCCTATTATCTGGATGCCAATCTGGTGATGGTAGCCGCTGCAAGGGCGGCGAATAACATTGAGGTTTTGGTCAACATCTCGGATATCGAACAGTCCTATATGACCTACGAGCACATGGCGGCACCTCGCGAGCACCGCTTGAAATGGCTAGGCGGCCTCGTAGACGACTACTCGCCGCAGCAGCGCGCTCATTGGTTAGCCGAACAAGCAGTGAATTGGTCGGGACTGCCAGCCGTCCAGATACGTGCCACTTTCTTTATCGAAAACCCATTGTTGACATGGTTCCCGGTAAAACGAGTAGTGGAAAAGGGCGAACTGCTTCTACCTTTTGCTGGTTCCAGCTTCAATCCGATTGCCGCTACGGACGTTGCCGAGGCATGCGCGCACATCCTCATTGCTCCTGAGGAACATATCGGTCAGTCGTATGCATTGACCGGACCCGAGCTAAAAAATATGGACGAAGTCGCCGCCGACTTTTCAGCCGTGTTAGGCAAAGAGATACGTTATGTCGCTCAGTCCTTAGAATCCAGTGATCAGTCGATCGACAGTATTCTAACCGCCCGTAATGCTCATGCCGGTGAGCACTTGAAAGCACTAACCCGACTTATAGCGGGGGGCCGTTATGAAGAGGTGACAGATACGCTAACGATGCTAATCGGCCGAACGCCGACGACCCTGCGCCAAGCTTTGGCGAAAAATGTACGGTTACAGCAGGCGCGAGTCACTTCAAATGCAGGCTGAAACCCCTAACAAAGCGGGAGATCGCCCTAGGCCTTCATCGGGAATAATCGTGGCACTGGTAGCAGGACTCGCTGCAATCAGCATGCTTTCGACTAATATCATGCTCCCAGCCTTCCCGCAGATTGCAGAGGATCTTGCAGTAAGTGCTCGTGACCTAGGCCTAACGCTATCGAGCTTTTACATCACCTACGCTTTAGGTCAACTTATCGTAGGGCCATTGTCCGACCGCTATGGACGCAAACGTTTGATAGTGGGAGGTCTCATGGTATTTGTTGCAGGTACCATAATAGGAGGACTGGCTAAGTCTTTAGAGGTATTAGTTCTTGCACGTATCATCCAGGCGTGCGGCGCCTGCGCGGCATCGGTACTCTCGCGTGCTATCGCGCGAGACATGTTCGACGGGGAAGCTTTGGCCAAGGCCCTGTCACTTACGATGATTGCGACCGCTGCCGCACCTGGCTTCTCGCCGTTAGTTGGTGGCTTTCTGTCGATCACAGTAGGCTGGCGCACTACGTTCATTTTAGTAGGGCTAGCAGCAGTTGTAATCACCGTAGTTTATGTACGAGTGCTAGGTGAGACTCACCCTATAAACCGTCGCGCAGCTACCTCCGCCCACCAAGTGATCCTAGCCTACGGTGGCCTCATGAAAGATCGGCGCTTCATATTGCCTGCGCTATCAATGAGCCTACTGATGAGCGGGCTTCTTGCATCTTTCGGCGCGGCCCCGGCTATTCTCATGGGCGGGATCGGCTTGACCTCACTGCAAGCTGGATGTTATTTCGCTAGTACTGTTTTTGTAGTATTTGGGGCAGGAATAACCGCCCCCCGCCTGGCACACTGTTACGGATCCCCCCGAATTGCCACACTAGGTATCGCCTGTGCCATGTTGGGTGGCGCCATGCTCCTATTTGGGCCTGCTCAGCCAGAACTGTGGTGGTACACGCTATCGATGGTGACCTTTCTTTGGGGGATGGGACTCGCCAATCCCTTGGGCACAGCACTAGCTATGGGACCTTTTGGACCGAGAGCCGGATTGGCGTCCGCGTTGCTCGGTTTTTTGACAATGGGTCTAGCTGCCATAGCAACATGGCTGGGATCAGTACTACCATTCCCTCCAGTTACAACCTTGGGCGGCATTCAGTTCGTAGCTTGCCTGTGCGCGATAGGTCTATTCACTGCCAGAAGCAACCAATGAAGACTGAAGGTGAAGGCGCAAAAAACGGAAGTAGAACTCTATTTAAGCTTACAGCCAAATGCTCAGGAAAAAGTTCTCAGCTGATCTAGTAAAGGCGGCTTAATTTTCCGCTAAAACTGACCATACTCATATTCGAGCGAATCTCCGAATATGAGTATGTCTAGCTAAAGTAAAAAGCCACTTGCCAGCTGCATTATTAGATAATTACCTCCCATTGAGAGTTGGAAGGCGATCTTGCAGGTGCCAATCTACGATGGTGAAATGAAGCTATACGCCGTAGCGCAGGGCACTTATTCCATAACCCAAAATTGGATTCCAATTTCGCAAATTGATGTCACTTGACCCAAAAAACACCGCCAACGCGGCCCGGTCAATAGCCTAACTCCTATGCGTAGCATTCAATTTCGCTACATACGCGTCATGGTGGGCCAGCCTCGCATCTTTATGCGCTTTTCCGTCCCTAACAGCTGGACACTGCAAAAGATTAATTACCTATCGCCTTTACACAAACTATTCAGATTAAGCGAAAACGTACCCGCCGCCGCATCCCATTGTCTGACAACTCTAGCTATAATCTTCCCTTTTCCATAAAACACCTCCTGTATGGTTCGGCCCATAGCGTGACCACCACTTGAGACGACTACCTCGTCAACACTATCAAGGCCGCTGCATTGTGGACTGCTAGTATTAAGCATCAGTGTCTTATAGGGGTAAAAATATTCAACAGCTGAGGCACCGTGATACTCTGATGGCAGATCAGCGACTCCCCACGCTACTGGAGAAAACGATAGCGCGCCGAAGACCATAAATCTCAAATAAAACATAGGCACTCCAGAAAACATTAAACTTCATCGCGACATCTAGAAAACCGAATAAAAAGTTAGCTAGATATTGCGTCCAAATTTAAATTCTTAAATCTGCAACGACTTCTACAAACCTTATGTATACACCTTAAGCAGCAGCTCGAATGCCTATTTATATAGCAATAAAGTCCAAATTTCGACTTATGATTTTTCTGACTAACCTTTAATGGCTTGGCATTCGCTCACTGGGATAAATAAAATTTTCTGCGCTTAGCTGACTAGGCTAATTTTATTTATACCTATAGCATAGCCCCTAAATTACAACGCAGATACAAATACGATCTCTATTATCTGCTTCACGTACACAGGGCATGCTATGCGCATCAGCCCTTCTACAAGTTTCGCCGGCACTGCATGAGAAGTGTTGTAGCGGATATCCTTACGCTTGAGCTAAGTAGCCGAACGGTATTGCTTGCCGTGATAGACATGGACTTTATGTCCACGTAGACGCAGCCTTGGCAAGCAATAGCTTCAGCTATGAATTGAGGTCGCACATCGACATAGTAACCGCCGAAGTTAGCTTCCGAAACCTAATGCACACGCTGTAGCAACGGTGCCTGAGTCTGACCGACAGTGCACATACAGACGTAATACCCCATATAAGAACTTGTTTTGTTCCAGACTCTCGACTCCTCAAAATGAAAACACCATTCTCTCTTTAAGATAGAGGATTTTTAACGCGAGAGGCATGATAAACACCACCGTTAATAGTGTGAAGCTGGCTTTTGCCGGAGCGACGAGCAATCAGATTATCGGCTCGCTATATATAGGTTTCGCTTGATCGACCGCCATCTGGCATTCCGCCTGGTCGCGCTGGATCAGCTGGATCAGCTGGAAATAGGCGTCGTAGCTGGGCGTGCCGCGCTGGCGCACGCGCTTGGCATCGGACATGCTGATGCCGGCGACCCGGAAGATGAAGCTGCGAAACTGGCGGAATTCGCTGTCGGTCAGCGCGGGGAGTTCCATGGTTCGCGACTCAGGCAGCCGTCATGGCGGCGAGCTGGGCGAGATCGTCCGCGCCCAGGACCCGATCCATGTCGAGCAGGATGACGAAACCGGCACCCTGCTTGGCCATGCCGAGGATGAAGTCGGTACGGATCGAGGCGCCGAAGCGCGGCGCCGGCTCGATGTCGTCGGCGCCGATCTCCAGCACCTCGCAGACCGCGTCCACCACAATGCCGAACACCTGGGGGCCGCCGTCGACCTGGATCTCCAGCACCACGATGCAGCTGCGGCGGGAGGTCTCGGTCACCTCGTTGCGAAAGCGCACGCCGAGGTCCATGACCGGCACGGCGGCGCCGCGCAGGTTGATGACGCCACGGATCGCCGGCGGCAGCATGGGCACCGTGGTCACCGCGCCGTACTCGATGATCTCCCGCACGCAACCGGTGTTCACGCCGTAGAGGTCACCGGCGAGCTGAAAGGTCAGAAACTGGCGCAATAGCATCAGGCCTGCTCCTCGAAACGGGCGAAACCGGCCGGCACGCCCCCACGCGGTACGCAACGGGAAGCATCGATCAGCGAAGAGTTGCGTTCGGCCAAGCTCGGACCTGAACGACTGTTAGTATGACGGGCGACCTGATGCTGCGCCGGCGAACCGCTCAGAGTGAAATACTCCATCATCTGCTGGAGCTGTTCGGCCTGGCCGCTCATTTCTTCTGCAGTGGCGGCCAGCTCTTCGGACGCCGAGGCGTTCTGTTGGGTGATCTGGCTTAGCTGCAGCATGGCGCCGTTGATCTGCTCGACCCCAGCGCTCTGCTCTTCGGAGGCCGCGGTGATTTCCTGCACCAGGTCGGAGGTCTTGTTGATGGAGGGCACCATCTCGCCCAGCAGCGACCCAGCGCGCTCGGCCAGGGCCACGCTGCTCTTGGCCACGGTGCCGATTTCCTGGGCGGCGATCTGGCTGCGTTCGGCCAGCTTGCGTACCTCGGCGGCCACCACGGCGAAACCCTTGCCGTGCTCGCCGGCGCGGGCGGCTTCGATGGCGGCGTTGAGGGCCAGCAGATTGGTCTGGTAGGCGATGTCGTCGACGATGCCGATCTTGTCGGCGATGGTCTTCATGGCCACCAGGGTCTCGCGCACGGCCTGGCCGCCCTCGTCCGCTTCACGCGCGGCCTTGCCAGCCATGCCGTCGGTGACCTTGGCGTTCTCGGTGTTCTGGGCGATGGAAGCCGACATCTCCTCGATGCTGGCGCTGGTTTCCTCGACGGAAGCCGCCTGTTCGGTGCTGGCCTGGCTCATGCTCTGGGCGGTGGCGGAGACCTGTTCGGAGGCGCTAGCGAGGCCATCGGCCGAGCTGCGTACGTCGCTGATGATCTGCGCCAGGGTTGTGGTCATGGTGCGCACGGAAGCCAGCATGCTGGTGGTATCGCCCTCGCGGGTCACTACCTCGACGCTCAGGTCACCGCGGGCGACGCGCTGCACTACCTCGGCTGCATAGGCCGGTTCGCCACCCAGCTGCCGGATCAGGCTGCGGGTGATCAGGTAGCCGAGTAGGATGGCGATTATGGTCGCCACCGCACCGATCACCAGCATCAGGTTGCGAGCGGCCACATAGGCAGCGGTCGCCGCTTCGCCGGCTTCCTGCATACGCTGCGCTTGGCGATCATTCAGCGTATTGAGCGCAGCAACCAGCTCATTATTAGTAGGCGCAAATACATTCAGCAAATAATCACGTGCCTGGTTTCGATCAGAATCAAGTAAACGGAAGAACTCTGTATATTTATCCTGCAAACGCTGACGAGCATCCATAGCTGTCGCAAGGATCTGCTTGCCCTCCTCGCTTACAATCCTCTCTTTCAGTCCAGCAAGAAGATCGGTATTAGCCGCGCGTATTTTAGCGATTTCACCTATAGTTTTCACCTTGACCTGATCATCGTCTATCAACAGCAAATTGCGCAATAAGCGTCCACTATTGAGAGTATTTTGAACCAGAGTATTAGCTCGAACGGTCATAGGGAAGCGAAACTGCGACATATTGTCGGCTGCTTCCTTCATAGCCCCCATGTTCACTAGCGCAACACCCATGACCAATATCAGCATGAGTATTGCTGCACCGAAGCCGATCACTAGCTTGGTCGAAACGCGAAGATTATTAAGCATGCGAAAAGCGCCTCCGGCGCCAGCTATTAATTTGATGATAACTAACGTAACTGCAGTCAAGGTTACCTTCAGACAAGAAACACCTTTCCACAGGGCGTTAGCTCCCTCATATTTATCGGCACGTCTAAAAAAACTTGATAAGAATCGCAAAATAATTTATCGCAATAGCAGTCCAGCAGGCTCCACGTTGATCCCCCTCCGCCATGCTTTTGTTCCCCTATGCCCTTTTCTACCTGCTAGAACCATTCATGCGCGGATGCGCGCCTTGCGATTGCTGGCCCTAGCCACGATAACGGGTTGGGGGAATACGACGATCATCAGGATGGTAGGTCAGTGCCCAGGGACCACCAATGCCAGTGCTCACGCTCACAGGTGACATTTTTCTCCTGATTTCTCCTGAGCCCCTCTGTCCTCACACTCGCCAAGGCGCTTTGCTGCTAGACCCAGCGCTGCGCCTGGCGGGCTTATCCTGCCTCAGTCGTCTCTTCATACTTTCCGTTTTTTTCCCACGCCTTGCTCTATCCTGCACCCTCTAAAAAGCTCCCACCGATGCATCTGTGATTGCCCTGAGACTGAATGACGTCGTCAGCTTCCGGCGTATGTCTTCGTCTCAGAGACAACGAATTGTTGACGGTTTGGTGCCCTCAATAACTCACTTAGTGAGCAAGTCCTGCTAGCGACAGGCGGTAAGCTTCGTGCTGAGGCTAAGCGAATTATTAAGCTCGCCAAGGCTTCCACCGCCAGGCCAAACCGGCGAGCGTTATGACGCCAGCTAGCGCGCCCAGGCTTAGCAGGTCCAAACTGGGCAGGGTTCGCCACCAGTCCCCCAGCAGCAGGGCCATGCAGAAGCTACAAAAGCTGAGCAGGCCCTGGTCGCGCCAGGCGACCAGCTCGAGCAGGTCCAGACGTTTCAGCAGCGTTGCCATGGTAGTCAGTAGACCAAGCAGTGCGGCGATCGCGATGCCCGCCACACCCAGCACACTGGGCAGTATCAGTAGGCTCAAGGCATTGACCAGATTGCCCGTCAGCTCGCAGCGCAGTGGCAATCGGGTGTCCCCTGCCGCGTAGGCGTAACGGGCCAGCATGGCATTCCAGGCGCCTATCGACAGCGGTGCGGAAAACCATACCAGCAGCAACGTGAGGCGATCATCTCCCACCTGGGTCGGCAGTAGCAGTGCCACCAGCACTGGTGCCGTGGTGACCATACCGACCATTGCCGGCAAGGTCAGCAGGGTCGCACATTGCAGGCCTAGTCTCAGCACCGCCAGACGTGCATCCCAGACACGGCCGCTCATCAGCGCTAGGAGGATCTGGTTTAGGCTCATGAGCGCGACCAAGGGCAGACTGATGAGCTTGCGTGCCAGATTGACCCAGGTCACCACGCCCTCCCCCAGCCAGGAAGCCACCATTCGCTCGAGCAAGGTCAGGCCATTGCTAGCACAGGCGCTGACCAGCAAGGGACGCATTCTCTCTGCTAGCTCTCGACCGACAATACCGGGGTCCGGCCAGCGCCAGGGTCGCCAGCCTTCACGCCATGCGGTCGACCACAATGACAGCGGCATTAGCAGACTTCCTACCACGCAGCTCCAAGCCAGTTTCTCGACCGTGATGGCGCTCCCCCAGGCCAGCAGGCAGATCACAGGTGGCAGGTTGAACAGAAGGGAACCGCACCCGGTCAGCAGATAGCGTTCGCGTGTCAGGGCAGCCACACTGAACAGGGCGTGCAAGCAGACTCCGGGCAAGCACCATGCCAGTATCTTCAGGGCTGCAACGGCTTGCTCTCCACCCGCCTCGCTCAAACCGGCCCCCACCACACCTGTCCAGGCGCCAGCACCTAGCGTCAACGTAAGCGCCACCCCGGACGCTAGTAGCAGAATGCTGGGTGCTAAGGCCTCCAGCCAATGCGCCTGCGCAGCCGCCATCCGCTGCTGATAGAGCGGTAGCGCTGCGTTGCTCAGTAAACCCGTTGCGAGGGCGGTACGTACAGCTTCTGGTAAAAACAGGGCCACCAGGAAGGCGTCGCTGGTTAGACCAGCGCCCCAGGCATGCACTAGCAGCCACTCCCGAGCGAATCCCAGAACCAGCCCGGCGAGGGTAGCCAGCGTCAACCAGAGCGTGGGGCCGAACATAGGCACCCTCAATGCAGGAAGGTGAACAGGCCCTTACCACCGACGCGGTAGGCAAGATCGTGCGGCCTTTCACCCATGACCTTGGCACCGCTGCCGCCTACGATCTTATAGGGCGGTACGACCTTGGCGACCACCGTGTTGGCCGTGACTACAGCCCCACGGCCGATCTGGGCCCCATGACCGACGAGGGCTCGCGAGGCGATCCAGGCGTAGTCGTCAATACGAATGGGCGCAGAGACCGACCAGAACTCCGGAGCGGCCAGGTCATGGCTTCCAGCGATGATCAGCACATGGGAGGCGATGGCCACATGGTCACCTATAATGAGTCCAGCGCGGGCATCCACCTGGCAATGCCAGGCGATGACACTGTCCTCGCCCATGCGCAAGTTCTCGATGCCGAGCACCTCGGTATTGCGCCAGATGGATGAGCCATTCCCAATCTTGGCGCCGCCGAGGCGCAACCAGGCCAGCCGGATGTTATGGCTGGGAATCTTGTTGACGATGATGTTGTAGAGTTGCTCCCACACCCGCAGGGTACGATCGCGCAGGGTGGGCAGGTTATAGCCGTAGAGAGGCACCAGCCGGGTCGGTACGAGGCTTCTGAGGCGGACAAACCAGCGCCGCGCGAGCGAATGCTCGATACGTGGTTCGATATCCACCGAACATATGGAATAGCGTCGGGCCAAGCCCTCGCCTTCCTCGAAGGCGACATCATGCGCCAGCATCCACTCCAGTGTCTCAGTCAGCGCCTCTTCGCTCACCTCCAGGATTCGGGCCTCCTGCGCCAGGTCGGCGCGCAGGTCCACGGGTACAGCGATGCGATGCTTCATGACGGGTTCGTCCGCGGCGAGGTCTGGGAACCAGCGAATTCAGGATGGGCACGGGCTTGCTGCAGGTTGAGGGCGAGCAGCAGAAAGAACAGGGCCACCAGCACGTTGGTGAAGCTGAAGTAGTGATCGAAGAATCCGGTGAGCAGCGCTGCCGCCACTCCGCAACCACTACCCAGCCAGAGGGCATTGTCCCGGGTTATCGAGGGAATAGGACCGCGAGGGCGCGTCTCATGCCACCAGCGCCAAGTTACCAGCACAAACAGCAGCAGGCCCGGCAAGCCTACTTTGTAAATGTAGTTGAGCCAGAGATTGGATATGCCCAGCAGCCCACTACCCGGCACCGGCGGATCCACCTTAAAACCGATGCCCAGGGGATATGCCGCCATGGCTTCGGGAAACCGGATGTATTCGTCCAGTCGGATCTCGGTACTGGCGTTGGTCGAGGAGAACATGGTCGCCAAGCGTTCCTGCAGGGGCGGATAGCAGGCCACCAGCAGCAGCCCGAACACCACTGCGAGACCGACGATACGCCCGCTGTAGGGCACCTTGCGCGCACTCAACCACAGCAATACCAGCGCAAGAGCAAGGATGGCACCGCGCGAGATGCTCAGCAGCAGGCCGGCGCATCCCAACAGCGCCACCGCGAAACCCAACCAGCGCCGCCAGCCCTGCTGCACCCAGCCATAAAAAAGCGCCAGGGGGATGAACAGGGCCAGGGCGCCGCCGGTGAGATTGGGATGGACCCAGGGTGAGGCCATACGCGTGTAATTGCCGGAAAAGATGTCCTGTACCGCTTCTGGATGGGCGTATTGGAGCATCGTGAGCAGGGGCAGCATGCTCAGCGCATTGCGGTCCTTGAGGAAGTAGCCGATGGAAACCACCAGCATCAGGAGATTACCCAGCAACAGGGCTACCAACAGGCGATCACGAGAGCGCTCATCGGGCAGCAGGAGGGGTACCAGGAATAGAACCGACAGATTCAGTAACCAGCGGACCCAGTTGACCAGGCCACTGCCGGGCCCGGCAATCACCAGCTCTCCCACCACGAAAGGCAGCGCACTGAACAGCATCAGCGTAAGCAGCGCCCGCTCCGTCGCAAGCCAGCGTAGCCTTCCACGATAACGCCCAAGTAAGGTCTGCCAGAGCACCCCGAGCCAGGTCAAACCAAGCAGAGCCTCGCTCAGGGTGGTACGCAACCCCAGCTGCACCGTGCTATAGGGAATCGCTGTGGCTACCCCGGCGAACAACAAAAGCCCTAACAGGGGGTATTGCAGCAGTACCAGCAGCAGCAGCATGCCGGCGGTGGCGAGCATCACCTGACCTGCCGGGAGTACGCAAAGCAGAACGCCAAACGCCAGGCCGAGTACAGCAGCAATCCAGGTCCCCAGCCGTGTCACGATCGTAACTCCGCCAACAGCTCAGCCAGCCGAGTGTGATAGGCAGGCGCACCAAAGCGAGTCGCCCAGCTGCGGCCGCGAATCGGCTCCCGCAGCGCAGGCTGCGCCAGCGTGATCATCAAGGCCGCCAAACCTGGTACATCCATGGCATCGAAGCGTGGCGCCCAAGGCGGCGTTACCTCGTCCAATGCCGAACCCCGGGCGCAGGCGACCGGGGTCCCTACCGCCAGGGCTTCTACTACGGGCAGTCCGAACCCTTCGGCGTAGGATGGCTGCCAGAGACGATCAGCACCCTGATACAAACCTTTTAACCGGACTTCATCCAAGTCATCTAAATAGATCAGGCCAGGACGCTCCCTTAACTCAGGTGGTAGATCTTCCGCTGCGCCGAGCAGCACAAGGTCGGGTACCACTGTTCGGCGTCGGGCCTCGCTCCAAGCGGTCACCAAGCGCGCGATATTCTTGCGCGGTTCGCGCGTACCGATTGCCAGCCAGTACCCTGGCGTCAGCCCCTCGATGGGCTGCGCCTCATCGGAGGTCCCATCGACTAAGTTCGGCAAGATGCGAAGCTGCGTCCTGGCCCGTGGAAAGCGCCTAATCACCTCTTCGGCAGTGAATACTGAAGGGGTCCAAATCTGAGATGCACGATATATCGAGTAGCTGATAGACGCCCAGTCGATCAGGCGGTAGGCACCTGCCCTCCAGATTGAGGAGTGGCGGTTGTGCTCGGTGATCTGAAACAGATCGTGCAATAGTAGAATTTGCAGGATTCCTGATACGCGTCCTAGGGGCAGTCCCATATTGGCCGTCGCGATGTAAACGTCCATGCCAGTTTCGCGCAGCCGACTTGGAAGAAAGGCGGCTTCAAATGAGAGACGTTGCTGCGGTCGATGCTGTCCATTCAAGACCAGATCGGCGGCTGGAGCTTCAATTTGGCCTCTTAAGGGATGGCCATGAGGTAGGCAGCCGAAACGCGTCACCGTGGTCATTGCAAGTGTAGAAAGATGAAAATCCAGAGCACGTACCTGCCGAGCGATACCCGAACGGGGCGCGGCGAGTACGGGGCGATAATCCAGTCCTACGCGCATGGTCTGTGCTCTTTTCTCGGCAACAAATCCCGATAAACCGCCTCGAGCTGGCTCGCAGCAGTTTGCCAGTCATGGTAGGTCCGCACGTAGGCACGACCCGCTTCACCCATTTTCGCGGCGCCGAACGGCGCCTCGAGCAAGTCGGCCGCCGCCCGAGCCAGGGACGTCGCCTCTTCCGCGAGTAAAGCCTCCTGCTTGTTTCGCAGCGCTAGACCCGACGCGCCCTGAGCGGTGCTGACCACCGGCAAGCCGGCAGCCAGGGCCTCCAAGACCTTGAGCTTGGAACCACCGCCTTGCCGCAAGGGTGCGATGAACAGCGCGGAACGACACTGGGCGTCACGAAGGTCGGGGAGATAGCCGCGCCACTCCAGACGCGGATCAGGGAAATCCCGTGCCCAGCGCGCGGGCATGGCATAGCCGCCGATCTGCAGCCGTGCCTGGGGATGGGTCCGCCATAGCAGGGGCATGATCTCGGCTACCAGCCATTCCACGGCGTCCAGATTCGGCGCATATTCGTAGTTACCGATGAACAGTAGCCGCTGACTGGCCGAGTCGGACCGCACCTTGGCGAAGAACTGCGTATCCACGGCATTCACCACTACGGAGACCTGCCCTCCGGCTAGTGGCTGCAAAAGTCGGGCATCGTCGGGCGTGACCGCCACGACCCGGTCGGCAGCCCCCATCACCCGTCGCTCCCAACGTCGATAACGTCCCTGGTCGTAGCGGGCGAAGCCCTTCACCCAGGCAGGTAGCCGATCGTAGGTCGCTCCTCCAAGCGCCGATTCCAGATTGTGCTCGGTAAGCATCCAGGGTAGCCGGCGGGACTCGAGCAGATCGAGGTAGGGCTGGCACCCATAGCTGTGCTCCAGCTGAATCACATCCCAGGATTCCTCCAGCAGCGTGGCGAAGGCACTCCTGGCCGCCGGCGCAAATCCATTGATGCTCGCGAGCATGGGACAGCGAGCGAAGGCGACCGCTGCCAGGGTGAGCGGATGGCGTACCGGGCGCCTAGGCAAGACCACTAGTCGCTCCAACCAGGGTTCCAAGGCGGCACGGGCAGCTGCATCCAGGGGTGTCTTGCTTTGCGCCAACAGGGTGATGCGATGTCCCCGCGCGGCCAGCCCCCGCAGCAGATGATACTGACGTGTCTTGCCGCCGCTGGACAAGGGCCAGGGTAGATAGGGTAGAACCCAGAGCAACCGCAGTCCGGGGCCTCGAAGCGTCATCGCCCTACTTCCATGTCAGCACCTGCAAGCTGGCCTTAGCCTGGACTGCGATCCCAGCGGCGTCATTCAGCTCCCGGCTTTCGCCCGTCAGGGGATCGTGCAGCGTGGCCTGGGTGATCTGCGGCAGCTGGAGACGTTCCTGGCCAGCCGACCAGAACAGCCAGACCTGGCTGCCGTCATTGCGGCGCCAGGCGATGCTGTAGAGTTCGCCGGGCGCCCGAGCCAGGACCGGCGGCACCACGGGAGTCAGTCGCGGACCGGTCAGGGCGAGAAAGCGCTGAAGGGCCAGGTATACCGGTTTGGGGCTGCCATCCAGACGCAACAGACCGTAATGCTGATCTCGAACACTGGCGCGACCGTCCAGATCGCTCAGAGCGAAGAGGAAGATACGGTCATAATCGAGAGCACTCATCACGGCGAGCCGACGTAGTACGAAGTCCGCCTGGCCCTGCTCGCCGATGATGTTCTGCTCTTCCTGCGGGCCAGGATAGCTGGACCAGCCCCACTCGTCCGCCCAGATCGCCGGTGGCGCTATGCCGCGCAACTTTTCATTGAGCAGTTGGGCGCGCACGATGAAATCTCCCGCCTTGGGATCGTCTCCTTCGGGATACTGGGAATAGGGATGGTAGGCGATGACCGTCCCCAAGCGCTGCACCCCGAGCTTGCCAAGGGATTCGAGCATCAGACCGCCGCGTACCGGCATCTGACTGTAGTAAGCCATGCCGCCCATCACCACCTCTCGACCGGGGGCCTGGCTGCGCATGGCTTCCACACTGGCCTGCAGCAGGCGGGCATAGCGCTCTGGGTCCTCGAAAGGTTGCCAGTAGCTGGGCAGGTTGGGTTCATTCCACACCTGCCAGGCTTGCACCGAGGGATAGCGCGAGGCGAACTTGACCAGGCTAGAGGCGTAGAGCGCGGGATCCCGGGGTGGATAGGCGCCGCGGTTGGCGATGCCGAACGGGCCGCTGCTGGCGAAATCCGGACTGCCCACGAGGTACATTTCCGATTTGAGCTGGCGCGTGCTCAGGGTTCGCGTCAACTCATCCAATTCCACCGTCCGCAGCTGACCCTGCTCCGGCTCCATGATGTCCCAGTGCAGATCGATGCGGGTCCACTCGAGACCGAGGTCTTGCAGTCGATCTATCTGCTGCCGGTACTCCTCGGGGCTGAACCAGAGGAAATGGGCGTTCACGCCGAGGAAATCACGCCAGACCACCGGACGCGGACCCTGCAGACGCTGTTCAGCCTGCACGCTTGCCTCGCTCAGCACGATGGCAAGACACATCACCGCTAGGCGCGTCAGCTCAGCGAGGCGCATCGGTATGACCTCGACTGGCTAGCTCGAAGACCTGTCGGAAACGCTGTGCGGTTTGCGGCCAGGCCCTCGTGGCGCCCAACTGCGCTGCGTGCTGGGCCCAGCTTACCAGCTGCCGAGGATGGTCGATCAGCGCGCGAAGACGCTCCGTCAGTGCGGTGACGTCGCCTTCCGGATAGGTCACGCCATTGCCATGGGACGTTTCTTCGGCAAAGGCCCGGGCATCAGAGGTAATCACACCGCGACCGCAGGCCATGGCCCAGGCCAGCACGCCGCTAGTTCCGCGCTGAGCTCCCAGGATGGCCAGCTTGCGTGACTCTCGATACGGCAACACCAGCAGGTGGTGGGCCTGGATGGTCGTGACGATGGCTTCTTCCGGCAGATCCAGCTGCCAGTCCAGGCAGTCGTTCAGTCCGCGGCGAAAGGCCCGCTCGCGCAATTCGCCCAGGTAGTCGCTCTGGGCGGCAAAGGTGATTTCCGGCGCGGTACCGCCCGCCAGCGTCAGACGGATACGACCGCACCAGTCGGGCCGCTCGCTGAGCAGCTTCGCCAGGGCGTCAAGCAGATCCTCGATGCCCTTGCCCCGATAGATGAAACCGAAATAAAGCAAGCGCAGGGGCTCCAGGGGAGGAAGCGGTGCCTCCGGTACCACCCTGTTGCCATGGGGAATGCTGACGACCCTGCCCGGTGCCAGACGCAAACGCTGACGCAGGGCGTTCGCTCCGGTCTCGGTCAGCGTCACCAGCTGCGTCAGGCTTGACGCCAGCGTCCGCTCCTCACGCAGCGTCATGGGATCGCCCAATACCGTCGCCACCTGTGGCCAGGGCGAGCGCTGCTGCATCAGCAGGCTGAGTGGCCAGGGCTGCTGCCGGCGTCGCCAGACCAGGCGCTCGGGATCATGCACCGTCACCGTAATCGGCAGACGCGGGTAGCGCTGACGCAGGCGTAGCAGGGTTTCATATTCCCGTACCCGGCCACCGCCCAACTCCGCGTGCACCACATCCACGCTCAGCCAGTCGAAATCGGTCAGACGCCGCGCGGGACGACCACCATGCTCCGGGTGGCGTAGGGGGATGAGCACCTCCATGCCCTCTTCCTCCAGAGCCTGACGAAAGTGCACCGCATAATCAGCGATACCGTTGCGTTCCATTGGTAGCGGTGCCAATAGCGCTATGCGCATCGTTACCCCCGGGTCCGGTGGAGAAAATCAAGGAGCCGGGACGGCACTTCGAAACGGCGGAAATTGACGATGATGCCGTCGGTCCGCTTGAAGGCGGTGTCGAGCATTGCCAGAGAGCTCTCCAGCATGGGTACCGTACCGGAGCGCGCCTTCACCACGAGGGCAATCAGATCGGCGTGGTGCAGGTAGAGAAAGGCCTGGCTGTTGGCCAGCAGGGCCGAAGCCACCAGCAGGATGACTTCGCCGGGTAGCGCCTGCAGTGCCTGCGGCGGTGGCTCATTGGCACTGTCGAGAATACGTACGGTGAAGCCCTGCTCGCGTAGCAGCGTGGCCAGCCGTTCGGCGACGAAGCTGCAGCCCTCGCCATGGCGCGACGAGGTGAGACCGACCTTTAGCCCCTGCTCGCGAATACGCTCCAGCGGCAACTGACTGAGCAGGCGATACAGGCTGGCAGTGAAGGCCGGATCGCCGGGTTGCGGAGTCTCGAGCTGCTGCAACGTCGTCCATAGCGGGATGCCGAAACGAGCCTGGATGCGTCCACCGTCGTGGATGCGCTGATCGAGCAGGTAGCAGAGATAGATCACCAACAGCCCGACGGCCAGCCCTGTGGGAAGGCAGAGCAGAATGATCAGCAGGCTCTTGGGAAACACTCGGCTGGGGTTGAAGGTAGGCTGTTCGATGATGGCGATGTTGCTGATGCGACTGCTATCCAGCGCCCGATCGATCCGAGCCTTTTCCAGGTTGTCGGCATAGAGAAGGAAGTTCTGCTGAGCAACCTGCAGCTCACGCATGACGCGGCTGACTTCTGGCTCCTGGGCCATGACCTGCTCGAGGTCCGCACGCACCTCCTTGATCTGCTGGTCCTGCTTGGCGAGCTGCGCTTTGAGACTGGCCAGGCGTACGGTGCCATCGGCAACCTGCTGCTTGAGATTGACCACGATGCCGTTGGGCGCGCGGTTGGTACTACTTTTGACGTGCTCTGCCTGCTGGCTGAGCTGCTGTCGCAGTTCCGCGATGTTCTGGTCAATTTGCTTGAGCGGTTCGGTACCGGGCAAAAATACCCGCAGGAGGCGTTCACGCTCCACGATCAGCCCATTGAGCTGCCGCTGCATGTCCAGGCGATCCGGATTGAGGGTACTGGACTCCTCGGTCACGACTTGCTGTGGCATGCCAGCGATCTGCTGACGGGCACTGATCAGGGATGTGGCCAGACTGGTAATCTCGGCGCTGGTCTGGAACCGCTCCGCGTTCATTCGCTGCAGGGTGTTGCTCTGGTCATGCAGGTAATCTTCCACGCTGCTGCTGCCAATCCGGCTCAGATGTCCGGCGAGCTGCGCCTTGAGTTGCTCCACCCGGCGTCCGGTAGTAGCGGTCTGCTCCTGATAGAAGGCGTACAGGCTCTTGCGCTCGAGGCTGGCCGCGCGCACCTCCAGATAGGTGTTCACCCAAACCTGCACCAGGCGCTGCGCCACTGCAGGATCATCCCAACGCAGGCTGGCCACCATGACCGAGGAGCCTGGTTCGTGACCGATGCTCAGGCGCTTGATCAACTCCGTGGCGAGACGTTCTTCCGGACTCTGGGCTTCAGCCAGGCCAAGGGCCTGCAACACTGCCCGCAGACTGTCTTTCAATCCGGCTAGCAACTGCCTGATCTGTGACTTGACTGTCTGCCACCAGCCTTCGGGCGAGCGTGCAGTATTTTCCTGCAGATAGCTTTCGGCGACCTTGAGGGCTATGGGTCGGCCAGTGAACAGCTGCTCCTCGTCAAGAATGGGGTCCCGCTGGGTGCTGGGGGCCACCAGCGTCTGCCGATCGCTGGCTTCGATCGGCAGGGTATTGCTCAGGCCGGGCTTGACCAGCAGGCGTGCGGTGGATTCGTACTGCCTGGGCAGCAGGAAGGCACCGAGAATGGCCACCACCACCGTCACCACGAAGGCCAGCTGGAACTCTCGCCGGAAGATGAAGAACAGCCGCAGGAGATCGCGCAGGGAGCGTACTTCGATCATTGACAGCTTGCTCCCGCGCTGCACACCGTACGGATGTTGGTGTTTCCGCTGTTGCTGATGTCGCGTTGATTGAGGTCGTAGTTCAAGCCCAGGCCGATGCCCTTGTTGATGGGGATGAGACGGGTGAAATACAGGTCGACGGCCTCTACGGCGTTGCCGATGCCGGACTTGGGCACGAAGATCAGATCGCCACGTTGTAGCGCGACGGGCGGCAGGCTGCCGCTGAGCAGGTCGCTGAAGGCGAAGAAATAGCGCTGATAGCGGCCTGCGTCATCGCGCCGAACCAGCGCGATATTGCCGCTATCGGCGCTGGGCAGCAGACCACCCGCTCCGATCAACGCCTGCTCCACCGAGGCTTCGCCATTCAGTTCGTAGACCGAGGGGTTATGCACCTCCCCGCCGACGAAGATACGGTTGCTGGGTGCCACGGCGATGTTCACGGTGACATGGGGCTCACGGTAGAGGTTGGTGCCAGCGGCGGTCAGCCGTTGGGATACCTGCTCCGGCGTCTGTCCCGCTACGGCCAGGCGCCCCACGTAGGGATAGTGGATATAACCATCGGGCTGGACCATGAACAACGTCTGCCGATCTTCCTCCGCCGGGCTGCGGGCATCACGAGTGATGCGCAGGGTATCGCCCGGCTGAACTACCACGGCCGGCAGTGGGCGCATCGCCAGCTGCACATAGGCGGCGTGTCCGGCTACCAACGCCTGCTTGGCGGGCAGACCGATCTTGGCTGGCGTGCCGCAGGCGCAAAGCAGACAGAACGACCAGAGCAGCAGGCCGCGTGTGAAAAGGCTCTTCATGAACGATCAGGCCCAATAGGTGGAAAACATGCTGATGCGGCGCTTCAGCGCATTGGGCAGCAGACGCTCCCGGTGCCCGAGGCGATAACCGAGGAGCTTGCAGGCACTGCGCAACAGCACCTCCGGAATGCGCCAGGCCTGACCGGCCGCGCGCAAGGCGTCGATCTCAGCCTCGACGAAACGGCGCCCCTCACCCGCTGCCCCGCCGAAAGCCGCGGCGATCCAGTCCTCGCGACCATAGAAGACGCCGATATCGAAGTACCGGCGGAACTCCTCAAGCAGTCGGTAATCATGGGAATGGCGCGCCTGGGCCTCCGCCACGTAATGCACGGCCCAGCCCCGCAGCAGCATGCGCGCTGCGGTATAGGCGTCCTCACTGCCGATCACGTCGGCGGGAAAGCCGCCGGCGTCAGTCAGGGCCGCCCGGCGATAGGCGGAAAAGGAATTGGAGCTGAAGCAGGTCTTCACTTTCAGCTGGGGAGCATCGCTCAACCGCTTGATGCGGCTCTCGACGGGATAATTGAAGCGGCGCGCCTGGGCACCAAGGATACCGGCGTCAAGATGTGGCAATTGACGACCGTAGGCGATACCGATGTCCGGCGCAGCAAAGAGTCCAGCGCGCAAGCTTGCCAGGCAATGCGGGTCGGCAGGAATGGCGTCTTGGGTGAGGAACATGAGTACTTCGGCGTCCACCTGCCGACTGGCCCAGCGCCGGGTCCCGCCATGGTTGAACTGCTGGGGCTGAATCACCTCGACACGTGCACCGAAGGCGCGAAAGCGCGCCGCCGTCGCATCCTGCGAGTGGGTATCGACGACCAGCAGCTCATCTGGCTGCAAGCTCTGAGCAGCCAGCGCCGGCAGCAGGTGATCGAGGTAGCGTTCGGCATTGCGAGTCGGAATGATCAGCGCGGTCTTCATCAAAGCACTCCAGTGCGATACGGCGATGAACCAACGGTCGATAGAATGAGTGGCGTGGCTTAGGACTGCCTTAATAGGCCGTTCGGCTCCAGATAAGCGAAGGCAGGGTGCGGAGGAGGATGTACAGGTCCAGCCAGAGCGACCACTCCTCGATGTAGCGCAGGTCGTATTCGATACGGCGCTCGATCTTGTCCAGAGTGTCGGTCTCACCACGAAGGCCATTGACCTGCGCCCAGCCGGTCATGCCAGGATTCATCCGATGCCGGGCCGAATACTCTATGACTGCGTCTTCGAACATGAGACCGGAGGCCTGGGTCGCCTTGGCATGAGGACGCGGCCCGACTAGCGACATGTTTCCGCTTAGGACATTAAACAGTTGCGGTAACTCGTCCAGGCTAAACCGGCGCAACCAGCGTCCCACACGCGTTACCCGTGGATCGTCCTGGGTGGTCTGGAGCACAGCATCTTGGTCGACCTGGCAGACGAACATGGTGCGGAACTTCCACACATCGATAAGACGGTCGTTGTAGCCATAGCGTTGCTGTCGAAACAATATCGGCCCTGGCGAATCCAGCTTTATGATTAGGGCAATCAGTAGCATTGGAAGTGCCACGAAAGGCAGGATCAGCCCTGTTAGCAGCAGATCTTCGATGCGTTTGAACAGAGGTGCCCAGCCGCTGAGGGCTTGCTTCGATACGCGAAAGAGATGAACACCGGCGACTTCTGCGAGAGGGAACTGGGCGTAGCGTAGGGCCACTAGGTCCGGCACCAGCAAGACGTTGACGGGCAGGCGTCCAAGGACTCGGGTCACCTGGTCGATCCGACGCTCGGCAGTCCACGGCAGGGCGATGAACACTATATCTAGCTTTATCTGCTCAATAAGAACGCGCAGATCCTGGGTACCACCCAGCAAGGGCAGCCCAGCTAGATGCAACGGCAGACGCTTCACTGTGCGATCGTCGACGATGCCAACCAGCCCACAGCGGAAGTCCTGGCGTACTAGCATGTGATTCGCCAAGCGAAGACCATTCTCGGTGGCACCGAGGATCGCCGCGCGCTGTAGAAAGATCCCCCGCTGTGCTAACAAGCCATATGAGGTGAGCGTCAGCACACGCATAAGCAGTAGCAGTGCTAAGCCGCCAAAGAACCATTTAAGTAGGGGCTCTTGCTGATCCTGTAGCGAAAAAGGATGGACCTGCTGGAGAACAAAGAGGCACAGCACGAAGGCAATCAACCAGGCAAGGGTCAGCCGTCGAAAGCGCAATAGATTACTAAAAAGCAGATCGCTGTAGAGCCCAGCGGCTTGGAACACAGCCAAGACCAACAGCACCAGCAGGCCATGTGCTTTCCAGTGTGTCCCGATGGGATAAAAGTAGGCACCGGCACCTACCACTGCCAGCGCTTGCAATATCCGAGAGATCAGCACCAGATAAACAGTACGGCCCGCGCACCCGTACCATAGGCGCCGTATCGCTCCTTCCGTGGAGAGGATTGATCCTGAAGCGTCCATGTCAACTCCTGACGCGACGATATTACCTAGGGTTTGTGTAATGAGCGGCCCCGAATAGATGTTTCCACCGGGCGCTCAGCCATTGGCAGCCGAAAAAAAGAGAAGCTCATCACAAAAAATTGTGATCCATATCTGCCGTTTAGTCATCAAGCCATCACAAAATATTTCCTCATTTTCGACGAAAATCTAGCCAACGACGCATTTTTGGCGGCATAAATCAGACGATCCTGTGCTTTCATTGCTTTTTTTAGCTGCAATTCTTCTTTTTCGCTTGACATATCTATTTGATGCTCAAGATGATTACCTCATGTTACGCTGACGTCGTCAGCAACATGCCCAGCAGTTCTGGATCTCAAGACTGCAACGTGGCCACCCACGTCGATCCGCACCGATAGTTCGCCAAGCTTCCGGAGGCGCGAACGGTTGACCGGTTTTACCGGTTGATGGAGGCACCTCACACATCTGCTCTACCTACCCAGCGGGGATACACTCCCCCGCCCGGGATCAGTGTTTCTCCGCATTACTCACCTGCAGGAGAAACACCATGACCACCCCTACCCTGAGCTATCGCTTTGGCGAATCCGTCGGTACTGCCCTGCGTGAAATCATTCGCTCCGTGCGTAATGCTCAAGCCCAGGCACGTGCTGCGCGTCCGTCCATAGCACCGGCTGAACGCCGTGTAGTCGAGTTTCCGCAACCGATCGTATCGGCTGCTGTGCTCGAGGAGATGGATCACGTGCCGGCGTTCGTTCGCCGCAACGCGATCGACCTCACACTTGGTTCAAGCAAAACACCCAGGAAGCCCAGCCTGAAAAGCCCAAGCGCGAGCGCAAGCCGCGCAAACCCAAGGCTGCCGCCTCTGTCACTGAGCCCGTCCAGTCGCCAGCACCCCGCGCGTTGCGTCCGGGCTCCCTGGACCAGCTGATCGCCCCGCTCGACCCTGAGGTCGCGATGGCCAGCTGATTCACACCTTACCCACCCCTGTCGGGAAACCTCCCGTCAGGGCGGTTTTCCTGACGTCATCTGAACGAAGGAGAGCTGATGGCTATCAAAAAACAAACCGCTGTGGCAGAGGATCTGCGAAAGGTTGGTACCACCTCGGTGGCCGCCGGCATCGTAGGTGTCTTCCTCAGCGATCACCGACTGTTGACGGCTTGTGCCCTCGCAGTAGGTGTTCTAATCTGGTTCATAGGTATCGTACTTACCGTGGAGGAATGACATGAGTCAGACCGCCTTCGGCATCCTCATGCTGACCTTTCTTTTGCTCGTCTGCTCTGGCATGGCGATTTGGGTCACCTGGCCCAACTTCAAACTGAAAGCGCAGAAGCTGCTGCGATCTCACTGAATGATCCACACCCCTAAAGCCCTCTTCGGAGGGCTTTTTCATTTCTGGGGTATTGACAAGCGATACGGCCCTGAACATTCTGAGGATGTATGCCGCTGACGTTGTCAGCAACATGCCCCAGGCAGTCTCGGATCTCACAACTGCGATGCGCTCCTAGCGCATTGATCCAAACCCAAGTTCGCTAAGCATTCGGTAGCGCGAGCGATTGACCGGCACCCCCGGTTGATGAATGCACCTTCCACCCACCCTCGACGGGACTACCCGTCAGGGCCGGTCTCCGTCAAACCTGGAGACCTTCAATGAAAAGCAGCTTTGCGTTGTACCAGGCGTTGATTGCGATCAACGTCCCGGATGACAAAGCCACTGCTGTTATCGATGCTCTGGAGTCCGATATGCAAAATCAGCTCGCTACCAAAGCTGACTTAGCAGACATCAAGGCTGAGCTAGCTCAGCTCGAACTCAAGCTCACCATCCGCATGGGCGTCATGCTTTCTGCTGCTGTCGGCATCCTGCTGGCCGCGATGAAATTCATGCACTGACCTGGCACCACCCTTTCTGGCTACACCCACCCACGCGGGGAATACTCTTCCCCTCCCGGGCAAGGTGTTCTCCGTTTTCACCTATTGAAACTGGAGATACACCATGAGCAACCAAGCCAACGAAAGCCAATACTTCGACCTGCACACCACCGGTATCGGTTACCTCAACCGCATCCGCGAAGTGAAACCCAAAGGCAGAGGCGCCAAGCCGTTTTTGGCCGTCACCGTAGCAGCCCTGTGCGGCAGCAAAGAAGCGGTGGAATACCGCTACATCGACTGCAATGTCGTCGGCGCCGAAGCTGAAAAGCTGGTTCGCCGCTGCATCGAAGCCGAAACGGCGAACAAGAAGGTCCTCGTGTCCTTCCGCATCGGCGATTGCTGGGCTGATCCCTTCACCTACTCTTCTGGACCGAAGCAGGGACAACACGGCGCAAGCCTGAAAGGTCGTCTCCTGTACATCGGCTGGATCAAGGTGGACGGTGAAACCGTGTACGAAGCCAAACCGCGCGATGCAGCCCCGGCTGAGCAGCAAGGTACGGATCAAGGGAACGAAGGCGACCAATCGGCCGCTTGAGTCACCCTGCTCTTCCAGGCGCCCACCGGGCGCCCCTGCTCTACCTAGGCTTTGCCACCTTTCTCTTCGCACACCCATCCGGGGGCACCATCCCCGGACCGGGGCATGGTGATCTCCATTAGCTAGATTTTGGAGCCCATCATGCAAGTCATCGCCACCATCAAGTCCGAGCTGCCCGCCCTGCCCATCGTTGCCGAAGTCTCCTATGACGACGTCACCGAAGAGCTGCTGAGCAGCGACCTGTTCTGCGACAACGCCTGGTTTCTGTTCGAGATGAACGCCACCAGCGCTGACCGCGTCCAGGCCTGACTGACCACACCCTAAGGCGCCCTCGGGCGCCTTCGTCTTTTGGAGGCCCCATGGCTACCGATACCCCTGCAGGCTTCGGCCGGCTCGCCTTCGAATCCGAAGGCAAACACTTTCCCCTTCAGGTACTGCGCAGCAACGCGGGCTACTACATCGGCACTGTCGATGAGGATGGCTTTCCACTGAGTCGCGAGTCGAAGGAGTACTTCCGCAAGCAGGCCGAGGCTGACCAAGCCCTGGCAGAAGGCACCTGGACCCAGCACGGTTTGTCGTCGCTCGTTCCTGCCTTGCTTGGCTTTTAACCCGCTTCGTTTACCCTTAAGGGATTCGTCATCCCTTAAGGGCATGATGGATCCAAGGACGTTGGAGGCATCATGGATTTGATTATTCAACACTTCGAAGGCCAGGCCTTTGTCAGCAACCCGTACGTTCCTGGTACGTCTCTTCGCCAAGACCTTTTCGAGCGGCAGTTCACCATCACCCTGCATGGGTCGATGGAGCGCTTTGATGAATCTGGTCGTGGCACCTTCCACATCAATGGCCATGTCCAGCTCGGCCAGTGCGGCCTGCTCGACGACATCCTGCCGATCGCCCTGGAGGCGATTCGACAAGACCGCTATACAACACCTGTCGCCGTGCTCGACTTCCATCCAAAGCGGATCTGCGTTTCCGATCGCCACGGCCACCTGGTCATGGCGGGCAAGGTGTATCGTGAGAGCCGCCGCATCGACTGGATTGACCCCTGCCGCACGGCCGAGGAAGAGAAGGTGGTACTGGCTCAGATCCAGCTGTTGCGTTCGCGCTCCGCGTTCCAACACGGCTGGGACAACTTCAGCACCTCACGACTGCTAGACACCGACGCCGACCTCCTCAAGGGGCGGCTGGTCCACAAAGCCTGGCGGCCGCAAGTCCGTGCCCTGCTAGGCGCCTGATCTCACCCTTCCACCCGGGGACACCGTCCCCAGGGGGCGGCTGTCTGCCAAAATCAGGATCTTCGCTATGCCTCACCATCTGATTATCGGCAACGCCATTCACAGCAGCGCAGCAAGCCTCCGCGAAGCCCAGACAGGACTTTCGACGCTTCGCGCCCAAGGGCTCAAGCCGCGGTTGTTTTACTCCCTATCATTTGATTCGTTCGGCAGCGAGCTGGACGATGACGGTCGCCCGCTGCACCTCTACATCCTGATGTCCACGAATGAGTTCGAGTCCTACCTGACCCGCTTTGAGCGGATTCGCCTCCTGACCGACCCTGAGCACGCTGCGTCGCCGTTACGGGTCGTGGATGTCCGGGGTGTACTTGAGGGACGCGACTACCACATCGCCGAGCTGCTTTACCCCGGCTTTGCCGAGGAGCCCGAGATTCGTGTTCAGACCCTGCTGATGCGAGCTACCCAAGGGCTCGTTGACCTGCAGGACCTGCTTCGCATCTAGCTTCACTTCTATCCACCTACTCAGAGGGGCTGACTCTCTGGGCAGCTCCTCGTCCGAGGAGTCTCCAATGAACAATTCGTCCACTTCTACCGCCCAGGCGGTAACCGAGCACAGCGGCCTGGTAGCCGTCCTGACCGATTTGCAACGCCAAGGATGGCGCGCCTTTGAACTGTGGGATGGCGAGGCCTGGGAGCCTATCCACGCTATTTGGTCCGCTGATGACATCGCTAAGCACGCGGCAGAAACCGACTTGGCCAAGCTGCGATTCCTATCGGAAAACACCGCCGGCCACGAAGGTGTGATGCTGCTGGTATGGGGCAATAGCCCTATCAAGCTGATCGCCGACATGACCATGGCGAACGGCTTCGGTGAGGCCGTCGAGTTGGCCCAGCGAAGCGTTTGGCCGCACCACCCGGAGAAGGTATAGCCATGTGCTGGACCTGCCCGCAGTGCGGTTCTACTGCCGTCTCAACTGAGGGGGGAGTGATACCACCTCGACCCGACATTGATGCGCCCGAAGCTGCTGAGTCCGACTGGGACTACACCTGCGAGATGACCTGCAACACCTGCCAACACCAAGATCTCTCGATGTTCTTCGCGAAGGATCTGGAACAACCCTAAACCCTAGCTCTGCTGAGCCCCATCAACCACCACACTACCCAGAGGGGCCGACCCTCTGGGCGGCTCCTCTTCCTGAGGAGAGCCCCATGACCACCCCTAACCCCTTCATTCGCGGCTACCAGGACCTGTTTATTCGCCGCGAGCTGCTGATCACGTACGACGAGCACTTCGAGCCTTGCTACCGACAGATAACGTCCGAGCAGCAGGATGCAGCCGACGACCAACTGGTAGGCCACTACAGCGTCTTCAACGAAACTCATGCCCTGGCTATCGAGCCGGAGGAAGTCACTGCTGACCAGCACACGCTCTACCCGTCCACTTGACAGGTACGGGCGGTGGTCTATGCGCTTCGTGCCATTGAGAATGGCGAAGAGATTCACCTCGGTGACACTGAGACTCTGGCTAGGGCCCAAGGCCTGCTCAAGCGGATCCAGTTCGAAACCGGCTTCTAAAGTCGAGCGTTCGAGATCACCTCGTCCCATCTGCCCGATGACGAATGGGATGACCTGCAGGACCTGGTGCAGCACGCTGACACCCAGCTACTGATGTTCGAGTGCTTCACCCTGCCAGACAGCGACGCCGTCGGCTTCAAGCTGCACGGTACGCCCTGGACTGACGAGCACCTGAACAATCTGGAAGGGTTCGGGCTGTCAGTCCTGCAGGCCAAGCACTACGAAGAAGGCTTCATGCCGGAAACCATACGGGTGCTCAGCCTGGCAGGCCAGGTCGACGTGAGGATCCTGATCCTTGATCCCAATGGCTGCCTGCTTGAAGGCCTGCCTCAGTTCTAACCCCCCTGACAGGCGCCTTCGGGCGCCTCTTCTAAAAGCAACCTTCCGAATAACATTGATGAAACCCTCGCTCGACACCTTAAGCTCACGAACGAATGCTTTGGTCAATATCATCCAAAGGACAGACTGTTACTTGCCTGCTACCGAAGCACGCCTTTCACAGAACTGAAGACCGTAATGGCACTAGCAGCAGCCTGCTCCGCTATATAATTGATATGAGAGGTCCTCATATCGGAGTGCAACTTTCTCAGAAAAGTATTGCTTCGACTCACATCATAAGCGTCGCCTGCCAACTCCTGATGCTGAGTTACCAACGAGTCACGCGCATCATCCTTATCAGACCAAGACCTGATACCACCCCGATCCACTAGATGAACTACACCGCTTTTTTTCAAGAGTGACTCGCCGATTTTGTAGCAACGCGCGTGAATCAGCTCTCTATACTCAGCAGCTTCCGGGCCATCAAAATCTTCAAGCTTTTTACTCAAGTGCTCTGCCTGTCGCTCGGGTTCAGACCCCACCAACCAACACACAACCGCGTCAAATTTGGCTTTTACAGACCCTTCTGCAAATTCCAGGCTGAAAACATCACCGTGAATGATTGACACAGAGGGCGCGTCATTTTCTTGGGCTGCAAGATACTGCAGATCGACTTCAACCGCGTCGTACCCTGATCCTTTCAGATTCTTGATAGCGATGTCAATCATAGGCCGATTAGGCTCTATCACGACGACCTTGCAGCCGGACTTAACAAGTGCGATCGTCCCATTACCCGAGCCGCAGCCAATCTCTAGAACCTTGGTTGCAGCGCCCAGCTGCTCGGCCATCCAGCGGTAATAGCCTTCATTAGAAAATGACTTTGAATTTATTTCCCACTCTTGCGCGTATTGCTCGGCAGTCATGGGTTTACCCAGAGAAAACTTCGCACTACTCATCGATGTACAATCCTTTTCCGAAGAACCAACTTATAGTAGACGTACATTCCGATCACGCCTGTGCGATTAATTTCTTGTGCTTCTAAAAGCAACCATTTGACACATCGCTCCTTCGGAATCATGATCATCCTACATGCCGCTGACGTTGTCAGCCATGCCCAGGTGGTCAGGATCTCAAGACCACGGCGCCCTGCGCTGATCCAGCCCCAAGCTTGCCAAGCATCCGGTAGCGAAAGCGGTCGGCTCCGCCGATGGATGCACCTTTCACCGTTTTCTCCCACAGGGTACCCATCCCCTGCTGGGCATGGCGTGCCCCTTATTCACGAGGACCGCCATGATCAAGATCCCCGGCCACTTGGCCATCCGCACCATCCAGGGACGCAACGGCGCTTTCAACGTCGGCCGGCTCTCTACCTCTATCGGTGAATTCGTCATCAAGGATGCTGTGCTCGAGCAACACGTCGAGGGCAAGTACCGCGGCGAGTTCGTCATCACCGAGATCCGTGCATCGTCCTACAGCACTGGCGGCCGCCTGGTCATCGAGATTCGCGCGCGCCTAGACAGCATGGTGCTCGAGGACCTTGATGCCTTGACGGCCTACGACAACGCGCAGATCGATGCGCAGTCGCCGGATCCGCTCGATGAAGAGCAACCTCTCGCGGCACCGCCGCCAAAGGCTCGACAACAACCCTCGCGTCCCGCCAGGCCTGCCAGCGCTCCGGTAGCGCCTGCAGACGACAACGCACCCTTCGGGATGCCGGTATCACCAGCAGCTGCTCAGCTGCTCAGCTGACGCCTTAGCCAGATGTCGATGAAGCTGACCAGGAGCTCTTCGGTACGGTCTGGCCACTTGGCGAGACCGTGCGACTGGACTCCACGGTCGACCGGCACCGCCTCAGGCAGTAATGCCAACGGCTGAGCGAGCTGGGCTACGCCATGGACTTCAAGTCGCAGGCCTGGAACCGCGCGGCCTGACCTCACCTTCACAACCCCACCCGGCTGGGACCTCTCCCAGCGGGAAGGCCTGGCCATCACCTAGAGGACCTTCCCCATGGGCTGGCTGCTTTCTCACTCCACGCGCGATGCGCTGATCTCTGAACTGACCGCCGACGGCGAAACCGACAACTGCACCCGTACGTCATCGATCATCACCTGGTCGACAACGTGCTGTGGCAGATCGTGATGCTGGTACCCAAACGCGATGGCGTCTTCCCTGGCGTCGCCGCCGGCGAAACCTGCACCTTGATCGGCTGCGACCTACTGGACGTTCACGGGGGCCGTTGGGGCCATAAGTCACTGGATGAAAGCTCGGTCCCTTCTACTGGAGTTGCCCGCTGCACTTCTTGCCCAGGGCCATCCACGGCATCAACCCCGAATGGCGCGAAGGCGTCGGCGATACCACGCGGCGCGCTGAGCGCCTTCCCTCACCCACCTCGGGGCAACCACCCCTGGTGGGTACAGGGGTGGTTCGCGTGACACTCGGCTATGCGGCGCTGCACTGCCTGTCGAACTTCAGCTTCCAGCGCGGTGCCTCCAGCGTCGATCAGCTGTTCGAGCGAGCCAAAACCATGGGCTATGAGGCGCTGGCCATCACCGACGAATGCACCGTCGCTGGCATCGTGCGAGCCTGGCAGGCCTCAGAAAAGCATGACGTCCGGCTGATCGTCGGCGCGGAGTTTCAGGTCGCCCAGGGCCCCAAGCTTGTGCTGCTGGTGCAAGACCTACAGGGGTACCAGCATCTCTGCCGACTGATCACCCTCGCCCGCCGGCGCGCCGACAAGGGCAGCTACCGGCTGCTGCGCGAGGACCTCGAACAGGTCGCCGGCCTCGTAGCGCTCTGGGTACCGGCGCGGGACGCGGAGGCGGAGGCGGTGCGTTGGCTCTTGGCGGTGTTCCCGGACCGGCTATGGATTGCTACTGGGCTGCACTTCGACCAGGACGACTAGGTACGACTGCAGCAGCTGCAGCAGCTGGGGGTGGCCCTTTCACTGCCGCTGGTGGCCGCCGGCGACGTGCACATGCACTGCCGCGGGCGCCGGGCCCTGCAGGACACCATCACTGCGATCCGCCAACACGTCCCGGTAGCCGAAGCCGGCCAGCTGCTCTTCCCTAACGGGGAGCGTCATCTGCGCACCCGCGAGGCCTTGGCGAGGTGCTATCCGTCCGAGCTGCTAGAGGAGACCCTCCGCATTGCCGAGCGCTGCACCTTCAGCCTGGCCGAGTTGCGCTACCAGTATCCCAGCGAGGTGGTACCGGAGGGACACACCGCAACCAGCTGGCTGCGTGTACTCACTGAAGAGGGCTGCGTCTGGCGCTGGCCCGAGGGGCTTTCAGATCGGCTGCGCGCCCAGATCGAAAAAGAGCTGCAGCTGATCGCCGACAAAGCCTATGAGAGTTACTTCCTGACGGTGCACGACATTGTCCGCTTCGCACGGCAGCAGGGGATCCTCTGCCAGGGGCGCGGCTCGGCGGCCAACTCTGCGGTTTGTTTCGCACTGGGCATTACCGAGCTAGATCCGACCCGGATCAACCTGCTGTTCGAACGCTTCATCAGCCACGAGCGGGACGAGCCACCGGACATTGATGTCGACTTCGAGCATGACCGCCGGGAAGAGGTCATCCAGTACATCTTCCGCCGTTACGGTCGCCAGCGCGCCGCGCTCACCGCGGTGGTGTCCACCTATCACGCTGCTGGCGCCGTCCGGGACGTAGCCAAGGCACTGGGCCTACCCCCAGACCAGATCACGGCGCTGGCGGACTGCTGCGGCCGTTGGACGGACAACTTGCCGCCACCGGAGCGTCTTCGCGAATCGGGCTTCGATCCTGACAGCCCGCTGCTCCACCGGATTCTGGTGCTCACCGGTGAGCTGATTGGCTTCCCGCGGCACCTGTCGCAGCACCCGGGTGGTTTCGTCATCGCAGACCAGACACTAGATACCCTGGTGCCGGTGGAGAACGCCGCCATGGAGGGTAGGACGGTGATTCAGTGGGACAAGGATGACCTCGACGCCATGGGCCTGCTCAAGGTCGACATTCTCGCCCCGGGCATGCTCAGCGCCCTGCGCCGGTGCTTCGACTTGGTCAAAGGCTACCGGGGCGAGGAGCTGACGCTGGCGACCGTGCCTCAGGAGGACAAGCCCACCTACGCCATGATCAGCCGTGCGGACACCCTTGGCGTGTTCCAGATCGAGTCACGCGCCCAGATGGCCATGCTGCCGCGCCTGAAACCGCAGACTTTCTACGACTTGGTGATCGAGGTGGCCATCGTCCGGCCCGGCCCTATCCAGGGAGGGATGGTCCACCCGTATCTGCGCCGGCGGACCGGCCAAGAAGAAATCAGCTATCCGCCGGAGCTGGAGCGCGTCTTCGGTCGGACCCTGGGTGTGCCGCTGTTCCAGGAGCAGGTGATGGAGCTCGCCATCCTCGCCGCCGACTACACCCCGGGCGAAGCCGATCAGTTGCGCCGCAGTATGGCGGCGTGGAAGCGCCATGGCGGGTTAGAACCGCATCGGGAGCGGCTGACCTCACGAATGCTCGCCAACGGCTACACCGCTGAGTACGCGGCCGACATCTTCCGGCAGATCGAGGGGTTCGGCAGCTACGGTTTTCCCGAGTCTCACGCGGCCAGCTTCGCCCTACTCACCTACGCCAGCTGCTGGCTCAAATGCCATGAGCCGGCAGCCTTCGCCGCGGCGCTGATCAACTCCTATCACATGGGTTTCTACAGCCCAGACCAGATCAGATCCTGCAGGACGCTCGGCGCCATCAGTTGCAGACCCTGCCGGTGGATGTGACCTGCAGCGACTGGGATTGCAGTCTCGAGCCAGTCGCTGATAGCTCGCAGCCGGCGATCAGGATGGGACTTCGGATGGTGCGAGGCCTGGCCTAGAAAGCCGGGCGCGCAGTTGAGCAGGCCCGGCGGCACCGGCCATTCCGCGATGTTACCGATCTATGCCTGCGCGCAGGCCTCGATGCCAAGGCACGGGAATGCCTTGCGGATGCGGGAGCCTTGAAGAGCCTGTCCGGGCACCGGTTCCAGGCGCGCTGGGCGATGGCTGCGATCGAGCCCCAGCTGCCGCTCTTTGCCGAGGGCGCGGTGGTTGAGGAGGAAATCCAGAAGCTGGTCGCCCCGACTGTGGGTGAGGACCTCTATTCAGACTATGCCTCCCCGGGTACCACCCTGGGCCCACACCCGCTCACCCCGCTGCGGCCGGAGCTGTCGGCCCGCCGGCTGATGAGTTCGCTGGAGCTGAAGGAGCGGCGCCACGGTCAGCCGGCGCGGGTCGCTGGCCTAGTCGTCGGCCGGCAGCGGCCTGGTACCGCCAGCGGTGTGACGTTCGTGACGCTGGAGGACGAGTTTGGGATGGTGAACGTGGTGGTGTGGCGAACTCTGGCGGAGCGCCAGCGGCGGGAGCTCGTGACGTCACAGCTGCTACGGGTAGATGGGACAGTGGAGACGCGGGATGGCGTACTGCACGTGGTGGCTGGCCGCTTGGAGGACATCAGCGAGCTGCTGCAGGGCCTCGACACGCGAAGCCGGGATTTCCGCTGATGTTCATAAAACTTTGCCAAATGCACAACTCTCGGCTACCGGCATATAAGCGAAGAGCCAGATTTCGTTAGTATTCCAAAGTCCACCAGTCTTTTGTTCCCTACAAGCATCGAGCATTTCTCGAAACCGTGGAATGCTTCAACGGTATGACTTTGAAAAGTGCATAAACTATAATTACTGAATGTTTTAAGATCCAAAAAGAAAATATCTACGCCTTCTACCATCGTTCTAGCGCTGTCAGCCCAAAAAACCATAAATTTAATTATTGCACAAATTGTTTTTGTAGTAGGTATTACCAGCTCTAAACCTATAGCCAAAAAATATATGGCGCCTTAAGCAAGCGTTAAGCAATCGAAAAGACAGATGGCATCTACTGCTCCCGTTCGCAGGCGTGAGGTATTGATCGACAGCTCGATAAATGCAGAAAACTTTCGCAGACGTGCGCAAGGAGCCTAGGCTGCGCGAAGCAAGTTGGAACGTCAGCGATCACTTTCAGAAAACACAACGGATCTGAGGCACTGAAATGAGAATGTTGCGTGATGATGAGCTTGTTTACCCCAGTGGCGGGATTACCGCCAGGGATGTTGGCTCCGCAATAGGAGGGGCTTTGGGTAGCCTAGCAGGCGCGGAAGTAGGAGGGCCTGTTGGCGCTGCAGTCGGTGGAGCAATGGGCGCATTAGCTGGCGAGGCGGTTGGTGAAGCAATCGGAAACGCTATGAGCGGCCAAGATGATGACACAAGGACGATGATTCAAACAGTGATGACGGCGACGGCGGTGACTGACATTTCCAATAGGTAATGCTGTCGACCTAGCTGCGCGCGTACGCGTAGCTAGGCTTCAGGGACGCCAAGGAATAAATACGATGGATAGAAGACAGTTTCTGCGCGCGGCGAGCTGCGCTGGATTCGCCAGTCTTGCCATACATACTAAAGCATCATCCTTTGAGGTCAGCGGCGAAGCGCAAAATGGCATCATTTGGAGGGCGGATTCAAAAAAGGGGAACGTCTTTCTCACACCAACTGTTCACAAACTTCCACGCCATTTAAAAGTACCTCACCAAATAAGTATCGCCCTGCAGCAGTCCGACGTAATTTTTATCGAAGCCAATACTGACGACAAGGCTCTCCCAGAAGACAAATCAAGCCTAATATACGTTGATACAAATGACTCGGTATTTGAAAATCTATCACCGGCAACAACACAGCTTCTAAAGCTCAAGTTAGCAACGATCAACATACCTATCGAGAAAATCATAAGACTCAAACCATGGGTAATTTCATCGATTTTGGAAGAAAGAGAACTTGCAGATTCAGGATTTGAAAGTCTTACTAGCGTAGAGCAGCTCTTTAAGGAAATTGAAAAGGGCTCAGGGAAAAAAGTCATCTATCTAGAAACCATCAGCCAACAGCTTAGGCTATTTGACTCCCTGCCAGATCATATTCAAGATGCCATGCTGCAAAATTACTTGCTCCAAAAGATGTCGTCGAAGGATACCCAAAAAGTTGTTATTAGGATCGCGCAGGCTTGGGAACAAGGAAACATTACTTGTGTTCAAACCCAAATGAAGAAGATAGACGTAATACCAGCTAATGTCGAAGAGACCGTGAACAGAGTCATGCTAGCAAACCGAAACCTAGCATTCTTCAAGCAAGTCAATGAACATTTCGACTTGATTCCAACAAATTTCGCGACCTTAGCAGTTGGCTTCAATTATTACTTAGGAGACCAAGGCCTTCTGCGACTATTTCAAGATAGCGGATACAAAATAACCAGCCTGAGAATAAGCAAATGAATATAAAATTCTTAAGCATCGCATTGATCGTTGCGCTAACGGCATTTTTGACCTCCTTAACGATAAACGTTGTCTCGCCCAATGCACCAAAGGCGACCAAAAGAATCGTTCTGGCAGTCATTGTGTTCGCGGTAGCAATATCTGCCACCGTCATTATAAAAACTTAATTCGTGAGATCACCCTGCTGCGTCCAGAACTCTCGGCCTACCGGCTGATGAGTTCGAAGGACCTGAAGGAGCGCCGGCCCGGGTCGCTGGGCTGGTGGTCGGCCGGCAGCGGCCGGGTACCGCCAGCGGCGTGACCTTCGTGACGCTCGAGGACGAGTTTGGGATGGTGAACGTGGTGGTGTGGCGTACCTTGGCGGAGCGCCAGCGGCGCGAGCTGGTGGCCTCACAGCTGCTACGGGTAGATGGGACAGTGGAGACGCGCGACGGCGTGCTGCACATTGTGGCCGGCCGCTTGGAGGACATCAGCGAGCTGCTGCAGGGTCTCGATACGCGAAGTCGAGATTTTCACTGACTGCATCTTCGAGTAGGCAGGTCTCGGATCGGCAGAATGCACGGATGACGTGGCGCTGGAGGGGATGCTTTAGAGCGGAAGTATACCGCCGGGGATACTTCCGCTCTATCGACTGGCGCGGGGTGTCTTCAGGGCAGGCGGGTCTTGCTTGCCCTGGCGGACTGCCAGGCGTGAAGCCTTGCTACTGAATGCTTATAAGGTCTCGCCCGACCACCGCCATTCACGTGGCGCTCCCGCCTCCCGGTAGTTGGCCGCGAGCACGTCTGCGAGGTGAGATGGGGTACAGGGCGTGTCGTACGTTGGCGCAGCCATCCATTGCTTCAAGGCACTCTGCAGCTCGGCAAACTCCTCCGCGCCGATGCCATCTAATTCCTCAGACCGGAAGACGTTGCCGTCGACAGCCGTTGGGCTGAGGTCTGCGGACAAGAACATCGCCAGAGCGCCATCCACCGGCGCAACGATCAGGGACTCGCTGTCGACTTTGGCAATGGTGCCGGCCGGCGCCGCAGCGAGGATTGGCGCCACCGGGTTCCAAACCATAAGCAGCTGCTGGAAGGCCGGGTCTTCGGCTCTGGAGTAATAGCGGTGGACGCACAGCTGTAGCGGCAGAGCCGGAGTCGTGAGGGTGATGGGGGTCTGCATGGGGAAGCCCCGTCGGCATCAATGAGTGATGCTGACCAACGTCCCATAGGTCTTCAGATACGCAAGCCGCGACGGGCTTAGCAGCTAGTGCACTGGGGCAGGCCTGACTCTCCTACTGCGGCCGCTTTCAGATCCCGTCAAATCCCGCGGTACCGGACCTGAAGGGCTTCCACTCTTCCTCCGGTGCACCCAGTTTGCAGATAGCCACGGTAACCTTCTGGCCAATGGCCGGGTCCGACGGTTTGACGGCGAGGTGGCGGTAGGGGGTGTAGTCGGACACCCACATACTGGAGCTCTGGCTCCGGTGGTATTCCAAGATACCGTATCCGTTCGAGGTACTCACCTGGCACTCCAGATTAATCACGCCACTTTTTCGAGCCGAATCACTAGCATGCTGGGAGCCCTCTCAGCCAAAGCGAGCATCATACCCGGCCTGCTTTCAGCAGCTGGCCAAAGAGCCCTACCTGCCTTCCCTCGTACTTCGGCTCCTGCGCCGCCTACCGGCATGAGGATGATCGCGCTCGCTGAAGCTCGGTGTTGGTGAACGAACCTATTGCTTTGGGGAAACATTCTGCTACTTGTGCTTGACCTTCCAAACGCGCGGCAAGCCTTCAGCTGGTGCCGCGCTCAGCACAAAACCAAAGTCACTTCCAAACAAACGTTGGCTTTCGACGAAAAAGCCGAACTCAACCACCGGCGTTAGGTAGTCGCTAAGCGTGCAACAGTGTATGTATTGGTGCATCTATCGCCATCCGTCCTACTTTTGATACAGCGTATCGTCTCGGTCAGTGGCGTTGATCAAATTTTCACTTTTGCTTTGTCAGTGTAAAGCGAAGCGTAAAAACGCTCTACCGCCCGCATTTCAGTTACCTACCGCGCTGCATTCACTATCTTGTCGCACAGTCTCGAATAGCCGGCACTAGCTATCAGAGCGTGACCCCAAGGTGTCATAGGTAACCGGATAAAACGTATGACTAAATACGTATTGCGATAACTGACGACTGCCTGTGCCGGTTCACTCCGTGCCTTGCCTGTTGAAGCTCTCTATCCAGGTAGCTCTTATGTCCATCAGTAATTGGAATTCCCTTAGCAACATAAGCGTCCGCGCTAAACTCAACCTTGGCTTCTCCCTGCTTATCGGCATGATTTTGCTGGTGGCCTATACGGGATGGCAGGCCACCGACACGCTACGGGATCGCAGCGAGCGAATCGGTGACATTTCTGGATTTAGCACTGTCGCGCGAGACATGCGCATCGAGCGTCTGGTGTACCTCCTGAAAGGCGATGATGCGCAGGGTGCCAAGTGGCTAGCTGCGTTGGAAAAAACAGAGAATCAGCTGCAGGCGATTAATCCAAACTTCCATTCGCCGGTTAACAGAGCGCTGCTCAATGAAGCTGATACCACGCTTAAACGTTACCGAGAATTTCTGAAAAATACGGTTGCTGCTACTCGTGATCGTGAGGCGGCACGCAAGGAGGCCTCGACGTCTGCAGAAGTGGCCAATACCCAGTTGATAGCGCTTTCTGAGGCAGCAAACGCTGAAGCGCAGGGCGGTGAGGATCGAGCTAAGGTCACCGCCCTCCTCATCGGTATTCAACAAATGCGCCTTGCCTTTCGCGGCTATGCAGTGCAGCCGACCAAGGACGCCGCGGATGCAGCGCAAACCGCAATTGGCAGCGCGCTTGTCCAGAGCCAAGGCCTTAAGACTGGCGGCCTACCTGGTGCTAACGTCCAAAAACTTATCGACGCGGTCGTTGAATACCAGAATCGGTTAAAGGTTCTGGTTGAACTGCAAGCACGAGTTGATGAAGCCCAAGCGGGTATAACTAGCTCGATTACGGCGATTCTTTCCATCACAGACAACCTGACCAATATCCAAACGGATTTCCAAGCGTCCGACGTCGCCGGCGCGCGTCAGAAACTGATGATATGGCTTGGTATGGCGATTGCTTTGGCCCTGCTCGGAGCCTGGTTGATCACCCGATCCATCGTGGTGCCGTTGAAGGAGACCGTTGCGTTGGCAGAAACCGTCGCCAGCGGCGACTTCACATCCCAGCTGAAGGTGACGCGCAAGGACGAACTGGGTGATTTGCAGAAGAGCATGCAACGTATGACGACCTATCTTCGCGACCTAATAGGTGAGATGAGGGACGGCGTCGTACAAGTCGCTAGCGCTGCTGAGGAGCTTTCTGCGGTGACGGAACAAACCAGCGCCGGTTTGCATTCGCAAAAGAGTGAGACCGACCAAATCGCCACTGCCATGCAGGAAATGACGGCAACCACCCACGAAGTTGCGCGCAACGCTGGTGAGGCAGCCAGATCTGCACAAGACGCCAGCCAGCAGGCCATTCAAGGAGATGGGGCGGTCAATAAAGCAGTCGCACAAATCGAACAGCTTGCGAGCGAAATGGACGCGACTAAAGCAGCCATGACCACGCTGCGAACCAATGCCGAGAGCATCGGCGGTGTTCTTGATGTGATTAAAGCTGTTTCTGACCAGACGAATCTTCTCGCGCTCAACGCTGCTATCGAGGCGGCTCGCGCCGGTGAGGCTGGCCGCGGGTTCGCCGTTGTCGCTGATGAGGTGCGCGGGCTCGCCCAGCGCACGCGTTCCTCGACTGAGGAGATCGCGCAGCTCATCACTGTGTTGAATCAGAGTACCGACCACATGGCCGTTGTGCTTGAGCAGAATATGCAACTGACCGACAGCAGTGTCGGCCTTTCACGGGAAGCCGGTGAGATGCTCAAACGAATCACACAATCGGTAAAAAACATCGAGTCTATGAACGATCAGATTGCCTGTGCAGCGGAGCAGCAGAGCGCTGCAGGCGAAGAGATCAGCCGAAGCGTTACCAACGTCCGCGAGATCTCTGACCAGACCGCGGCGGCGAGCGAGGAAACAGCCTCTTCGAGCATGGAGCTTGCGCGCATAGGCGTGCGGCTTCAGGAGATGACCAGCCGCTTCAAAGTGTAGGTGGTGCACGGCGGGATGGGTCAGCGAGTCGCTAACCCATTCACGTGGCGGGAGAATACTTACTGAAGCAGCACAGGTTTGCAAGGCTGACCAATCATGCATGCCGTTACCACTTCGAGCTACATCATGACCTCCTAGCAGGCCTCTCCTTTCATATAGCCATAGATCGGCGAATAAATTATCTGCGAGCTCAATATGTTCAACGCACATTATAAGAAAACTATCGCTCGAATGGATGCCGAGCTGCACGCGAGCCAGGGCCTGACCCAGGCCCTCGAGCGTTCCATGGCGGTGATCGAGTTCGATCTCGACGGCACCGTCCTGCGCGCCAACGACAACTTCCTCCGCCTGACCGGCTACCGCGCCGACGCCCTGGTCGGCCAGCACCATCGCCGTCTCTGCCCCGCCAGCGTGGTCCAGGGTCGCGACTATAACGATTTCTGGGCGCGCCTGAAGCGTGGCGACTTCGTCTCCGGCACCTTCCAGCGCCTGGACGCCCAGGGCCGTACGCTCTGGCTGGAGGCCAGCTACAACCCGCTGCCCGACAGCAGCGGCAAGATAGCCAAGGTGGTGAAGTACGCCCTCGACATCACCGCCCAGGTCGAGCGCGACAGCGAAGCCCAGAGCAAGCTCAAGGCGCTGGACCGCGCCCTGGCGCGCATCGAGTTCGACCTGGACGGACGCATCCTGGACGCCAACGACAACTTCCTGGCCACCCTGGGCTACAGCCTGAAGGAGATCCAGGGCCAGCAGCATCGACTGTTCTGCGAGTCGGCCCTGGTCAACAGCAGCGAATACGCCGACTTCTGGCGCCGCCTCAACGCCGGCGAGTTCTTTCGCGGCCAGTTCAAGCGCCTGGGCAAGCATGGCCGGGTGATCTGGCTGGAAGCGAGCTACAACCCGGTGTACGACGCCACCGGTCGGCTGTACAAGGTGGTCAAGTACGCCAGCGACATCAGCGAGCGGGTGGAAAAGCACGAAAGCGACGGCCGCAGCGCGTCGCGGGCCTATCACATCTCCGCCGAGACCGAGAAGGTCGCCGAGCACGGCACCCGGGTTATCCAGGCCGCCGCGGGCGAGATGCGCGAGATCGCGCACAACGTCAGCGCCTCCGCCGAGGTGATCGGCCAGCTGGGTCAGCGCTCGGAGCAGATCACCGCCATCGTCAACACCATCCGCGGCATCGCCGACCAGACCAACCTGCTGGCGCTCAACGCCGCCATCGAAGCGGCCCGCGCCGGTGACCAGGGCCGTGGCTTCGCCGTGGTCGCCGACGAGGTTCGTCAGCTGGCGGGGCGCACCAGCAGCGCCACGGCAGAGATTGCCGAGATGATCGGCCGGATTCTCAACGAAACCCAGCAGGCGGTCGCCAGCATGGAGAGTACCCAAGGGCGCGCGCTCAAGGGCGTCGAGCTGGCGGACCAGGCCGGCGCCGTGATCGTGCGAATCCGCGATGGCGCCAGCGACGCCGTGGAAGCCGTGAGCATGTTCGCCAGCAAGCTGGACGAATCCGAGGTGATTCCCAAGGGCGCGCGCAACTGGGTGGGGCATTGATCAAGAAGGTAGTAACGGAGAGAATTAGTACGCTATAAAGGAGCTATTGAAGTGATAGCTTCACCTCTACCCAGTACTTAACGATTCGACGCAGTAACCTTCATGATCGTTAAGTACTGAACTGTTACAATCCTCGGCTCTCACCTCAACAAACCGCTGAACGCAGCTTATTATATACTCGTTAGTTAATTAGCCGTACCTGCCAATAACTAACAGACTTGATTACGTCCTGTGCCTTTCGCTCGATACAGAGACTTATCGGCACGCTGCACACTTTCTTCATAGCTTAGATCTTGAGTATCCATACGGGCGCAACCCAGACTTAGGGTAATAGATAGTTCAGCGACGCCTGTCGAAAATGGACAATTAGCGATAACCTCCCGCAAGCGCTCAGCTGACACCTTCGCTTCCTCTACAGAGGTATCTGGAAGAATAATTAGGAACTCTTCTCCGCCCCAGCGTACTAAATAATCCTCATAACGCAGACTAGAGCCCAGCCGCGCAGCAACCCCCATCAAAATAACGTCACCTATCTCATGTCCCCAAGTGTCATTGACGTTCTTGAAGTGGTCAACGTCAGCCAAAATCACGCTACAGTGCCGACCGCGCAGTTGACGACGGTACATCTGTTCGAGTGTAAACTGGCCGCCCCGTCGATTAGCAACGCCCGTTAGTGGATCAGTTGTCGCTTGCCGCCGTAAATCCCAGGTAGCTCGCTCGCCGCTCATGGCAATATAGCCAAAGTACACCAAAATGCTGCTGGCTTGATCGAATAGGATAGCCGGCAGAGAACTAGTGTCTATTGCAGCGGGCAGTACGCCGGCCAAGATCAATATTCCAGGCACCGCGAGTGCTAAAAAGTACGTAGCAAAGGCGGCAGCAACCAGATAAGGCGTCAGCAGCCTTTGACCGGAGCTTCTGATAATTTCGTAAAGCGCTAGACCTGCCGCAAGCGCAGCAATGGCATAGATCATCGGCAGCAGTAGTCGCGCACTAAAGTCTAGGCTAGCGCCCAGCACATACAGAGCGCTTGGCAGAATGGTGAGAAGGGGGATTAACCATAGGTTTACCGCTCGGCTATAAAATAACCTGAGCCCCGTCCATGATGTGACAAGACTGCCCAACAGTGTACTATAGGAAACAAACGCAATCGGGAGCGGCAGTAAAGAGTGGTCGGCGTACTCTACGGTGATGTACAAACCCACCGTAGATGCAATTAGTGCCGATGTCCAATGACGTAGGTAGCGTGCCTTAGATTGACTAACAAGCAATACCAAGAATATCAGCAAAAAGGCGCCTCTGCTTAGGGCGCTGCTCAGAAATAGCGTCTTTAGGTCGGGAGCGATCGTCAGCAGCATTGAATAATCCAGGAGATTCAGGTATCTAGACGAGCTATCAAAAATAAAATCCGACGCCCATTCCTATTACGAGCGTATTTATTTTGACAGCGGCGTTAAAACCCTCGCCTTTGAAGTCATACTCAGGGCTCAGCAGGTAGCGCGCGCTAGCGTTAACCAGCCACCCAGGAGCAACGGCGATGTCTACTCCCGCAGCAATCAGTGCACTTGTGACTGGCTTGACGTCAAAACGTGGAATGTTTTGCGCAGGCTGAACGCTACGTGTCCACGCATAATTAGCACCTGCTCCCACATAGGGTTTTACCGACGCTGTTGGCCTGAAGTGATACTGCAGTGTTAGCGATAGAGCGCCGCTATCTATACTTCCTACTGAGAAGCCTCCTAAACCAGAGCCGGACACTGCATAACTGCGCTTGACGTGGCCGCCTTGGAACTCGATAGCCCAATGGTCGGTAAAGAAATAACTGATGTCCAATCCCGGCAAAGTCTTGTCCGATGATTTGATTTGTCCCCCAATGACAGGGATCTCAGTTTTTTGAGTAAGAGAGCGGACACTTAAGACTGATCCGCGCACGAGCCAGTCGGCCTGCTTTGGCCCCTTAATAATACCGTCTGAATTAGCTGCCGTTACCGTCCCGGAACTCAGCGCAATAACTACGCCAAATACCGATAAAGAAACGTACGTCCGCGCCCGTCTGCCCATTGCCCATCCTTGTATGGCACCAAAACCCGGCTTCGGCTTCTTCGAGGAACCCAACTTGTGCCATCATTAAGCCACTATAATTGTGAAACGTATCACAAAAAGCTTTCCCGTCACCTACGAAACATTTAGATGGTGCCGGAAAACCGCCGAGCGGTAGCTGCCCTAACGCGCTCACGCTGTAGAGACCGCGAGCGCGTGCCCGCTAAAGAGGAATTTAGCGGCCACAGAAATTCAACCTACTTGCCTAAAAGACAGCGATTGAGGCCGGCTGGGTCGACCAAGCCAGGAATGGCTTAGGGATTGTGGTAGATGGGATTCGGGGCCTCGTCGAACGTATCGGGAATAGCACGCGGAAAAGGAGCTTGGCACCCAGCCCACCACGACTATGGCCCAAAGCATGATCTAGCGGCTCGTCCAGGCCCCCTTTTTTTCAGCCTCCCGAGACGGCTCGTGTAGCGCGGATCATGATGAAATCGATCATCCAGATGTCCAGATCCAGATAGCCATCCTGACGCAGTTTCAGATGCAGACGCGCCAGGATGCGCTCGAAGGTAACGTCGTCGCGCCAGTGCCGGATGCGCTGGTAGACCGTCTTCCAGGGACCATAGCGCTCGGGCAACCCACGCCATTTGGCGCCCGAGCAAAGGATCCGGAAGACGCCATTGAGCATTTGCCTACCATCGCGGTGGGGGCGCCCTATCCTCCAGGGAGGGGAAACGATGTCTTCAATCAAAGCCCATTGCTGATTCGAAAGCTCATAACGCCCAGTTATGCCTGCCCCCACTGCTATCTTAGGGGCAGACTAGCAAATTCGACTTTTCAGGCAAATCCTAGGTTGCCCTCAAGTCTTCTCCAGCGAAACGAGTAGTGCTGAGCACCAAAGCTTGGTCCAGCGTAACGACAGCACCGTCGCCCAGGAATGGGGCCTAAGTTTGCTGGACCCTCATTTAATACGGTATAAGTGGCCAAGAACTCCAACATATCCTACGCCTTGAATCCAATCTAGATGACAAAAACAGAAATGGCAAACTAAGCGCAACTTCGAAGGATATGCTACTAAAAAGATGGATTCTTAGGCTCTCCCTCATTAATGGGTAGAAAGACCGCGGCCGTCTCAGCAACCAAGTCTGCACTTTTTTCCAGTAGCGTTTGTATCGAGCGAATAAGAACATCAAAATCTTCATCGCTGCACTCTATTTGCCTCAACGCGTCATACTGCTCTAGGAGCTTTTTGTGAAGCTCAATTAGATAAGCACGCGTCTCAAGCTCTTTTTCGTTTAACATAGCAGGACCCCGATCGACTGATAAGCGAGCAATAAAACTAAGCAAAAGTTATTTAATTATAAAAATGTGATTGATCAATTGAACACCATAATCAGTCATATAAACTGGATCAAAATTTGAAAAATCTTATAGTCAGAAAGTTAAATCCTCCCAAAGCAAATTTATTATCTATAGCGATTTACTTCATGGAATAACATTAAACACCAATACCACTGATTACGTATGGAATGCACAAGCACAGCCAAGACCCCGCTTTTCACTGTCATAAAAAATTAATACTTGCTATGCATCGTTCCCCCCATCCTTGAGCATTTATACAAAAAGCAATAGCACAAATGTCCTATACTGCTTCTGATGGCACGATGATCTCATAGCTTCTAACGTAGCTGAGATAGACTTATGCCACGATGACAAATTATAGGGCAGACTATTTCTTCCTTATTTTAATTTAAATGCGTTCAATTTTCTGCCCTAGCTGCGCTCACTAAAAAAACTTCTAATATCCGCTATATAAGCTGCGCGCCTTGAAGAGCATACCAATATGCTTATCTCCTTCGAACAAGAAAAATATTTATCGCCTTTTCGACTTGATACGCTGATAAAAACTTTGTCCTCAGTAAGACGAGGAATGACTAAGCAGACTAGTGGGCTCAACCCCCTAACTAATGCATCGACAAGATAGTCAATTTCTATTTCATGATGATTCAATTTGTGTGCATCCTCGAACATCGAGTGAAGAAGAAAACGCTAATGCCCTCTTGTCCGGAGTGGTCTAAACAACCTTCCTCAACTAGGAGTCGTATCAACGCTACCAAATATGCAGGCAGCGGTACGCATTGAGCGCACAAAGGCGATGAAAGATTTCGTTTTTTTAAAGGCGCTTTTCGCTTTATAGACTCGTGACTAAAAGCCCATTCGAAGCTTGCCATCTACCGCCTATGTCCAACTTCGCCGCCAAAGGCAATCCCAGAGTAAATTTTCGAGCTGACACCAATGCTAGAAGGCAGGTATTGTTGAGATGAATCCAAGTGTTTCGGCGGTTACAATAAATAACGAAGAAGAACTACAAGCCTACTACGATCAATGCGGACTGGCTCCTGATATTATTCTGCCTAAAGCAGTACCAATTGATTACAGAAAGACTACTTATCTTATTAACGACTTATTTTTATGTTCAACACAGAGCTCAAGCGGATGGGGATTTCGAAAACAGCAGGAAACAAACGTCTATTTCCTATCGTTTACAACCGAAGGGATGTCTGAATGGCAGATGCGAAACGCTGAAGCAGTGCAATGCGTTCGGCAGCTCTGCGTCGTCGATAGCAGCCGTTTGATTACTGGTCAATTTCAAGCCGGGACGACGACTGAGACCATTATGCTCTCTAGTGATCTGCTGCACGGCGAGATGGGCGTATTACAAGGCTTTCCCTGCCAAGATCGCTTGGACTTTTCACCAATGATAATTTTGGGATCTGAAGCTTGGTATGGGATCGCCAGCGTAGCTCAAGCTTTACGGGCCAACATCGGGAAACCCGCGTTTACATCGCCGATCGCCGTAGCCCATTTGCGACAAGCATTACTTAGCACCATTCTTGAAAGAGTACCGCATAATTATACGGAGTCGTTACGAGGCAAAAGGCTTGAGGTCCTTCCTGGAGCTTTAAGGCGGGCGTTAGATTTCATGCTGGCAAAGGCGGATACCCCCATAGGACTGACCGAGGTCGCGCTAGCAGCCGGTACAAGTGGTCGGAACCTTCAGCTTCTTTTCAAAGCCTATCGGGGTATGACGCCACTAGCAGTACTTCGGGATATTCGGCTACAACGCTGTCGTGAGGCTTTTCTGAACGCTGATGAATGTGATTCAGTTACAGAGATAGCCTTGCGATGGGGGTTCACTAATCGCTATTTGTTCACGCGTTATTACGGAACTAGATTTGGTGAAACGCCAAAAGAAACGCTACTTAGAAAACGTAAACTCTAAACCACACGGATGGAAGTGACATGGGCATTGATGCGCTGGACGTCAGCAGCACCGATACCGGCCTGGCATAGGGCCTGCTCCATGTCGCGGCGAGCGCCGCGGCCATCTTCAGGACCAGTTGTGAGGTGACAGGTATCGGCGCTGGTGCCGTCGCCTATAGGCCCCGCCAGCGGGTGCGCGCCGGGCGCAAAGGCATGCTCAAACGTCTCTATTACCAGCAGCCCGTCCCCCTCGCCCATGACGAAGGCTTCGTGATCGCTGTCGAAAGGGCGGGATACCTCCTGCGAGCGGTCATTGAATCCGGTAGACAAAGCCCGAGCGACGACTGAGCTGCGTAGGCTAACGCGGTTGATAGCAGCCTAGGCCCCGCCGTAGAGCACGATGAGCGCCTCACCACTATGGATTAATCGCCCAGCATCACTGATAGCTTGCACACTGGCCGCGCAGGCAGTGATAGGTGCCCCCAGCGGACCATGGAAGCCATACTGGATCAATACGTTGCCCGCCGCGATGTTGGCTAAAAAAGACGGTGCTGTAAAAGGCGAGAGGCGACGTGGGCTTTTGTCGTCGGTGGTCCGCACTGCCTCTGCAATGGCACCAAAGCAACCTACCCCGGAAGCGATGATGGTTCCAGTCCTTTTACGCTCCACTTCTTCTACTGAGTGCCAACAGGCTTTAAAACAAAAGTAGGCTTCTAACTTCGCAACTCGATGTCGCTTGCCCAATAGATATCGCGACGGCTACTCAACTAGAAGGCTAATTTCTATGCTTAGCGTTCCATTTCGCTATATCGGCGTCATGTTGGGCAAGCTTCGCATCTCTATGCGCTTCCCCATCCCTAACAGCTGCAGCGTGCGCGTCAGCAGTAGCTGCTCGATAGCTGCCATCTAGCTTTGCTACGTCTGCGGAATGTTTATCCCGCGCAGCTTCAATACGGCGAACATCGGCACTATGCTCTGCAGAGCGTGCCGATGTCTCATAAGGGCCGGATGACTGCGCGTTTGCCTGACTCGAAAAAAGCATGACACCGCCAAAAAATAGACCCAATGAAACAGTGAACAATGATTTCATCTCGATCACCTATACTCTTCGGAAAACTCAGCCACTTGAATGCAGTCATGATCAATAATAGCCAAGGGCCCAACCTCGTCAATAAGAAAAACGTGTCTCCTGTCAAATTTCTTACGCTGTATTGATTTGGTCGGAAATCCCGTAAAAAGTAAGGATTGTTAATATATCCATAAGGTTTTCGTAGTAGGGCCACCCATTTAGTGATTTTCCCGCTTGCTTGGGAGATCCACGCCTATAGCTGACTTATAGTGATCTAACACTTAAATAAGGTAAGCGATAGCCAACTAACAACCTCCAAAGAAAGCGAAACAACAACTACAAAAACGAAATTTCCGTAAAAAAAGATAAGATATCAGCTGACTATTTTTAGTCTCAGATGCTAACTTCTCCCCAACGACCTCATCTCACGCCCTAATCGTTTGACTTAACGATCCGGCCTTTTGGTGAAAAATGCTTTGGGGCAAACAAAACCTACATTTCTTTAAATAAAGTGCTCGGAGTAAGCATCCTATGAACGGTGATAACAGATAATGCACTTGCCACCGAATCACATACATACACCTTTGATCTTATTAAAAAGCGTTTAGCTCATAAAGAAACGTACTATTTACAACTGAATTCCTGGTGTTTTATATATCGGCAACAATTTAAACCGTTGCTCTGTCGAAAGCGCGTTCACCCCGCCACTCACCTTCCTATCATAAGAAATTTTTTAGTTGAAAATTTACGGATTTTTCATGGAGGAACAGCGATGTTCAATGCGAATTACAAAAAAAAGATCATCCAGCTTGAAACTGAGCTGAGCGCCAACCAAAGTCTAAGCCGTGCACTTGAACGTTCAATGGCCATTATCGAGTTTGATGTTAGCGGAACAATCCTAAGAGCAAACAGCAATTATCTTGATCTTTCTGGCTACCGTGCTGAAGTTCTAGTAGGCCAGCATCACCGCCGCTTGTGCCCAAATACCGTAATACAAAATCGAGACTACTCGGAATTCTGGGCCCGTTTAAGCCGCGGAGAGTTCCTGTCCGGAACATTCCAGAGACTAGATGCGCAAGGCCACACTCTGTGGCTGGAAGCCAGCTACAATCCAATTTCTGACGTTAATGGTAAGATCGTCAAGGTTATAAAATATGCACTCGACGTTACCCGCCGAGTTGAATTTTATAACGAAGCCCAAAGCAAACTCGAGGCACTAGATCAAGCCCTCGCGCGTATCGAATTCGATCTCGAAGGGCGTATTCTTACCGCAAACGAAAATTTCCTGGCGACAGTGGGATACAGCCTTGGCGAGATCCAAGGCCAGCATCACAGACTATTCTGCGATCCTCGGCTTATCAATAGCGAAGAATACGTGGACTTTTGGCGCCGTCTTAACGCCGGAGAACTCTTTCGCGGTCAGTTCAAGCGCTTAGGCAAGCACAGCCGAACTGTCTGGCTTGAGGCCAGCTACAACCCGGTATATGACGTTACGGGACGACTCTACAAAATAGTTAAGTACGCCAGCGACATTACTGAGCGGGTCGAGAAAAATGTGAGTGATGGACGTAGCGCATCTCGAGCTTACCATATTTCGGCAGAGACCGAAAAAGTTGCAGAACTTGGGACTCAGATTATACAAGCAGCGGCCAGCGAGATGCGCGAGATCGCGGAAAATGTCAGTCGTTCGGCAACTGAAATTGCCCAACTAGGCGTGCGCTCAGAACAGATAACCGCCATTGTTAAAACCATCCGTGGAATCGCAGATCAGACAAACCTACTTGCGCTTAACGCGGCCATCGAGGCTGCCCGTGCTGGCGATCAAGGCCGCGGCTTCGCAGTGGTAGCAGATGAAGTTCGTCAATTAGCAGGGCGAACCAGCAGCGCAACGACGGAAATTGCCGAGATGATCAGCAAGATTCTTAGCGAAACACGACAGGCGATCATTAGCATGGAAAGTACCCAGGGCCGCGCCCTGAAGGGCGTAGAGCTGGCGGACCAAGCAGGTGCGGTGATCGTGCAGATTCGTGATGGGGCCAGTGATGCGTTGGACGCCGTGAGCATGTTCGCAAACAAAATTGATGAGTCTGATATTATTCACAACGCCACCCTCAGTCGGGCGGATCGCTAGTCTAAGACAGCAGACTTGCTGGTCTAACTCTCCATGGAGCTTAACTCGCAAATGGAAGATGCTATCGACATATTGATAACCGCATTTCCCGGGTATTCCTGCATTGCGGTGCCACGTCGATCAATAGGCTCGCTCGACTTCATCCTAGCAAGCTATTCTGCCGAGCTACAAATTAAAAGGTCCATATCCTTTTGCGATCTTAAATGCACAAGAGCGTTAGCTCGCTTCATTAAGGATATAAATTCCGAACTTTCTATGCAGTTGATGGCCCATGCATAGCAACCTACTTTCCCGCAGCGTCGGCCGGCTACCCTTGCGTTGCGGGCCATCGAGTACGAATGCGTTAGCGCTTATCGGGTAGCGATCTACCAGCACGAGCCGGTAGATACCAACCGCGTAGCGAACCAGCGCTCTACTGACGTTTTATACAGTGACCTCATGCGGTCTCGTGCTGATGAGCCGAGACTAGGCATTTTTCGCGTTAAGGATCGTTCCTATCTCTTATCAACCATTCGGCCATGGCGCCGTCTTCAAGCGCGTACTCGCCGCGGTTAGCTTTCCAGATCAGCTCTCGCTCGCGCAGCACTTCGAGAGCCTTCTGCACATTGGGCTTTGTGGCGTTCGACGCCTCCTGCGCCTGCTCCAGCCTACGGTTGATCGCCTCGAGCGTATCTGACGCGAACGGTGCGAAGGGCTGCTTGCGCAAGGCCCGCTTGGCGATCTCCTCCAAAACCGCACGCTGTAGCGCTGAAAGATCGTTGCAAGTGCTTTCGTAGTCGCTCCAGACGCCCTGCTGATGGTTCAGCGCGCCTTCACGCAGCAGCTCGCCCAGATTGCCGGCCTCGCCCAGGATCACACGCGTATCGGAGAGGAGCGCTGTTAGCATCTCTGGCCGGCGGCCGACTAGCTCGAAGGCATACTCCACGTCCTCGATAGCGAACTGGTTGTGCGCGGCGAGGCTGCCATTCCACAGTTCTGTAACGAACTCGACGTAGTCAAGGCCAAGACGGGGGAATTCGGAGACCCGAGCGCCGTAGAAGGGCTGGCCATTTTTGAGCACCAGGTTGGCCAACTTGTCACGGCTGGAACCGGTAAAGACCATCCGGACGCCGTCCTCCTCGTTTCCGCTGTTGAGCTGGTCGCGGGCGGCCTTGAGGGCGAACATGGCTGCCACGCCTGCCTCGCTATTGAGCGCATGCTGAGCTTCGTCAATGATCAGCACGATCAGGCGGCCTGACACGGTGCGTAGCACGTCCATCGCTTTAGCCAGGGTGGTACCGGCCGGCAGCTGCGGCCGGGTGAAATCCCAGCTCAAGGTGCGCAGGAGCTTGAGCTTTTCGATGCCGGCTTTCTTGGCTACCCTGCTGAGGCCCGACTCGTATTCAGCCAAGGCCTCGCCGATGGCGCCCGCGATCAGGTCGGCAGGATCGGTCTGCTTGTCTGCCCACAGGTCGACATAGACAGCGAGCCAGCCACGGGCTTCGCATGCGGGGATGAGGTCGTTCTTTAGGAAGGTGCTTTTGCCGGTGCGGCGCGGCGCTGCTAGGAAGAGCCCTGAGCTATGATCGTGGAAGGTCTCGCCTGCCAGCTCTCGAACCAGGGACTCCGCCAGAGCGGTGCGTTTGAAGAGTGGACGTCTCGCGGCCATGGTTGGTATCCCCAAAGTATCTGCCTTCCGATACAGTATACCCAATGAGATACTTTAGCCATACCGGCTGGCGCTCGTCGCATCCTTGAGAGACCGCGACATTAGCGCAACGCCTTCTCACCCTGGCTCCGCGCCTGAGAGACTTACTGGCTGGAAGCGGTCACGTACTCGCCTAGCCACTGCCATTCACGTGGCACTCCTGCCTCCCGGTAGGTGGCCGCGAGTTGAAATGGTGTGCAGGGGGAGTCGTACGCTGGCGCAGCTATCCGGTGCTCCAAGGTGCCCAGTAGCTCGGAAAACTCCTCGGCGCCAGTGCCATCGAAGTCCTCAGGTCGTAAGACGTTGCAGTCGACCGATATTGGGTTCAGGTATTGCGACAGGAACAGCGAAATGCGCCATCCAGGGGCGCGCAGGACAGGGACTCACCGTCGACGTTTGCGATCGTACTAGCTGGCAAGGCTGCCAGGATTGGCGCTACCCGGTTCCAAACCACGAGAAGCTGCTGGAAGGCTGGGTCTTCGGGTCTGGAGTAATAGCGGTGGACGCATAGCCGTAGCGGCAGTGCCGGGGTCGAGGAGGTGTTGGTGGCCTGCATGGGGAAGCTCCGTCAGCGTCAATGAGTGATGCTGACCAACGTCCCATAGGTCTTCAGATACGCAAGCCGCGTAGGGGCCCGGGCAGCTGCTGGCTTCAGATCCCGTCGTATCCCGCGGTCCCGGACCTGAGGGGCTTCCACTCTTCTTCCGGTGCGCCAAGCTTGCAGATAGCCACGGTTACCTTCTGGCCAATGGCCGGGTCCGGCGGTTTGACGGCGAGGTGGCGGTAGGGGGTGTAGTCGGGTACCCACATGCTGGAGCTCTGGCTCCAGTGGTATTCCCAGATACCGTACCCATTGACGGTACTCACCGAGCGTTCGAGGTTGATGACTCGACCACTTTCAAGATGGATCACCAGCATTACGCATGCCTCACGAGTTGGGGCGCGAAGATACCTCGCGGTACCTGGGTGGCTGGCATCAGATCGTCAGGTCATGCGGCGAACGACTACAGATTACGGCTTGCCGGGCATCGGAGTACCGCGCCGCCCGGCCTTAACCGATGTCAGCCAGCCGGGAAGAGTGGCAGACGACTACAGATTCCGGCCAGAAGGACAGGCGTAGGAAATGAACTTGCCGCCCACCCATTCCTTGCCCATCTCGCCCGGTACCAGCGGGATGCCCAGCGTCTCGAAAACCGGCCGAGCTCCGACGCATTCCTGGACGTACAGGACGGTGTACGCATAGCCCTTGGCATCCGCGATTTCAGCCAGCTCATTGATGGGCACGAAGTGGTCAGACTGGAACGAGTAGTCGAGGCAGGACCAGCCAAGGCCATTGATGACTCGCGGCCGGGTGTCCGGGGCGGCAAAGCGCTTGAAGGCAGTGGTCAAGGTGTCGTCCCGGGCGACACTGTCCTTGAAGTCGAGGTAGCACAGGAGCGAACAATTCCCGTACCAGTGCGCCTTGATCTGGAAGCCTCGGCGCCAGTTGACCCAGCCTATCCGGCTGGTGATCTGCGGGCTCCACTTCGGAAGTTGTTCCACCGCGGCTTTGAGCTGTTCAACCGGTACCATGTTCGGATCTCCATCAGGTGATGGCCTACCCTCTCACCGATCCGGAAAACGCAAGGCCTGCCGTGGTCCTCCTGGTGCCATGCCGCTAGACTGGCATGTGCTGCAGATGCTGTGAGTTGCGATGAAGACCTGGACTGACGAGATGATTGCCTTGCTTGGCACCGAGAGCGATACCGCCCTGGGCGACCGGTGGGGTATCTCGCGCATGACCGTGGCGCGCAAGCGGCAGTCGCTGGCCATCGCGCCCTACGACCTGAAGCAGGGCGGGTTCCAGCGCGAGACGCTGTTCCGGTGGAGCCCGGAGAACCTCGCCCTCGTTGGACAGGAACCCGATGCGACCGTCGCCAGGCGGCTCGGCATCAGCCGGCGTGCGGTCTACCTGATGCGCTTGCGCAAGAGCCTGGCCCCGGCGAAGCGGGCGCCGCGGGTGCACAGTCTGCCCCCGGAGGCCGTGCCGCTACTGGGTAAGTTGCGCGACGCCGAGCTGGCTCACCGGTTCGGGATTCCTGACGACCTTGTGTACCGCGAACGCAAACGGCGCGACATTCCAAAGCTGCAGGACGAAAAGCCTCTGAGCGAGGCGCTACTGGCTGATCTGGGCACCGATAGCGATCGAGCGATCGGCCTGAAGCACGGGGTCCACTACAGCAAGGTGAGACAGCTGCGCCTGAAACGCCAGATCCCCGCGTATAAGCGCCCCAACCGCAAGAAGATGGCTGCCGGCGGCAGCGCCACTGACGGTGGCCACGGCAGTTAGCTAACCGCCGCTCATAACCGCCTTCGGCGCCTCTGTCCGCTTCTACCCGCCCAGGGTCTGCCAGTCATCCGCGCCGCCGCTACACTCCTGCGTCGGCGTCACTGGCAGTAGGGAAATGCGGCAGCGCCCGCCCGGTGATACCGGCCCTTCTCCTCTTACAACGGACCTGAGACCTCATATGCTTCGGCAGCTAGCAGTAGCCCTTGCGTTGACCCTCCCTACCCTCTCCTTCGCCGAAACGATCGACTGCCGCGTGGTGGGCGTGCACGACGGCGACACCCTGACGTGCCTCACCACCGCCAAGCAGCAGATCAAAGTTCGGCTTGCGGAAATCGACACCCCGGAGAGCAAACAGCCCTACGGCAACCGCGCCCAGCAATCCTTGGCGGCCATGGTCTTTTCGAAGGATGTTCGCCTGGACGTCCAGGACACTGACCGATACGGCCGCCGGGTGGCGCGCGTGTACCAGGGCAATACGGACGTGAATGCCGAACAGGTGCGCCAGGGCGCCGCGTGGGTCTATCGCCAATACCTGAAGGATCGATCGCTGCTGAACCTGGAAGCGCAGGCCAAGGCGCAGAAACGTGGCCTGTGGGCGCTACCGGAGGCAGAGCGGGTACCGCCATGGGAGTGGCGCCGCGCCGCGCGTGATCAGCGACAAGATGCGCAAGCTGGAGAGGGCGAGCCGCCGGCGGCAGTACCGCCGAAGCGACCCGCGTCCTTCTCTCAATTTGGCGGTTCGGATGGCGCAAGCGCCGCGGGGTCCTTCAGCTGCACACCACTGAAGGCCTGCAGGCAGATGGCGAGCTGTGCGGAGGCGAAGTATCAGCTGCAGCACTGTGGCAACAGCCGGATCGATGGCGACCACGACGGGGTGCCGTGCGAAGCCATCTGCCGGTAGTCAGTGACTAGCGGGCCCAGATGGGGCCTTCTGCCGTATGCTTCGCGGTATGGGCCGCGATGAGCTGTTCAAGCAGCGCGACGACGTCCGGACGGCTGAGCAGCTCACGCCCCACGACCGCTGCCGGCTTGAACACTCGGCCGGCCTTGCGGGTGTTCCAGTCGCCGATCACCACGTGGACGCCCTGCACCTGGCCTACCGGGGGAAGCATGCTCCAGGTCTTGGTGTGGCTGGCATAGGTCAACAGGGCGCCAGCGAGCTCTTCGTGCAGCGCCAGGCGCGCCGCGTGATCCTTCGCCGCCTCATAGTTGGTCAGGGCGTATTGCAGCACGTCCCACGCCTGGATGCCTTTTGGCAGTGGCATCCCGCCGCGCTGGCATGCGGAGCGGTAGCCCTCGACCGAGAGCTGTGTGACCAACCGGGCGCCGTGCTCCGGATTCACCGAGTAGATCCAGACCGGGACCGTGTTGGTGGGATTGCCCTGCACGACTGCGTTCCAGTCCGCCTGCTGGGTGGCCGCTTCGAAGCGCTTTCTCTCCGCTTTCTTGATGTCGTCCATTACCAGGCCCCTTACTCGTCCAACCCAGTAACGCCAGCGCCTTTCCACAGGCGCTCAGCGACCTGGCGGATCAGCACGAGATCGTCCTGTTTGCTTGCCGACTCGGGTAGATAACCGATGAACGCCATCTGCGCGATTTCGCGGCAGAAGTCCGGGCGCGAATAATCGGATGCCAGCAGGCCTGGTAGGCCGTTTTGCCGAGCGGCCGCTCGGCCACGGCGTCGAAGTGTTTCTGGGTAGCCATATTCCGAATGCCTCGAGAGGTGTGAGAGATCCGTTCCACGCTATCGAGTATTTGGAAAATGCAACCCGAGCCTACCCGATGCCATGCCCTTACCTTTCCACATCTATGGAAGGAACGTGGAGGGCTCCAGTGTAGCCGTTTGGTGTATCGAAATATGTTCGTAGCCGTTTGGGTCTGATGGAGTGCTTTTCGCCACACCTAGAGCGATGCCGCAGAACGCAGGCGTTGAGGTACAGGCAAAAGCACACAATCAGATCGAATGCAGCCAATATAGAGCGGATACTGCTTTCGGCACGTAAGCGGTCATAGGACGTCTACCGAAAGAAAGGATGACTTAAGGCGCTAATCCGCATTGCGTCTGGCCCAAATCAGAACTACCTTCGAGAAACCTCGATAAACAATAAAGGATCTTCTATGAGTCGTAGGGAAGTAAGAGATTATCTATTTAACGAAGGTGATGCTTCGAGCTCGATATCGGCTCAGATCAGTACCGCTTGTACTGAGGTGAGCACACTTCCGGAACGCCGGATTCTTGAAGTTCAACCCGAAGCCCTACTCGCATATTTCTTGGAAAAGTATGGCGTAGAAGTTCCCGCTTTGGTTCGCGATGGTATAGTTGCGTCTCACCACGAGCGCCAAGTAGAAATATATGATCGCTGGGATAAGCAAATTAGGCTGATTCCTGGCGAAGCGTATGATTTTGAAGTTCCCTTCGTGGGTGAAGGGGACATTTTCAAGCTACGACCCAGTACGTTTGATTTTAATCCGCCACGAGCTGTAATTCGTAAGCAATACTTAGCCTTCACAATCTCGGGTCGTACATTAAGGGCTGAGGAAGTTAAGGCGGAGTTAGATTCAACTTTGGCATCTATTGAAAAGTATTTAGAATCACATCGACGCCAGTGGGCTGGCTTTCAGCAGCAGCTTTCAATTGCGGTTAAAGCAGAAATAGACTCTCGCCGCACCAAATTACTTGCACAAAAGGAAAATGCCTCTAGGTTGTCTGATTTAGGTATACGTCTAAAAGAAAAGGAGGGTAGTCCTAGAACTTATATTCCACCTGCCGTCAAACAAAAGGTCGTTCCGCAGCTACCGCCAATGTCGCCGGCAATCGCTCCCGAACCTACACTGGATATGAAGCAATACGAAACTATTCTAGGACTTGTGCGAGGAGCAGGTAGAAGTATTGAACAAAGTTCCTCGCGGACTAGAAAGCTTGATGAGGAATCTTTGCGCGACCTTTTCCTAGTGCCACTAAATGCTCACTTTGGCACTGCAACTGGCGAGGCATTTAATTACCAAGGAAAAACAGATGTGCTCATACGCCACCAGCAGGGAAATTTGTTTGTAGCTGAGTTCAAGGTCTGGCGTGGAGATAAGAACTTCCTTGCCACTATTGACCAGCTGCTCAGCTATTTGACATGGCGCGATACTAAGACAGCAATAGTTATATTCAATCGAAATGCTGACTTCACTTCAGTGGTCGATAAGATTAGAACTCTGGTGAAGCTACACCCTCGATATCTGAGTGGGCCAATAAGTTTGGACGAAACCAGTGATCGTTATACTTTTTTTCTGCCTCAAGATAGCGGGCGAAAAGTATTGGTTTCCATTCTTGCATTCGATTTAAGCACCGGTCCGTAGGGACTGTTTTTTGAGTATATGATTGATGTGACATCATCAACTTACTTGCTGAAATAGCTCACCAAACCTATGCAATGTGCTCGAGGTCAGACTGGAGATCATATGGTTACCGTAACTAAACAGATCCAAAACTCTGAAGAGGCGATTTGTTTGAATATTAAGTTGCTCGCCGAGCAGCGGGCATTGCTTTCGCAGAACGTACTCGCGCAACTACGGAATTTAGTTGAGGGTGTAGCTGTTCGTCTCCATACACGTTCTCCAGATACCGAATTCAATTATGCAGCGGTTGAGCCAGGCTTGGCTTTCGTCAAAAGTAATGGGAAGCTAAATTTTATCGGCAAGTTCCATAAACTAATTCAACAAAGTGCCTCTCACTATACACTGGACGGAGATGCATCTGAACGCCTAATGTTAAAGTACTATGAGTATCTCTATCGGATCCGCAGCTTGCTTTTAGAAAGCTTTGGATTCGCCATATTGTCAAACCTCGAGGAATTTCCAGTCGATTTGGATCCATCTCTACGTGAGTACCACCAGAAAATCTCTGAGCGTATTCAATGGGGTCTCTCATCTTCGTCAGGCAATGATATAAAAGATCGGTATTATATACATAAAAATCGGCCGTTTTTCACCTCAGGCAAAGTTTACTATGAGGTAACTCTTTATCGAGCCGTTAACAAGGTAAGTAAGTTCGATCGTATTATCGCCTTCACTGATATCGACATAACTGATAAGTACGCAGCAATGCTAACGCTTCAGCGCGAATCTATCGAGGTGCTTGGTCAGAGCATGCCAATCACAATCATCAGGGAGTGGGAGGTTTCAATCCGCCCCTGTGAGTTCGATAATTTTGGGCGTCTTTTAGGCTTATCTTCTAAAGTGCGAGCCGCCTCTACGGAGTATCGCTATCTAATGAGCCGGTTGACGGCTGGTTCGGGCAGTCTGCTTGATCTTCTGGACCTCCCTGACGCAAGTTATGCTAAGGCAAGAGCGGAGGCTACTATTGGAGGTACACAGCCGCTGATTTTCCCTGTACTAGATAAAGCTCGCTTGATTGTGAGGTCGCGAACTCCAGGCCATAATGTCCTTAGATATCTCATGCTGCGAATGCAGAACCAGATACTCAAACTGCAGTACGACCGAGATGGCTGTCCCGCTCTTTCTGGTCTGAAGCTTCGGTATGGGTGTATTCCCTTTGACACTATGCCATTTTGTACCTCCTTATACTCCCATAATCCGCGGTATTGGGACTTAGTCGAAAGTCTTGATACGGCTGGAAGAGCCCATGAGCTGCTCGCTCGACGCGTGAAAAATAGCGTGGAGCGTTATGGAAGTTTGTATACGCCAGTGGCTGATCTTCAGGCGTTCGGAGATGTCAGTAGACTGATCTCTGCATACAACATGAAACTGTACTACAAACATACGGAGCGCCAACTTCTACTTGATAGAGGGCATGTCTTTGTTTGCGGATATGAAAACGAGACAGTCGCCATCGTTGAACTGCTGCAGAAATACTCATCATTAAGGATCGAAGGCTATACTCCGGCCGTCGAGCGCTGGATCGATGAAGTACCTCGTCGAATTGATGATCCGATAAAAAAGGATGCTCTCAAGCAGTTGTTTAGCCATTCTCGAGTGGCATTGATTTATGGTGCAGCCGGTACAGGAAAATCAACAATGGTTGATCACATTGCGCACTATTTCAATGACAAAGAAAAGTTGTTTCTGGCGCACACAAATCCTGCAGTTGACAATCTAAAACGCAAAGTTACAGCACAAAATACTGATTTCCGAACAATCAGCAGTCAGACTGGCAAGAAGGCTTCTACTAAGGAATACGACCTTCTCGTTATCGACGAGTGTAGCACCGTCAGTAATGCTGATCTAATTAAAGTTCTAATGAAAACGTCCTTCAAGCTGCTCGTGCTGGTGGGCGATGTTTACCAGATCGAGTCGATCCAGTTCGGTAACTGGTTCGAAATCATTCGATCATTTATTCCAAGGTCCTCAGTGTTCGAGCTGACTACTCCCTTCAGAACCAAGAACGACTCATTATTAGTGTTTTGGAATAAAGTCCGCGCAATTGAAGATGACCTCACAGAGGTCATGGCCCGAAATGGGTATTCCACTGTACTAGACCGGACGCTATTCGAGCCTCAAGGGCAAGATGAGATTATCTTGTGCCTGAACTACGATGGTCTGTATGGTATCAATAATATCAATCGATTTTTGCAAGCCAGTAATCCTGGCGCGGCGACTACTTGGCGAGTCTCTACATACAAAATTGGAGATCCAGTCCTATTTCATGAAACCGAACGGTTTCACCCAGTGATCTATAATAACCTCAAAGGTCGCATTGTTGGCATCGACAGTGTTCGTGGCCGCATCCAGTTCGACGTAGAACTTGATCGACCGCTTAGTGACTTCGATGTTGATAGCGACGAACTTGAGTGGGTAAAAGACTCGATCGTACGTTTCTCTGTCTACGACATGAATACTAGTGACGAAGATGACGACTCGCTAAACACTACTGTACCATTCCAAGTGGCTTACGCGGTGTCGATACATAAGGCACAAGGCCTAGAATATGACTCTGTCAAGGTCGTAATCACTGATGCTAACGATGACGATATTACTCATAGTATCTTTTATACAGCAATAACAAGGGCACGGGACCGCTTGCGAATATTTTGGACTCCCGAAACCCAGCAAAAGGTCTTACAACGTATTCATCATGATGCGAATACAAAGGATGTTGCGATCCTCGCTGCCCGTCGCTGCCTTACCCCGGTACGTAAATAGGGAATTAAATCAAAAATTCAGAAAAGTTTATAGTTAATTATATGGATTAAGTTTCGGTAGCTATAAAAGTGGCTTAGAAATTGTGCCGAACCAATAAATGCTTGTAATAACGCGCTGCATTTATTCGTGTGTCGCTTCCAGACAAATTCTGCTTGAGGGCAATAGCTCTTGTGTTCGCAATACTGCGTCTTGGAGAGCTTTTTTTATACTTTGGTAATAAATAGGCGTCCATGACGGAAAACGGGGGTGTGGTCGTTGAGCTATAGGCAAATGAGTACCACTAAGGCGGTCAAAACGAAAGAAACTGGAAGACTGTTCCGCTCAGAAATAGACGCTTGGTCTAGAGTGACTACATCCAAAATCTGCATTTCAAAAACGTCTAGACGAGTACCTTCTCTGTTCCCTTCCTCTTTGACAACACATGATTTGCAACCGTATGAATGATGTGCTGGAGTGCAGAGAGAGAGATTTGGTGCTATAACTATTAAGGAGATCGTATTTTGAACAAAAAAACCTTTTAGCTGCTATTCGAGTTGGTCAACGCGTCGCTGAGGATGAGAAAAACGAATTAGCTAATTACTTTGTCATTCCGCCGAAAGTTTGCGCAGTGAAGCCTCCGGTCACTCTCTACTCGTCTGTTACAGCTGTGCTCGGCGATAGGCCCGTGGCTAGACCGCTGCTGAGCAACACGTCTGGCACATCCTGGCTCCTGCAGCGCGCCGTTTTCGACGGCTACGATTTCGGCTTGAAGATACCCTACCTCGAAGGAGCCAACCGTATGATGACGAGCCGAGGTGGCACCTTCATTTGCCGAGGCGAACATCCGTGTCCGGGTATTGGCGGCTGCCACAGCGGCGGCTGTTGGAGGACCTGGACGTCCTCCTCCACCAACTGGGCGAGCTGGCCAACGGTCGCTTTGCTCAGGACTGCCTGGGTTTCAGCCGCAAGATCGCGGACGCTTAAGCTGATGTCCGTCGGGATCTCTTCATCTGGAGATGCGCCTGCAGATCGCGCCGCTGTCCGGTGGCGGCGTGGTGCTTTCCGGCGACTATCACCCGGACCGCGTCGCCGTGGCCAAGCGCATGCAAGGCGCCTTCTTGTCCGCGAGCCGCGCCTGGCGGGTGCCAGTCTCGCCAGACATCGTGCGCAGCAACCTGACCCTAAAGCTGGGACTACTCGAGGAGCAGTTCGAGATACTTGACGTGCTCTAGGAGCTGCTGTCCGATGGATCGGTCAGCGCCGCTCGTGACGTCACAGCGATGTCGATCGGAGGACCTCCGCAAGAGCGCAATGCGTCCTCTGCAACCGAGGACAGTGCTGGTCAGCCCTACGAGAGGGGCGACCGGGATAGTCTTGCCGGCAGCTGTGCCCGAAAGTTCAGCTGTCGCCTATCGCTAGGCGAGAAGCTTCGAATATCCAGGCAATGCCGCCGACGGGTGCAGTGCCCGCTCTAAGCCAGATTCATCATCATGTCGCTGCCATGCTGCAGGGCCTGGTAATGATCGTTCATCTTTTGGAGCAGGCAACGCTGGAGGCTTACGATGCGTAACTGAACCCTTGGTTTAGGGATACGCTACGAGTTTGTCGACTACCTGGAAGTCGTGCTCAGGGCCAAGCCAAGACCATCATCTAGCCTAGGGTGGTCAAGTCGCTGTTCAAGAGGTCACCGAACTAGTCACCGCCACCGACTGCGAGATGATCGTCTACTAGCATCTGTTGACGACAAACGGTCATCAACAGTGAAAGAATCTTCACGGTTTCGTATCGAGCTCGCTCATCACCACCATAGTGATGAGTGATCCGCACCGGCCTACGCCGTCCGAAGTGGAAGACTCATCTGCGCAATCGGTAGACAACCATGCCGCTATTAGAACTCAAGCCTGCTCACTCCCAGTTTCGCTCGCCCTTCGGTAGACAAAGCCTCTTGTTGGCCGCTGCGCTACTCATGCTAATCATCTTCCTAGCCGCGCTGCTGGGGATCGTAACGCGCCCTCTGGGGCTTCTATCTCCGTTCTGGCCAGCCAATGCTCTTCTTGCGGGATTGATGGTCCGCAACCGCAGAATGGCAACTGAGCAAGGTTGGCTGGGCGCATTCATCGCACTTATGGCCGCTGATCTGCTTACGGGTACCAGCCTGATAAGAGCGCTGGTACTGACCATTGCCAACCTGCTCGGGGCGGGCGTTGCCTACGCTTGTCTGTCGCGCCTGCCTGCCAAGCATGTGCACCTACAACGCGCACGCTCGGTGATGCACCTGGTACTGATCAGTGTGGCGGCTTCCTTCTGCTCCAGCATCAGCGGCGCGCTGGCCTTGCACCAGTTGTTCGGTATGGACTTCTGCGATGAGTTCGACGTCTGGCTCATAGGAGATCTGGTGAACTACGTGGCCATCCTTCCCGTGGTGTTGGCCTCCTCTGCACCCGCCCAGTGGCCAAATCGCTGGCCAACACATTACCAATTGGCCCGTTTGCCGCAAGGGCTAGCCCAGGCGGCTCCCTTCATGGCATTGGTGCTCTCCGAAGGGGTCGCAATATGGATCGGCGGACCCGGTGCGGTAATGTTCTCGGTGCCGGCGCTGCTCTGGTGCGCCCTGACCTACAGCCTTTTCAGCGTCACGCTAGTTACGCTGATCTTCAGCAGCTCGACGATGATCGCGATCTCTGCTCATCACCTCGATCTTTCGGTGCCCTGGCCAATGGGCAAAGTCGATTTGCAATCGATCCGTCTCGGCGTGCTGTTGATGACCCTGACGCCGCTCACAGTGGCCATCGTGAGCATTACACGCCAGCAGTTGCTGATACAGGTGCAATACCTGGCCGCGCACGACCAACTAAGCGGCCTGCTTAACCGGCGCGCCTTCGATCAACAGACAAGTGAGGCGTTACCGGTACTGAGCCGGCATAACCGATTAGTCGCCGTCCTCATGTTGGATATCGATCATTTCAAACGTATCAATGACACTTGGGGACACGCAGCGGGCGACCAGGTCCTGATTGCTTTCGCCCGCATTGCCCAAGAATGCATACCGCAAAACGGCGTGCTTGGACGGATGGGCGGAGAGGAATTTGCCGCGCTCTTCCCGGTGGATACTGTGGAAGAGGCCCGTCATATCGCCGAAACCCTTCGCCAGCGGTTCGAAGATACGACGGTGGACTACGCCCTCCAAACGCGTATCAAGGCTACTGTTAGCGTTGGCGTCGTAACTGCTCGAGGCGCCGAACAAGCCCAACCTCTGATGGTGCAAGCCGACCGCGCGCTGTACCTAGCCAAGGGAAGCGGACGGAACCGCGTGGAACTGCAGAACATGGACTGAGCCTGCGATTGCCGAGAACTGAAGCGGCCTGGTAACCGTTCTGACCGATCTACAACGCCAAGGGTGGCGTGCCACTGAACTGTGGGATGGCGAGGTCTGGGAGCCTATCCATGCCATCTGGTCCACTGAAGAGATCGCCGAACGCGCGGCGCAAACCGAGTTGACCAAGCTGTGCTTACTACCGGAAAGCACCGAAGGCCACGAAGGTTTGATGCTACTGAAATGAGGTACAGCTCTGTTGGGCTGATCGCGGGCCTCGCCCCTCAACTACCGACCTGGGCGATATAGCCGATGAATAATCGGAACAGCTCCGCATGGCTAGAAATACCCAGCCGACCGTAGAGGTTGTGTTTGTGTACCTTCACCGTCCCCTCGGAGATGCCCAGCTGGCGCGCGATTGAAGCGTTACTGTGGCCCTGTAGCAGCAACTTGGCGATGTAGCGCTGCGCCTCAGTCAATTGGCCCAGTGCGCCGACAAAAGCGCTTTCCAGTTGGCTATCCTTGCTAACGGATTCCACATGGCGCGGAAACTGGCGACCGTGCTGTTCCAGCACGGCACTGATCAGCGGGGTGAGCCGCTGCAGATGGACAACCTCGCTTTCATCGAGAGCCCCGGGGGCCTGAGCCTTCATTAGGCTGAACACTAGCGCAGTACGTGTCCCTAAGTGGACGATGTAGCCGATCTCGTCGATCTCAGTGCCATGGGTGGACGATACGCAGGGGTGCAGGTCGGGCGAGATAGCAAAGCCGGACGCGAAGAAGCTGTCCGGCGCCAACTCGCTCATGCGCCACAGGCCAGCAGGATGGCGGTTCATGCTGGCAACGTAGAAGGGATCGAGCAGGTAGCCGCCGCGGCTGTAGGCATCCAGGGTGCGGGCGGCCACCTTTCCCCGATAGCCGTCGTGCAGCAGCTCGGCCGGATGATCGAAGCGAAAGAGATAGAGGCAGCTCATGTCGAAGCTAACCAGTCCGTCCAGCAGATCACATAGCGTCTGTCCCAGCGAGGCGCTGCCGATGGCGGCGATCAAACGGGCCAATGCATCGACGTCTTGCGTATTCATCAAGGCGCTCCTGTGCCGCTCACTGGGTGATTCACCGCGGAGCCTTATCCTAGCGAGCAGGTTTCAGTATCGTCATTCACCGTACCCAAAGCATGCCAGTCCAAACGCCCGAGAATGCACTCCAGCCGACCTTGCCGCGCATTGGCAGCGGCAAGGGCCTTTCTACACCCGGTGGGCGTAGGGCACAAAGGGAGAACTCAGTCGAACAGCGCTCGCAGGTGGTCGTTCAGGAAGTAGCCTTGCGGATCCCACTCGCGGCGCAGTTGGCGAAAGGCTTCGGCCTTGGGAAACCAACGATCCACGTCATCGCGCTGGGTGAAGTGCAACTTGCCCCAGTGCGGGCGCGCGCCATACTGCCGCAGGATGGCATCGACGTCCTTGAGGAAAGGCCAGTAGTCCACGCCGTTGGGTCCGCCCGAACAGGAAATGGTAACGCTGTCCTGCTCGTGGAAGGGGCTGATCCAGGCGGGATCACCCCGAGTGAAGCGGTACTCGACGGGATAGAGGCAGTCGGGGTGCTTGGTGAGCACCAGGTCGCGGATCTCCCGTAGCGCCTGTTTGCCAAATTGCTCCGGGACGGCATATTCGAGTTCATGGAAGTTGGCCACGTAGTGGATGGCGAAAACGTCCGAGCTGTAGGCGATCTTCTCGTGCTCGCCTTCGTAACAGGTGCGCTCGTCGGTCATGTCCATGACCTTGACTTCACAAACGTCGAAATCCTTGCGGCTGCGCGAGACCTTCGTGGTATCTGGCAGGCAGTACAGGTGGCGACTCGCCGCCGTGGGGCACCAGAAGAAGCTAAAATGGCGATGGGTGGCCGCCAGTTCGTCGTAACGCTCCATCAGCGACTCGAAGTCCTCGCGCCACACCCGATCATGCAGCCAGTAGGCGTCGCACACCTGCAGCGTCATCTCCGTGATGACCCCGAACAGGCCGATGTTCACCTGGGTCGCATGGAGCAGATCCCAGTTCTTCGTATCGGACACCTCCATCACCGAGCCATCGGGGCGCACGATCTTCATACCGACGACCTGCGACGAAAGATTGCCCAGCGTCTTACCGGTGCCGTGGGTACCGGTGGCGAGCGCTCCGGCGATGGCCTGGGAGTCGATGTCGCCCTGGTTGGTCAGCGAATAGCCCGCTTCCTTTAGGAAGCGCGTGAGGGCACTAAGCTTGGTGCCGGCCTTGACCGAAACCCGCTTGCGTTGCTCGTCGATGCAGTTGATCCCCTGGTAGTCCTGCAAAGACAGCAGCAAGCCGCTGGTCGCCACCACCGGGGTGAAGGAATGCCCCGATCCGGCGCACCGGACAGACTTGCCCTGGCTGGTCGCCGCCTGAACCAGTGCCGAAATTTCCTCTTCGCTCGTAGGCGAGGCCAGGTGGGCCACCATGAACGACTGATTGCCCACCCAATTGCGCCAATGACCGCCGCGTGGGAGTTCCATGGGTTTTCTCCTCAAAACAGACTCGAAATACCGAGCGGTCATTATCGGCTCACCACCGAAACCCCGTGGTAGCGCCGTCGTTAGCGGGCGCCGAGATCAGGCGCCCAGCTGGGCGCCTTCCGGCTCAGGCACGCTCGAGCGGGGTGACCGGAGTGGCGAAGGACTGGACGCTTCCAAAGGGCGTCAGGTGCAACTGCTTGCGACGATTCACCAGGTAATACAGCACCCCGGGTACGACCAGCGCGGGCAGCCAGGAGATATCCGTGCCGACCAGGGCGGCGATTGGTCCCTTGTAGAACGACAGCTCCATGAAAGGAATCTGCACCACCACGGCGAAGGCGTAAATCGACAGGGTGTTCCAGTTCACCTTGCCGTAGATGCCGTTGACGTCGTACATGGCCGCCACACAGTAGCGCCCCTTGCGAATCCAGTAGTAGTCCGCGAGGTTGATGGCGCTCCACGGCACCAGCACATAGACCTGGCCGATCAGGATGTCACTGAAGTAGGCGCTGAAGTTGTATTGGGCGGCGATGGCGATCCAGGTCACGATGGCGGCGACGATGGCCATGATGACGAACTTGGTCAGCAGGCTGATCCGCACCTTGCCGTTGAAGCCGGTGAAAATGGTGGTAGTGGACATGTAGGAGCTGTACAGGTTCATCACGTTCCACTCCAGCACCCCGACGATGACCACGCCGTACACCAGAGTCTCGTAACCCGGGAAGAGCTTGGCGATGGCGCTGCCGGGATCGGTGGTGACGTCCATGGCGGAAGCGGCCATTAGGGCACCGAGCAGCATCAGCAGCGTCGAGCCCACCACGATGCCCAGGTAGCTGTACCAGAAGGTCAAGCGCGTGGAGATGCTGCTGGGCAGATAGCGTGAGTAGTCGGCGACGTAGGGACCGAAGCCCAGCGTCCAGGAGGCAGCCTGGGTCACCACCAGGCAGAAGACGGCGAACTTGAAGGTGCCCGCCGACACCTCCCAGACCCCGCTCGGCACACCGTGCTGCCAAACGGCATAGGCCGCCAGCGCGAAGACGAGGCTGGATAGGGCACTCATCCAAGCGCCGATGCGATGGATCAGCTCGTAGCCCATGAAACCGACGACTAGGGTAAGGACCCCGAACAGAATGATGGCGTTGTTATCCGAGATTGGCGCCACCGCCTTGATCGAATCGCGCATCACCACGCCGTTGGCCGCGGTGAAGAGAATGTAGGCCAGCACCACGATGGCCAGCGGCACGCCGGCGCCGATCACCCCGAACTGCGCCCGGCTCTGGATCATCTGCGGAATGCCCAGGTGCGGCCCCTGGGCGGAATGCGCCGCCATGAACACAGAGCCGATAAGGTTGCCCAAGATCAACCCAATGAAGGTCCAGCCCAGGTTCAGACCGGCCACCACGCCCAAAGCTCCGATCACGAGCGTAGTGACCTGCATGTTGGCGCTGCACCAGATGGTGAAGAGACGCTTGGGCGATCCATAACGCTCGTGCTCGGGAATGAACTCGACGCTGCGATTCTCGATTTCCATGTGTTGCTCCTTCTCGCCAAGGTGTTCTAGGTTTTTTGGTTGGCAGTGTCAGGTGCTGGGGAGCCGTGCCTTGTTATAGACGGGGGCGCGGGCTCGCTGCGGTCGGCGTCCGAACGGATGCTCAGGCCGCGGTATAGGCGTTATCGACGAACAAATGGGTACCGTTGACGAAGCTGGAATCATCGCTGGCCAGGAACAGCGCGGCCGCCGCCACTTCCGCCGGGTCGCACAGACGACCTTGCATCCCCGCCAGGGTCGCGTCGGATACCTCGGTGCCATGCTCGCGCAACAGGTCGAGCTCACGGCGACCATGGGCGGTACCGATGAAGCCGGGACAGATGGCGTTGCTGCGGATGTTACGATCGCGAAACTCCACCGACAGCGCCCGGGCGAACATGTGGCAGGCGCCCTTGGTAGTGCAATAGAGCACCTCCATCGGCGTGCCGACCACCCCGGAGATCGAAGAGGTGCAAATCACGCTGCCACCGCCAGCAGCGATCATGCCCGGCAAGACCGCACGCGACACCAGGAACATGCTCTTGACGTTGATCGCCATCAAGCGGTCCCAGTCGTCCTCCCCCGTTTCCAGAAAGGGGCCCACATGGATGGTGCCGGCATGGTTCATCAGCACGGTGATCGCACCGAAGCGCTGCTCCACCTGGGTAACGGCGGCCTGTACCTGGTCGGACTTGGAAACGTCGGCGGCGATAAAGCAGGCGCTGCCCCCTGCGCTTTGGATACGCTCGGCCACGGCCGCGCCGTCGCTACTCGGCAAATCGAGAATCGCCACCTTGGCACCTTCGCGGGCGAACAGTGTGGACGCGGAGAGGCCACAACCCCCTGCGCCACCTGTGATTAAAGCGACTTTTCCCGCGAGGCGTCCCATGAGCGTTCTCCTGATAGTCCAAAGCTGAACCGATGGATCAGACGCTAGGGGCAGTCGTCGGGAGCGTCCATATGCCGAAGGATATATGGCCAGTCAACCTGCTGATCCCAAAGGAAATATTTCTGAAATCGGGCGTAGCGCAAGGCAGCTGGCGATCAACCAGAACGACAGGATGGATAGCGCCAAGCCGCGGCCTATCCAATCGGTACGAGCGCTGCCGGGGGTGGCATGACCGCATGTTAAAGGCACTTTTTGTGGCCACGGCGCCAGGAGTGGAACGTTGAGAAGAGGACTGGCACGGAATTACGATCGCCTCGAACAGGGGCGGCCGTAATTCCCATATCAGTCCTCGGAGGGGCCGTCATAGGTACGGCGGATAAGGTCGCGATTACTGGTCATCTCAACCCCATTGCATTTCGCCGGTGGCGACCTTGGCGCCGATGTTGAGCGCGACGCCCATGCCCAGGTTCGGGAAGCGCGCTGTCATGGCCGCCTCGAGCGCGGCGGCGTGCTGGGCCTTGTCCAGTTCTTCCTCGAAGGCCAGCAGATAGGAGCGGGTGTGCGCGATGGCGGTCTGGTCGGTCGCGGTGGCGGGCATCAGGTGGCCGGGCACCACAATGGCCGGGGCGCGGGCGGCGATGGCATCGAGCGCGGCTACCCAGGCGGCACGTTGCGCCTTGCTCTGGGTATCGGCGGTCCAGACATGCACGCCGGAGAACAGCAGGACGCCACCGAACACAGCGCGCAGCGAGGGGACCCAGAGATAGCGGCGATTGGTGAGCCCCTCAGCGGCGAGGATTTCCACGGTTTCGCCATCTACTGTCAGCGTGGGGCCATCGAAGGCTTCGGGAAGCACGATGTCGTCTAGCGTCTGCGGACCGTTTTCCTTTAGCTGCGGTCCCCAGACGGCGAGTTTCTTCGCCACATTGGCCTGGATAGCGGCGCGGGTTTCAGGCGCGGCGATGACTCTGGCCTGGGGGAAGGCGTCGTGCACCGGCTTGAGGCTGAAGTAGTAATCCGGGTCCGACTGGCTGATATAGATCGTCGTCAGGGGCTTGCCGGTGGCCTTGATTGCGTCCGCCAAGGCGTGGCCGTCGGGATAGGTGAAACCGCCATCGATCAGCAGGGCTTCGGTCGAGCCGGTCAGCAGCACCGGGGCTCGGAAGAAGCCTTTCTCCCCGGCAGGGAAGTGGGTCCAGCTCAGGCGGGCATGCTGGTTGGCAGTGGTCATGGGGCGTTCCGTGGCAAATAGGGGCACGTGGCGAGAGGGGCGTTCAGCCGGCGTGCAACTGAGCGTCCAGAGCTGCCGGTTCGCCGAACAGCAAGTTGCTCGATAGCAGCCGACTGCCCTTGGCATCTTCGATGACGAGCGTTGGCACGCCTTGGGCGCCGAAGCGCGCCACTTCGCGCCGGGCTGCCTTGAGGCGCGCGTCATAGGCGTCGAGCAATCCGGCATCAGGCGCCAGGACGCGGTTGGCGGCGCGGTGAAACCGACGCTGGACAGCACCTCAGCAACCACGGAGAGCAGGGCGTTATCCAGACCGTCGACATAGCGGGCCTGTTGTAGTGCTTGTAGGGCTTCGAGCTCGCGCTCTGGTTCGGTCAGGCCCACGGCGATCACTCCGAGGGTCGCGGGCGTCGAGTCGAATCGTGCGGTGGTCGCCTCAAGTACCTGCCGTTGGTAAGCCTCGGAAAACACCTGGCCGGTGAGGCGTTGGATGCGCTGGTCGTTCTGCCAGGCAAATGCGGCGAAGTTTGCATCCATGGGGCGGGCATTCTCGCCAGCGAACAGGCCGGTGGGGGCGAGTTCCAGGATGACGTCGGCGCGGTGTGAAAGGCGCTCCAAGGCCGGGCTCGCGCCGTAGCACCAGCCGCAGAGGGGATCGAAAAGGTAGGTGATGCGCATGGTGGGTGGCTGCTGAAGACCTGTAGCCACCTTAGCGAACCGGTACTGCCGGATAAATCCTATCTAATGCTACAGTCTGTAAGTCATTGGCTTACAATCGCACGGAGTTGCATGGACGCCGTTAATCTAAACCGACTCGCATACTTCGCTGCCGTTGTGGACACGGGCTCCTTCACCCGGGCGGCCGAACGGCTCGGTATCACAAAGACCGTCGTCAGCCAGCAGGTGGCCAAGCTCGAAGAGGAATTGAAGACCGCGCTGCTGATGCGCACGACCCGGCGGGTCGTGCCCACCGAAGCCGGACGGCTGCTGCACGGGCGAAGTGTGAGCATCCTGCGCCAGGCCGAGGACGCCATTGGCGAGGTGACCCGTCCCAGCACCGAGCCGAGCGGCGTGCTGCGGGTGGCGGCCTCCAACGACTATGGTACCTTCAGGATCGCGCCGCTGGCGGCGGCCTTTGCCCAGCGTTATCCGGCGTGCCAGGTCGAGCTGTTGCTATCCGATACCCGGATCAACCCAATCGCCAACCAGATCGACCTGTCCATCCGGGTCGGTTGGCTCGAAGACTCCAGCCTGCATGCCCGGCGCTTGGGCGATTTCCGCCAGCTCCTGGTCGCTACCCCGCAGCTGGCCAAGACTCTGGCCCTCACCGATCCAAATGAGCTGGTGACTGCGCCCTTCATTGCCAACGGCTCCCTTAAGGAGCCCCTCACCTGGCGCTTCGCCCGGGGCGCTACTGAACAACGCACGCTGCGGATGCGTCCGGTACTCACGATCAACGCCACGCCAGCCGTACTCGCGGCGACGCTGGCGAGTGGCGGACTGTCGATACTTCCGGACTTCCTCGTGGCGAACGCTCTCTCGACCGGGGAGCTGGTCACGCTGATGCCGGAGTGGTCGCTGCCGACGGACGGCATCCATGCGGTCTATCCCACGGCGCGTTTTCGTCCCTCAAAGGTCACCACCTTCGTCGAGATGCTGGCGGCAGAGGCGCGCACGCCGGTGGCGTAGATTCAGGGTCGATCAAATGTCGTCGCCTTTTCGTCGGCAGTCTGGCCGATTGCGTCGACAATGCTTGGCAGCCTGCACACCGGCTTGGTGCAAACGTCCCATGGCGCGAAGCTGGGCTCGGGGCCATGAGCCCCAATGGCCTGGGCTTGCTTATCGACGCTCGTAGACGACGCCCTGCACCATCACCTGATCGGGTTCCGTCTTGTCGTCGAAACGCTGATTCGCTGCGGCGATCGCCGTCTGGTGCTCGTTCGCCCAGTTGACCAAGGCCATGACCGGCTGCAACAGCTTGCTGCCCAGCTCGGTGAGGGCATAGTCGACACGTGGCGGAATCGTCGGATACAGCGTTCGAGTGATCAAGCCGTCGCGTTCTAGGCCTCGTAAGGTCAGCGTCAGCATTCGTTGGGAAATGCCGTCGATGCCGCGCTTAAGCTCGCTAAAGCGCCGCGGTCCGTTGGCCAATAGGGCGACGATGTAGAGGCTCCATTTATCCCCGATGCGATCAAGGATCTGCCGGGTGGCCACACAGCCACCTGTGTTGGGTGATGGTAGGGCAGTCGAGGGCTCGCTGGGACTAGGTGACATGCGTGTGCCTTCTTGTGGGGAGAGCAGGAACCATAGCATCCTCCGTGCTCGCTGGTAATTGAGTAAAAAAAAATTACCTGATTACTTTTTTATACCTTGAGGTCACTATGAGTCATATCCTTCTAATCACCTCCAGTCCACGCGGGGCCGATAGCCTGTCTAGCCGCTTCGCTAATGAAATAGCTGCAGGCCTCAAGGCCAGCACGGGTGGCAATCTGACCGTACGCGACCTCGCCGCCAGTCCGCCGCCGCATATCACCCCGGCCTATATCCAGGGCCGGATCACGGCGCCCGCGGAACGCACCGTGGAGCAGGTCGAGGCGGTGCGGATCGCCCAGGTTCTGGTAGATGAGTTGCACGCCGCCGATGTGCTGGTACTCGGTTCGGGCATGATTAATTTCGGGCCGTCGTCGCAGCTCAAGGCCTGGTTCGACCACGTCACCTGGCCCGGCGTTACCTTCAACTACGGCGACGCCGGGCCGCGAGGACTGCTGATCGGCAAGAAGGTCTATCTGGTCACTGCGGCGGGCGGGCGGTTCGCGGAGGGTGTGTGGGCCGCGTTCGATTTTCAGACCAATTATTTGCTGCACCTACTTGGCTTCATCGGCCTGACCGAGGTCGAATTGATACGCATCGAGGGTACGGTGTTGGGTCCCGATGCCTTGAAGGCCGCCATTACCAATACTGAAACTACCATCGCGGCGCTGCTCACGAATCCGATGTGATTTCGTGGACATGAGTCAGACCACAACCTTATTTAGGTGCGACAGCAAGCTCCGATGCGCAGGAGGGAGCTTGCTAACTAGCAGCGGGCCAAGTGGATAATCCAGACGCAGCGTTATCCCCCGCTTGCGCGGTAGTTTCCGCATACAGACTTTTACCATGCGCATCGATAGCCACTACAACGGCACCAAGGCTGCGCACACGAATCTTCGATAGCCGATATTGGGTTAGCAACTCGGGCCAGCCCACTTGAACCTCCGCTTTGATCGCGTATGACAATAGGGTGTAACCACCCCCTAAGAAGGCCAGGTAGACACACCCCACGCGTTGCATGGATCACTCCGAGCACCTGACCACCCGCGGGATGATCTATCAGGTGGTTCTTCTTCCATGTCTAGTTTACTAGCACAACAACCTCTGCTGACTGCGCACACGATGTTAGCCACCAGTACCGCAGAGTGAAGGGGGCCATGCTTCGTCAGTCTAAGACGTCGGACTCGGTGTTCTTTTAGGGTATGCTCAAAAGCACCATATCGCAGAGACTGGACAGCTTAGCCAAGCGCAGCTTCTGATCGAGTTTGCTAGCTCCTAACTTTTTTCCACTCCTCTCCGCGCGCGATGCGCGCTCGGGGAGTGGTAGAAGTGACAGCCATCATCTCCCCGCGAGACGCATCACGGAACTGCCAGGCCCCGTTGGCCACCTTGTGCCGGCCCAGATAGTCCAAGCCTACGAGATCCACAGCGGCAATCTGCCCAAGCTCGTTCAGGGCAGCGACTGCACCCTCTTGCTTCGCCTATCGATCCTGTAGGACTTTGGATCCCTGATCATGCGCTCGTTCGATACTGGAAGGGCATCCAGGCTAGCCGCCTGCTGGAAAACGCAAACACCGGCACCTCATCGTTTGTCGGGGACCGCACATCGAAGAATGACCTGGCCTGGGCGCCGGCTGCGTTTACCCTGGCACCAGTATGTCATGCACCGCCGAGAACAGCGCCTGGCCACCTTGGAAGCGAAGGAAAAGGAGTTTTGAACATGGCAATGAGTGCTGAGCCTGATGATGCGCCTGATTGGCTGGTGCAGAAGCCGCGTAGGGCACGGCCTGTTGCTTTAGTCGCGTGCCTTGCCATGGGGGGCCTCGCGACACTCGCTGCCCTAGAGCTGGCCAGCCGGGCGCCGCCAGGTCCACCGACAACCGTAGGTACTGACCACCCTGCCCTTCGCTCTGAGGCTGCAGCTCACTTTGCCCCAGACCCGGCCGATACCGTCCGCGGCACGGTCCGCCGCGCTACGCCTTCACCCGTGGAAGAGAACGCGGCGGCTGTGGCCACCCCACCATCGAGCGGTCTGCCGCCAGCAGCGCCGACCGGCAAGCAGACCGTGTTCAACGATCGGAACTTCACGCCCCGCGGCGCCGATAACGTGGTGAGCTTCAATGACGCCTCTCTAAACCTGGCGCCAGAAGAGGCGCGCCCGCAGCCAACGAAGATCACGGTGGTGCACCAGACACCGAGCATGAAGGACCGCGCCTGCTGGCCGTATAAAGCCGGCAGCCTGGAGCATCGCAACTGCCGATCCGCTGTGGGGCTTCAGTACCGGGACTAGCGCCACTGTCGGTCGCTGGCCAGCTCTATGGATTCACGCCCGGGAAGTGGTCAATATGAGGTTTGCGGAAGCTGCTGTCGTGCTGTACTGAAAGGAATCTCTCCTTCGCCGGGGCCTGTAGCATTACTCGCCATTTGGCCTCGGTGAGGAGACAGCCGCCCCTTGGCTTGGAGGCCTGTGCCTATGCTCAACAACCGCTATCGGATCACCCTGGGTGAGAAGTCCTATTCCCCTGAGTTCCAAACAGATCCGCAGTACGCCGCGGCCTGGAAGACGCGTTTTGGCACGCGCCTACGGCCGGGCGCACGGTGTGTGCGGCTGCCCCGAGAGCGGTATTACGCCGCAGGCCCTTCGCTTTCTCGAAGCATCTGAAGCAGGCGAGCGCGACGGCTCTCCAGTTCACCAATCTGACGCTCCAAGCTCTCCGCTGCGCGGCCGAAGTCTCCGGGCAGGCCTGGGTCCCTTCGATCAACCGCATGCAATCTGGAAAGCTGCGGATCTCCGCCAGGCTGAAGCCGGCGCCAAGCAGCCGCTGCAGCTGCCGGACCTGCGCCACCGCGCTGGCCGGGAAGTGCCGGTAGCCATTGGTACCGCGTCCAGCCACAAGCAAGCCCTGGGCTTCGTAGTGGCGTAGGGAGCGCACGCTGACGCCGGTGGCGGTTGCCAGCTGGCCGATGCTGAGGGAAGACGCGGCAGCAGTCATGACGACGGTCCGAACGATGGTGGGAGGAAAGATCCACTATCGCATGACACGCACCGCTTGACCCTCACACTGGTGTTAGCCCTGAAAGTTACGACTCCCCTATCTCGGAGAGCCACCATGAGTCGTCTGCGTCTGCTATCGCTGATCCTATTGTTGAGTCTGACCAGTTTTGCCGCCCAAGCGCGGGAATGGCGAGTGAAGGCACTCGATGGTGTGGAGCTCGCCGTCCAAGAGAGGGGCAATCCCAGCGGGATGCCGATCGTCTTCATCCATGGTTTGCTGGGCAGCCGGCTGAATTGGGACGCCCAGCTCTCGAGCGCTGAGCTGAGTCGCTTCCGCCTGATCACCTACGACCTACGTGGCCATGGCCTTTCAGGCAAGCCGTCCGATGCCGCGGCTTATCGGGAGGGTCGGCGGTGGGCCGACGATCTGGCCGCCGTCCTCGGTGTCACCGGTGCCCACCGTCCCGTGCTCGTAGGATGGTCCCTGGGCGCTACGGTCATATCCAACTACCTGGCCGCCTATGGGGACAGCGCCATTTCCGGTGCAGTCTACGTGGATGGAGTCATTGAGCTCGCTTCGGCGCAGATCGTGCCGCACCCGAAGATCTACAGGGACCTGGTCTCATCCGATCTGCGTACGCATCTGGATGCCATCCGAGATTTCCTCGCCCTGTGCTTCGCCACGCCGCCGGCGCCAGCGATGTTCCAGCGCCTGTATGCTAATGCTGCCATGGCATCCTGGGATATGCAGAGCGCGGTGCAGGGTCAGGATGTGGCGGCTGCCACCGGGCTGGGCCGCGCGCGCGTGCCGGTCTGGCTGCTGTATGGCGAAAAGGACGCCCTGGTACGGCCAGAGGCATCCATCGCCCGGGCCCAGGCGCTGAATCCGCGCGTCACGGTCACGCGCTACGCTGAATCGGGGCATGCGCCGTTCCTGGAAGAGGCGCCGCGCTTCAATCACGACCTGGCAACCTTCGTCGACCGCGTAGCGAGACGCCAGCCATGACAGCCTCCGATTTCCCCGGTTTCGAGCGGCTCTGCCAGGACACACCGTCGGCCGCCTTCCGCGGTGTGATCGGCGGCCAGGGAGCGGCCGTTCTGCTGCTACACGGCTATCCCCAGAGTCACCTCGCATGGCGCCGCGTTGCCCCGGAGCTCGCCCGGACGTATCGGGTGGTGGTGCCTGATCTGCCGGGCTACGGCGCCAGCCGTCAGCTGGACCAGGGATCTCGCTGGACCAAGCGGCGCGGGGCGGCTGCCTTGTTGGAGCTGATGGACACCCTCAGGCTCGATACCTTCGCTGTGGTTGGCCATGACCGAGGCGCACGCGTCGGCTACCGGCTGGCGCTGGACCATCCGGCTCGCGTCGAGCGCTACGCGTCGCTCACTGTGGTGCCCACACCAGAGGCATGGACGTCCTTTGATCGAGCACACGGGCTTGCGAATTTTCACTGGAGCTTCCTGGCTCAACAGAGCGACCTGCCGGAGCGCCTGCTGGCGGCCGATCCCGATGCCTTTCTCGACCAGGCGCTGGCGCGTATGGCGGGCAGGCTCGACCGTGTTGAGCCACATGCATTGGCAGCCTATCGAGAGGCCTTTCGTGATCCTGCAGTGCGCCGCGCTATCTGCGAGGACTACCGCGCTAGCGCCGACGAGGACCTGGCGGACGATCTCGCGGACAAGGCTCAGGGCCGGCGCGTGGATTGCCCGCTGCTGGTGCTTTGGTCGGCAGACCAGGTCACCGGTGAGCTGCCTACGACAATCTGGCGCCGTTGGGCACGGAACGTTCGCGGCCAAGCTTTACCAGGCGGTCATTTGCAACCGGAGCACTCTCCGGCAGAGGTGCTCGCCGTGCTTACACCATTCCTCGCGGGACGACCGGAGGCCGTCGTTAAGACGTCGTCCGCAGGCGAGAAAACCTGACAATCAGCGCTTGCGCCGACGGCAGTCGTAAGACCCTCAAGCAGCTGTCGGGCGCGTGGCCAGCTTCGTTTCGGAAAATCTAGCAACCCGGGTTCAGGTCGTGACAGTCAAATAGGTGTTCCCTAAAAACCCAGGAACACTTCATGACCTGCTACGAAGCTATCTGCACGGCTCTAACCAGCATCGGTACGATCATCATCGCTTTGGCGTATCAGGCCCCACGCCGTGGACCAATGCCGCGAGGGACTCCGCTGGCGACCGCCCTTCAGTTCTCCATCAAAGTGGTGTCTGGTCGCACAGGATAACGGAGGCTTCCAGCCGCTTCTCTTTGACGCTACCGCTTGCCTTGCCCATTCGCTTTCATAAAAGAAGATGTTCAGCGCTTCCCCTTCACACTCATGCCAGTCCGCAAGTTCTATCACCACACCTCAGCGGTCCTGTCTCTCCGCGCTGGCAGCAGAGTGGGAAACGGAAGAAAGGCGTACTGCTTTGGGCGGACCTATACCGCCATGACCTGGTCACCACAACACCGCTTCAGAACATGCACGCCATGAAGCTCAGTGCATTGCTCTAAATACGCAGATCGGCTTGGTCCATGCCGTCGGTCGGCAGGGTGCCGAGTGCGCCGAGAAGATGGCCCAAGCCGATGCCGTTTAAACCGAACAGCTGTAACAGAACGCTCGATCTCGCAGCGAAGACGCCGCATCCCAACAGAAGGCTCGACATGGGCACAGCAGTAGTATGGGAAGGCAACATTAGCTCTGCACCCAAGTACAAGCGGTTTCAGAAGGTCAATCAGGATCCGCGGCAACTGCTTCGGCTGAACGTCGATTTCAACAATAACATTCGCCGGCGGGATAACTCCTACGAGGATCGAAGCGACTTCTGGGCCCACGTCGAGCTCTGGCACCGCGAAGCGAAAAGCGATAGCCGGGTGTACTAGAAAGGAATGCGCGTGCTGATCGGCCGCCGGGCGGTCTTGGATACTTGGAAGAATGGCAACGGTGGGGAGCAAGTTGCGATTGAGATCCGGGCCAACCGAGTTGCTTACCTGGTGCAAGGCATCGAGCCCATCACGATGGGCCAGAGCACAGCCGTGGCCGACGACGAAGACCTCAGCTCCAGGTCATACCCCCGCTCCAACTGGTGACGACTTCGACGACAAGATTCCCTAAGACCTTGTGAAAAAAGTTTCCCACTGCACCGAAGCTACCGTATAGCCGGCGTTGAGAAAGCAATATTTATGAGAATATTTCGCAAAAAGGGTTGATTAGCAAATGCGAATTGATACTATTAGTTCAGCCGGTCGCGAGATCGGTTGAGATCTGGAGGTCCTGCGGTCGGACCTTTCGGTTATCTCCTCATCAGGCTAATCACGGTTTGGGCCCGGCACTGCCGGGTCTTTTTTTGCCTGCGATTTGGTATCCCATTTAGCTAGGCCGTGCCTGGGCTTGAAGCTGCTGAAAACGTAGAACTCCCCGCTCCTACCTCCTCTACTCCTTATTAAATTCCCTTGCAGCAAACTCCCCCCCTGGAGAGCTACAAACGGAGAGATATACCCAGTGAAAGCGCGCATTCTGCTCGCTTCTGGCGACAACAAAAAACCGGCGTTAAGCCGGTTTTCGCACGCGGTTGATCTTATAAGCCTGATGCCCTAAGGGTAAGCCGGGCACGTGCCTATCAGAAATCTAGGGTGGCGGACACCTTAAGGGTACGAGGGTCCCCCTGGGTGAGATACCCGCCAAAGGCAGATTTCCAATAGGACTTGTTCGCTACGTTCTCGAGGTTGGCGCGCAAGGTCACGTCTTTCTGCTCAACCGTAAAGCGATAACTCGCACCGAGATCGACGCGGGTCTAGGCCGGAATGCTCAGATTGTTGGCCGCATCGGCATATTGGCCGCCGGTGCGCAACAGTCGGCCGTTGAGCGCCACGCCTTGCAAGCCGGGCACATCCCAGTCGGCGCCGAGATTGTACTGAAAGCGCGGCACGCCGATGGCGCGATTGCCGTCGTTACTGCCGTTCTGGGTGCCCTTGAGTTCGGTGTACATGAAGGTGGCGCCTGCCAATAGGCGCAGCCCAAGCAGCGGCTCGCCGAAGACAGATTGATCGCTTTCAGCGGGACGCCGATTGCCGGGGCTTCATCGGCACGACGTCAGCGGCCGGCGCCGGCAACAATCTGACCGCAGCCAACAACGTGTTCTTCTTGGGGTCGCCCTGGGTGCCCGGACTGTAGGACCAGTTCGAAGACCGGCCTAACGCAACGGACAGCGGCGCTTGGTAGTGGTGAAGATTCCGCTGGTAGAGAACGGTATCGATCTGCAGCTGTGGCAGGACAAGCGGCGAATCGCTCAAGACTTGATAGAGTCCGAAGCGGCACGACAGGCCCAGTTGCTGCTGGCAAACGCGATGGCCTCCTGAATCAAGCTTGATCCGGACTAGGACCAAAGGGAGACCGCTTCAATGCTAACAACCAAGCGAGTCAATTTTTATCGTCACGAAATGACTGCGTCAGAAACCCGCTGATCAGCGATATGACCTGATGCTGGATAGCTGTTCGTGGTCGAGCACTTTTACCGTCACGACAAATGATGTCTTCTTCCGGCCCCTCTTCCGCGAGCAACGCGAGCGCACCCGGCTTGCACACCGAAATGAAGCTAAAATGGTTAGCGTCGCTGACCTCTACATATCGACTCAATTCCGGAGGTAATCGACTGGCTAGATCAGCGGATTCCAACCGTGCGGGTAGGTCTTTAGAAGGCTCGCCCGCGGCGATCACAAGCGTCGGTACCTGCAACGCCGCAAGACTTTCACTGGTCAGGCCACGTGATAGACCCAGGTCCAATGAAACGACGGCGGCGATACGTCTGTCTCTCATATCGGCGGCTAGTGAGGCTTTCATTGTTGCGGTCATGTTTGGATTGGTCTGCTTGTAAACGCTGCAACTGGCCAGATCCGAGTGGGCGCGGCAATCTTCGGAAAAAAGGTCAGGATCGAACCTTGCGCCAGCTATTTCCAAGGCGGTCCAGCCGCCAAGTGAGTGACCTACCACGGCGATCTTCGAACTCGCGACTAACCCAACGTGTTCCGGCTGAGATAAGACCGAATCAATGGCACGCTGCAGGTCAACGGGGCGCTGCCACAACTGTTCCGCGGCTTCAGGGTTGCGATTGTGAGTGGTAGTGCCTGGGTGGTTGACCGCAGCAACAATGTAACCCTGATGGGCTAACGCGCTGGCTAGCCATGACAAGTTCCCCCAGTTACCACGAAAGCCGTGGGACAATACTACGAGTGGATGTGGTCCTGAGGCCGGTGCTGCATTAGGGGCGGCGAGGACTCCAACAAACACAGGCGTGTCGGCAATTAATTGGGGTTGTGCGGAGGAAAAGCTTGGGTACCAGATAACCAACTCTAGTGGGCGTTCGTTTTTTGAATCTGTCAGAGTTAACGCCCGAAAGCCGATAACATCGCTACTGGCAAATGCATTGATAGTGAAAAAGAACAGCGCCAGGGTACCAAACAGCGTCTTCAATTTCTTGATATTCCTTGATGGGGCCTGCGCGGTTTGATGGCAATCAGGCCTTAAAGCTGGCTGTCTTCGCCTTCAGCACTGAACGCCGTGCCACAGGTTACCTCACGCAAGTACGCACCGACAGCCTCACGAAACGGCAGAAGGCAATCGATCGCTTCCAGCAGGACGCCGATTGCCGGCTCTTCATCGGCACGACATCAGCGGCCGGCACCGGCAACAACCCAACCGCTGCGTACTAAGTGTTTTTCCTGGGGCTGCCCTGGACGCCCGGACTGCAGGACCAGGCCGAGGACCGAGCCTACCGCAACGGGCAGCGGCGCCTGGTGGTGGTGAAGATCCCGCTGGTGGCCAACAGCATCGATCTGCAGCTGTGGCAGATGCTGCTGGATAAGAGACGGATATCTCAGGACCTCATAGAAGCCGAGGAAATCCATCTGAACCAGAGCAGAGCGTAATGGCAACAGCACTCGGCTAAGCGTTGCCGAGATAGCTCCTGCATGAGTATTTGTGAGCAAAGGTCCGAATTGCTCCGAACAGATCGCAAATAGTGTGGCAAAACCGGTTGGATTTCTTGGACGCTGCTATCGTGCAGCGGCCTCGCGCATCGTGATATCGGCGCGTTCCACTTAGGTTAGGGAGAACTGACCATGATGATCGGACGTTGTATTACTACCCCCCTGCTTGCGATTTCAGCGCTGGTCATCTTAGTCAGCGGGTCCGCCCATGCGGCTACCCAGCTTGCGTCCGACTTCAAGATTGAGCAGACGACCACCAGTTATCAATTTGTACCAAATCTCACGACGCCCAAAGCGGTTACCCTAGCGGCCAATCAGCCGGTCTACGTATACGCCAAGGGGACTACGACAAGTGATACTGCCAGCGGCGTTATGATGTTTGGGATGCAAGTAGCATGCGGCACAAGCACAGCAAAACTGGTCGATTCCTATCAAACGACCCGCAACCATGAAGGAACGCTGGCTTACCCAGCTACTCCAGGGAAATTATCCCTGCAAGTAAGGTATCTTTTCGTACCTCCTACCGCGGGCAGCTATGTTTGTACTGTCATGGTTAAAAACCTATTTGGCAAAGGCGACGCCAAAACACTAACTCTCAAAGCTGGTAGCGCCACATACATAACTGACCCGAGCCCTGCTATTGGGGCGGGGGTATGGGGCATTGAGAATGACAAGAGTGATTTTGACTGGGCGGGCAGGCCTGCCTCCCCTACCGAGCAAAAATGTGTCCGGGGCGATGCAGCTTTGGATCCGCCGATTGATGGCGTTTCCAATACAACCACTTACTGTAAGGGGTCAGTACATATCGGTCCTGGCCTGCCTGCAGGCGAGAGTGTGTATGCATTACGATCCGGGCAGTGGACACCGAACGCTAGCGCGAAGACCATCAAAGGCATCGCCGATATAGAACTTACCTCTTGCTATGACCAAACTGGATCATGCCCTCCTTATGCGTGGGGCTCGCCCGCTAACAAGACGGCCGGCAGCGTGGTCAAGTCAAGGCTCGTTGTGCAGAAATTTCCCACCGGTTCGACAACCGCCTGCGCTACTTTTAACTCTACCGATCAAACAACTGAGATCACTTCGAACGCTCATCACCTGAAGGTCTACCACGACCTGAGCGGGGTCGATGTAGCAACCAATTCAGCAAGCTGTGGCGCAAGCAGCTATTTTGTTAGCAAAATCTATCTAACGTGGCTCAGTGGCAACCCTGTTCGCATTGAGGACTCCCGCTACTCTCAAAACATTCTGATGAATGAGTAATTTCGGTCGAAAAAAACGATAGCCAGGGAACCCGGCTGAGCAGGCCTGGTCAATTTTACTGAGTGCTCCAGCTCCTTTCTTCAGGTTGGCAAATCTGAAGGCTTCGAACTGAGTTCGCCTCCGCCCTGTGCGGAGGCTTTTTTTGCCCAACGCTAACCTCTTTCGCTCCAAATACGGTTTTCCCCTGCTTCTCGCTAGTTGTGCTGGCACCGTGGCCCCATCACGAATTGGGGCCAAACCGCACATGACCTAGAAGCTCTCCACCCTCTTTCCGCTGGCACTCGCCGCCGCTCTGGCTGGCTGCGTTGCGCACGAATCCGCCCCACCAGCCTCCAGTCCGGACAGCTCGCGCAATCCTGAGCTGCTACAGCCCGATCTCTATCCGAAAGGCGCTGCCTCAGAGCCCCAAGTGCGCTATGGCCGCTACACGCTGGTGAACACGGCGCCGGAGACCGAGCAGCGGGACCTGATGGCCCAGATCATCGACCTCAATATCCCGGCCAACATGAAGCCGACCGTTCGCGACGCCATGCAATACGTGGTCAACCGTTCCGGCTATAGCCTATGTGGACTCGATCAAGGTCACGTCAACATCCTCTTCACCCGGCCGCTGCCGGCGGCCCAGTACAAGCTCTGGCCATGAGCCTGCGCAACACCCTGCAGGTGCTCGCTGGACCGGCCTGGCAGGTGAAGGTCGATGAGGTCATGCGGTCGGTGTGCTTCGTCCTGCGCCTGGGTTATCAGCTGCCCGAGGGTCAGCGCTACGCAGCCGCGCCCGCTGCGGTCAGCAAGCTGATCACCTCGCCCGCCAGCACTGCCGCGGTGACCGTGGCCACCGTCCCGGCAACCAAGCCGCTGGAAACCCACCGACCCCTGTGAAGGTCGTGGCGCCAAGCGCTTCCGTACCGAACACCTCTACACCTGCAGCAGTCAAAACCCTGCCCGCCGGTGCGGCGCTGACATCCGCGCCGGTTCAAGCGTCCGGGATGACGGTGCCAGTCAGGCAATCTCCAACCGTCCCTCAGGCGCAGGGCACTTCTCTCGCCGCTGCAGCGCCTGTAGCCACGCTTTCTCCTGCACCGACGGTAGCACCCAGTCACCAGCTGCCGAAGCCAGCCGCTGTTGTCGCAGCCCGCACCACGACTGTCAGTCCCGCCCCCTCAGTCGCCGCATCGGCATCGACGAAAACCTTCGCGTCCGCGCCGTCCGCCTACCCACTGCCCTCGTACGTCTGACCGAGCCGGCCAGCGTCATCGCCCAGACCTGGGACGCACCGGTCGGCAGCACCCTGCGCCGCAGCGTCGAGGCCTGGGCCAAGCGCGCCGGCTGGCAGGTGGTGTGGACCGCTGACGACCTGGACTACCCCATCGAGGCCGCTCTGCACTTCAAGGGCACCCTCCCCGAGGCCATCGCCCAGGTCTTTCCGCTTTAAGACGGCGCCCCGCGCTCCTTCATCGTCGACGGCAGCTCCAGCCAGCGCATCGTCCATGTTTCCGAGAGGAAGAAGTCATGAGTCGTCTTTTCCGCCCCAGCCTGCTGGCAACATCGGTGCTGCTCACCAGCTGCAGTTCCGTGCAGCGTGTCGATGAAGCCGCCGGGCGCGCCACCCTGCAGGGGCAGGAAGCCTCCAGCTACGCGGCCGTGCTGCGCAACCAGCAGGCTGACCCAAGCGCGACACGGTCGTTTTCAGCACAAGCCACGGGGTACCCCACACCGCCCTATGGCCTGGTCAGCAAGATGGTCGACCTCACTCAGTCTCAAGCTATCGGCACGGTAGCAGTCAACACGCTGTAGAGTCCCATCAACTGCAATATGGGTGTCGCCGTTCCTCCAGCCATTCCCAACACCTCAGCACTCGCCTATCAGTAGCCATCTATCGCTTGTCATGCTCTGGCATGAACCTTTGACTCGATAGTAAATCACTATCACTCCAATAGTTTGTGCCCATATCAGGAGCAGTGATGGAGCAAGGAATTGAGCTACTGAGAACCGCGCTTTCGCCCTATTCGGTCGAAGCAGTCATCCGGCCGGCTGACAAGACCGCTGTCGTGACTGTTGCCCATCAAGCGGCCAAGGTCACCCGCGTACTGAAACAAACCGACCTTCAGGATCGAACCAGGCTGGCTGAGCATGTGAATGACTTCAAGCGTGATATGGCGGGTGCTCGTGAAGACGCTGACCATGAGCGCGTTGAACTGATGCAGCGGCTTGGATCACGAGGTCTAGCGTCGTTCAACCCGGGGCTGCATCGACCTGGCAAGCCTAAGTAGCATTGTTGCTGGATAGCGGTGATGTCTGACAAACCGGTCTTGGACCGCTGCTGCTCATAGCGTGAACGTGAACAAGCTCGATGCCAACTGACCTAGCGAGCACCTCAAATGTTACCGCCGGGTCAGAGGGCTTATGGCCGAGCAGCAATCGCTCGGCGAAGCAGATCTCTGCATAGGCATCGCTGCGCGAAAGCCGATCAGCTCTCACGATCAAACACTTGAGCTCACCCATCATGTAGGCAATCTCAAAATCCTTCATTCCGCTCATGACCAGTCATTCCGTGACGCACATCACACTTTGATGTCATGGTGACACCACCGTTCAACGATATGAAGCGCGAAAACGCTAGCTGTAGAGCCTCTCGTCGGAAATCATTAGTCAGATATTATGCTCTGGTTCAACCGAATCAGAGCTATTTGCGGTTCCACGCTGACGCCTCATGCTGCTCCAGGCACGGTTCCTCTGTAGGCCACTCGGCTCGGCCATCAACAGGGGAATTCCATGCGTGTGTTTTGTGCGAGAAGCCCAGCCAGGGCAAGGACATTGCCCGGGCGCGGTGAGGACTGCATTCGCGGCCAGGGGGTAGTTGTCAGCTTGGGGATCGGCCATCTCCTCGAGCAGGCGCCACCGGAAGCTTACGATCCGGCGCTGAAGTCCTGGTCCCTGGATGCGCTACCCAAAAATGTGATAGGCCTGCCTAACCGAGCTGTTAAAGATTGAGGATAGCGAGGCGATAACCATACTAGAACACCCAAATGAGAGCGCTTAGCGGATAGCTTTATTCCCGTTCCGGACAGCCCATCGCGGCAATACCTGCTCTGCCCGCACAGGCACTTCAATGCCCGGCTCGATGAGCTTCACCGTTTGAGCATGGATGATCCCTGGCTCGAGGCGATCCTTCGAGAGTTCAAAGGACTCACGCAACGCACGAGAGAGCTGGTAGAGGAGATAGCGTTCGAGGCTTCTCGCCCCTTCAGTTAGGGTTACGCATCTCCAGCCGGACGGCATTTATTTGCCGACCAAATCCTCTAGGACTGCGCTTTCAGAGCGATCAGAATTCCGCGACCACTCGCCCCGCAGGTTGTCAGTAGTGCTCGTGAATCTCGAAACCGCGCTTCAGGATCATCGGGAGCTGAAAAGTCTTATCGATTCGATGAGATCAATGACCTCTCTCGATCCTTTGACGCAGGAGCTGATCAATCAGCTTGTCGCCCTGGCTGAGGCAGCAGCGGATCTCGTCTCAGAGTCCGCGGTGTCAGCAACACTCCTGAAGCCCTAGGGATACCACTAAGAAGCGCCACTTTATCTCTTGAGCGAAGCGTACCTACGCTTGCCAGACTGACTCGCATTGATCGAGTGAGGAATGGATAGCACGGGCGGCTACGAGGTCATCGCGCCGGCGCCGAGGTTGGTGCGGTGGAAGAGCAGGGAGTTGATGACGAAGCCGACGACAATGCGCCGGAGGACATAGTTGAATCGCATCTCTACCTACGGTGTCCTTCTCTATCGCGACATCTGCACCGTCCTGCTCCGCGTCACCCTGGCCATGACTATCAATTACCTGCAGAGCCGGCTCCCTGTCGTAGCGATACCGCCCACTCCTTAGTGGCCCGCCTGCTCGATGAATAGGTCATCGCCGTGCAGGGCGAGGCGGAGACTCCAATGGCCACAAATCAAACGCCCAGGCCGCCACGCAGTACCTGGGCTAAATGACTGAGCTGCGCGACACCGCTGACCTGCTACAGCGCCTTGAGGAGCAGCTCCAGCGCCGGCCGGCCCGTGGGGGACGCGTGGAAGCCTAGCCGCGGATGCGCGGCAAGAGAAACGCGAAAGCCTTCCAGCCAAGGTTGCCGAGCTTCTCTGAACAGTACCTGGTGCTGAACTGGCCAAGAGACGGGGTGTATACCGGCGCGTGATCTGGAAATGGCGTACGGAGCGTTCACTCCGGTCACCTCCGCGCGCCTCCGCGGCGCTAGCGGTCTTGAGACCTGAACAAGTAGCGCAACTTGATCTCAGCTCGGATGGCGAGCTGGCGCGCCAGTTCGGGTTCAGCGACTTCTAGATCTGACAGGTACGCACGCGGCTTGGCATTCTTCTGTACATGCCAGACCGGTCAGAGATGGACACGATACTGAGCACTGTCACCGAGCTAGCGATCGGCCCGTCGCTCGGCCTCTCCCAACCCGTGGCTAGAAAATTGCGTCGGGACCGCGGCATCCCGGCGATCCACGACACCTTGAACTGGAGGGCCGAACTGCAGGCACTGCTTCCGATGTTATCCGACCAATACCTGGCTGCCCGCGCCGGTTGTGGCTTGGCGCAGATCCAGGCAATCCGCCGCGGCGAGCAGGTCCTCACGAACAAGACATTCCTTAGGGAGATTGCGGACCTGCTGGGCGTCTGGTCCGATGAAGACCCGGCGGCGCAGCGCGGCGGGACCCCTGCCCGGTACGCTAGCGCCCGTCAGCGCCGCGGTATCTCTCTGCGCAGGCGAGCGCCTGAAGCGCACGACGATTCGGTGCGATAATCACCACCCTCCCCCACTACACCGCCGCCGCTGACCACCGATGCAGTTTTCCTCCAGCCTCCTCGCCCCTCACCAGCTCGAAGCACGCGCCCGTATCCTGGACGGATTCAAACGGCGCGCCCGGCTGCAGGTGCATATGGCGTGCGGGACCGGGAAAACTCGCCTCGCTCAGGGGGTGGCCGCGGCGCTCGGTGCCCGCAGCATCGTCATCTTCCTACCGTCGCTTGCCCTGGTCAGCCAGACGCTGCAGGCCTGGGTGAGCAACGCCAAGTTGGATCTGGAGCGCGTACTGCGCGTCTGCAGCGACGAGAGCGTGGCCACGCTCGATGATGAGCACGAGGTGCTCGAGGATCTGCCGGTGGCGGTCACCACCTCGCCGGAGGAGATCGCGCTGAAGGTTGATACCCTGGGTCGAGACCTGATCGTACTGTGCACCTACGCCAGTGCCCCTACCCTCGCCCAGGGTCTGCCGGCGGGCTTTGCCTTTGACCTAGGGATCTTCGACGAGGCGCACAAGACGGCGGGCGCCGCTGGCCGGCGTAACAGCTTCGCGCTGAACGATCACCCTACCCTGCACATCGACAGACGCCTTTTCCTCACCGCGACGCCGTTGGCCATCGCTGAGGAGGAAGGTCCGGCCGGAGCCGGACCCACCTACTCCATGACGGATGAGGCCGTCTTCGGTCCGGTCGCCTACGAGCTCAGCTACTCCGCCGCCGTTGCGGCCGGGATCATCTGCGATTTCCGCGTCATCATTTCCGTTGAGGAAGCGGACGACGAGCAGCTCGCCGAAGCACTGGATGACGAGGAGCGCCGCTACGCGGTGCACGCCCAGGAATTGCTGCGCGCTATGGCTGACGTCGGCGCGCGCAAAGCCTTCGCCTTCTACTCCCGTATATCGCAGTCAAAGCGCTTCGCGACGGCGCTGCGCGAAGCCGTCGTCGAGGGCGAGGGGGAGTTCTGGGCCCGTCACATCGACGGCTCTTTCCCCTCCTGGCAGCGCACGCGCCTGCTGCACCAGTACGGCCGGGCCCCGCGCGCAGCGCTGTCTTGCGCACGTTGCCTGGCTGAAGGGGTGGACGTGCCGGATACCGATCTCGTCACCTTCATGCACCGGCGAGAAAGCCACGTCGACATCGTCCAGGCGCTCGGCCGGGCGGTGCGCAAGGCGCCGGGTAAGCGCTACGGCTATGTGCTGATTCCCCTGCGCCTGAAGCGCAGCTCCGGCGAGTCCCTCATCCAGGCGGTGGCGCGCAGCGACATGTCCACGGTCTGGCGGACCCTGGCGGCGCTCGCCGAGCAAGACGACGCCATGCTCAACGAGGTTCATCGCGCCGCAGTGGACCAGGGCGAAACCGGAAGGGCTGCCTCCCCCGGCTGGTTCAACAAGCTGCACGTCATCGCACCTGCAGGCCTTCCCGACGCCCGCCACTGGGCCGCCAGCCTCAAAGCTGTGCTTTCGACTGAGCTCGTAGGCCGCATTGCCGGCAGTTGGCCGCACTATTACGGCCTCCTGCGTGCCTTCGTGGCTGACCGTGGCCATGCCCGGGTGGCCCGGAGCTACCGAACACCCGGTGGGCATACCCTGGGCGCCTGGTGCTCACGCCAGCGTGCGCTCCACCGACTAGGCCGGCTAGCTCCCAACCGTGCCGAGCAGCTGGAGGCCGTTGGCTTCGAATTTGATCCGCGCGAGCACGCCTGGGAGCGGGGGTATGGAGCCTTGCGCAGTTACCTGGCGGAGACGGGATCGCCCTCCCCTGCCGCTGACGTCGTCACTGTAGACGGCGTTGCCCTTGGCCACTGGTGTAGCGAGCAGCGCAAGGCCTATCGCCTCGGCCGGCTGGCGCCCCGGAAAAAAGCGTTGCTCGAAGCTCTGGGCTTCACCCTGAACCCCTTCGACGACGCCTGGGAGAAACGGTATCAGGCGCTGGTTGCGTTCAAGGAGGCGCAGGGCCACTTGCGTGTTGCCCAACGCCAGGTGCTCGTCGACGGTACCGATCTCGCGGACTGGTGCCGGAACCAGCGTAGTCGTCAGATCGACCTGTCCAGACGAGATCGGCTGGCCGCCCTGGGCTTCGACTTCGACGTTGGGGTGCTGGATGCCCGTTGGGAAGCCGCCTATGCAGCGCTGAAGGATTTCTGCGCTCAGCATGGCCATGTGAATGTACCGCTCGACTATGTGCTGCCCGATGGGACAGCGCTTGGTACCTGGGTAGGGAATCAGCGTGCCCGCTACCGCGACGGGCAGATGGACCAGCAACGTATTGAGCTTCTGAACCAGCCGGGCTTCGTATGGGAGGTGTTCGGCGCAGCATTCGATCATGGCCTGCAGCACCTGGAGCAATTCAAGGCCGAGCATGGCCACTGCGATGTGCCGATTGCATACGTCAGCCCGGATGGTTACAAGCTCGGCAGGTGGTGTTCAAACCAGCGGACACGACTGAAAAGCCGCGCAGGTGATTATGATCACCTACGCCTAGTAGCACTCGGTTTCAGCTTCGATCCCGCTGAAGACGCGTGGCGAGCATACTTCTCGGAAGTTATGGCGTACATCGATCGCAACCGTAGCACTAGCTTGCCTGCCAAGTACGTGACTGATAGTGGAATGAAAATCGGGGCGTGGGTTTCTCGGCAGCGAACCTTGGCTAGGACCAATAAGCTCTCCTTAGAGAAACGTGAAAAGCTTTTTGCTTTGGGTTTACTCGACTGACCTCGATGCCTAGCTGATTTCCTACTACTAGGACTGCATGATGCTCCTGCCTACGACGGTGCGAATCGGTTCCGTCGTGCCACAGCTGATACAGGGCAAGCATACAGCTCGGCTCTCCGCTGCTCAGGGGCAATCGAATGCTCTGTGGCCGGGAGAATTTCAAACCCTACGCATCGTGCTTAGCCAAAGATACGCTTAAGTGCTTACATGCGTAAGCGCGTACGCATGTAAGCACTTACGTGGATGGATAGAGCTGGTCGGCGCACAATTGGCAGTGCAGGGAGCCGGTCCCAAATTGCTGCGCCAGCGCACGTGCTGAGCTCTATCGTATGCAATTGGTGTACACCAACGCGAGCTATGCTTAAGCACGCAAATGCGTGCTTAAGCACTTACGCATACGAGTGCTTGCGTGTCTCTTGATTGTCCACCGGCTTTCTTGTTATGAGGACGAGCTTCGGCGCTTGCTATGCTGAACGATTGAGAGGCTACGTGCCTGCTTAGGCGCGCAAGTAGGTAAGCAGGTAAGCAGGTAAGCACCCAAGCACCCAAGCACCCAAGCACCCAAGCACCCAAGCACCCAAGCACCCAAGCACCCAAGCACCCAAGCACCCAAGCTTGTGCGCGATTGGCCTATCTGGCAAGCACCGAGATAGAGACTTTCCTATGGGCGCCCGCGGTAGCGGCGCCTCAAACCATCAGCACCAGTGCCACGGGAAGCCGCCTCCATCCCACTTGCGATACCCTGCGTCGCCCTCTTCCAACCCGCTGGTTCGTTCACCTCAGACGCAGAGATACTGCCGCCAGCACGAACGTTTAGTTAAGCAAACGCTTAAGTAAGGATCGATGGAAATCGCTTCGACAGCCTTTCCTTGAGCATAGGCACGATCTAGCAGCGACGCTCTCGTGTAAAGCAATTCAAGCCTAAGCAATTGCTTAACCAAGCACGCGCGTAAGCATTTACGCGTGTGCCTATCCGCTTGAGCGCATGCGTGTGCACGCATATACTCGCGATCAACGCTCACGCAAATACATGCGTAAGCACTTACGTGAGCACCTGCGCACTTAAGCGCGTGGTCCCATTTTGAAGGAGGTTCCTGGTGCAGACAGTCGCGATTGCGTCAAGAAAGGGCGGGGTTGGTAAAACCACTACGACCGAGGTCTTGGGAGTGGAGTTGGCCCGCCGCGGAAATCGGGTGATGCTGATAGACACTGATCCGCAGGGCAGCCTTACCGAATGGTGGCAAGAGCGCGAGATCGAAGAGCCGCAGATGTCAAATGTCCCATACGAGAGCCTGGGCGCAGCAATCAGCGTGCTGGAAGGTGAGGGCTACGACTACGTTCTCATCGACACACCTCCTGAGTCCAATGACGTTATCACCGCGACAGTGAAGTTCGCAGATCTTGTGATCATTCCAGTAAAGGCGGGCCCACACGATCTGCGTGCGGTACGGCAGACCCTGACGCTGGTGAAGGACGAAAATAAGCCCTTCGTATTCCTCTTGAACGAAGTGACGCTCAATACAAATATCACTAAAGACGTAATGGTGGCTCTGTCTCAACACGGGAAGCTATGCCCCCCGATGCCTCGTCGCACCATCATGGTTGAAGCGGGGATCGATGGTCGAGTACCCCAAGAGCTACGGCCGAGCTGCTCTGCGTCTCGTGATATCAGAAAGCTGTGCGACTACATACTTGAAGAGCTAGGCAGTCAGCAAGCACGTGCTTAAGCGCTTGTTTAAGCACTCAAGCACTCGTACACTTCTTTAAGCATTTGCGGACTAAGGTAGGATCTAATGGCTCGTACTCCTCGAGATCTCGGCTCAATGCTCAAAACCTCTAAAGCAGCAGAGCCTGTCACATCTGCAGCATCGTCAGCACCCAACGTTGCTAAAAGCAACCAGGCTCCTGCGCAGCATGCAGGGGAGGAGGTTGCCCCCATGGCTAAGGCTGGCCAGAACAGAACCCTAAGCGTGAAGTGCGACGCTGATCGATATAGAAAGCTTCAGCTGGCGCGTATCGACCTTGGTCTGACTGGTCAGGACATATTCATCGAAGCCTTCGATCTGTGGTGTGAAAAGTACGGGCGGTAGTCAGTGGCCGTTCGCGTATGAAGCTTGGCGTGCGCTGCTGCCTCGCGTTCGCCGTTCGGTCCTTCCGACATTTGCTCGACTTAACCTTATTTGGTGGCTGTTGGTTTACCTGTTGCATTCCACATCTGGCCCCCGTTTTCAGACTTCTCCTGGAAGGGGTTAGGGATGCTAAGAGCCATCCAATCTCGATACGACGCTGGACTGACCTCTATGTCCCAGGTACTGGGTACCAGTTAGCTCATAAGGGCCGTTAACACGTTCGTATGTGAGATGAGCGATGTGAGGCAAAGGGTACCGCGTGGAGCACCTAGCTAGCTGTGTTAGGTAGCTAAGGATGCGTTTTGAAAAGGAAAGCGGAACTCGTCCTTTGCCAGCGACGTCTTGCCCCTCCTGTATCCGATCTGCCTGCCCATCGGGTTGAGTAGACAATGCTCTGTTGAAGCGGTGGCTAAACAAAACCTCTGAGCTCTTCAGGATGAGGACTGGTGGCTGATCGCAGGTGTAACGAAATTAGCGAGGCGAGTAGCAGGTAGCCTTTGTGCAGAGGGGAGGGGTGCGTGGTATCGAATGGTCCTATGTGACGACCGTCGGTGACTCGCGGATCTGTCGTGTACTCCTAGGGCATACAGTCATCTGCCGCGCCCATTTGCAGCAAATCAGTGGTTTTGATTCGAGCTGCAAGGTCAAAAGGGTGCTGATGCTTAAGGGAGATGGAGGTGCTCGCCGAGTATCTCCTGACCACAGGTAGCTCGCTCTGGTTGGCTGCTAGTACGCGTGACGTTGGGGTATCCAGAGCGGCTTGTCTGTCGCCACACAGGCGACAGCGCACATACCGTGATTTGTAGTCGATAGCGGCTCGTTGAGCATCGTGGCGCTTTCTTATCCACAGAAACCAGCCTTTTAAGAGCTTTTTAAATCTTTATTTCTTGTTTTTATCTTGTTTTTAAGACGCTGAAACCCGCGCCAGGCTTGGCTTCCGCGGGGGGTATCGACTACAAAATCCGGTAATGCGACTAGCCTTTACGGCTGAGCCGACTACGGATTCCGTGTTGATCGACTACAGATTCCGGTAGCAGCGACTACAGATTCTGGCTGTTATCCACTGGTGCGTGTTCGTCGATGCTACAGATTGCGGCTGTATATCTGAACAGTGCTAGCACGGTAGCGATTAAAGACGGCTCGGATTCGCTCCCGTCTAAGGCGCTGAATACAGAAAATCCGGATTTACTCCTATAAGTCGTTGATTTCAGAGGAAAATTTCGTGCCTAGGTTGGACGAGTGTTTTTCCCGCGGTGCGCAGCTCATCGTAGTCGGACGCAATGAGGCACGCTCGAACTGACACGTCTATTACGTCTTACGACTACATATGGCGGTATCCAACGGTGCTGGACACCTTTACTAACGACTACAAATTACGGCTAATCCGTCGTCTAACCTGCTGAAACAACTACAAATTACGGTATCTAGCCAATCAAAATTTCGCTAGGACCGAACTCACGACTACAAATTACGGCATCAAACAGACGATTAGGCGGCAAAAACGCAGTTAGTTCGCCTGATCGACTACAAATTACGGCTGTACGCAGGCCGTAAGCCTCCTGACGACTACACATTACGGCACTGCCGCCCGTAGCGGCCTGGCTTATGGTTAAAGCCGGTTCACTGCTGAGCCAATACGACTACACATTACGGTATTGAACGGCCCAGGCTCAGCATGGCCTTGCTAGACGTGACGTCCGGCCGGCGCTGCGACTACAGATTACGGTATGGAGGCTCTTTCGGTGGATCTCCCAGCAGCGCGCTACTTCAGCTAGATGCAGATCGACTACAAATTACGGTACTCGCGTGTCCGCTCAGTCAGTGCTTTACTACCTACCGCCGCGTCTCGCCGAGACGACTACTACACGATTCTGCCAGAACGTCTGGGCAGTTGATGGTCGCGCCAAAAGCGCGTTGTACGGGCTTTCGACTCCTTTTTCCCTGGACCCCGTATCGACTACAGGGGAAGCGAATAGTAGGGTTCGAAGGCTTTCTACCAGGTCTCTGCATGTCAAAGGTATCCACTTCCGTTCCAGATCAAGCCGACCCTCGGCCGATCCGGGTAACGAAATCAAATACGCTCATCACTGCCTCGTATCGGCTAACTCTGAACGAGCAGAGGCTGATTTTGGCTGCGATAAGCCAAATTGATCCTCGGAAAGGGATGCCGAAGAAAATTTCGGTTTCGGCACTGCTGTATTCAGAAATCTATGGTGTGCAGCTTCGTCATGCCTACGAGCAGATGAAGGAGACAGCTGACGTCCTTTTTGAGCGGGAGGTTAAGACGTTTGATGGATCGGCAGTGGAGCGTAAGCGCTGGGTAGATGCTGCGCGTTACATAGCAGGGGAGGGGAGGGTAGAGCTGTCGTTCACAATCCATGTTATGCCGTATCTGTCCCGGCTTCATACCAAGCTCACCAGCTACGACCTGCGGCGCGTGGCCCGTCTCGACTCAAGTCACTCGTTTCGGCTTTTCGAGATGCTCATGCAGTTTAAAAAGACCGGATGGGCCTACATCGAGATCGAGACACTCAGGACCGCTCTGGGGCTTTCTGATGCTTACCAGCGCTTTAACAATCTCCGCCAACGTGTGATTGATCCCGCGGTGGAAGAGCTGCGCACTAAGAGTAGATTGGATGTCACCTACGAGCTGAAGCGTGAGGCGAGACGAGTCGTTGCCATCAAATTCATGTTCAAAGATCTTGCGCAGCAGCTACCGCTGAATCTAGGTGACGAAGAGCTGGTACCCCTGACTGAGATCGATCTCCCAGAGGATCCAAGTTTGCTGCTGGCGTCTGCCTTCGAGGATTTAAGTGAAGACGATCCGAACTTCAGGTTTCCGATTGATGTGGACGAGTCTGGTGACGCTTAGCTGCTTTCTGCATTCGACAGCGCGATACCCTATCGCTCACGATCGGTTCGTTTCGCTAATGGCGTCGCCTACATTGCAGCTCACAAGTCGGTGACCTGCAGCAAGCTAGTTTTTGCGTGAGTCCATGCCATCTAGTCCGTCGACAGACCTTTGGCGGCTTGCAGAGCTCTCCGAAGCCTTTCTCGATCTCAATGCGCTACACACCTCCCATACCGCTCGCGTCGCATTAGTCGCCTGGCAGGCAGTCGAGGGCAAGCTTACCAGCGACGGAAAAGCGCAAGCCGTTACGCTTGAAGCCTGCCAGGCCGGCTGCCGCCCATGGTATTGGCTTAGTCGCTACTCTTTCTTGTCGAACGGTGCTACCACCAAGCGTTCCACCTTTGCCGTACCGCCTCACTGCCGATCGACGAGATAATCCCACATAATCCACAAATCCACATTTCTTATACTTGACCCTGACCGTACTTCGCTATTCAATGCCGCTCAGACACCTAAGCTATGAAGCGGTCTGGAATGCTATGAAAAAGCCGGAGTCAGAGGCGGTGGTACCCGATGTCATTAGCTCCGCCCAGCGCATTCGCGATGGTCAGCTAACCTCGGTCGCACTCGTGCAAGCCTGTCTGAATTCCATAAAGGCCAATAATCACACACTCAATGCCTTCGGAGACGTCTACGGTGATCATGCGCTGAACGAGGCTTGGTTGCTGGATGTCGAGGCGCGCGAAGGACGCTTCCGCGGTCCACTGCATGGTGTGCCCTTCGGCATCAAAGATCTTTTCCACACCGCAGGCTTGCGGACGACACGTGGTTCGCTCACTGCGCTAGACTACGTGCCCACCCAGGATGCGCCCATAATTCAGCGCCTAAAGTCGGCAGGTGGCATAGTGCTGGGCAAGACAGCCACGACTGAGTTTGGCTGGACCGGCGCTAGCATCTCTCGCGTGTTCGGAGACGGGCGGACGCCGTGGAACCCTCGCCTTTCCAGCGGGGGCTCGAGCTCTGGTTCCGCAATCGCAACTGCGGCGCTCATGGTGCCGGCAGCCCTCGGGTCGGATGGGGGTGGTTCGGTACGCATCCCCAGTGCCTTCTGTGGGACATTCGCGCTAAAAGGCTCCCTCGGCAGAATTCCTACCTGGCCGTGGTCGGCGACGGAAATGCTTAGTCACGCGGGACCCATCACCCGCACGGTACGTGACAGCGCGCTGCTGTTCGATATCCTCTCCGGGCCGGATGCGCGGGACCACCAGGCGCTCCCTGCTTCTGCGGAGTCCTATCTAGCCCGATGCGACCAGCAGCTGCCAACGCTTCGCGTCGCTTACTGCCCGACGCTGTTCGAGACCTCCGTCCACCCGGAGGTCGCCGCTGGCGTGGAAGCGGCAGTGAACACCCTGGCACGCCAACTACCGATTGAGGTCGAGCGGCTGACCCTGGACTGGCGCGATCCGCTAGCTACCTTCGAGACGCTCTGGGTGGCAGGGCGTGGCATCGCCTATGGCAAGACTTTGGGCGGACGACTGGACGAGCTCGATCCCGGCTTCGCCAATCTGATCGAAAAGGCACGTCAGTACGATCTCGCTGACTATCTGGCAGCGTCCCAGCAACGCGCGATGTTCGCCAACCAGGTCCATGCGTTGTTCGATTCCTACGATCTATTGCTGCTGCCGACCTTGCCTATTCTGCCTTTTCCTGCACACCTCACCGGGCCGGAAGAGGGCTACGAGACAGCCGACAGCGGCACCCCTTGGGCGCGCTGGACTCCCTTTACCTACCCCTTCAACCTGTCGGGAAATCCCGCGGCGAGCCTGCCCTGTGCCTGGAGTGCCGACGAGTTGCCCATCGGCCTGCAGGTCGTGGGGCCCCGGCATGCGGATGCCGCGGTCCTGCAATTCTGCGCCGCGGTAGAAGCCTTGCTGCCTTGGACGCAACGAGTACCGCCGCTGCTGCGTTGAACTGATCCACACGGCGCTCGCCCGCTAAAGAGGCTGGCCCGTTGTACCACCTTGTCATCCTGCCTTTCACCGCGCTACCCGTGAAAGGAAACGCTCCATGGCTTCACCCGTCCCGCTATCGCCTCGCCTGTTCTCGCCGCCTAAGGTCGCGGCGAGGCTTCACGCACGCCACGCGAAGTCAGCCGGAGCAGCCCGTTACACTGAGCGCTTCTCTCTGTTGCGGATGACCCCTGCCATGCTGAACCAGCCTCGTCTTGACGAAATCCTGCGTCTTATCAACCTGCAGCAACGCGTCAAGGCTGCGGACCTGGCGCAAGCCATGCAGGTATCGGAAGAGACCATCCGACGTGATCTCAAACACCTCGAGGAGGCGGGTAAGCTGCGCCGGATCCATGGGGGAGCGGTGCTGCCCAAGCCAAACGAAGAGCAGCCCCTGCAGGTGCGCAGCCGTATCCAGACGCGGGCTAAAACCCGGCTGGCAGCCTGTGCGGCGGAGCTGGTCCAGGAAGGCATGGCGCTGTTTCTGGACACCGGTACCACCACGCTCGCGCTCGCTCAACAGCTCACCCGGTTCAAGGCCTTACGGGTGGTGACCAATTCCCTGGACATTGGCCTGCTGCTCACGCAGCACAGCGCCAACCAGGTGCTGATGACCCCTGGAGACATCCGCCGCAACGACAATGCCCTGATCGGCCCGCATACCTTGGCATTCGCCGCGGGCTTTCACTACGACATCGCCTTCATGGGAATCGGCGCGGTGGACGCCGAGCTGGGACTCATGGACTACGAGGAGCCCGAGGCACATCTGCGTCGCACGCTGACGGCGAATTGCCGCCGCAGCGTGATCCTGGCGGACGACGCCAAATTCGGTCACCGCACCTTCATCAATACCATGCCGTTCTCGGTGGTAAATACGCTGGTCAGCAACCGGCCACCGTCCGCCGAGTTCGTGCGCTGCCTGGAGTCAGCCGATGTCGAGCTCGTATATCCGTGATCTTCCCGTCGCCGACGCTGCAGACCTCGATGCCTTCGATGCGCTGTTCGCGCAAAGCTCGGCCATCGGCGCCACTGCGAACGCCGGCCTGCATCGCCTGGCCGCCTCCGTCGAGGATGGCGCCATGCGCGATGTCTTCGGTGCCTGGCTGCGAGCCCATGGTTTCACCGTGCAGGTCGATGCGGTGGGCAACCTGTTTGGCCTGATGACCTTCGATCCCGCAGCGCCCTACGTGCTGTGTGGCTCCCATCTGGATACCCAACCCAAGGCCGGTCGTTTCGATGGCGTCTATGGCGTGCTCGCCGGCGCAGTCGCCATTGCCAGCATCGCTCGCCAACTCGAGGCGCGCGGGGAAACGCCAGCCTTCAATCTCGCGGTGGTGAACTGGACCAATGAAGAGGGCGCACGCTTTCAGCCCAGTCTCATTGGCAGCAGCGCCTTCATCGGGAGTCTCTCGGTCGACGAAGCCTGGGCCAGCCGCGACGGCGCGGGGGTGACGCTGGGCGAGGCCCTCGGACAGATCGGCTATCGCGGTGAGGCGATGCTGGACGTGCCCGTCGCCGCCTACCTGGAAATGCACGTCGAGCAGGGCGTCCAGCTGGAGAACCAGGGGCTTGCCATTGGCGTGGTACGGCACACCTGGGCCGCCTTGAAATGGCGGATACGTTTCGACGGCGAGCAAAATCACACCGGTCCGGCGCCCATGGCGGTGCGTCGCGATGCTCTCCTGGCGGCGGCCGAGGCCATCGTGGCGGTCAGGGCCGAAGCCGAGCGGCATGGCCTGGACATGCACACATCGGTCGGGCGCCTGGAGCTGGAGCCCAATTCCCCCAACGTGGTGCCGGCCCTGACGCGACTCTGGGTGGAATTCCGCTCGCCGTCCATGGCGCTGCTCGTTGAGGCCGAAGAGCGCTTCCGCGCCACCCTCGATTTGATCGCCGCCCATACCGGCACCACCTTCACGCTCGAAAGCGAGCAGCTGCGCCCACCTAGCCAACTGCACGCCGGGCTGAGCGATCTTGCGCGCCAGACCTGTGCGGCGCTGGGCGTGCCCGCTGGTGATAGCGCCACCGTCGCCGGCCACGACGCCATCAGCCTGGGGCGTCGCTATCCCGCGGCCCTGTTGTTCGTGCCCAGCCAGGGCGGGCTCTCGCACAACGAAGCGGAATTCTCGGCTACCTCCGATCTGCACCAGGGGTTACGGGTGCTCACGGCCTTGCTGTATCGCACCTGTTGCCAACCTGAGCTGTACCTCTGAGGCTCTCGCCATGACGTCCACCCTTGAATTCGATCGTTTGCAACACGCGCTGGCCGCAGCCGGCCTGACTGACCTGCAGCTCTCGCCGGGCACCCCGGGTGTGGCTTCGCCAACCCGCCTGGCCTGTGAATGGGCAGGGTTCCACGTGCACAGCGACCAGGGCGCTTTCTATGCCAAGGTGCTATACGACGACATGCGGCCAGTCATCGATTTCATTCAGAGCGTTGAGGCGACTCGCTGCGCGGCCGCGGCCGGAGTCACGCCGGCGGTGCGGCTGGCGGATGCCAACCAGGGCGTCATGCTGCTCGAGCGCCTGGCTCCAGAAGACTGGCATTGGGCGCGCCTCGACCGGCTGCAGTCGGAGCTCAGTCTGGAAGGGCTCTGGCGGCTCAAGCAAGCAGTGCAGGAGGGGCCGGCACCGGCCTTCGAGCGTTCTCCCTGGGCCGATCTCGAAAAGCTCCGCACGCTCTGCCGACAGCAGGCGGTGGCCTTGCCAGCTGACCATGCCTGGATCGATGACTGTGTCGACCAGGCGTGGCACGCCCTGCGACAGCATCCCAGCGAGGCGCGCCCGCTGCACGGCGATGGCCTCGCCGGCAATGTGATGGTCAATGCCGAAGGCAAATTTCAGCTGCTGGATTTCGATCGTGGCGGTTGCTTCGATCCCTGGTACGACGTCGCCCTCACCCTCAACGAGCTCTATCCCTTCGAGCCGCAATGGCGCGCCGGTATCGCCCGCTGGAGTGCAACGGCGAGCGACGCGGACTACGCCCGCTGCCGCCTCTACGGCCTGCTCGATGACTGGTACTGGACGCTGTGGGGCCTCTGGGCAGGCGTCGCCTCGACGCGGCCACTGGAGTTCTCCAAGGTCGGACAGTGGACCCTGTTGCGCTGCCGGATGACGATTCAGGAGTCGCGCTTCGAAAGCTGGCTCCGTCAGGTACGAGGATGAGCGAGATGAAGCGACTAGGCGAAGCGAGTACCCAGGCGGAACGGCAGCTTGAGCAAGCGATTCTTGGTCATGGGCCTTGGGCCGGCTGCGCGGCTCACTATGCCCCGGTCAGCGGCGGCATTTCCAACACCAATTGGCGGGTGCAGATCGAGGGGGCGCCGACGGCGTTCTTCCTCAAGGTACCGGGGCAGGGCACGGAGCTATTCATTGATCGGCGTACCGCCCACGATGCCAGCCTCAAGGCCGCGGCCACCGGTTATGGCGCCCCGGTGGTGGCCTTTCTCGAGGAACACGGCGTGGAGGTCTTCGAATTCATGGAGGGCTGGCGTGCCTCGTCCAATCGTGACTTCCTCGATCGCGACGTCCGCCACCGGGCGTTGCATGCACTCAAGGCGTTCAACGACCAGCCCTTGCTGATCCAGACCAAAACGGCCTTCGACATGATCGACGAGCACCAGCGTCAGGTGCATGAACTGGGTGGTCAGTGGCCCGATGACCATGCCTGGCTCGACTGCCAGTATCGCCGCGCCCGCCAGGCACTGGAGGCGTCGGGTGTCGATCTGGCGCCCTGCATGAACGACACCCTAGCCGGTAACTTCATGCTCAACGCCGCCGCCGAGGTGCGGCTGGTGGACTTCGAATATGCCTCCAACAACGATCGCCACTACGAACTGGCGCTTTGGTTCGGCGAGATGTTCTTCGCCCCGGATATGGAATTGGCGTTGCTCGAAGACTACTTCGGCGCAGTGACCCCGCAGACGCTGGCGCGGGTGTACGTCAACAAGGCGCTGGCTGACCTCAAGTGGTCCACCTGGGCCATGGTGCAGCACGCCGTCTCGCAGATCGATTTCGACTTCTACAAATATGGCGCGCTGAAGCACAGCCGCGCCCGCAGCGTCATCCACGATTCCCGCTGGGAGACCTGGCTCAGGCAGGTCTGACGGATCCCCGAGCCGCTTCGCAGAAGGTGGCCGACAACGACAGGATACACCGGCGTACGCCAGGGGATGAGTTGCTCAGCCTCCTGGAGCGCCCCTCGACTGCCTCGCGAAGCCTCTTTCGATCAACCGTCGGCCTGCCACAGGAGCCCGCCCTCGTGAACAGTCTCATTTTCCCTCGTGTGCCTTCCGCAGCGCTGCGCTGCGGCGTCCGGAAGGGGGTGTCGTCATGACGTCCTCCCGGCCTTTCTCGCTCAAAACTTGCGGTTTCGGTCTGTACTTCTTCGCCCTTCTGATGATGGCGGTGTTCCCGCCGCTCTACCTCAGCGTAAGCGGCAGCCCCCGACTAATACTGGGCATTCCCTTGCCGATCTTTTACTGGATCCTCATCGCCGTGCTGCTGGGAGTCGGCGTAGCGGCGCTCTATCTCGTCGAATCCGCCAGTGGCGACATCCCCGAGGACCTTCAGCCATGATCCCTTCCGGCAGCACCTTCGACATGCTCATCAGCTTCGGCGTCATCGGCCTATTCCTGGCCGGGATGATCGCCGTGCTCTATCTCACCAATAAGAAGAGCCATGATTTCGCCGACTACGCGGTCGGCGGTCGTTCCTACGGGCCCTGGTACATCGCCATGTGCTACACCAACTCCTGGTGGCCGGGCGCGACCTTTACGGCGTTCTTCTCGTTGTCGGTGGGCGGGGCCCTGGGCTTCTACGGTATGGTCTATTCGACCCTCGGCGTGACCGCCATGTACCTCATGGCCAATCGCGCCTGGACCTGGGGCCAGAGATTCAACCTCACCACCCAGCCCGACCTGCTGGGCATGAGATTCGACAGCCCGGCGGTCAAGCGACTGGCCTCCATCATCGGCATCATCTCGGTATTTCCCTGGGTGGTCATGGGGATTCAGGCACTGGCCATGCTGTTCCAGTTCGCCAGCTTCGGCAGTTGGGGCATCACCGCCTGTTTGACCGCCGGCGTGCTGGTGGTGCTGATCCGCCAATACTGGACGGTGAGCATGGGCATGCGTGGCCTGATCATGACCGACATGTACCAGGGTCTGATCGCCTACGTCCTGGCCGCGGCGCTTTGTGTCTTCCTGCTGGGGGGCAGTGCAAACGCCTCCTTCGCCAACCTGGCCGAACTGCCGGCCAAGATGCTGCTGATTCCCGGAGACACCGGCACCGGCTATGGTGCCTGGTACATGTTCAGCTTGATCTTCACCGGAGTCATCGGCTCCATGTGCTGGCCCATGAGCTTCCAGCGCATCTACACCGCCAGCGGCGTCCGCTCGGTTAAGAAGGGCACGGTCTACACCATTCTGCTGGTAGGCGGCTTCTACGGCATCCTCATGCTGTTCGCCGCCGCGGTCAGCCAGGACCCGAACGTGGCGGCCCACCCGCAGCAGGGCTGGTTCCTGTCGCTGTTCGATATTGGCGGCCCATGGCTGCTGGCGCTGGCCATCGCCATCGTGCTGGCCGCGAGCATCGGTCACGTCGACGGCTGCGTGCAGGTCTGCGGTGTGCAGTTCGCCAATGACCTGGCGACCTGGACCACGCCCCGGACCGACCGCCAGCTCACCGCGCTGGCCAAGGGCGGGATGATCGTCTTTATCGCTGCCGCCGCCGTGGTGGCCTACCTGACCTTCAACTACGCGCGCCTGCAGCTGCTGGCTCAGATTTCCTACCAGGGGATCATCCAGCTGGCCGTGCCGCTGTTCTTCGGCCTCTTCACCCGCTGGGGCAACAAGCAGGGCGCCATCCTGGGGATGCTCACCGGCATCGTCATCGCCATCGTCCTGACGGTGATCTACCCGGATGACATCGCGGCGCTGGGTTCGCTCACCAGCGGCATCGTCGGCGTGATCTTCAACGCCCTGGTGTTCGTAGGCTGTGCTCTGGCCATCAAGCCGAGCGAAGCGGAAAGCAGTCGGGTCGCCGAGCTGTTCGAACTCGGTGTCGTCTCGCGCTCGGCGGCCAAAGGTACCGCCGCGCCGGCAATGGGCTAAGCCATCCTCGCGGCCGCCAGCGCCTGGTTGGCAGCCGCGTCTCTTCAACACGCTGGAAACTTCCCATGGCTCTTGCTTTGTTTGACCTCGACGAAACCCTCATCCACGGCGACTGCGCCAGCCTCTGGAGTGCCTGGATGGCACGCATCGGCTGGGTGGACGCCGAGGACTTCCCGCGCCGCGACCAGGCGCTCATGGCCCTGTACGGCCAGGGGCAACTGGCCATGGAAGACTACATGGCGTTCAGCCTCGAACCGCTGGTTGGCCGGACGCCCGAGGAAGTGGCCGAGGTGGTGCGCAGTTACCTCGACACTGTCATCGCACCGCGCTTCTATCCCGACGCCCGCAGCGCCGTGGAGGCCCATCGCCAGGCGGGCGACCGTCTACTGGTGATTTCGGCATCGGCGGCTTTCCTGGTCCAGCCCATCGCGGCCTGCCTCGGCATCGAAGAGGTGCTGGCGATAGACGTGGAGGTCGTCGCGGGTCGGTATACGGGACGCACTTCGGGTGTGCTCACCTACCGTGTGGGCAAGGTGATTCGTCTCGAGCAGTGGCTGGCAGACCATCACGCGTCCCTGGCGGGCGCCAGTTTCTATTCCGACTCCCGTAACGATCTGCCTCTGTTGAGCAAGGTCGAGCATCCGGTGGCGGTCAACCCCGACCAGGTACTGTTGGCTCAGGCCCAGGCCGCGGGATGGAAGGTGGTCAATTGGCGGCTGGCGTGATCGCCCACGTGGCGCCTTGCGGCGGTGCGCAGGGCGTTCACCGGGCAGTTACCTCGCCCGTATCGACGAGCTCTACGACTTACGTATCGTGCTCGAATCCGCCGTCGTGGCTGGTTCTGCGGGCTCGGGCCGCCGCGGGCAGCGGGGAAATGCTACGGGTGCACCGCGAGGTGACGGAGCACATCCGCATCGTCCGACGCCTGGACTTCTCCCAGCCCGCTCGCATCGAGGAGACCTACAACGAGCATGTGAGCATCCGTAAGGCACTGCGCCTGCAAGCGCGATGACACCCTGCTGATGCTGAGGGGCCATATCGATTGATCGAGCAGAGCAAGATCGAGGTTCGCGAGCTCAGTCTCTCGTTGCTGTCCGAGGCGCGACGCCGATTTGAGCGTGCACCAGCTGCTGCCGACGGGTAGAGGCCTCAGGAGTGGCTCAATACGTGTACGTCCCTATCTAAGGTCGGACGTAGCTGACGGCGGACGAACGACCAAGCACGAGTGGTGGAGGCAGCCTTTCACGGTGCTTGCTTTGCCGCCCAACCTTTAAGGCCGCCGGCAACGAAAGTAAGTCTCCCAGCACTGCTACCATACACGCCCTTTGCGTGAGTGCTTAAGCACTTAAATGCTTACTCTTGCCGGCAGTTACCTCCAGGCCTATTTGGAGAATATAGTTAGTGTGAAACATTATTTCGTCTAACTATTCGATATATTCATAAAGAATCTGGGTCTTTGGGTTCCTATTCCTGCCTGGGGCAGCATGCCTAGCCTTCGTCGTATCCGACGCCAACCAGGACAGGAGCCCCCATGGACCTCGAGCATCTCAGTCGCCGTTGCTTCATCCGGCAGCTAGGAACCGTTACCGCGCTGGGCGCCTTGGGCGGCAGCCTGTTCGGCTGTGACGACAAGCCCGCTACCCAGGCCGGTGCGCCGGCGGTGATCGGCCAGCGCTCAGACCAAGTGGTGCCCTTCCGCTATCCCGACAATCCCACCTTCGACCTGGTCTATGTGGCCGACTCCCTGGGCTATTTCGAGGGTACCCGGGCGCGTCCCCAGTACGTTGGCAAGGTCGCCGCGCCGCAGATCATCCCGCTGGTGGGGACCGGGGAATTAGATTTCGGGACCCGCATGGTCCCCCTGGTAATCTCCGCCATCGCCAGCGGCTTGGACCTCAAGGTGGTGGCGGCCGGGGGCAAGACGCTACAAGAGGCGCCGCACATGAAGTACTTCGTGCGTGACGACTCGGGCATCCGCACGCCCAAGGATCTGGAAGGCAAGACCGTAGGCTTCAACAGCTTCGGTGCCTGCGCCGAATTCGTCACCAAGAAGTACCTGCGTCAGCAGGGAGTGGACGTCGACCGCATCAAGTGGGTGGTGGTGCCGGACGTCCAGGCCGAGCAGACCCTGGCCACCGGCAACATCGACCTGGCGATCATCCATCCGCCCACCTCCGGCAGCGCCGAGCACAATCCCGCGCTGCGCAAGTTGTGGAGTGACTTCGACCTGGACGAGGGCTTGGGTGGCATGGCGCCCTACAGCGCCCACGGCCGCTTCCTGCGCGACCATCCCGAGGCCGCGCGGGACGTGGTGCAGGCCTTGGCCAAGGCGGCCAACTGGGTCAACGGGCATCCCGACGATGCCCGCAAGATCACCGCTCAACGCCTGGGCATGAAGCTGGAGCTGGTCGAGCGCTTCGCCTACGTCGACGACCTGGTCATCACCGAGCCGCCGATCCAGTACTACATCGATATCCTCGAACACGAAGGCAAACTCAAGGCCGGCGCGGTTCAGGTCAAGGACGTCTACACCAATGCCTTCAACCCCTTCGCCGGGGATACGGCCTCCCGGGGGACGGCCTGATGGGTGCGAAGATCGTCGCCCGGGGCCTTGGCCTGGCCTATGACGGCCGTAGCGAGAGCGGCGCCCAGGAGCGGGTGCCGGTGCTGCAGGACTTCGACCTTGAGGTGCGCCAGGGCGAATTCCTGGCGGTGCTGGGGCCTTCCGGCTGCGGCAAGTCCACCTTTCTCAACATCCTCGCCGGCCTGGCGCAGAAAAATGCGGGCGAGCTGAGTATCGACGGCAAGCCGCTGCAGGGCATCAATCCGCACCAGGGCGTGGTGTTCCAGGGCTATGCGCTGCTGCCCTGGCGCTCGGTGCTGGACAACATCGCCTTGGGGCTGGAGATTCGCGGGGTCGGGCGCCGTGAACGACTCGCGACGGCCCGGGAGTATCTCGCTCTGGTAGGGCTGGAGGGGCAGGGCGCACGCTACCCGCACGAGCTCTCCGGCGGCATGCGCCAACGGGTCGCCATCGCCCGCTCTCTGGCATATGCACCGGACGTGCTGCTAATGGACGAGCCCTTCGCCGCCCTGGATGCCCAGACCCGCGAGCACCTGCAGGACGAACTGCTGCGCATCTGGGACGCGCACCGCAAGACCATCGTCTTCATCACCCACAGCCTCGACGAGGCGATCTTCCTCGCCGACCGGGTCGCGGTGATGACGCCGCGCCCGGGGCGGGTCCACCGGCTGATCGACATCCTCCTGCCGCGCCCGCGGGCGGCCGAGGTGCGCAACACCCCGGCCTTCGCGGCCCTGCGTCAACAGGCGTGGGAGGCCCTGCGCGGGGTGCCCGAGTCCGCTGTGCAAACACCCTCTTGGCGTAAGGAGGTACGGGCATGAGTCTGCAGCGCCGTTCCCGCCGGCTGCTCGACGGCAGCCTCGGCATCCTGCTGTTCCTGGCGCTCTGGGAGGCCTTGCCGCGGCTGGGCCTGGTCAATCCCGGCTACCTGAGTCCGCCTACGGTGGTGCTGCAGAGCATCCTCGACCTGGCCCGCGACGGCAGCCTGGCGCGGCACCTTGGCGCCAGCCTGCTGCGCTCGCTCGCCGGCTTGTTGCTGGCCATAGGTGCGGGCGTGCTCCTGGGGCTGCTGATGGGCTGGTTCATTCGCCTGGAACGACTACTCGATCCGCTGCTGCAGTTGTTCCGCCAGACCAGCGCCCTGGCGCTGTTCCCGGTGTTCATCCTGTTCCTGGGTATCGGCGAGGCCTCGAAGATCGCCATCATCTTCTGGGCGTCGTTCTGGCCGATTCTGCTGAGCACCATCAGTGGCGTGAAACAGGTGGATGCGCTGCTGGTGAATTCGGCGCTTTCGATGGGCGCCAACCGGCGTTTCCTCTTCCTCAAGGTGGTACTGCCGGCGGCAGCGCCGTCGATCTTCACCGGCATCCGCCTGGCCGGCGCCTATTCCATAACCGCGCTGGTGGCCGCCGAGATGATCGGCGCCCATTCCGGGCTGGGCTTTCTCACCCTCAACTCCCAGGAGGTATTCCAGATTCCCAGCATGTATGCCGGCATCCTGCTGTTGGCGGTGGTCGGCCTGGCGCTCAACGCGGTGCTGGCCTTGCTGGAAGCGCGCCTGTTGCGCTGGCGGCGTGGCTTGTCGGCGCGTTCTTGACCCTATTCCGATTCCCCTATCGATAAGGAGTATCCATGAGCTATCGCAGTCTTGGCCGGAGCGGCCTGACGGTCTCCCGCCTGAATCTGGGCAGCATGATGTTCGGCGGGCCGACCGACGAAGCCGTGTCCCGGCGCATCATCGACGCTGCCTTCGCCCAGGGCATCAATTTCATCGACACCGCCAACGTCTACAACGACGGCGAGTCCGAGCGGGTGGTTGGGCGTGCCATTGCCCATCATCGCCACGACTGGGTGCTGGCCACCAAGGCCGGCAGTCCGACCCGCCGCGACTCCAGGCTGCCGCACAACGGCGGCAGCAGTCGCAAGCATCTGCTGCACAGCGTGGAACAGAGCCTGCAGCGGCTGGATACCGACTACATCGACCTGTTCTACCTGCACCGTGAAGACCACCAGACACCGCTGGAAGAGACGGTCTCGGCGCTGGGTGATCTGCTGCGCCAGGGCAAGATCCGCTACTGGGGTATCTCCAATCACCGCGGCTGGAAGATCGCCGAGGTGGTCAATGTCGCGCGCCGGCTCAACGTCGAGGCGCCGGTCGCCATCCAGCCGCTGTACAACATCGTCAACCGCCAGGCCGAGACCGAGCAATTCACCGCCGCCGCGCACCATGGCCTGGGCATTGTTCCCTACAGCCCCCTGGCGCGCGGCGTGCTCACCGGCAAGTACACCCCGGGAGCCGCGCCGGCCGCTGACACCCGCGCCGGGCGCAACGATCGCCGCATCCAGGAGACGGAATGGCGTCCGGAGTCCCTGGATCTGGCGCAGCGCATCGCTGAGCACGCCCAGGCCCGTGGCGTCAGCCCGGCAGCCTTCGCCCTGGCCTGGGTGCTCGCCAATCCCCTGGTGAGTTCGGCCATCGTCGGACCCCGTACCGAGGCGCACTGGGCCAGCTATCGCGAGGCGTTGGACGTGGTGCTGACCGCCGAGGACGAGGCCTTCATCGACAGGCTGGTCACTCCGGGTCACGCCTCTACGCCGGGCTTCAACGACCCGGCGCATTTCGTCAGCGGACGACCCGTCCGCGTCTGAGCCCGTGCCGGGCCGCCGCTCCCTTGGCGGTGGCCCGGTCGGTCGCTATTGATAGATGCCCGGCTCGGGATAGTCGCCGTTGAGGTACCAGTTGCCTACGTTGCGCGTCTTGTACTCGGCCGGATTGTGCAGGGTGTGGGTACGCACGTTGCGCCAGAAGCGATCGAATCCCTGGGTCTTGGTGGCGGAGCGCGCGCCCATCACCTCGAAGATGCGGGTAGTGACGTCCAGCGCGGTGTCGCCGGCGAAGACGTTGGCGGCTGCCGTGGCCACCGCCACCTCGCCCCGCGCTTGGCTGGTCAGCGCCGAGCCTTGTGCCCAGGCCTGGTCGAACAGGGCGAGGGAACGGTCGGCCAGGCCTTCAGCGGCTAGGGTGCTGGTATAGAGCTCGCCATAGACCCGGCGCACCCAGGGATCGTCGCCATGGCGCTCCACTCCTGAGGTGATCCAGGGCCGGCTGTGCTCGCGGGTATAGTCGCGCGCTGTGCGCAGGGCACCCCAGGCGGTGCCGACGAAGACCGCGATGAGCACCTGCTGGGCGATTACCGCGCCGAGCGAGGGAAAGAGATTCGCGCCGCTGTCCGCCGCGCCATAGATGTCCGCCGCGGGGATGCGAACGTTCTCAAACAGCACCCGGCCACTGCCGGTCTGGCGTTGGCCGAAGCCGTCCCAGTCGTGGGCCAGGGTGATGCCCGGCTGATCCACGGCCAGGCTGCCGAAGAAGCGGACGTCGCTGTCCTGGTCTTCCCAGGCCACCAGCAGGCGGTCGGCGATGTGCGAGCCGGAACTGAAGGGTCGATAGCCATTGAGTACGTAGTCTTCGCCACTGCGCTGGCCGAACAGCGAATAGGAGAAGGTGTTGACCGAGTTGCCCCAGAACCAGTGCTCTCGCGCCGAGGCGCCCAGCAGGCGTTGCCGCTGGGCTTCGCTGCCGCGTAGCAGGACGCCGGAGAGGGCGAGGAAGTGGTAGCCGTAGAGATGCCCCACGGCGCTGTCGCCGCTGGCCAGTTCGCGGGCCACCTGCAGTACCGTCGACCAGGGCAGGCCGGGGCCGCCATAGGCTTCCGGGATCAGCGCGGTGAGCAGGCCGCTCTCGCGCAACGCAGCCAGCTGGCTGAGCGGCCGCCCACCGGCGAGGTCGTTGGCGGCGGCGTCCACGGCGAAGCGGGCACTAAGTTCGCGAGCGAGGAGCAGGGCGTGCTGCGCTGTCAGTTGGCTCATGCCACCGCCTCCTGTCCACGACGGGCGGCGGGATGCTGCGGGTAGGGCAGGCCGAGGTGTTCACGCAGGGTGCGGCCCTCGTAGTCGCCCTGGCGTACCAGGCCGCGGCGCCGTAACTCCGGCAGTACGAAGGTGATGAAGTCGTCCAGGCCCTCGGGATAGGTGGGTGGTAGGATATTGAAGCCGTCTGCGCCATAACCCTGGAACCAAGCTTCGAGTTGATCCACCACCTGTTCGGCGGAGCCCACCAGGGTCCAGTGCCCGCGCGCGCCAGCCAGTCGCAGATAGAGCTGACGCAGGCTCAGGCCTTCGTCGGCGAGTTTCTGGATGAGCTCCTGGCGGCTGCGCGAAGCGTTGGATAGCGGCAGATCGCGTGGCAGCGGCGCATCCAGCGACAGGTGGGAGAGATCCACCCCGCCCAGTAGCCCGCTGAGCAATTCGCGGCCCACCTCTGGTTGTACCAGTTCTTGCAGCTCGCGGTGCTTGGCCTGGGCCGCGGCTTCGCTGGCCCCGGTGAAGATAGTCACCCCGGGCAGGATCTTAAGGTGCTCGGGGTTGCGGCCCAGGGCCTGGGCGCGACCCTTGAGGTCACGGTAGAACGCCTGGGCGTCGTGCAGGCTCTGGTGAGCGGCGAAGACCACCTCGGCGGTGGCGGCGGCCAGTTCGCGGCCATCCTCCGAGGCGCCGGCCTGGACCAGCACCGGCTTGCCCTGGGGCGAGCGCAGCACATTGAGCGGACCGCGCACCTGGAAATGCTCGCCACGGTGCTCGGTGAAATGACGCTTGGCGCGGTCCAGGAACAGCCCGGCGTCGCGATCCAGGAGCAGCGCATCGTCTTCCCAGCTGTCCCAGAGTTTGTCGACCACCTGCTGGAATTCGCGGGCCCGGGCGTAGCGGTCGGCATGGGCGGCCTGGCCGCTGCCGCCGAAATTATGGGCCGAGGCCGCGTCGCTGCTGGTGACCAGGTTCCAGCCGATGCGGCCGCCGCTGATCTGGTCCAGGGACGCGAATTGCCGAGCCAGGTTATAGGGCTCCGAATAGCTGGTGCTGGCGGTTGCGATCAGGCCGATGCGCCGGGTCACGGTGGCCAGTGCAGCCAGCAGGGTCAGGGGTTCGAAGGTCAGGTGCGGGGCGATCAGGCGGTCGAACACCGGCGAGTCGATGCCCCGTACGCCGACGCTGTCGGCGAGAAACAGGGTATCGAAGCCGGCGGCCTCGGCCTGGCGCGCCAGGGCCTGGTAGTGCTCGATGCGGATACCGGCGTCGGCCTGGGCGCCGGGATGCCGCCAGGCGGCCACGTGGTGACCGGTGGCGCGCAGGAAGAGACCGAGTTTGAGGGTGTCGCGACGCTTGCTCATGAGGACTCCTGATTACCAGCCGACGGCGAAGCGCAGGCCGGCAGGGGCGGTGGGTGCTGTCGCCACGCCGGGAACGGCGGCCAGCAGCGTACGGGTGTAGGGATGGCGCGGTTGCTGCCAGAGTTGGGCGGGCGTGGCCTCTTCGACGATGCGGCCCTGCTGCATCACCAGCACTCGGTCGGCCAGGTAGCGCACCACCGAGAGGTCGTGGGAGATGAACAGGTAGGAAAGGTCGAAGGCCTCGCGCAACTCGACCAGCAGGTTGAGGATCTGCGCCTGGACCGAGACGTCCAGCGCCGAGACCGGCTCGTCGCAGATCAGCAGCCGTGGCTTGAGGATCAGCGCGCGGGCGATGCCCAGGCGCTGGCGCTGGCCGCCGGAGAACTGGTGCGGCAGGCGTCCCAGGCTGGTCCGGGGTAGCCCCACGGCATCGAGGATGGCGAGCCGGGCACGCTGGCGCTCGGCGGCATCCTCCTGGCCATGCAGGCGCTGGACCCGGTCGAGCAGGGTGGTGACGTCATGGCGTGGATTGAGCGCGGCCTGGGCGTCCTGGAAGATCAGTTGCGCGTGGCGGCGCCAGGCGCGCAACGGCCGCTCCGCCAGTGCGTTGATCTCGCTGCCGGCGAAGTCGATCCGCCCGGCGTCCAGGGGCTGGAGCCGCAGCAGGGCGCGGCTGAGGGTGGACTTGCCGCAGCCGGACTCGCCCACCAGCCCAACCGTCTCGCGCACGCCGACGGTGAGGGACAAATCATCCAGTACCGCCTGCGGCTGGCCCGGATAGCTCAGGCGTAGGCCCTCGGCGCGCAACAAGGGGGTACCCTGCGGTGGCCGTGGCTGGCGGCTCGGCGCATAGCGCTCCGAACTCAGTCCATAGCGGGGCGCCTGGGCGGGAGGGCGTTCCACGCGGATCTCCACCAGCCGTTCCTGGCGATAATGGCGTTGGTGATCGCGGCCGAGCGAGGCCGCTACCAGGCCGCGGGTGTAGGGGTGCCGGGGCTGGGCGAAGACCTGGGCGGTGCGCCCGGTCTCGAGGACCGCGCCGTCGTGCATCACGATTACTCGGTCGGCCTGCTGGGCGACCACGCCCAGGTCATGGGTGATCAGCAGCAGGCCCATGTCCAGCTCGCGCCTCAGGCTGTCGAGCAATTCCAGGATCTGTGCCTGGACGGTGACGTCCAGTGCGGTGGTGGGTTCGTCGGCGATCAGCAGGCGCGGTTGGCAGGCGATGGCCATGGCGATCAGCACCCGCTGGCGCTGGCCGCCGGAGAGTTGCTGCGGATACTCGCGCAGATGCGCGGCGGGGCGCGGCAGCCGGACCTGCGCCAGCAGTTCTTCGGCGCGGGTTAGCGCCTGGCGGCGACTCAGGTCGGTGTGCTGGCGCAGGGTCTCGACCAGCTGCTCGCCCAGGGTGAGCACCGGATTGAGGCTGGACAGCGGCTCCTGGAACACCATGGCCAGTCGGTCGCCCTGCAGGCGGCGGAGTTGGCGAGGGCGCAAGGCCAGCAGGTCGGTACCCTCGAACAGTATTGAGCCCGCTACCCTGGCGGCGTCGGGCAGCAGGCCCATCAGCGCCAGGGCGGTGGTGGACTTGCCGCAGCCGGATTCACCCACCAGCGCCAGGGTCTCGCCGGCAGCGAGGGTGAAATCCAGCGGCTGGACGGCGGCTTCCCCCTGGTAGTGGACGGTCAGTCCGCGGACCTCGAGCAGGCTCATGGGCGGTACCTGCGCAGGCGCGGATTGAGGGCGTCGTTGAGGCCGTCGCCCAGCAGGTTGAAGGCCAGACCCACGGTGACGATGGCCACCCCCGGCAGGGCAGTGAGGTACCAGGCGCTGGCGATCTGCTCGCGACCGCTGCCGATCATGCCGCCCCAGCTGGCGCTGTTGGGATCGCTCATGCCGAGGAAGGCCAGGCCGGCTTCCACCAGGATGGCCTGGGCGACGAGAATGGAGGTGGTGACCACCACTGCGGCCAGCACATTGGGCAGTATCTCGCGCAGGATAATGGCGCCGTTGGTGAAACCCTGGCTGCGCGCGGCGAGCACGAAGTCTGCACCTTTCAGGCTGCGGAATTCGGCGCGCACGATGCGCGCCACCGTCGGCCAGGAGGCGAGGCCGATGGCCAGGGCGATGATGCCGACGGTGGGCGTTCCGATGGCGACGATGACCACCACCAGCAAAAAGGAAGGCACCGTCTGGAAGACCTCGGTGAGGCGCTGCAGGGCATCGCCCAGCCAGCCACCGTGATAGCCGGCCAGGGCGCCCACCAGCACGCCCAGCACCACGCTCAGGGCGGTGGCGAGCAGAGCGATGAGCAGCGAGGTGCGGGCACCGTGGGCGAGTCCGGCCGCCACGTCGCGGCCAAGGGAATCGGTGCCCAGCGGGAAGGCGGGATCGTCGCCGGGCCACAGCAGGGGCATCCCGACCATGTCCAGCGGATCATGGGGAAACAGGGTACCGGCGCTGGCGGCCAGCAGCAGTACCAGCAACAGCAACAGGCCACCGGTCAGGGCCGTGGGGCTGCGCAGCAGCGCCCGGCCCAGGCGTTCGCTCTGGCCGGCCAGGCGCGGTGGTGAAGGGGGCAGGAGAGGCATGGGAGGGCTCCGGGTCAGTCGGGTTGGATGCGGGGGTCGAGCCAGGCCTGCAGTAGGTCGACGGCGACGTTGACCGCCACCACCAGCAAAGAGGAGAGCAGCAGGATGCCCAGCAGCAGGTTGTAGTCGCGGGCCAGGACGGCATCGAGGGTGAGGCGGCCGAGGCCCGGCCAGCCGAACAGGGTTTCGGTCACCGCCGCGCCGCCGAGCAAGGCGGCGAGGTGCAGGCCGGCCAGGGTGGTGACCGGTAGCAGGGCGTTGCGCAGAACGTGCCGGCGCACCACCCGCAGCGGCGCGAGGCCCTTGGCCCGGGCGGTCCGCACGAAGTCCTGGCGTTGCACCTCGAGCATGGCGGCGCGGGTGAGCCGGGCATAGAGCGCGATGTAGAAGGACGCCAGCGCCAGGGTCGGCAACAGCAGGTGCGCCAGTCGATCACCCAGCCAGGCCAGGCCGTGCAGCTCCAGGCCCAGGGTGGCGATGCCATCGCTGGGCAGCCAGCCGAGACGCACCGAGAACAGCACCACCGCCATCAAGCCGATCCAGAAGCCAGGGGTCGAATAGAGCACCAGTACCAAGAGCGACAGCAGCCGGTCCGGCCAGCGACCGACCAAGGTAGCCATCACTGCGCCAGCGATGATGCCCAGCACCAACGCCAGGCCCAGCGCGCAGCCCATCAGCAACAGGGTATTGGGCAGGCGGTCGAGGATCAGTTGGGTGACCGGCGCATTGAAGCGCGGCGACAACCCGAGGTCGAACCGCGCCAGATGGGCCAGGTAGTGCCACAGCTGTTGCGGCAGGCTCAGATCCAGACCGAAGTGGCTGCGCCATTGGGCCAGCGCCTCCACGCTGGCACCGCCGGATTCGGCGGCGAGCACGTCCACCGCATCGCCCGGGATCAGTCGCAGCAGGACAAAGTTGAGCAGCAGGATGCCCGCCAGGGTCGGCATGGCCTGCCACAGGGTGCGCCGGGTCAGGCGCCAGAGGCGGCGGGGTTCAGCCATGGGCGTGCTCCGGCCCGGCCAGGGTCACGCCGGCGAGACTGCCGTTGACCCCCGAGGCGTTCTCGGCGAAGCCGCCCACCCGCGCGTTGTAGAGGGTGACCTGGCGCTGCAGGACCAGGGTCAGCGAAGGGATCTCGCGCATCACGATGGCCTGGAAGGCACGGAACAATTCGCCACGCCGGGCTTCGTCGGGCTCCACCGCCGCCGCTTCCAGCAGCTGGTCTACCTCGGGATTGGCGTAATGGGTGCCGTTGGAAAACGGCACCCCCTGGCGGTAGTTCTTCGACCAGTACAGCCGTTGCAACCCCACGGTGGGATCGAACAGCACGCTCATGCCGTTCACCGCGAATTGGTAGGCGCGATCGCTGTAGACGCGCTTGATGTAGGAGGGGAAGTCCTGGTTGCGCAACTGCACCTCGATGCCGATGCGCGCCAGGGCCGACTTGATGTAGACCGCGGTGCGTTGATAGCTGTCGCCGTAGGGCAGGGGGTCCAGGGTCAGTGGGAAGCGCCAGTTGCCCTGGCGCGGCAGCCCGGCGGCGTCGAGGATGGCATTGGCCTTTTGCACATCCGGCGGATAGGGATTGGCGCCTTCGTAGTGGTAATGGGGAAAGTTGCTGGGAATCGGCGCGGCGCTGGCCTCGGCGTAGCCGTAGTAGACGATCTTCTTGATCACCTCGCGGTCGATGGCGTGGGCGATGGCCTGGCGGACCTCCAGCCGCCCGAGCAGCGGATCGTCGAGGTTGAATTCGAGCAGGGTCTCGGTGCCGCTGTACTGGTAGCCCTCGGTGGTGAACTTTAGGGTGCCGCCCTGGGTGAGGCGCTCCAGGTCGCTCAGCGGCACCGGGCTTTCGCCGCCGAGCAGCAGCGACCCATTGCCAAAGGCCGCCAGGCGCGCCGCCGAGTCGGGCACCACCCGCAGGATCAGACCCGCCACCGTCGGTTGCCCGGGTTGCCAGTAGTCCGGATTGCGCTCGTACTCGATGTGGCTGCCGCGCACCCAATTCTTGAAGCGGAAGGGACCGGTGCCGATGGGGGCGTTGTTGAGCGGATTGCTCAGCGGATCGCCCTCTGCATAGCGGTGCCGCGGCAGGATCGGCGTCTCGCTACCGGCGAAGGCGCGGATCAGATAGGGCACCGGCTTGCTCAGGTGCAGCACCACTCTGTGCTCGTCCGGCGTCTCGACCCGCTCCAGACTGGCGAAGGTGCTGCCCCCGCGCGGGTGGTAGCGTTTGACCAGGTCCAGGGAAAAGGCCACGTCGGCGGCACTGAAGGGCTGACCGTCGTGCCATTTGACGCCCTGGCGCAGGGTGAAGATGTAGGTCAGGCCGTCCGCCGCGATGTCCCAGTGAGTGGCGAGCACCGGCTGAGGACTGAGGTCGTTGGCATAGGTCAGCAGCCCCTCGAGGACCTTGCTGCTGGCGGTCAGCGAGGTCCCGGCACTGGTGTGGAAGGCCGACAGGCTCGGCGGTTCGGGGTTGACCAGCAGGGTCAGTACACCGGGCGGTGCCTCAACTGCGGCGCTGGCCGGCGAGGTCCAGCCGAAGCCACCGAGCAGGGGGAGAGCGGAGAGACCGGTGACGAAATGACGGCGGGTGACGCTCATGGGGAATCGTCCTTGTCAGAAGAAGGCGGATCAGCGGCGTAGGCCGGCCTGGTACAGGAGCGGCAAGACGCGCTCGCCGAAATAGTCGAGTTCCGGGGCGAAGTCGTAGAAGGCCAGCTGCAGGCCGTCGATGCCGGCTTCCTTGAGCCGGATGATGTCGCGCACCACCGTCTCCGGACTGCCAACCAACTGGATGTTGCCGCCGACGTACTTCTGCTCGGGTAGATGGCCGCGCCAGGCGTGGGCATCGCTGGCCTCGCGCGCGGCACCGGCCAGGGCACCGGGATCGCCTGCAGCCGTGATGGCGGCGTGGTACTCCCAGGCTTCCGCGTCGCTGTCGCGGCAGATCACCAGGGGATTGATCAGGGTGCGCACCTGGCGTCCATGGCTACGCGCCGCGGCCTTGATGCGCTGCAGATGGTCGGGCAGCTTGGCCAGGGCGTCTTCGATCTCGGCGCTGCCCGGGCTGGTGGTGAAGACGATGTCGGAGTGACGTGCGGCGAAGTCGATTCCGGCGCTGGAGCCGGTGGCATTGACCAGCACCGGCCGGCCATAGCGCGGCTTGACGCTGACGTAGGCTTCTTCCAGGCGGTAGTAGTCGCCGTGGAAATCCAGGTTGTCGTGGGCCTGCCAGAGCGTTTCGACGATGCGGATGAATTCATCGGCCTGGCGATAGCGCTGGTCATGCTCAATGGGCGCCTGGCCGAAGCGGCGATGCTCGCGGTGGCGGTGACCGGTGACCAGGTTGAGCCCCCAACGCCCGCCGCTGATGTGATCCAGGGTGGCGCCGAACTTGGCCAGGTGCAGCGGATGCCAGGGGCCATAGAGTACGTGCAGGGTGGAGACCAGCAGGATGCGCGAAGTAGCTTCGGCCAGGGCCGCCTGGGTGATGAAGGCGTCCAGGGATTCGTCGTGGTAGCGGATGTCACCCCCATAGCCGCCCTTGCCGAGCCATTCCGCCAGGGCGAACACCAGCTCGAAGCCCAGTGCCTCGGCTTTCAGCGTCAGGGCGCGGTTGTAGTCGTAGGTCCAGGTGGTGCCGCGTGGCAGTGCCGAGGCACTCCAGCCGCCCGCTTGCACCGGCAGGAACAACCCGAGGAACAGGGGTTGGGCGAAGGCGCGCGACAGGGGACTGTCGGCGAAGTCGAGGGGCGAGGCGTGGGCGGTCATGGCTACCTTCCGTCAATCGGGAACGGGAGATACCGGAGCAACCGCTGTGCCAATCGTATAACTAATTGATTCGGCAGACTTTAGCTGGCGATAGACACGCGCGGCTGTTCCTGGACAGGCAGCGTTAGTTGCCTCGGCAACAGCGAGGCAACGGCGTTACGCACCGGGCTACATTCAAAGGCCGCATGGCGATGTGTGGTTGGCGCGCGGCGGTCAGAACCGGCAATTATGGCGGATCAGGTCGTAGGCACGGCGGGTGAGTGGGTTGAGGCTGCCCGGCCGGATCCAGAGGTAGTAGGTGACTTCCGGCAGTGCCGGCAGCCCCTCATTGGCGCCCAGCACCCGCATATCCGGCCCGAGCAGCTCCATGCTCCGCGCGGTGACCCCGAGGCCTGCGCGGATGGCGGCCTTGATGCCAATCAGGTTGGAGGCCAGGTACGCCTGGCGCCAGGGAATGCGCCGGGCGTCCAGCGCCTGAATGGCGTAGCGCCGATAGATGCTGGGCTCGTCCACCAGGATCAGCGGCAGGGGTTCGCGCGAGGAATGCACGTAGCGCGAGGAGCAGATCCACCAGACCGGCGAGGTACGCAGCGCGAAGCCCTCCAGGCGCGCATCCTCGCGGGTGGAAATGAGCATGTCGATCTTGCCGCGGTGCAGGTCTTCCATGAGGAAGGGGCTGCGGCCTACGTCGATCTCCAGCCGCAGCCGCGGCGCCGCCCGGGCGACGTGGGTGAGGATGGGCGGCAGTAGGGTGTCCGCAACGTCATGGGGCGAGCCGATGCGCAATACGCCGCTAAGGCTGTCGTCCTGCACCGAGTGGTAGAGCGCCTCGTTGAGTTCGACCATCTCCCTGGCCTGCAGCAGCACCCGGTGACCGGCTTCGGTCAGCTGCTTTTGCCGGCCCACCTTACGCAGCAGGGGAACCGCCAGCAAGGACTCGAGCCGGTGCATCTGCTGGGTGACCGCCGACTGGGTTCGCCCCAGCCGTTGCGCCGCCTGGGTAAAGCTCTGGCTATCGGCCACGGCGATGAGAGTGCGGAGCAGGTCGATATCCAGCGCGGGTGTTTCAGCCATAGAAAAGCTGTCTCCTTCAATGAGGACGCAAGCGAAAAACATAAGGGGTTCTTATGTTTTTCGCCACTCGCTCTAAAAGAAATCCCTGATTTAGGCGGCTTCCACAAGATGAGACCTAGATTTCGATAAGGAACGCATAAGAATATTCCTAATGATGATTTATAGCCGATGACCGCGCCCCCTAGCATCGCCGTCCAGCACAAGCAGCTTGGCAGCCAGGAGAACAGACATGCACGGCGCGCAGACAAGGAAATCGAAGCAGAACGCGAAACGCCGCTTAGGTGCGGTCTGGCTAGGAGCTCTGATGAGCTTGGCAGGGTCGCTGGCCCATGCCGATGCGACCTGGGAGCGAATCCAGGATCGGCAGACACTCTCGGTGGGGGTGCTGCTTTCGGGCGGTCCCTTCGGCTCGCTGGACCCGCAAACGCGGGAGCCACGTGGCTTCAACGTTGACCTGGCTAAGGAACTGGCCAGCCGCCTGGGCGTGAAGCCTGACCTGGTGGCGGTGCTGCCGGCCAACCGCGTGCAATTCCTGCAGCAAGGGAAGGTGGACATCCTCATCGCCAACATGGAGTGGACGGAGCAGCGCGGTCAGCTACTGGGCCATGTGCCCACGCCGTTCTACACCGTGGGCGGGACGGCGGCACTGCCACCGGGTAGCGCCATCCAGCGCTGGGAGGATCTCAAGGGGCAGCCGGTGTGCACCTCCCAGGGCAGCAGCTATGTCGCACCGCTGGCGGCGTACGGTGCCGAGCTCAAGGCCTTCAAGAGTTCCAGCGAATCCCTCCTGGCGCTGCGTGGCGGCAATTGCGTCGCGGCGGTACATGACGCCACCCTGATCAACCCGCTGCTGGCCAGCAATCCCGAGTGGCAGGGCTATCGCGCCCTGCAGCCGGAGTTGAATCCAGCGCCTTCGGTCATCTGGACCCGTCCCGGTGAGGGCGACACCCAAGCCAAGCTGGATGCCATCGTGCGTGATTGGCACCGCTCCGGCTGGCTGATCCAGACCGAGGCCCGCAACGCCATCACTCCCGCATCCAATACCCTGGTCGAGCTGCACGACCAGGCCTTGGCCGGCACCCTTTGACCCGAGAAACCACCCATGCGCCCATTTTCGCTTCGATTGCTCGCCTTGGCTCTGGCGGGCCTGGCCGTGACCACGATGGTAGAGGCCGACGCTACGCTCGACCGGATCAACGAACGCCAGCAGGTGGCCATCGGGGTCATTCTCAGCGGCCCCCCCTTCGGCACCCTGGATCCGCTGACGCGTGAGCCCCAGGGCTACAACGTCGAGTTGGCCAAGGGCATCGCCGAGCGACTGGGGGTGAAGCTGGAGACCGTCTCGGTACTCGCTCCCAATCGGGTGCAGTTCCTCCAGCAGGGCAAGGTCGAGCTGCTGGTGGCCAACATGCAATTCACCGAGGAGCGCGCCCAGATCCTGGATTTCGTGCCTACCCCTTATGAAGAAGTGGGCGGGGCGGCCCTGATTCGCAAGGGCGCCGGCATCGCCCGCTGGGAAGACCTCAAGGAGCAGCCGGTCTGCGTCTCACAGGGCAGCAACTTCATCAAGCCGCTGACGGAAACCTACGGGGCGCAGATCAAGGCGTTCCGCAGCCAATCCGAATCGCTGCTGGCGCTTCGGGGCGGCAGTTGCGTCGCGGCGGTCCATGTCAGCCCGACCATGCATACCCTTCTCGGCGATGCCGAGTGGTCCGGCTACGAGATTCCCTTGCCGACCGATCTGATCCCGTCTCCGTCGGTGATCTGGGTGCGCAAGGGGGAGCATGACGTCCAGGCCAAGCTGGATGCCATCGTGCGTGACTGGCACCGCAGCGGTTGGCTGATCGCCCTTGGTGAACGCACCGGTATGCACCCCTCGGCGGCGCTCCGCCAACTGCACGAGCAGCACAAGAACGATACCCCCCTGGTGGCCCAGCCATGACTCCCTTGCTCGATGCCTTGCGCGAACGGGTAGGGGAGCGCTACGCGACCCTGCCCGAAGCCGACCGCCCGGAACTGAGCGATCGGCATCGCCGCTACCACGGCCGGGTCCAGGCGCTGGTGCGGCCGGCCGATACCGCCGAGGTCGCTGCAGTGGTAAAACTGTGCGCCGAGCGCCGGGTGCCGGTAGTGGTGCAGGGCGGCAATACCGGCTTGATGGGCGGAGCGACACCGGATGACAGTGGCCACGCCGTGCTGCTGCGCCTGGACCGACTCGACCGCATCCGCGCCATCGATACCGACAACGATACCCTCACCGTGGAGGCCGGCTGTGTCCTGCAGCGGGTGCAGCAGGCCGCCCAGGCGGTAGACCGGCTGTTCCCGCTGAGCCTGGGGTCCGAGGGCAGTTGTACCCTGGGCGGCAATCTCGCCACCAATGCCGGCGGCAATGCGGTGCTGCGCTATGGCAATACCCGCGAACTGACCCTGGGGCTCGAGGTGGTCACCGCCGAAGGCGAGATCTGGCATGGCCTGCGCGGCCTGCGCAAGGACAATACCGGCTACGACTTGCGCGACCTCTATGTCGGCAGCGAAGGTACCCTGGGCATCATCACGGCAGCGACGCTCAAGCTGTTTCCCCTGCCGCGTACCCGGCTTACCGCGCTGGTGTCCTTCGCCGTCCTGACCCAGGCGGTGGCCTTCCTGTCCCTGGCCCGCCAGGGGCTGGACGCGGGCTTGACCGCCTTCGAATTGCTCTCGGCCGATTGCCTCGAACTGCTGCACGAGCAATTTCCCGAAGGCCCCAATCCCTTTCCCGAGAGGCGCGAACCCTGGTACGCGCTCCTCGAATTTTCCTCCAGCGCCACCCAGGGCGAAGCCCAGGCACGTTTCGAAGCGGTATTAGCCGACGGCCTGGAGCAGGGCCTGCTCAGCGACGCGCTGCTGGCCGGCAGCCTGGCGCAGAGCCAGGCGCTATGGCTGATGCGCGAAAACCTCAGCGATGCCCAGGCCCGCGCCGGGCGCAACATGAAGCACGACATCTCGCTGCCGATCTCGCAAATCGCTTCCTTCGTCGAGCGCACCGGCGACTTGCTGCAGGCACGTTTCCGGGGGGTGCGGCACTACACCTTCGGCCACCTGGGCGACGGTAACCTGCACTACAACGTGGCCCATCCGCTGGACCAGAGCGTCGCGGCGCACATGGCCCACTACGCGGCGGTCAGCGAGATCGTGCATGACAGCGCCCATGCCCTGGGGGGTTCGATCAGCGCCGAGCATGGTATCGGCCAGCGCAAGCGCGACGTGCTGCCACGCTACAAGAGCCCCCTCGAGCTGGAGCTGATGCGCCGTATCAAGCAGGCGCTCGACCCGCACAACCTGCTCAATCCCGGAAAGGTCCTGGTGATCCCCTCATGAGTCTGCGTCTGTCGACCCGCGTGCAGCGGGTCTCGCTGTCGGCCAATGCCGCGGCCAAGCTGAAAACCACCGAATTGCGCGAGCGCGGTATCGATGTGCTCGACCTCACCACGGGCGAGCCGGACTTCGATACCCCCGGCCACATCAAGGCGGCCGCCCGTGCCGCCATCGACCGGGGCGACACCGGCTATACGCCCACCGCCGGGGTACCGGCCCTGCGCGAGGCGGTGCGCGAGAAGCTGGCCCGGGAAAACGGCCTGGACTATCCCCTGGCTGGGATCGTCATCGCCAACGGCGCCAAGCAGGTGATCTTCAATGCCTTCGCCGCCACCCTCGAACCCGGGGACGAGGTCCTGGTACCGGTCCCCTATTGGCCGACCTTCCCCGACAGCGTCCGCTTCAACGACGGGGAGCCGGTTATCCTGCCCTGTCCGCTGGAGCAGGGCTATCGCCTCACGCCCGCGCAGCTGGAAGCGGCCATCACCCCACACACTCGCTGGCTGATCCTCAATACACCGGGCAATCCCAGCGGCGCGGTCTATCGCCACGCGGAACTCGAGGCCCTGGCTGCTGTGCTGCGGCGTCATCCGCAGGTCTGGGTGCTGCTCGACGAACTCTACGAGCACATCCAGTTCGCCGAGGAGCGCTCGCCGGGCCTGCTGGAGGTCGCGCCGGACCTGCAGGAGCGCACGCTGCTGGTGGGGGGCGTCTCCAAGACCTACGCCATGACCGGCTGGCGCATCGGCTTCGGCGCGGCGCCCGCCAAGTTGGCCCATGCCATGGTGGTGGTGCAGTCCCAGGCCGCTTCGGGCGCCTGCTCGATCAGTCAGGCCGCCGCCCTGGCGGCCTATCGCGGCGGACTGGACTTTCTCGCGCCCCAGGTCGCGGCCTATCGCCAGCGGCGCGACCTGCTGCTGGCGGCCCTGGCACCCGTGGCGGGTCTCGAATTTCTCGTTCCGGACGGCGGCTTCTTCGTCTTCCTGCGCTGCGCCGGCCTGCTCGGCAAGCGCCGCCCCGATGGTGCGGTGCTAGCCCGCGAGGCGGACGTCCTGGCCTACTTCCTGGAGCATGGGGTCTCCGGTGTGGCCGGCAGTGCCTATGGCCTGTCGCCCTACCTACGGCTGTCCATCGCCACGGCGACCGACAGCGTGGCCGAGGCTGGTACGCGGATCGCCGCGGCCTGCGCGCAACTCACCGAGGGCGCGGCGCCATGAGCCAGCCGCTGGAGGCCGTCATCGGCGTCATCGCCCACCTCGGCCTGGACTATCGTTTTCTCGCCAGCGCCTACGAGCGCGACGCCTTCCTCGACGGTGCCCTGACCACCGTGGCGATCTGTCTGTTGACCATCTTCGGCAGCCTGGCGGTGGGGGTGCTGCTGGCCGCCGCGCTCACCTCCGGGCGCGCCTGGCTGGTTCGTCCGGCCAGGGTGTTCGTCGAGATCACCCGCAACACCCCGACGCTGGTGCAGCTGTATTGCGCTTTCCTGGTCCTCAACATGCTCATCGTCCGCAGCCTGGACGGCGCCAGCAGTCCCATCGGTCCCTTCGCCTGGGTAGTGATCGTGCTCTCGCTGCACAAGGGCGTCTTCCACGCGGAAGCCCTGCGCGCGGGCATCGAGGCAGTGCCCCCGGTGACGCTGGAGGCCGCTACCTCGCTCGGTTTCAACCGGCGGCAGCTGCTCCTCGAGGTCCAGTTGCCGCTGGCGACCCGCTTCGCGCTGCCATCGCTGGTGAACAACCTGATCGACCTGCTGAAGTCTTCGGCGGTGGCCTCGGCCATCGCCGTCAACGACATCACCTACGCCTCGATCATGATCTGGACCCAGCGCGACAACGTGCTGGAGCTGATGGTGTTGCTGCTGGCCTTCTTCGGCCTGCTCAGCTTTGCCGTGAATCTGCTGGGGCGCCTGCTGGAAGCGCGCCTGAGGATGCCCGGTTATGGCCACTGAACTGCTCATTTCGCGCGCGCCACGACGGGTCTGGCCGTTGCGTCGACCGGCCCTGTGGCTGCTGCCGCTGCCGCTGCTGATGCTGATGCTGGTGCTGGGCTGGCTGGCGCTGGGCGCGCCGCCGCGCAACCTGGTGGAGCCACTGTTGCGCTGGTCACCGGCCCTGGGCGCGGGCTTTGCCCTGAACATCCTCATCAGCCTGCTGGCGATCGGACTCGGCACCCTGGCGGGCCTGCTGGTGGGCGTGCTCAACCTGTCCGGCACGCGCCTCCTGCGCTGGCCCGCGCGGCTGTGGATTCAGGTGTTCCGCAACGCGCCCTGGCTGGTCCTGCTGTACTTCACCACCTATGTGTTTCCCTTCGAGCTGCACCTGGCCGGCCATTACCTGCCGTTCCCGGATTGGCTCAAGGTGGTGGTCGGCCTGGCGCTGCCGGCCAGCGCCAACGTGGCGGAAATCCTGCGCGGGGCGATCAATTCCATCCCGGCGACCCAGTGGGAGGCGGCACGCTCCCTGGCGTTCACCCGCGGGCAGATCTTTCGCTCGATCATCCTGCCGCAGTGCTGCAAACGCATGCTGCCGCCGTGGATGAACCTCTACGCCATCATCACCATGGGCACCGCCCTGGCGTCGCTGGTGGGCGTGCACGATCTGCTCGATACCGCCCAGATCGCCAGCAACACCGTCAACCAGGTGGGCTTCACCGTGGCGATCTACTTCGGCGTCATGGCGCTGTTCTTCGCCTACTGCTATCCCATCTCGCGTTTCACCCAGTATCTGGAGCGTCGCTATGCCTGCCACTGAAGGACCCCTGGTCAGTCTCAAGGACGTCAAGCTCGCCTTCGGTGCGACCCAGGTGCTGCGCGGCATCGACCTGGAGGTCGCGCGGGGGCAGGCGGTCTCCATCATCGGTCCGTCCGGCTCGGGCAAGTCGACCATCCTCCGCTGCATCACCGGGCTGCTCAAGCCGCAAGCCGGGGAGATCCGCGTCGGTGACACCGAGGTACACCGCCTGAAGGGCGACGCTGCGCATCTGGAACTACGCAAGCGAGTCGGCTTCGTCTTCCAGCAGTACAACCTCTTTCCCCATCTGTCGGTGCTGGACAACCTGATGATCGCCCCGCGCAAGGTGCTCGGCCGCGACGCCGGCAGCGCTCGCGAAGAGGCCTTGGCGTTGCTCGCCAAGGTACGCCTAGCGGACAAGTCCGAGGCCTTTCCCGGTCAGCTCTCCGGCGGCCAGCAGCAGCGGGTGGCCATCGCCCGCGCTCTGGCGATGCGTCCGGAATTGATCCTGTTCGACGAGGTGACCTCGGCGCTCGATCCGGAAACCGTTGGCGAAGTACTGGCGGTGATCCGCCAGCTCACCGAAGAGGGCATGACCTGCGTGCTGGTCACCCATGAGATGAGCTTCGCCGAGGAGATCAGCGACCAGGTGTACTTCACCGAGCACGGTGTGATCGTCGAGCACGGCGAGCCCTGGCAGCTGTTCAACGCGCCGCGCCACGAGCGCACCCAGGCCTTCCTGCGCTACGGCGCGGGCCGCGCGGCCGCCCAGGCGCGCCGTAACCCCGATCCCTTCATCGTCAACATCAGCCCGCGCAGCCTGTCGGTCTGAGTCACCCGAGGACACCCCCATGAGCTATGCCGAACACCATCGCCTGGTCGAAGACTTCCTGGAGGAGGTCCGTGAACTCCAGGCCCAGGGTATCGACCGAGAACGCCTGAAAACCATCGCCGCCCGCCTGGCGCAGCTGGCCGAGCACCGCGACCTCTTCGACCTGGCGCACTTCCCCGTGCCCGGGCCGGACGCCGGCAAGACCGCCCATCGCTACCGCTTCAACGACCATGGCGATGAAGCGCCGACGCTCTATCTGAATGCTCTCCTGCCCGGCAAGAAAACCGTGCCGCACAATCATGAGACCTGGGCGATCATCGTCGCCATCCAGGGGCAGGAGTTCAATCGCGTCTACCGCCGGCGCGACGACGGCAGCGATCCGACCTTCGCTGACCTGGAGCTGGAGCGCGAGGTCACCGTGGAGCCAGGGACCATCATCGAGTTCCTCGGTGACGACATCCATGACATTCGCACCGAAGGCAGCCAGCCGACCCTGCATTTCCACCTCTATGGGCGTCCCTTGGAGGCCCTGGACGGGCGCTTTGGCGTGAGCCCGGAAGGGCGGGTGCAGAACTACAACAGGTCGCAGATGGAACCCTCGGTGGCGGTCCCGCGGGCATGATCGACGTGCATTTCTGGCCGACCGCCAATGGCCTCAAGATCGCCATCCTGCTCGAAGAGCTGGGGCTGCCCCATCGGCTGGTGCCGGTCAACATCCGCGCCGGCGAGCAGCATGCTGCCGACTTCCAGGCCATCAGCGCCAATGGACGGATTCCGGCCATCGTCGACCACCAGCCGGCCACAGGTGAGTGGCCCCTGGCCCTATTCGAGTCGGGCGCCATCCTGAGCTACCTGGCCGCCAAGGCCGGGCGCTTTCAGGGGGCCGGGGATCCGTGGCGGGTCCAGCAGTGGCTGTTCTGGCAGGTCGGCCACGTGACGCCCTATCTGAGCCAGCTGCAGGTATTGCGCGAAAAGGCGCCGGAGCCGCAGGTGTTCGCCCAGCAGTTGCTGCAATGCGAAGCCGAGCGCCTCTACGGTGTGCTCGAGCGGCGCCTGGTTGGCGTTGACTATGTCGCCGGCGACTATTCCATCGCCGACATGGCGATCTTTCCCTGGATTCAGCCAAGGCGCCAAGGACTCATGCTCGCCGACTTTCCGCAGCTCGCCGCCTGGCGCGAACGCCTCAAGGCGCGGCCAGCCGTGCAGCGAGCCTATGCACGCGGACGCGCGCTCGCGCCCGGCGAAGCGTCGCTGACCCTCGAATGACCTCCCTTCAGCCACTCACGGGCCGCTCATGAACGCTCTGGTTTCACCCCATACCCTGCAGACCTGGTTGCACGATGGCGCCGAGATCGCGCTGTTCGACGTGCGCGAGCACGGCCACTATGGCGCCGGTCATCTTTTCTACGGAGTCTCCTTGCCCTACAGCCGCCTGGAGATCGAGGTCGGCCGGCTGGCGCCGAATCCCAAGGTCCGGCTGGTGGTCTACGACGAGCACGGTGACGATGTTGCCCCCCGCGCCCTGGAGCGGCTGCGTGCTCTGGGCTACCAGCAGGTCTGGCGCCTGGAGGGTGGCTACCAGGGCTGGCAGCAGGCCGGCTTCGAGGTATTCGCCGGGGTCAATGTCCCTTCCAAGACCTTCGGCGAACTGGTCGAGGTGCAGTGTCATACCCCGCACCTGACGGCACACGAACTGCACGAGTGCCAGGCCCGCGGGGAGCCCCTGCTGCTGCTCGACGGCCGGCCGTTCGACGAATTCCGCAAGATGACCATTCCCGGTTCGCGCTGCTGCCCGAATGGCGAGCTGGCCTATCGCCTGGGCGAGCTGGTGACGGACGAGACCACTCCCATCGTCATCAACTGCGCCGGACGGACCCGCAGCATCATCGGCGCCCAGACGTTGATCAATCTCGGGGTAAAGAACCCGGTGTACGCGCTGGAGAACGGCACCCAGGGCTGGTTCCTCGCCGATCTCGCCCTGGAGCATGGCGCCACGCGCCGCCATGCCACGGGGCCGGCCGCCGATGCCCAGCCGATGGCCGGCAACGCGCGGCAGCTGGCCGAGCGGGCCGGCGTGCGCTGGGTGGACGCCGCCCAGGTGCGTCGCTGGGCAGAGGAACAGGGCCGTAGCCTGTTCCTCTGCGACGTCCGGACCCCGGAGGAGTTCGCCGCGGGCAGTCTGCCGGGCGCTCAGCACGCGCCGGGTGGCCAACTGGTGCAGGCGACTGATCAGTACGTGGGCGTGCGCGGCGCCCGGCTGGTGCTGGTCGACGCCGATGACGTGCGGGCGGCGACCACCGCCAGCTGGCTGCGCCAGCTCGGTCATGAGGCCTATGTGCTGAGCCATGGCATCCACAGCGACCTGGCGCTCGCTCCGCTGGATGCACCCGCGTTGCCAGCCCTGGCGGTGCTGGACAGCACGGCATTAGCGGCTCTGGGCGAGACGGTCGCCTTGGTCGATCTGCGCTCCAGCGCCGCCTTCCTCGCCAGCCGGTTGCCTGGCGCGCACTGGTCCATTCGCCCGCGCCTCGCAGCTGACTTGGCCGAGGAGGAACGCCCCCTGGTGCTGATCGCCAGCGATCCCGCGGTGGCCGGGCTGGCCTTGGGCGAATTGCCGCCCACCCAGGCCGCCAGGGCACAGGTCCTGCTGGAAAGCCCGCAAGCCTGGAACGCCGTGGGCCTGGCCGTGAGCCAGGGCGGCGCGCCGTTGAGCGATGCCGAGCGCAGCGACTTCCTCTTCTTCACCCATGGCCGCCACGATGGCGACAAGGCCGCCTCGCGCCAGTACCTGGCCTGGGAACTGGGCTTGCTCGACCAGCTCGGCGCCGAGGAACGCGCCGGCTTCCGGCCCTTGCTGGCGGAGGGGAGGGCATGAAGGATCTGCAATCCCGACTGGTGCATGGCGCTCGTCCTCAGCGAGCGAGCGGTGGCTACGCGGTCAATCCGCCGGTGGAGCGCCTGAGCACGGTGCTCTTCGATAGTCTGGACGCCCTAGAGGATGTCCGTCGGCGCCGCGATCAGGAGCGCCTGCTCAGCTACGGCGCCCGCGGCAATCCCACCGCCTTCGCCCTGGAAGACCTGGTGACCGAGCTGGAGGGCGGCTATCGCACCAAGCTCTATCCCACCGGCCTTGCCGCCGCGGCGCAGATGCTGCTGGCCTATCTGCGCCCAGGTGACCACCTGCTGGTCACCGACGCCGTCTATGGGCCGATCCGCCGCGTCGCGGCCGAGCTGCTGGAGCCCCTCGGCATCCAGGTGGAATTCTTTCCCGCTACCGCCCATGACCTCGACGGGCGCTGGCGTCCCAACACCCGGATGGTCTACACCGAGGTGCCGGGGTCGGGCCTGTACGAACTGTGCGATCTGCCGGCCCTGGCGCAGGCCTGCAGGGTGCGTGACGTGCTGCTGGCGGTGGACAACACCTGGGGCTCCGGCTACCTCTACCGGCCACTGGCGCTGGGCGCCAACATCTCGGTGATGGCGCTGACCAAGTATGTCGGCGGCCATAGCGATGCCATGCTCGGCAGCGTCTGTACCCGGGAGTCCGCCTGGGCGCCGCTGTCGCGGGCGAGCGATACCCTGGGCAATACCGTCAGCCCCGACGATGCCTGGCTGGTGCTGCGCGGCGCCCGTACCCTGGCGGTGCGACTCGCCGAACACCAGCGCCAGGCCACCGCCGTGGCGCTCTGGCTGCAGGATCGGCCGGAGGTGGCGCGGGTGTTCTATCCCGCCTTGCCGGAGCACCCCGACCATGAGCTGTGGCAGCGCGATTTCCACGGCTGCAACGGCCTGCTGTCCTTCGAGCTGCGCGATGCCGATCCCCAGCGCTTCCGCGCCTTCGTCGACGGGCTGCGGCTGTTCGGGTTGGGCGCCTCCTGGGGCGGTTTCGAAAGCCTGGTGATGCCGGTGACCTTCAGCGAGCGACCGGCACCCTGGGGCATCGTGGGGCCGGTGATCCGCCTGCATATCGGGCTCGAAGACGCCAGCACCCTGATCGAGGACCTGGCGGCCGCCTGGCGCGCCAGTGCCTAGCTAGGGTTAGTCGGGCAGGATGGCGAACGCCCGTGCGGGAAAGCCCGTGCCCCGGGCGATCCTGGGAAAGGTCACGGAGATCAGGGCGCCGGCCTCCGGCACCTTGTCCAGGTTGGCCAGCAGCTCGATCTGGTAGTGATCGCGCCCGAGGATGTAGGACTCCAGCGAATAGTCGTCGCGGCTGGTGGCAACGCCCGGATCGGTATCCGTGGTCTCGTGGCCGGACGCCGTGATCTTGCGCGTTTCGTAGAGGTAGGTGAGGACCTCCCGACTCCAGCCGGGATAGTGGGCCACCCCCTGGGCGTCGAGATTCTGGATCCGCTGCTGGTCTGGCCAGCGCTGGGACCAGTCGGTTCGCAAGGCGACGAAGGCGCCTGCGGGAATCGGTCCGTGGCGCTTTTCCCAAGCCTGGACGTCGGCGAGCGTCACCTGGTAATCCGGATTGCCGGCCACCTGGCGATGGACGTCGAGTACCACCAGCGGCAGCAACTGCTCCTTGACCTCGATCTGGTCCAGGGTGCGCTTGCCGGTATGGAAGTGCGCGGGCGGATCGACGTGGGTCCCCCATTGACCGACATGGGTGTATTGATCCACCGCGAAGCCGTCCTTCTCGATGCTGTAGAGACGCTTGCGCTCGGCGGGCTGGAAGCCTTTCCAGTGCGGGACGTTCTCATCATACGGGTGCGTGAGGTCGACCCAGCGCCTGGTCTTGAGTTGCGCATAGGTATCCCAGAGGCCCGGTTGGGCGGCCTGGACCGGCGCAAGGCCGGCGCACGAGAGGGCGATGCAGAGGGCAGTGGCGAGGCGAGTGGCTGGCATCTAGGCTGGTTCCTTGTCCGGCGATGAGGTGTCGTCGAAAACTAGGAGGCAAACACCATGACGTCCAAGCACTTGATCGAATATGCACAGGCCTCGGCGGACGTTCGTGCGGTGTACGACGACATCAAGCGGGTGCGCCAGGTCGAGGACGTGAACAATTTCTGGAAGTGCCTGGCGGCCCACCCGCCGACCCTCAGGCGGACCTGGGAAAGTCTGAAGGAGGTGATGCAACCCGGGGCACTGGACCCGCTGACCAAGGAGCTGATCTACGTGGCGGTCAGCGTGACCAACAACTGCCCCTACTGCATCGCCTCGCACCTGGCCGCAGCGCGCCGGGCGGGGATGACGGACGCCATGTTCGGCGAGCTGCAGGCGGTGGTGGGCATGGCCAACGAGACCAATCGCCTGGCCACGGGGTATCGCGTGCCTCTGGATGCGGCCTTGCAGGACTAGTGGGGTAGCAGGACCAGGCCCAGCGCCACCAGCAGGTAGATGACGGCCGAGAGGCGATTGAGCTGGGTTTCCTTGGCGAAGGCAGCGCGGGCGCGGTGGGCGAGGAGCATGTAGCCACCGTAGATCGACAGCGAGATGGCCACCGCCGTCAGGGTCAGCAGCAGGGCCTGGGGCGCGTAGGGCCGTTGCGGGTCGATGAAGGCCGGATAGGTCAGCAGGCTGGCCAGCCAACCCTTGGGATTGCTCAGGGAAATCAGCAGGGCATCCAGGAACAGGCGTCTGGCAGCCGGTGGTGCGGCCTGGGATGCGCCTGGATCGGCGGAGCTACGCAACGCGTGCACGGCGAGATAGACCAGATAGAGCGCTCCCGCCCAGCGCAGGTACAGCAAACTGTGCCGATGTTGCTGGATCAGCAGCCCCAGGCCGGCCAGCACCGCGCCGGCGTGCAGCGCCGTGGCCAGGGCGAAGCCAAGCGCGCCGGGCAGGGCGGTGCCGCGACCATGGCGTAACACCAGGGCGACGGCGAAGGCGACGTTGGGCCCTGGCAAGGCGACCGCGGCCGTGAAGGCGAGGGCGAAGAGACCCAGCAGGTTCAGCTCCACGCCGTGCTCCTCATGGAAGCGGCGGTGCCCGGCATGGCGATCATCGGCGGCGGTCCCTAAGAGGCGTCGAGGCGACAGGGTAATGCCGTTCGGCGGCTACCGACACCCGTTGCCGGGTTTTGCGTGGTGTTTGGTGCCACCTATTTTGCCAGAGCTATCCAGAGACTTCGCCGCGTTACCAGATGGGCACCTTGGCTTCCAGGCAGTGGTGGTCGGGAAGGGGGCTGGATAGTGTCAGAACGGTAATGGCTTACCTGATATGCACTCAGAAGCAACAGGCAGCCAACCAGGGCGATAAGCACCCGGACGAATACAACGTCTTGCCCATCAATCAGGCAGGGCTTTTCCCGAGCGGAGTACCTATGGACGGAATGGGTATCTGGTGGGTAATGCCCGTGGACATAGAGATGACCAACCTGACGCTGACCTAACCTTAGGTTGAAATCGAATTGGTCCGCGCCCTGCGTTTGTACGTATAAAACCCGGCCGGTCCGTTTCCCCCGCGCGGCAGGAAAGAGCTGCCAGCAGGTCATGACCGACGGTAAACCCGCATCCATTTCGAGGAGAACTGCATGAGCGCCCCCTTCGCCGATCGACGGCAAGAGCGCTATGGCAGCGCCGCCGCTCCTACCGGGGTGCTGAGCAACGCGGTGCTCGAAGGCCTGCTCGCACATCGTAGCGTCCGCGCCTTTCTGAACCAGCCACTGCCGGAGGGCACGCTGGAGACCCTGGTCGCCGCGGCCCAGTCGGCCGCAAGCTCTTCGAATCTCCAGGTCTGGAGCCTCGTCGCCGTCGAGGATCCGGCGCGCAAGGCACGTCTGGCCGCGCTGGCGGGCAACCAGCGGCACATCGTAGAGGCGCCGCTGCTATTGGTCTGGCTGGCCGATCTGTCGCGGGTACGGCGCCTCGGCGAACGCGCCGACGTGGAGCTGGAAGCGGTGCCCTTCCTGGAAAGCCTGCTGCTGGGAACGATAGACGCGGCACTCGCCGCGCAAAACGCCGTCGTGGCGCTGGAGTCCCTGGGGCTGGGAAGCGTCTATATCGGCGCGATCCGTAACGACATCGAGGCGGTGGCGGCGGAGCTGCACCTTCCGGCCGACGTCTATCCGGTGTTCGGCTTGGCGATTGGTTACCCAGACCCGCAACGACCGGCGAAGGTGAAGCCGCGCCTGCCCCAGCCCGCCGTGCTGCACCGGGAAACCTATGGCACCGCCCCTGAGGCGGCGGCCATCGAGGCCTACGACCAGAGCCTGGGCGCCTTCTATCGCAGCGAAGGACTCACGGCCGCCAATTGGTCGGAGCAGGTACTGGCGCGGCTTGGGCGCGTGGCCGCGCTGCACGGCCGCGAGCATCTGGTAGAGGCGCTGAAGAAACGGGGCTTCGGTTTGCGCTGAGTGGGCAAGACGGTGGTCGCTGATGCGAGTGAGCGGGCAGACGTCAAGCCACTTATCGCGATGAAAATATGACAATTTGTTATTTAGCGGCCTTCTGCCTGCCTCCTATAGTGACCGCTCGCTCGACCCCTCCCAGGCGGTTCATGCAGCCGCTGATGGTGACTGCTGGCTGCACTCCTCATCAGTGATCTGCTTTCGAGACGTATCCATGACCGCCCTTTTTCAACGATCCCGTGCCGTCGTTTGCGGTGCCGCGCTGCTGGCAAGCGGACTCTTTTCCCTTTCCGCCACAGCGGGACTGTTGGAAAAGGGCCGTAGCGAAGGTCTCACCGCCGGCATCGCCAACGAGCAACCCTATGCCTACCTGGGCACCGATGGCCAGCCGACCGGCGCCAATATCGAGGTGCTCAAGGCGATACTCGCGCCCCTGGGTATCACCCGCATCAGTACCCCGATCACCGATTTCGGCGCCCTGGTGCCGGGTCTCGCCGCCAAGCGCTTCGATCTGATCGGCGCGGGGCTGTTCATCACGCCCGCCCGCTGCAAGGTCATCGCCTATTCCAATCCGGTCACGCGTTCGGGCGGTGCCTTCATCGTCAAGGCCGGCAATCCGTTGAAGCTGCACAGCCTCAAGGACGTCGCCGAGAACGGCCAGGTGCGCCTGGCGACCCAGCCCGGCAGCCACCAGGTCCAGGAGGCAAAGGACAGCGGCATCGCCACGGCCAATGTCGTGCTGTTCGACAAGGACAACGAGGCGCTCGCCGCCCTGGAAGCGGGGCGGGTGGAGGTGGTGTACTTTCCCGACGCCGAAATCATCGGCCTGCTGAAAAAAGCCAACAGCGCGACGGTCGAGCGTGCGTTGCCGTTCCAGCAGATCCCGGATGCGCAGGGCCAGCCCACCTGGAATTACCACGCCTATGGTCTGCCCAAGGGCGACCCGGCGTTCGCCCAGGCCTTCAACGAGCAACTGGCCCGTTTGCGGGCGTCCGGTGAACTGCTGAAGATCCTGCAGAAGTACGGCTATACCGAAAACGAGCTGCCGCCAGCCGACGTCACCGCCGAGCAGCGCTGCGGCGCATGAACGGACGAGCGCTGAATAGGGTGCCCGGTCCGGAGTCCTGAGTCTCATGCCCCTCGATCCGCAAGCCTACCTGTTCATCGCGCGCGAACTGCTGCAGGGCGCCTGGATGACACTGCAGATCACCGTGCTCACGGAGTTGCTGGTGCTGGTGCTGTCGTTCGCCGTCGCCTTGTTGCGCCTGTCGCCCTATCGACTGCTGCGTGGCCTGGCGCGGGTCTATGTCGAGGTACTGCGTGGCATCTCGGCGATGGTCCTGCTGTTCTATCTGTTCTTCGTCCTGCCGCTGTTCGGGATCACCTTGCCACCGATCGGTACCGCCGTCCTGGGGCTGGGGCTGACCTTCTCGGCCTATGGCGCGGAGATCGTGCGGGCGGCCCTGAGTGCGGTCGGTCGCGACCAGCACGATGCCCTGCGCGCCCTGGATTTCGGCCCGGTCAGCGCCTTTCGCCGCATCATCCTGCCGCAGGCGCTCCCGATGATGCTGCCGCCCTTGGGGAATCAACTGGTGGAATTGCTCAAGACCACCTCGCTGGTCTCCTTGATCACCCTGACCGACCTGACGTTCTCCGGGAGTCAGCTCATCACCAGCCTGGGCCACCAGCCGCTGATCTGGGGGCTGGTGCTGGTGTGCTACTTCATCCTGGCCTGGCCGCTCACCCTGCTGGTTCGGCGTTATGAGCGCCGCCTCACGCGCTGGCGGCGTTCGAGGGCCTGATCCGTGGATTTCGATTTCGCCCTGGCGTGGTCGATCCTGCCCGACCTGCTAGCCGGCCTGGCGGTGACGGTGCGGGTCGTGCTGCTCGGATTCATGCTGGCGGTCCTGATCGGCCTGGGGATAGCGCTCGCCCAGCGCAGCACGCTCAGGCTGGTACGTGGCCTCTGCGCCGCCTACCTGGGTTTCTTCCGCAGCACGCCGCTGCTGGTCCAACTCTACGCCCTGTTTTTCGCCCTGCCGCTGGCGGGCCTCAGCCTGCCGGCGATCACCACCGGGGTCATCGGCCTGGGCCTTTACTACGGCGCCTATATCGCCGAAGCCATCCGCGGCGTGATCGACGACATCCCGCCCGGGCAATGGGAGGCAGCCTTTGCCCTGGATCTCGATCGCGCGACCGTCTGGCGTCGCGTGATCCTACCGCAAGCCTACCGGCCCCTGCTGCCGGTGCTGGGCAACTACCTGATCGGCATGTTCAAGGAAACACCCTTGCTGGCGGTCATCAGCATTCCCGAGCTGTTCCAAGCGGCCAAACAGGTGTCCGGCATGACCTACCACTACAACGAACCCTACACCCTGATGGCACTGATGTTCGTCGCCATCAGCGTGCCCACCTCGGCGCTGTTCGGCTATCTCGAGCGCCGTCGTCATGGCTGATCAGGCGATCCCGTCCGCGCCCGCCCACATCCTGCTCGAAGGTGTCGTCAAGGAAGTCGGCGACCTGCGGATCATCGACCAACTCGATTTGCGCATCGAACAGGGCCAGCGGATCGCCCTCATCGGCCCCAGCGGCTCGGGGAAGTCCACGGTGTTGCGGCTGATCAAGGGACTGGAGTCCTATCAGCAAGGCGCCATCACCGTGGCGGGCGCCGCCGTACCGGACACCCATGCTCGCTGGCAATGGCCCTGGGCTCGGCCGACCGCACGGGTTCATCGAGTGGGCATGGTGTTCCAGCACTTCAACCTGTTCCCCCACATGACGGTGCTGGAGAATGTCGCCGAGGCCCCGCGGCGGGTCCTCAAGCTGACCGCAGCCGACGCCCGCCAACGGGCACTCGACTATCTCGACCAGGTCGGCCTGGCACAACGGGCGGACGCCTATCCCAGGCAATTGTCCGGCGGGCAGCAACAGCGGGTGGCCATCGCCCGGGCGCTGGCCATGCGCCCCGAGGTGCTGCTGTTCGACGAGGTGACGTCCGCGCTGGATCCCGAGCTGGTCGGCGAGGTGCTGGCGGTCATTCGCGCCATCGCTAGCGAGCAGCGGACCACACTGCTGGTCGTGACCCACGAGATGAAGTTCGCCCGGGACGTCGCCGACCGGGTGCTGTTCATGGAGCAGGGCCGGATCATCGCCGACGGCACGCCCGAGGATATTCTGGTCAATCCGCGCAACGAGCGCACCAGGCGCTTTCTCAATCTGGTCGAGCAGCGGTGATACCCGATTCACCGGCCCTCGACCAAGACGATGGACGTCTTCCCTATGGGTTCGCCGAAGGGGCAGGGCTGAAGTGGCGGTTCGGCCGCCACGGCAGTCCCAGGTGCTCACGTAGGGTGGTACCGCTGTAGGCGCGGCGGAAGATACCGCGGCGTTGCAGCTCCGGCACGACCTGGTCGACAAAGGCGTCCAGCCCGCCGGGCAGCCAGGGGAACATCACGTTGAAACCGTCCGAGCCTTCGTTTTCCAGCCACGCCTGCATCTCGTCGGCGATGGTCTGGGCCGTACCCACGAAACTCAGCCCGGCATAGCCGCCGACCCGTTGGGCCAGCTGGCGCACGGTCAGGCCTTCACGCTCGGCCAGCTCCAGGACGCGCTGGCGGCTGCTGCGGCTGTCATTGGTCTCGGGAATCGGCGGCAGGGGGCGATCCGGATCGAAGCCCTTGGCGTCGACCCCCAGCGCCACCGAGAGCGAGGCGATGGCGCTCTCGTAATGCACCAGGCTGTCGAGCCGGGCGCGTATGGCCTTGGCCTCGGCCTCGCTGTCGCCGACCACCACCAGCACGCCTGGGAGGATCTTCAGGTGGTCGGCCGGGCGGCCGAGCAGGGCCATGCGCTGGCGGATGTCGCGATAGAACGCCTGCCCATCGGCCAGCGTGCCTGGCGCAACGAAGATTACCTCAGCCGTTTCCGCGGCCAACTGGCGACCGGCCTCGGAGGCGCCTGCCTGGACGATGACCGGCCAGCCCTGCGGGGGCCGCGCGATATGGAGGGGGCCCTGGACCTTGAAGAACTCGCCTTGGTGATCCAGCCGGCGCAGGCGAGCAGGATCGAAGAACAGCCCGCTCTCCGGGTCGCGGACGAAGGCATCGTCTGCCCAGCTGTCCCAGAGGCCGGTGACGACCTCGTGGAATTCACGGGCCCGTGCGTAGCGGCGGTCGTGTTCGAGGTGGTCGTCCAGGCCGAAGTTGCGCGCCGCGTCGGGATTGGCCGTGGTGACCACGTTCCAGCCGGCGCGGCCGTTGGAGAGGTGGTCCAGCGAGGCGAAGCGCCGGGCGATGTGGAAGGGTTCCTCGAAACTGGTGGAGGCCGTGGCCACCAGCCCGATGCGCTCGGTCACTTGGCTGAGGGCCGCGAGCAGCGTCAGGGGCTCGAAGGAGGTGACGGTATGGCTGCGCTTGAGCGCTTCGAGCGGCATGTTGAGCAAGGCGAGATGATCGGCCATGAAGAAGGCATCAAAGCACCCCCGTTCCAGGGTCTGGGCGTAGCGGATCAACGCATGGAGATTGAAGTTGGCATCCCGCTGCGCGCCGGGATAGCGCCAGGCGCCGGTGTGGATGCTGACGGGGCGCATGAAGGCGCCGAGTTTGAGTTGCCTTGAGCTCACGAAGACGACCTCGGAAATTGACCTGCTTCTGGACAGTCTTTCAGCCACGCGGGCGACCACCAACAGCCGAAAAGCTATGAGCCTTTAGCCAAGGGATATATCCACCGCGATCCCGGGGGACCTACCAGCAGTCGATGCCTGTAGTGAAAGGTCTGGTTTTACGAGATATGCCAATGATCTTGGCGAGAAATCAGACCGCGGTTGAGCGGAGCGGCGTTGCCCTGGCCCCGGCCTCGAGGCTAGTCGATGGCAGGTTCCGCAGCCTGCGAGATGATCCCTTTGACTGCCTCCTCATCAACAGTGAATAGTCAAACTGTTTGAAATCGGTAATCGAGGTTGGCGGTAAATCCGCATTCCAGAGCCTTTCGTGCCGTGGCACGAAGACTGCTCTAGCCAGCGCTCACCTGTAAGGGCGCCCGGCGCCGCGGAGACATGACTCGTGCCATTTTCTGTTCGACAAGGATCGTATCGCCTCACGCTGATGACCTTGGCCAGCGTCCCGACGCTGACGCTGCTGCTCGGCCAAGCCGCTTTCGCGGCGACGGCCGACGAGGGCGAGGAGGGCACGCGGTTGTCCACCGTGACCGTCAGCGGCGCTGCCAGCGTCAGCGATGCGCAACGGGACCAGATCCGCCTGGAGCAGGTCGCCGGACGTACCGCCGTGGTCGACAACCGCCAGGTCGAGCAGGGGCGGGCGTCCAATGCCGAAGACGTGCTCGCGCTGCAACCGGGCGTGTTCGCCCAGGCCACCAGTGGCACGGGGGCCAACAAGATCTCGATCCGGGGCTCCGGGCTCAACACCTTCTACCAAGGCTATGTGCTGGGTACCAAGTTCCTCTTCGACGGCCTGCCCATCAGCGGTCCCGGGGGTACCCAGGAAGATTTCCTGGACATGCAGGCCGTCGACCACACGGAGGTGCTCTACGGCGCCAACGCCTTCCAATACGCGGCGCTGTCGCTGGGTGGCGCCATCAACATGGTCAGCAAGACCGGTCGTACCGATCCGGGCCACTACGCACGTTTCGAACTTGGCAGCTATGGCTATCGCAAGCAGCAGCTGAGCACGGGTGGAGTCGTGGGTGACAGCGACTACTACGTCAACCTGGTGCACAACGAGCGCGACGGCTACCAGGACAACACCCCCAACGAGGGTCGCGGGGTGGCGGCGAACGTTGGTCACGTCTTCAGTCCGCAGCTACAGACGCGCTTCTTCTTTCGCTATCGCGAAGAGCAGCTCACCAACGGCAATACCCTGACGCGCTACCAGCTCAAGCACGATCCACGCAGCAACGCCGTGCCCACCGGCCGGCGCAAGGACGGCACCTATTTCATCGGCAACCAGACCACCTATACCTTCGATGATGGCGCCAAGCTGGAAGTCGGCGCCGCCTACAACGACTATCCATTGCTCAACGGCTGGCGTTATGCGGCGGCGCCGCAGGACTGGCGCTCCAAGGACCTCAATCTCACCCTGAGATACCTGCGCACCGGGGATACGCTGTTCGGCTTACCCAGCGACAGCAGCGTGATCCTCAGCACCACGCGGGCGTACCTGGCCGACGTCAAGTCCCACAGCCAGACGACCGGCGCCAAGCTTCAGGAAACCAACTACACCGGCTCGCGTGACACGGTCTTCGCGCTGGGCAACGACCTGCAGTTGGCCGACGATCTCTGGCTGACCACCGGGGTGTCGCTGGTGAACATCAAGCGCAAGGCGGAGATCGAGTCGACCACCAGCGTCAACCGGACCGACTTTCCCGACCGCGTGGGTTTCACCGAGAACGCCCTGGCGCCGCGTATCGGGCTGCGCTACGACCTGACGCCGGAATTCCAGATCTTCACCAACCTCAGCCGCTCCATCGATCCCCCAGTCACCTGGCAGATGGGCAGCACCGGCAATCCCTATCTGTACGACCTGCGGCCGCAGAAGGCCAACACCTTCGAGGTGGGAATCCGTGGCAGCCACGGCATCTTCGATGGCAGTCTCACCCTCTATCGATCCTGGGTGAAGCAGGAATTGCTGACGGTGGTCGTCCAGCAGGCCAGCGCCAGCCAGGATCAGCTCACCGCCACCAGCAATGCCAGCCCGACCATCCACCAGGGTATCGAGGCCGGACTCAACGCGCTGCTCTGGGAAGGCGAGGGCGGCGACAGCCTCGCGCTGCGGCAGGCCTACACCCTCAACGACTTCCATTACCGCCACGACGCCACCTTCGGCGACAACGAGTTGCCCGGCCTGCCGCGGCAGGTCTATCAGGCCGAACTGGCCTATCGCCAGGCCAGCGGCTTCTATGCCTCGCTCAACGTTCGCGCCGCGTCGAGCTTCTACGTGGACTTCGCCAATACCTGGCAGGCACCGTCCTACGTGATCTGGGGCGCTAAGGTCGGCTACCAGGCGTCTGGCGAGCGTTGGGAGGTCTTCGCCGATGTTCGCAACCTCACCGATCAGCGCTACGCGACGGCGGCCAACACCGCCTATGACGCCAGCGGTCGCGATTCAGCGAATTTCTATCCGGGCGATGCCCTGAGCCTGACCACGGGTGTCGCCTTCCGTTTTTGAACGCCTGCTGCCCGAGCCGGGCAGCCAACCCGTCCCGCCTGGAGGTGGCCCGGATTTTCCGCGCCCTGGGCGACCCGCTTGCTGAGAGGAGCCAACGTGCCCAAGTCACTGCACGTCAATCTGTTCGAAATGAATTGCGTCAGCCACATCATGCACGGGATGTGGGTGCACCCGGATAACCAACGCCATCGCTTCAACGAACTGGACTATTGGCTGGAACTGGCGCAGTTGCTGGAATACGGCACCTTCGACGGGGTCTTCCTGGCCGATGTGGTGGGCGTCTACGACCGCTTTCGCGATGGACCGGAAACGGCCCTGCGCGAGGGCCTGCAGGTACCGAGCAACGATCCGCTGCTGCTGGTGCCGGCGATGGCGGCAGTCACCCGGGAGCTGGGTTTCGGGGTGACCTTTTCCACCACCTACGAGCCCCCCTTCGCCTTCGCTCGCCGTATGAGCACCCTCGATCACCTGACCCGCGGGCGGGTGGGCTGGAACATCGTCACCTCCTACCTGCCGAACGCGGCGCGCAATTTCGGCCTCACCGAAGAGGTGCCCCATGATCGTCGCTACGAGATCGCCGACGAATACCTGGACGTGCTCTACAAGCTTTGGGAAGGCTCCTGGGACGACGACGCCGTGGTTAAGGATCGCGCCCGGCGGGTCTACACCGATCCGGCCAAGGTGCGCTACATCGATCACCAGGGTGAACACTTCCGGGTGGCGGGCCCGCACCTGTGCCAACCCTCACGCCAGCGCACGCCACTGCTGTTCCAGGCCACTGGCTCGCCGGCCGGCAGCGCCTTCGCCGGTCGCCACGCCGAGGTGGTCTTCACCGGCGGCGCCACCCCGGCGGACGTACGCCGCAACATCGCCACCATGAGGGCCAACGCGGCGGCCCAGGGACGCGACCCGGCGGCGCTGAAATTCATCGTTCAGGCCGGTGTGGTAGTCGGCCGCACCGATCTGGAGGTGGCCGACAAGCTCGCCAGCTATCGCCAGCTGGTGAGCGCCGACGGCGCCATGGCCCATGCCCAGCTCGGCGTGGATCTGCGCGCCTATCCGCCGCATGCCCGCTTGCAGGAGGTATTTCGCGAAGGGGACGCCGGCTGGGGGCTGGTCAACCGCTTTGGTCCCCAGACCACGGTGGAAGAAGCCCTGAGTAGCTTCGGCGGCCTGCTGGAGGATCGCTTCTTCGCGGCGGGCACGCCGCGCGAGGTGGCCGACGAGATCGAGCGCTGGCTGGATGTGGATGGTATCGACGGGATCAATCTGCGCCAGTACCTGAGCTTCGAGACCGCCCGCGATTTCATCGAGCTGGTGATTCCGGAGTTGCGCCGTCGCGGGCGCTTTCGCGAGCGCTACGAGCCCGGAGAGACCTTGCGCGAACGACTCTTCGGCGCGGGCGCGGCACGGCTGCCCGCCGACCATCCCGGTGCGCGCTATCGCGATCCCGCCGCCCTACGCGAGCCGCTACCGCCGCTGCGCTTCGCAGCGGAATCCCACTGTTCCCGACGCGACAGCGCTCGGCCAGATTGCCCACCAGGCGACAGCACCACCCCCGAACAGCCGCCTTGGCGGCAAAATGAGCGCGGCACGCTTTTCGCAAAAGTCTCCTCGACCTTCATCTCACCCGGCTGCCATCGAGGCCTGCTTGAAAGATACCTCCCCGCTGCTCCGCCATGCCCCGACGCTGTTCACCGCCACCCTGTTGAGCCTCGCCTTGGCCGGCTGCGAGCGCCAGGCGCCGCGGCAGGTCGACCAGGGCAAACCTATCCAAGGGGGCACCCTGGTCTATGCCACCGATCGTGAACCCACCTGCCTGGACCCCCATGTGGCCGGCGACATGCCCCAGGTGTTCGTGGCCCAGCAGTATCTCGATTCGCTGGTGTCGATGGACGAGCAGGGGCGCATCGGTCCCTGGCTGGCCACGCGCTGGGAGATCTCCGCGGACGGCCTGAGCTACACCTTCCACCTGCGCGACGATGTGCGCTTCACCGACGGCACCCCATTCGATGCCGAAGCGGTCAAGGCCAACCTCGACCACATGGCCAATCCCAAGACCCAGTCGAGCACGGCAGGCGGCTACATCCGTCAGTACCGCGGTACCGACATCGTCGATGCCCACACCGCCGTCGTCCACCTGAGCAGCCCCTACGCCGCCTTTCTCGAAGTCCTGGCCCAGGGCTTTCTTGGTATCCAGTCACCCACCGCGCTCAAGCGACCGCGCGATGTCAATTGCGAAAGTCCGGTGGGCAGCGGGCCGTTCAAGGTCGTGCGCTGGGAACGCCAGAGCCAGGTCGAGCTGGTGCGCAATCCCGATTACAACTGGGCGCCGCCTACCGCCAAGCACCAGGGCCCCGCGTACCTCGAGCGGATTTTGTGGAAATTCATCCAGGAGCCCTCGGTGCGCTTCGCGTCCCTGCAGGCGGGTGAGGTGGACGTCATCGAGACGCTGCCGCCGGAGTCCCACGAAGCGGCGCGGCGCAACCCCGACCTCAAGGTGATCGTCGCCCAGCGGCCCGGCAATCCCACCAACGGCACCCTGAACCTTCGCCGCGCCCCCTTCGACGACCGCCGCGTACGCGAGGCCTTCGTGCGCAGCGCCGACATCGAGGGTGCGCTGAAAAGCGTCTACTTCGGCGAGTTTCCCCGCGCTGGCGGACCGCTGAGCGTGGCGACGCCCTTCTACAGTCCTGACTTCGAGCACCTGCAGGATCACGATCCGGCCCGTGCGGCGCGGCTGCTCGACGAGGCCGGCTGGACCGGGCGCGATGCCGAGGGCTATCGCACCCGGGACGGCAAGCGTCTGCGGGTGGTCACCCTGGTGGGGAATCGCACCTCGCCGTCCGAGCAGACGCTCTGGGAGCAGGTGCAGGCCACGGCGCGCGCGGTGGGGATCGAGGTGGTGCTGGAGCAGATGAGCGATGCCCAGGTCACGGCGCGCCAGGCGGCCTGGGACTACGACATCCGCCTGGGCTACTGGAACACCAATACGCCCGATGTCCTGCGCATCATCTTCGGCTCGGCCTTCATCCAGCCCGCAGGCGTTGGCGGCTATCACCAGAACAGTGCCGGCTATAGCGACGCCCGCTTCGATGCGCTGATGGACCAGGCTCTTGCGACCCAGGATCCGGCGATCCGCCGCGAGCTCTATCGTCAGGCCCAGGCCCGCATCGCCAGTGAGTACCTGGAGCTGACGACCTATCCGCAAAGTACCCGGCTGGGTATCTACAAGACCGCCCATGGCGTACGGCTGGAGCCGTCGCTGGCGGTGACCTATCTCTATGACGCCTGGGTGAACAAATGACCGCCACGCTACCCGTCGTTCTGCCACCCGATCCACGCCGGCAACGCCTGGCACGCCTCGGCCGACGCGCCCTCGTGCGGTTGCTCGGCGCTGCCCTGGTGCTGCTGGCCGTGGCGACCCTGACCTTCTTCGTCCTGCGCCTGATGCCGGGCGATCCGGCCCTGGCGATCCTCGGCGGGGCGAGCGCCAATCCAACGCCCGAGACCCTCGAGGCCACCCGCCGCGAGTATGGGCTGGATCGACCGCTCGGCGTGCAGTACCTCTTCTATCTGCAACGCCTGGCGCACGGCGACCTGGGGGTCTCCTATTCCCAGCACCAACCGGTCACCCAGGTACTGGCGGAGCAGGGTGGCGCTACCTTGCAATTGACCGTGGCGGCCCTGGTGCTGGCGTGGCTACTGGTATTGCTGCTGACCGTGCTCACCGCCGGCCGTGGCCGTTGGCTCGGCGGCTTGGCCTCCCTATGCGAGACGGTGGCGGCGTCCATTCCGCAGTTCTGGCTGGGCGTGGTGCTGCTGGCGGTGTTCGCATTCGGCCTGCGCTGGTTTCCTCCGGCCGGCAGCGACAGCTTAGCGGCCCTGGTATTGCCGGCCCTGGCCTTGGCCATCCCCCTGGCCGGCTTCATCGCCCAGATCACCCGCGAAGCGCTGGAGCTGACCTTGGAGCAACCGTTCATCCTCACGGCGCGCACCCGCGGACTCGGCGAGCTGCAGGTGCGCTTTCGCCATGCGCTAAGACACGCGGTGTTACCCGGCGTCTCGCTCTCGGGCTGGGCGATCGGCGCGCTCATCAGCGGCGCGGTGGTGGTCGAGGTGATCTTTTCCCGCAAAGGCCTGGGGCGTCAGCTCTATCAGGCCGTACAGATGCAGGATCTACCTCTCACCATCGGCATCAGCCTGGTGGTGGCGGCCGTCTACGTCCTGGCCAATGTGTTGGTGGACCTGCTGCATCTCTGGCTCGATCCGCGCCAACAGGAGCAACGGCCATGAGCGGTCTCGTCCTCGATAGCGGCCTAAGCCAGCAGCGTTCGTGGCGACTGCCGCCGATCGGTGCGCTGCTCGCCCTGGGCTTCCTGCTGGCCGTGCTGCTGGCCGCCCTGGCGCCGCAGCTGTTCACCCGACTCGACCCCCTGGCGATCACGCCGCGGGAGGCGTTCCAAGCCCCGAGTCTGGCGCACTGGCTGGGTACCGACCAATCCGGTCGCGACATCTATGCCCGGATCGTCCATGGCGCGCGGCAGAGCCTCGCCATCGGTATCGCGGCCACCGCGCTGGCCTTCACGCTGGCGATCTTCCTCGGCTTGCTGGCCGGATTGGGCGGACGCCGCCTGGATCAGTTGATCAGCGGCGTACTGGAGGTGCTGTTCGCCTTCCCTAGCCTGGTGCTGGCGTTGCTCTTCGTGGCGGTGTTCGGCAGTGGCGTTGGTCCGCTGATCGTCGCCACGGGACTTGGCGCTGCCCCTGGCTACGCGCGTCTGGTCCGCGGCCAGGTCCTGGCGGTGCGCCAGGCCGGCTACCTGGAAGCCGCTCGGGCGCTGGGTCATTCACCGCTACGCATCATCACCCGTCAATTGCTACCGAATGCCATGCGCCCCCTGGTCGTCACCGTGACCATGGGCGTGGGCCAGGCCATCGTCTGGGCCTCGGCGCTGAGCTTTCTCGGCCTGGGCGCACGGCCGCCGGCGCCGGAGTGGGGCACCATGCTGTCCATGGGCCGCGATTTCATCGCCAACGCCTGGTGGCTGACCTTCTTTCCCGGCTTGTTCATCGTGCTGACGACCCTGTCGACCACGGTAGCCGGCCGTTATCTGCAGCGTCGCCTGGAGGGCCGCCATGAATGACACGACCTTGATCGTCGAAGGGCTTAGCGTCGCCTTCGGTCACCAGCCCGTGGTACGGGATCTGAGTTTCACCCTGGCACCCGGGCGCTGCGTCGCCCTGGTCGGCGAGTCCGGCTCCGGCAAGAGCGTGAGTGCCCGCAGCCTGGTGGGGCTGGCGGGGGCTCGGGCGCAGGTACAGGCCCGGCGGCTGCAGTTCGCCGGTCGTGACCTGCTCGGCCTGAGCGAGCGGCAATGGCGCCAGGTGCGGGGGCGGGACATCGGCTTCGTGCTCCAGGATGCCCTGGTCTCCCTCGATCCGTTGCGTCAGGTCGGCAAGGAAATTCTCGAGGTCCTGGATACCCATGCCCATGGACGGCGGGATACCCGCAGTGCCCAGGTGCTGCAGCTGCTCACCCGGGTCGGCGTGCCGGAGCCGGCGTTGCGCGCTCGGCAGCGACCCGATCAGCTGTCCGGTGGTTTGCGTCAGCGCGCGCTGATCGCCGGTGCCTTGGCCCTGGATCCGGCGCTGGTCATCGCCGACGAGCCGACCACGGCGCTGGATGCGACGGTCCAGGCGCAGATCCTCGAGCTGTTTCGCCAGATCAAGGCGCGCGGCGCCGCGCTGTTGATCATCAGTCACGACTTGGCGGTAGTGGCGCAGTTAGCCGATGAGGTGGTGGTCCTGCGCCATGGCGAGGTGGTGGAGCAGGGGCCGACCGCTCAGGTGCTGAGTTCGCCGGCTCATCCCTACACGCGCGCCCTGCTGGCCGCGGTGCCTGCCGAGCAGCCCCGCGGCAGTCGGCTGTCGCCCGGGGCGACGGCTATCGCGACGCGACGTCCGCCGGGCGAGGTCCTGCTGCAGGCAGAAGGCTTGAGCAAGCGTTATCGCGGTCCGGATGGGCAGGTCCAGGAAGTGGTGAGCGAGGTCGGCTTCACGTTGCGCGCGGGGCAGACCCTGGGCATCGTCGGCGAATCCGGCTCCGGCAAGAGCACGGTCGCCCGCTTGGCATTGGGTCTGTTGACACCGGACAGCGGCGCCGTGACCTTTCTCGGCCGGACCTGGAATTCGGCCAGCGAGCCTATCGACGAGTCCCAGCGCCGACCCTGGCGCTCCCAGATCGGCATCGTCTACCAGGATCCGCTTGGCTCCTTCGATCCGCGCTGGAGCGTGGCGCAGATCCTTGCGGACGCCCTGGAGGTGGCGGGCATCCCCGCCAGCGAGCGACCAGCGCGAATCGCCCGCCTGCTCAAGCAGGTCCGCCTGCCGGAGCAGCTGGCGCAGCGCCGCCCCCTGCAGCTGTCTGGCGGTCAGCGCCAGCGCGTCGCCATTGCCCGCGCCATCGCCGGCGAGCCGCGGGTAATCGTCTGTGACGAACCGGTCTCGGCCCTGGACGTGTCGGTCCAGGCACAGGTCCTCGACCTGCTGGCGGATCTACAGGATTCCCTGGGGCTTGCCTACCTGTTCATTTCCCACGACTTGGGCGTGATCCGCCATGTCAGCGACGAGGTGCTGGTCATGCGCCATGGCCAGGTGGTGGAACGTGCGCCGGCCGAGCGGCTGTTCGCCGCCCCCCAGCATGACTACACCCGTCACCTGCTGGGCTCCGTGCCCCGCCTACCAGGCAGTTGCGCGCTCTTACAGGCCCCGCCGCTCGATCCGCTGGATGAGGTGCTGAGTCTGCTGGACGAGGCGCGTCTTTGGAAAATCGCTATCTAGCCGTGGAGAGACCTATGACTGCCCATGAACTTCAGCCGGCCACTTCGGTGCAGGCCATCAGCGCCCGCGTCGACCGCCTGCTACCCGATATCGCCGCCGGCGCCGCGAATCGCGAGCGCGAACGGCAACTGCCGTACGAGGCTATTCGGCAGTTGGCCGAGGCCGGCGTCTATACCCTGCGTATCCCGACCCGCTATGGCGGTCCGGGGGGCCGCGTGCGCGACGTCATCGCACTGCTGCTGCGCATCGCCGCGGCGGACTCCAACGTCGCCCAGGCGCTGCGCCCGGGGTTCGCCTTTCTCGAAGGCCTCCTCGCGGCGCGCCATGACCAGGCGGAGGCGGAGCGGGCCCTCTGGTTTCCCCGCTATCTGGCGGGCGCTGTGCTGGGCAACGCCGGTTGGGAGCTGGGCGGTGCCAATGGCGCCATCGCGGCGCGCCTGGTCGATCACGGCGATCATTACCGCGCCCAGGGCAGCAAGTTCTATAGCACGGGGGCGTTGTTCGCCGACTGGATCAGCGCCGTGGCGCTGGACGAGAACGATCAGCCGGTGTCCTTCGTGCTCCCGCGCGATCGGCCCGGACTGGAGTTGCTGGACGACTTCGATGCCATGGGCCAGCGCCTCACTGCAAGTGGCACCACTCGCCTGAACGAGGTCCGCGTCGAGCGCGACGAGATCCGGCCGCGGACCGTGGAGGAAGGGACCCGCACCATCGTCACGCCGTTCCTGCAGCTATTTCTCGGCACCGTCCTCGCCGGTATCGCGCGCAACGCTCAGGTCGATGCCGAGCGCTTCGCCCGCGAACACGCTCGTCCCATCAAACACAGCAGCGCCAGCCGTTCGGTCGACGACCCCTATGTCGAATGGGCCGTGGGTGATATCGCGGCCCGGGCCTTCGCCGCGGAGGCAGTCGTTCTGCATGCAGCCGACAGCATCGATGCCAGCTGGACGGCCGAACTCGGCGCCGAATCGGTGGAGCAGGCTGCTTTGGGTGTTGCCCAGGCCCAGTACCTGGCCGCTGAACTCGCACTCAGGGCCGCGGAAACGTTGTTCGACGTGGGTGGGGCTTCGACGACCGGGCGCAGTCATAACCTGGATCGCCACTGGCGCAATGCACGGACGGTGGCCAATCACAATCCGCGGCACTGGAAGGCCGCCGCGGTGGGCGCCTGGCGGCTCAAGGGTACGCCATTGCCAACTTCGGGACTGTTTTGACCGTGGCGTCCCTGCGCTTCGTATTGCCTGGCGTTCGGAGCGTTGGACAGACGCCAGGCGACCCTCGTCTGACGCAGTCACTGCAAAAAGTTATTAACCTAGCCGAATACATTATTTATGGTTCTAAACCAGGCTTGCTAGGTTTGACCCATCCTTCTCCTGTCACTGCCGAGGACATCCCATGAGCCGCCCGGATAACGTCGTGGATCTCGCCCGCTATCGGTTGCGCCGCCAGGCGCGGCGACAGGCCGAATGGTTGTGGTTGCTGTACGCCGCCCAGGCCGGCCAGACGGCAGCGATGCTGGTGGCACAACGGAACAGGACCGCTCAGGAGGCCTGACCATGGAGGTCGTCGCGGGTATGGATCACCATGGCGAGGAGAGCCAGGCCCTGGAGACTGCCAGTGCGGACCCGATCTGCACGCGGGTCGCGGGAAATCTGCTTCGCCTGCGTGGCAAGCGCCAGCTGTCTCTCGACGGCCTGGCTCGTCTGTCGGGTGTCAGCCGGGCCATGCTGGCGCAAATCGAAAGCGGCCGCAGCGTGCCCTCGATCAAGGTCTTGAACAAGATTGCCCAGGCCCTCAAGGTCTCGATCGCCGCTTTTCTGGATGCGCGCGATTTCACCGGCGTGGCGCTGCTGCCGGTGCAGCACAGCAAGCGCCTGGTCAGCGCCGACGGCGGCTTCGTCAGTCGGGCGCTGTTTCCCTTCGACGTGTCGCGCCAGGTGGAATTCTACGAGTTGCGACTCGCGGGCCTGGCGGCTGAAACGTCTTCCGGGCATGCGCCCGGCACCCAGGAAAATCTGGTGGTGGCCCAGGGCGTGCTTGAGGTTACCGTGAACGAAGAGCGCTTTCTCGTCGGCACCGGCGATTCCCTGTTGTTCTACGCCGACCAGCCGCACGGCTATCGCAATCCGGCGGCCACCGAGGCGGTGGCCTACCTGGTGTCCATCTACGCCGAACGGCTGGACTGATTCCTGGCATCACGCAATGAAAAAGCCCTCTGGCGTCGGCCAGCGGGCTTTTTTAGTCGCGTGTCGCTCAGCAGGTGCAGCACATCATGGGCATGCCGTTGCAGCTCATCATCATGGGCATGCCGCAGTCCATCATCTTCATCATCAGCATGCAGCCATTCTTGAACAGGTTCAGGTCCATGCCCTGCATCGGCGTCATCATGCAGACCAGCTTGTCACCCTGCAGGGTGCAGTCGAGCATGCACTTCATCGGCGGCAGGTTCATGCCCATCATCGGCATGGCGTTCAGGTTGGCCATCATCGGCATTGCGGCTTCGGACATACCCAGCATCATCAGGTTGCCGCAGTGCATCATCATCGGCATGCCGCAATTCATCATCATGGTCATCATGTCGGCGCTGTTGCGAAACATGGCCATGTCCATGTCCGCGGCGGGCATGACGGTGCAGCGCATGCCATCCTGCTGCATGTCGCACTGCATGACACCCATCATCATGGGCATCCCCATCATCGGCATCATGGCGTTGGTCATCGGCATCTGCATGGCATTCATCATGGTCAGGACTCCTGAAGAGGTAAGCGAGGTTTGGGATCAACTGGCTCGCATTCTAGGAAGAAGTCCGCTCCGGACAAGCCGAGGCGTCAGCAGCACTGCGTGCATTTGCAGCGTGGGCAGGACGAACGCGACATCCTCCCAAGACGTCACAACCCGCAAAGCGCTGCCATGACGACGGATTACCTCGCAACGTCCGACAAACCGCCGTTATGAATATTCGATTTAGTAATTAGCAAATAACCGTTGTGAATAATGGATCTAATCGCTGTCAAGTTTGCAATGCGTCAGGTTTGAATCGTCAGAAAACAGACGCGGATCGGTGGAGAAGGGCCGATCCCCGCCCGTTGCGAGGCGTCAGTCGCCGCTACCGCCCTTCCAATCACCCCCTTCGACGATGACCGCCTGAGGATCGGTGCCATCCGGCAGTTGCGCGCGTACATACCGGTCGTAGAGGGTAAGCAGATAGCGCTCCTGCCCGAGTCGGGTGAGCTCGCCATTAACCCAGTCGCGCAACTCGCTGTTGCCCTTTTTCACCGCCGGAGCGATGGGGGCCTCGGCACCGAGCTTGTCGGGCAGCAGGCGATAGCCGGGGTGCTGCTTGGCCCAGCCGTACAGCACCAGGTTGTCCTGGGCGTAGGCATCGCCGCGGTGGTTGGCCAGTGCCTGGAGAGACTCCGAATTCTTCTCGAATTTGAGCAGCTTCCAGTCCGGGTGGTTGCGGGTCAGCCAGAGGTCCGCGGTGGTGCCGGTGGTCACGATCAACGTCTTGTCCTTTAGATCCTCGAGCTTCTGCGCCGGACTGTCCGCGGGTACCAGCGCCTGGACGGCGACCTTCAGGTTGGGATTAGTGAAATCCACCACCTGCTGGCGCTCGGGGGTGACCGTCATGTTGGCCAGGATCAGATCCACCTTGTCACTCTGCAGGAAGGGAATCCGGCTGGCCGGCTCGACGCTGACGAATTCCACCTTGCGCTCGTCGCCCAGCAAGTCCTTGGCGAAACGTTTGGCTAGATCGGTATCGAAGCCAACGTACTGGCCTTTCTCGTCGACGAAGCCGAAGGGCGGCTTGTCGCTGAAAACCCCTACGATCAACTTGTCGCGGGCCTTGATGGTCGCCAAGGAGCCTTGGTCGGCGGGAGCCGCAGTTGGCGCCTTGGCGGTGGATGCGTTGTCGCACCCCGCCAGCAGGCCAAGGGCGAGCAGGGGGAGGGCTAGGGTGGATCTCAAGGTCACGAGACTTTCCTTCTGGGCAGGTTTTCCATGAAAGAGAATCGCTCCAGGAACTGGCGAGCCCGAGGGCTCCGCGGTGCACTGAAGAAACTCTCGGGGTCGCTCTCTTCGGCGATACGTCCGGCATCCATGAACAGGATGCGATCCGCCACCGCACGGGCGAAGGCCAGTTCGTGGGTGACGATAAGCAGGGTCATGCCGGCGCCGGCCAGGTCGAGGATGACTTCCAGCACCTCCTTGACCATTTCCGGATCCAGCGCCGCGGTCACCTCGTCGAACAGCAGCGCCCGGGGGTTCATGCACAGGGCGCGGACGATGGCGATCCGCTGTTGCTGGCCGCCGGAGAGCTCACGGGGCCAGGCCTCGGCCTTGTGCGCCAAGCCCACTCGCGCCAGCAGGGTGCGGGCCTGTTCCTCGGCCTCGGCGCGGGGCCGCCGCTGCACCTTGAGTGGTCCCAGCAGCAGATTGTCGAGTACCCGCAGATGCGGGAAGAGGTGATAGCTCTGGAACACCATGCCCACTTGCTGACGGACCTCGCGCCAGTCGCTGCGCGCGTCGAGCGGACGGCCGGCGAAAGCGAGGGTACCGCTGTCAGCCTGTTCCAGGCCGTTGAGACAGCGCAGCAGGGTGCTCTTGCCGCAGCCGCTGGGCCCGAGGATCACCACCACCTCACCCTCGCGCACGCTGAGGTCGATGTCGTTGAGTACCGGGATGCCTTGATAGGCCTTGTTGAAGCCGGACAGCTGGAGTAGCGGATTCATGTGTGGTTCCAACGCCGTTCCAACGCGCGCGAGGCACAGGACAGCGGATAGCAGAGCAGGAAGAAAAACACGAACAGGAAGCCGTAAAGGGTGACCGATTCGTAGGTACGCTCGATGATCTGTTGGCTGACCTTGGTGACGTCGACCACGCCGATCAGCACGGTCAGGGAGCTGGTCTTGATGATCCGGGTATGGACGTTGATCACACCGGGCGTCAGGCGCTTGAGGCCCTGTGGCAGCAGCACCCAGCGATAGAGCTGGGCGGTGTCGAGCCCTATCGCTAGCCCTGCCTCGCGCTGGCCGGACGGCAGGGAGGCGAGGGCGCCCCGGACCACCTCGCCGATCTCGGTGGCCCCCCACAGGCCGAGTACCAGCACCGCGCACCAGAACGCCGGCAAGTCGATGCCGAGCAGCAGTGGCAGACCGAAGAAGCCGAGGTACAGCCAGACCAGCACCGGGATGGCGCGGAACAGTTCCAGGTAGCTACGCAGCAGGAGGTCCAGCCAGGGCCGCCGCAGGCTACGTCCGATGCCGTAGGCCAGGCCCAGAACGCTGGCCAGCAAGATGGCGCCGCTGGCGATGGCCAGGGTGCGGCCCGCTCCCGCCGCCAGTTGTGGCGCGGCCTGCCACAGCAGTTCAAAACCCGTAATGGCCACGCTGCAGCCTCCGTTCCAGGGCACCGAGCAGCAATGACAGCGGCAGGAAAAGCAACAGGCAGATGCCGGTCAGCACGGCCAGCATTTCGTAGGTGCGGTAGTAGAGGGCGATATAGTTCTTGGTGGTGTATAGCAGTTCCGGCACTGCCACGGCGGACACGACGGTGGTTTCCTTGAGCAGGAAGATGGCGTTGGCGCACAGCGCCGGCAGGCTGAAGATTCCCGCCTGGGGCAACACCACAAAGCGCAATAACTGAAGCCGTGAGAGACCTATGGCGCGGCCCGATTCGAGCTGGCTGTTCGGTACCGCTTCGATCCCTGCGCGCAGCACCTCGGTGAGATAGGCGCCGCCGAGGAACGTCATGGCGATCAGGGCGGCGGCGAAACCGGAGATCTGGACGCCCAGGCTAGGCAGGGCGAAGTAGATGAAGAACAGCTGGATGAGTAGCGGCGTGTTGCGCGCCAACTCCACGTAGCTGCGGACCAGTATCCGCGTCCCGGGGACCGCCAGCACCAGCAGGGCATTGTTCACCACGGCCACCAGTAAGGCGGCAACGCTGGCCAGCAGCCCCACCTGCAGGGTGACCAGTACCGCACGGCCGAAGGCGGGCAGGGTGGAGAGGGCAAAGGCGTAATCGAAGGTCATGGTCGGGCCTCGCGGGCATCCAGCCAAAGACAAACCTTCCTTGAAACAAGCCAAACCTGGGGCACTGCGGTGATCTCTGCGTAAAAGGCCTTGTAGCCTAAAGGCAGACTTTTGCTTCGCTTAAGATTTCTAAGGCATAAACTTAGAAGAGTGCCAGGCTGGCGCCTGATACTGCGTGTCGTGCACAGTAACGCGCGAATTCATATAGCCGGAGGCGCTTCGTTACTAGGGGTGAAAGTTACCCCTGAAGTGCCAGTCGGATAGGTGCTTTCCATAACCTCGCGTGGCTGGATAGTCCCACTGGCTCATTCCTGTTCATTGCGCTGAAGTTGGCGGGAAATCGACTGGATTACGTTGGCGCCGGACGCCTTATAAAGTCGCCGGCATCTGACTGCCGTTCCAACTCTCGTAGGCATCCGTAAGCGGCTATCAGGGTCAACGTCGCTCCTCGCTCTCACTTTCAAGGACGGACTTCCGTATGTATCGCTCGCTGCTCGTTGCCGCGCTGTGCCTCAATCTGCTTGGCTGCGCCAATAGTCATCTTCCGGCAGCTCCCCGGGCGGAGGAGCCCGGCGCCACCTTAATCGGGGATAGCTCACGACCACCCGAGGCCCGCTGGGTCCGTACCGAGCTCTATCTGTCGTTGGGGCCGCAACGTCCGGTCGAGCGTCAGGTATCCGCTCAGCGTTGGCAGGCCTTCCTGGACCAGGAGATTACCGCTCGCTTCCCCGATGGCTTCACCGTGCTGGACGCCTACGGCCAATGGCGCGATCGCGGTGCTACAGAGCCGGAACGGCTCGCCACCAAGGTACTGGTGATCCTGCATGAGGACACGGCGGCGCGGCGCCAGGACCTGTCCGCCGTCCGCCTGGCGTGGAAGCGGCTGACCGGCGATCTTTCCGTGCTCGCCGTTTCGCAGCCGGCCGCCGTGTCTTTTTGAGGCCTTGCGTCAGAAGGTGTAGGTCGCCCGGGTGTAGTAATAGGCGCCGTTGCTGCCGATGGGAGAGAGCACGTCGTAGGGCAGGTTACCGCCGTAGTTGATCTCGGCGCTGGAGCGTTCCGGATACTTGTCCAGCAGGTTGTAGCCACCCAGGGCCACGGCGAACTGCTTGGTCACGCGATACTCGGCCTCCGCGTCCAGCTGCCAGCGGGCGCCGTAGGACTGCTCCGCGAAGGCGAACACCCGCTTGGTCTTGCCATGGCGAGTAAGGCGGCCGAGCAGGCTCCAGCGGTCGTCCGCCCAGCGACTGGAGAAGATGAATCTCTGGCTGGGCGCCGCATCGGTGAGCGTGTTGCGCTCCGCGGCGCCTACCAGCACGTCCGAGCCGATCCCCAGGGCGGCCAGCTGCGTCGGCGTGGCCGCGGTGTCCACCACGCGGGTGCGCGAATAGCTATAGGCGGCGGTGAGGGTCAGATTGCCGCCCAGCAGTGGCTGCCGGTAGTTGCCCACCAGTTCCGCCCCCTTGGTGCTGGTGTCGACCGCATTGGTGAAGAAGGTCAGGTCGTGGATACCGGCGATGCCGTAGTTGTCGGCGATCCAGCTTTCCAGGGCATCGCTGCCGAATTGCTCGGACAGGGTGATGCGGTCCTTGATATCGATGCGATAGACATCGAGGGAGAAGTCCAGGCGCTCGCTGGCTTGGAAGGTAAGGCCGAGACTCGCGTTGGTCGAGGTTTCCGGCTTGAGATCCTCGGCCCCGAGGGCTCGGGCGATGGGGTTGTTTACCGCCAGGGTACGCACGTCCACCAGATTCTGAGCGTCGTCGTAGTTGCTGGTGGTGCTCTGGTAGCCCTTCTACGCCAGGGAGGGCGCGCGGAAGTTGTTGGACAGGGCGCCGCGCAGCGCCACCCGATCGGTCAGGCGGTAGCGGCCGCTGAGCTTGCCGGTGAGCTTGCTGCCGGCATCGCTGTAGCGTTCGAAACGCGCGGCGGCGTCGACGAACAGCCGGTCGGTCAGGTCGCCGGAGATATCCAGGTAAAGGCCGAAGACGTCGCGCTGCAGCTCCGCCTCGTCGTCCGGCCGCAGGCCATTGCCGCCCACCGCGCCGGTGCCGTACCAGGAGCCCAGCTCCCCTGCCTGGGAGGTGAAGCCCTCGTGGCGGTATTCGCCGCCCACGGCGAAGAGGAAATCTCGCTCCAGCAGGCGGAAGTCATGGGTGAGGTCCAGGTTGGCGACGGTCTGCGCCAGCGCGTATTCGCCGCGGTCGAAACGGCTGCCGCTATCGGCGAGGTCCGGGTTGAGGGTGCGGCGCACGCCGGATTCGTAGCGGTTGCGGCCATGGGTGAGGCTGGTGTCGTAGTCCCAGCCGGCGCCCAGCGCGCCCTTGAAGCCAGCGGTCAGGGAGGTGTCGTGGATCTGCGCCAGCGTCTGCGGTAGGAAGCCATCGGGGTAGCGCTGGGGGTACTCGTAGTCGTAGCGGAAGAAGTTGGCGCCGGTGCTGTCGCGTTGGCTGTAGGTGCCGAACAGATAGACGGTGCCAGCGGCCAGCGGCAGTTCGCTGTTTAGCCAGGTTTAAAGATTGCGCGAGCTGCCGTCGCCCATGACGTAGTTGCGCTGGCCGATGGCTTGGTTGCCGGCGTTCCAGCCGGTGTTGTCATAACCGGCGCGATTGGTGGGATTGCGGTCGTCGTATTCGGCGCCGAAGCGGGCGAAGCCGCCGGCTTCGCCAAGCTTGGTACCCAGCTTGGCACTGCTGGTCGAGGTCTGGCCGTCGGTCGTGGTCTTGCCAATGGCCCGCTGATGAGTGTGATAGGCGCCATAGGTGGTGCTCAGCTCTCCACCCTGGTCGGCATCGTCGAGGATGATGTTGACTACCCCGGCGATGGCGTCCGAGCCGTACTGGGCGCCGGCGCCATCGCGCAGCACCTCGATGCGCTTGATGGCGCTGATCGGGATGGCGTTGAAGTCCACCGGCGCGGTGCCACGACCGATCTTCGAGGAATCGGCCACCAGTGCCGAGGTGTGGCGGCGCTTGCCATTGACCAGTACCAGTACCTGATCCGGGCTCAGGCCGCGCAGTTGGGCGGCGCGGACGTGGTCGGCACCGCCCGAGTTGGACTGGCGGGGAAAGTTGAACGAAGGCAGTAGCGTCTGCAACGCCTGGCCGAGCTCACCGCCCACCACGCCGGCGGCCTTCAGGTCCTCCGCGGTCAGCACATCCACGGGCACCGGCGAATCGAGCAGCGTGCGGTTCTTCGCGCGGGTACCGGTCACCAGCACGGTATCGAGCTTGGCGATGCCGTCGATGGGCTCTTCGGCGAAGGCCGGCAGGGGGACCAGGGCGGATAAAACGGCGGAACTGAACAGGGATCGAGGTAACACGGGCAACACTCCTGATCGCCGGGCGGCGTCACTGCCGTCACGAGGATTATTGGAGACCGGGGCGGACGCGACCGGTCGACAGTCATTCCCCGGAGACCGCGGCCAGTACGACCGAACCACGCAGTCGCACGTCGCCAGGGAGCCGGGCGACTTTAACGAGACTTGTTGGCGACAGGTAAATAGCGAAAAGCGAGTCGCTTATATTAAGGAAAGCTGTTTGGCAAAGAACAACTGTTGTTGTTGCAACAGCAAGGTCATGGCGCTGTTTAATAGCATTCACCAGTGGCCTCGGGCGATTATCAGCATCGGCTCGATCCGTTCTGAAGTTGATCCTTGTGCAGGCATATCAACTGCCCCGGTAATGGACTCATAAGCCTTTGCAATTGAAAAAAGCGTATGACCATATTCCCACTGACTATTTAGCACGGTCGCCGACGGTGAATTAAGGTGTGCCACCTCGTCGATGGAGTAGGACATGGCTGAACCTTCCAGGATTGCGTTGCGCGATCTGCATTTCAGTTTCGCCGACAAGCCGATCCTGCACGGCCTCGACTTGGACCTGCGGGCTGGCACCCTGACCGGGTTGCTCGGTTCCAACGGCGCCGGCAAGTCCACGCTGGTGCGGATTCTCTGCGGTGGTTATCGACCGACCCAGGGTGAATTGCTCGTCGACGGGCGCCCCCAACGTTTCACCTCGCCTGCCGCCGCGCGCCGCGCCGGTATCGTCGCGGTGCAACAAAGCGTGGACGACGGCATCGTCCCCACCTTGAGCGTGGCCGAAAACCTGTGTCTGGATCGGCTCTGCCAGGGACCGGGCCTGGGTCATGATCGGCGCCGTTTGACGCGGGAAGCAGCGGCCATCGCCGCCACCCTAGACCTGCAGTTACCGCTCGCCGCATCCGTGGATCAACTGGGCCAGGCTGATCGGCAACTGCTGATACTGGCCCGCGCCGTCGCCGCCCAGCCGCGCCTGCTGATCCTCGACGAGCCCACCGCGGCCTTGTCGTCCCAGGAGGCGGGGCGGCTGTTCGGTCTGCTCGACCGCCTGCGTGAGGCGGGCGTCGCCATTCTCTATATTTCCCATCGGCTGACCGATCTGCAGCGCCTCGCCGATCGCCTGCTGGTGCTGAGGGACGGCCGACTGACCGGCGACTTCGCTAGGCCCCTGGACTTCGCTGCGGCACTGGAGGCCATGCTGGGCCAGCCCCTGGAACAGCGCCTGCCAACCCCGCGCGCGGCCGGTCCTGTGGTACTGACGGCGCAGGCGCTGCAGCTGGCGCCGGACGTTGCACCTTTCGATCTGCACCTGGCCCAGGGCGAGGTGGTCGCCCTGACCGGGCTGCTCGGCGCCGGCAAGAGCCGGCTCGCCGAAACGCTATTCGGGCTGCGGCGCCCCGTCGCCGGACGGCTGGAGCTGGATGGCCGGCCCTGGCGGCCCCAGGACCCGGGCGCCGCCATCAATCAGGGCGTGTTCTTCGCTGGCGAAGACCGTAGGCGCAGCTCGTTGGTCCCCGGCTTCACCGTGCGGCAGAGCATGACCTTGCCCTTCCTGCGTCGTTTTTCCCGGCGCGGCCTGCTCCGTCAACGTGACGAAGCCGCTGCCGCCTGGACCCAGGTCCGGGCGCTGGGCATCAAGACCGCCGATGTCGAACAGGACATTGCCACGCTATCCGGCGGCAACCAGCAGAAGGTGGTCCTGGCGCGCTGGCTGCTGGCGCCGGCCCGCCTGCTAATTCTGGACGAACCCTTCCAGGGCGTGGACGTCCAGTCGCGCCGCGACATCGGCGCCCGAATCCGTGCCACGGCGGACGCACGCGCCACCCTGGTGATCTGCACCGATCCCGATGAGGCCCTGGAGATCGCCGACCGGATACTGGTGATGCGCGACGCGCGGGTGGTAGCCCATTTCAGCCGCCAGGGGGTCGATAGAGCCACCCTGGTGGAGCAACTCACTCAGCTCACCGAACTGGAGCACGCATGAGCGATCTCGTCGATTCCGCCCGCCCGGCGCCCACCGCCCCGCGTGCTCTCGCACTGAGCCAATTGGCCACGCGCTACGGGCTGCTGCTGATCCTGGGTCTGCTGCTGATCCTGTTCGGCGCCCTGGAGCCCGCGTTCCTGCGCCCTGGCAACCTGTTCAGCATCCTGCTGTCGGTCTCCGTCGTCGCGCTGCTTGCCCTGGGGGTGACCGTCACCATGGCTGCCGGTGGCCTGGACCTGTCCATCGGCGCGGTGGCGGCCATGAGCCTGATGATTTCCAGCTACGTGCTGGTGGTGCTCGACTGGGGCACCACCGCGGCGCTCCTGCTGGCGCTGGGCGGCGGTGCCCTGGTGGGCCTGCTCAATGGCTGACTGATCGTTCGGATGCGCATTCCCGACATTCTTGCCACCCTGGGCAGCATGTTCCTGGTGCTCGGCCTGCAGCTGATCCCCAGTGCCGGCAACTCCATCGCCGTGGGCATGACCCTGGCGAATGGCGACGAGGCGCCTGGCAGCTTTCCGCCGGCCTTCCTCGCCCTCGGACGGGCCCGTTGGTTCGACCTGATCCCGGTGCCCGTGGTGGTCACCGCGGCGGTAGCCCTGGTGATCTGGCTGCTGCTGGAGCGGACCCGCCACGGGCGCCTGTTCTACGCCATCGGCGGCAACGAACAGGCGGCGCGACTGGCCGGCGCTGCGGTGGGGCGTTACCGGGTATTGGCCTACGTCCTCTCCGCGGTACTCGCCGCCCTGGGTGGAGTCTTGCTGGCCGCGCGCCTCGGACGTGGCGATGTCAGCTCGGGCAACAGCCTGGTACTCGATGCCCTGGGCGCGGCGCTGATCGGCTTCGCGGTGCTGGGCGCGCGCAAGCCCAACGCCTTCGGCACCTTGATCGGCGCCTTGCTGATCGCCGTATTGCTCAACGGCCTGACCATGCTCAACGCCCCTTACTACACCCAGGATTTCGTCAAGGGACTGGTCCTGGTCCTGGCCCTGGTCTTCACCTTCGGCTTCGCGCGCGAACGCCGCTAGCCTCGTCTACGACAAAGGAACACCCGCTATGCGCAAATGGCTTCGCCCCTTCGTCCTGAGTCTCGCCTGCTTCACCGCCGTGCCAGCCCTCGCCACGGGCGCGCCTGGTGCACCGCCACCCTTCGACAAGGGGCAGGTCAAGCTGGCCCTGGTCGCCTATCTGACCGCCGGTGACTTCTTCCAGGCCTTCCAGCGTGGCGTCGAGCGGCAGGCCAAGGCCGTGGGTGCCGACCTGAGGGTGTTCGACGCGCGCCAGGACGCGGTGCGCCAGCGCGAGCAGCTGGAGCAGGCCATCGACCTGGGGGTGGATGGCATCCTGGTCGGCCTGGGCCTGCCCGAGACCCTGCGAGATACCGTGGCCAAGGCCCAGGCCAAGGGCATCAAGGTGGTGGCCTTCGATATCGACCTCCAGGTACCGGGCGTGACCCAGGTCGTCCAGGATCATCGGCAACTGGCGCGCCTGGTATTGGGCCAGGCGCTTAAGGACAACGGCGAACACTTCCAGGCCGGAGTGGCCTACGTGCCCGGCTTTACCCCCATGGAGCAACGCTTCGAGATCTGGGAAGCCGTCAAGCGCGACCACCCGGGGATCGTCGAGCAGGCTCGTTTCGGCAGCATGACCGCGCCCATCCCCAACTCCATCGCCAATGCCGCCGGCGCCGTGCTGCGCGCTCATCCGGACATCTCGGTGTTCTTCGCGCCTTACGACGAATTCGCCAAGGGCGTGAAGCTCGCCGTGGACGAGGCCGGTCGCAACAAGACGACGCGCATCTACAGCGCCGATATCTCCACGGCCGACATCCAGGCCATGACCGAGCCTGACAGCGCCTGGGTGGCCACCGCCGCGGTGAATGCCGAGACCGCCGGTGCCATCAGCCTGCGCACCCTGGCGCGGCGGCTGACGGGTGAAGAGCAGGGCGCCCAGGTACTGGTACCGCCCACGCTGATCACCCGTCAGCTGCTGCTGGATCTGCAGGTGCGCAACCTCAAGCAACTGGCCGAGAAGCTACCGGGCTTCCGCGACGACGGCCAGGTGGCCGGATCGGCCTGGATTCCGCTGCCGCGGTAGGGTGCCCTAAGGCACCACCGTCGCCGGATAGACCGCGTCCTGGATACGGATGGCGTGCGGGATCAAGCCCAGTCCCTGGAAGGTATCAGCCAGACGCTGCTGTTCCGCGACGATAGCGGGGGTGATGGCCACGGCGTTGTAGTTGCGTCTGCTGCTGGCCACCTCCAGGGTGCTGGCGTCGATACCCAGTTGCGGCGCGAGCAGTTGCGCGACGTCCTTGGGATGGGCATTGGCCCAGGTGCTGGCCTTGGCCAATTCGCTGAAGAAGGTGTGGAGCAGGGCGCGGTGGGTGTCGGCGAAGGCAGCGGTGGAGAGATAGAAGGTGCGGTTGTTGGTCAGCCCCTCGCCGTCGCGCAGGTTACGGACCGGCTGCTTTTGCTCGGCGGCGGCGAGGAAGGGGTCCCAGAGGGTAGCAGCGGCCACACTGCCGGATTGCAGGGCGGCCACGGCATCGGCTGCATTGGACACGTACGCCGGCTGGATGTCTTTGTAGCTCAGTCCAGCCTGTTGCAACGCCACTGCCAGCAGATACTGGGCATTCCAGCCGCGGCCAGTGGCGACGCGTTGTCCCTTGAGACCGGCGACGTCGGTAATCGGCGAATCCTTGCTGACCAGAATACCGATGCCCTTCGGATAGGGCTGTTCGGCGGCCAGGTAGACCACCGGCTTGCCGGCGGCCTGGGCGAAAACCGAGGGTGCATCCGCCGCATGGCCGAGGTCGATGGCACCGGTACTCATGGCTTCGAGCAACTGCGGACCGGCCGCGAATTCGTACCAGGCGACCCGGATGCCCTCCGGCGCCAGGGCTCGCTCCAAGGCGCCGGTACTCTTGAGGATGTTGAGGCTGTTGAACTTCTGGTAGCCGATGCGCAGGGTCTGCTCGGCCTGGGCGGAGCCCGTGAAGATCATGACGGCGAACAGGGCAACGGTGAGGCGGCGGAGCAGGGTGAGCGGGGTCATGGGGCGTCCTTGCGGGAAAGGTGATCGACGAGTCAATCGGTCAGAAGTTCTTTATGGCAGGGGCATTCAACCGAGTGCAGGTTGTAAAGGCGGGTGTCTTGTTTCGTCAATCAAAAGCCCATCTACATATTAGATAAAAAAGAAATAAGGATAGTTGGACGGCGTTCAGGCTACGGTTGGAAATCAATCTCTAGACGTCGTGCGCTATACCTTTTGAATTTGCCTTTTAAGCGGTTTCCACCTGTGCTCGGCAAAATTCTCTCCTCCGTGCGCGATAGCATTTTTTTAATAACTTTTCGTTCGCCTGTGCGCGAAATAAGTTACTTCGATACGGCTAGCGAGTTCTGCATCATCGCACTCCCTTGGCAATTTTATTGGCTGCCCAGGTCAATCCGTAGAGGAAGGAACTTCGTTCATGGCGAATCTTCAGGCTGCTCGCGCCGCACCGGCGTGGTCGGCTACGCCCCCCGAACCCAGCCCCGTTGTCGGCGCCGCCAGCCCGCTGGCGCTGGCCGAGTTCACCCACGATCAGCGACCCCGCCCCTCGCTCAAGCGCCCCGAAGCCTTGGCCTTGCTGGCCCTGGCGGTGGCCTTGCACGGCGCGGTCTTCTACTGGCTCGCCCGGCAGCCAGAAACGGTGCTGCCGGAAGTGCCGCCACAGATACCGCCGATGACCATCGAGTTCGCCGCGCCGGCGCCACCGGTAGTGGAGACACCACCCCCTGAACCGCCGCCGCTGCCCGAGCCGGTGGTACAGGCGCCGGAACCGCCGCCACCGGTGGTGGACGAGCTGGCGGCCAAGCCCGCGCCGCCTAAGCCCAAACCCGTGGTCAGGCACCCACCCAAGCCCAAACCC